>NZ_JBSWVF010000024.1:0-59053 GCF_056159445.1 Pseudomaricurvus sp. ABR4_320 | reverse complement strand
CTGGAACAGTAAAGGCCAAAAATTCCGGCCTCCCGATGAGAGAGAAAGGATAGATTTTGAGTATAAGCAGCGTAAAGTCGCGTAACACAAGGAAAATTGACGAGGGAAAAGGTCACCCAGACTTGAAGATCTTAGTCCGGCTGGCCTGGTTCGCTCTAAACTTTAGATGTGTTATTCACGTGAAATTTAGAGCATTCCATGTAGAAGTGGATAATGTAGACACTACTAACGAAGCTTTCATATAGCATAACCAATTAAATTTCATTATTTGCCGTATTTTCTTAACTCTCAGGATGGGGTTAGTTACCCGAAAATCGAAGTAGTAAGACAAATAGAGAGATAACTTTTTTAAGAATCTATCCACCAGATGCACTAGTGAGCTGAATTCACGGTTTCTTTCTAGAGGGATTTGTATCTCATTCTGTTAATGTCAGTGTTTGATCTGGTTGCCATAGGGCTGAATGACGATGAGTGATAACCAGAAGTGTTATCCTTTGTTGTAAAATCAAATTCACTACTGCGTTCTCAGTATCAGCGTCCAATGATGAGGTGGGCTCATCCAACAAAAGTAATGGCGCCTGTTTTACGACAGCTCTCGCGATATTGATACGCTGTGCCTCGCCACCGGACAGCTGAGCGCCATTGTCCATTATGGGTTGATGAATACCCTTTGGATTCCGTGCAATCAGTTCACCTAACTGTAAATGACCGCACAAAGTGGTTATTTCATCGTCACTTGCATCTGGGTTGCCAAGGCGAATATTGCTGGCAATTGTCCCGTTGAATAATATGGGATGCTGATTGACGTAGCTTAGCTGCCTGGCCAAGTCAATTCTGGAGAAAGACTGTAGCGGCCGGTTGTCGAGTAAAATCGCTCCTTCCTGGAGTGGCTCAAATCCCAGCAGCTGATGAAAAAGTGTTGTTTTGCCGCTGCCGCTGGCTCCTCGGATAACCAATCGGTGATTCTTGGGCAGGTTCAAGCAGACAGGTTGCTGTTGTGGTCCTAATTTGATGTCAACCAGAGTCAGCTTGGCGTCGTTAGGCTGAATGTTGACCGATGGGTCGGCGGTTTGTTCGCTATGACCCAGTGGGATACTGGGCAGATCCTCCAGTGCTTGATAGTCTCTCAGTGTTTTGCGCTGATTGTTGAATCCTATGGCCGCTATGGTGATATTTTCCAAAGGAGAGGTCGCACGCATTGTCAACATGAGCGCAGCAAGGATCACGGTTGTTGAAGTCTCGTTAATAAGTAGCAATACCACGCTGATACTCGCTAAAGGCAGAAGGTTGGCCAGCGTTGATTCTAAAGATGCTCTGGCAATCGCGCGAATGCTGTTTGCAAGCGCCCCCGATTGCGCCATCCAGGCCAGCTCTATACGATGCGTTGCCTCAGTGAATCCTGCCGCGCCACGCAGCCATTCAGTGTTATTTGCGAGCTCATGTGTGGATAACGTTGTTGCGGACTCGCTGGCAAGACGTTGTTTTTCTGAGTCGGCCAACGCTTTTTGAGCCCGCCACTGCCAGGCGAAAGATATCACCAGCGATAAGGTCAGGGTCAGCCCTAATGGCATCCCAACGATGCCTATCGCGCCGATTGAGAGAAAAATGGGTAAGAGTGGGGCGTGCAAAAACACTTGCAATTGATGTGCTGGAATACTCATAAGTCCAGGGATGCCCCCTGTAGCAAGCTGCGTTGCGGTTGAGCGTGGTTTTTCTGTTAGCGACCGCGGCCTGATGTTTAGCAGCGTCTCACGCAAGTGTTGGTAGAGATTTTCGGCGAGTTGTGCGCCGGCCCAGTAGCCTGAACGAGCAGCGTACACTGTAATAGTAACGGTCAGTATTGCCGTCAGGAGGACGGGCCATGGTGAGAATTGATGGACAATTGAGAATGCAAGTAGCAGGTAGGTCGATGCTTCCATCAAAGAGGCTGCGATCCAGAGCAGCGCCGTCGGTAGCAGAATTGATTTGGCGACGGCGGGCAGTTTACGTAGAGTTTGGCCGATCATGCTCGAGTCTCCACTGGTTGTTTTCTACCAAGGTCGATTCGATAATCGCCGCGCGCGATAATTTCTGCATCGTGAGTGACAATCACAATAATCCTGGCATTCAGTCTGGCTTCGTGCTCAAGTATTTCTATCAGGTGTACGGAATTCCTGTTATCCAATGCCGCAGTCGGCTCATCCAACAGCACGATTCTTGCCGGAGATAACAATGCACGTGCAAAATTGACCCGCTGTTTTTCACCGCCAGAGAGCTTTTCGCCAGGGGTGTCGAGAGGCAGGTGCAGGCGAGCTTTCCGTAGCACTTCCAGGCAGCATGCTTCCGAGGCGCCCGGTAAAGAAAGTCTCAGGTTAGCCGTGATTGTTTCATCGAGAAGCTCTGAGCCCTGAGGAAGATAGAATATCTGTTCGTTGATGCACTCTTCGGTGAGATGCTGCAAGGCAACGCCATCCAGCAGCACTTGTCCTTCCTTTGGCTCATCTCTACCCGCCAGACAACGGAGGAGGGTGGATTTGCCGCTGCCGCTGGGGCCAGTGATCGTGGTAATACAGCCGGCCTTAAACGTTTGTGTGAGCTTTGTGTCTGTTTTTTGGTTAGATGGGTGTAGCAGAGCGCCGTTCAGTTCCAACGCGGAGGTATTGCTGGTCACGAGAGTATTCTTGCCAAAGCGAAGTGTTGGGGTAGACAGAAATTCATTTAACCGCCGTGCGGCAGCTCTCCCATGGTTCACATATTCAAGCCCATGGCCCAGGCGCAGAGCAGGGGTAACGAGGACCAGACTGAAGAACAATGCCGCCGCCAAATGTTGCGCAGGCCAGTCGTGCCCTACAGCGTAGACCAAGGCATAGGTAGCGACGGCCTGCAGCATGGAAGTCGCGACGGCTGCGACCGTGGCGACCCGGCCAACGCGATATTTAACGAGGTTGACAAATTCGGTCGTTGCTTTGCGATAGTCTGCCAGAGGTCCAACACGGGAATCGCAGACGGCCAGAATGGGGGCACCGCGCGTAATCTCATTAATGGATGTTGTAATGTTCTGCATGACATTGAGGCCATCCTGCTGCTGTTGTGCCATTCGACTGGGGATGATGACCAGATAGCAGATTGCTGCCATAAGCCCTGGAGCCAATGCGATAATAATGTTCCAACCGCAGAGGCTTATCAAAAGCCACAACGTGGTCGTCGGAATGGTGATAAAGACGGCGGCCTCTCCAGGCAAATGCGCAATCATATGGTGCAAAGCAGTGATGTCTCCTTCCAGTCTCCTGCGGATTTCTTCTCTTGGTAGTGCTGCCAGTACGCTGCTTGGTAGTCTCACCAGGTGCCTGGCGAGCTGTTTCTTCAGTGCGACCGAAAAACTCAATTCTGCGCTATGGCAGATCCATGCTGAGCATCCCGTAGAGATGCCAGCGAAGCCGAAGCATGCCAGCGCTGAAGCGAGCCGAGACGTCTCGCTCGAAGTAAGAAAGCTAATTAAACACCACAGAGCCAGTAGAGCAGATCCCCCAGACATCGTTGCCGCAATCGTACCGAGTATCAGCGAAGGCAGGACGGGTTTCAACGTTGGGTAGAGTGCGGAGCGGAAGCTGGGATTCCGGTTGGTAAGTCTCATATGTGTACTCTTTTACTGTCTTCGGTGGGTGCTGCCGGCCGCTCTTAAAACTACAGTGATGGGTGGTGGGAAAGCGTACTTTCGTATTCTGAAAGCGCTGCCTTTTCTCTATTTTACAACATGGTGTTGATAAATAGTTTAGCGATTGATATCCTGAATAACAATAGTTCTCATCAAGGTTTAATTGTCCCTTCGAGGTTTCGCAATGTCGCCGTCCCCAGTTCCTAATCAATGTTCACAAAAGAATTGCTCTCGGTTTTTACACAGTACTCTGGCAATCGCTATTACTCTCCTTTCCTCCGCAGCGCTTGCATCAAACCCAAGTCCTTCTGAGGCTACCAACAGGGCAAGCCCAGTTAAGCTGGAAGAGGTTGTCGTTTACGGACAGAAAATAGAACGATCATTACAAAATACGGAGAGCTCTGTGTCCGTACTGGGGCAGGACATGATTGAGCGGAATCGTGATCAAACTACAATTGCTGAATTGTTGCGAGGCACTGTCAATCTGCTCTATGCAGGCAGTACGGATGCTCCCATCATTCGCGGTACTGACACAAAGGGGCCGGTAAGTGCAGGTAATGCATATCTATCGAAACCCATACCGGGAGCGACGATCAGCGTTGATGGACGTTACCTGACATCGGCTGAACTAAACTTGGGAGCCGCAGGCTTGTGGGATGTTGACTCAGTCGAAGTGTACCGAGGGCCTCAAACCAGTAGCCAGGGTGCTAACAGTATCGCGGGTGCTGTTGTCATCAACACCAGAGAGCCCACGTTTACGCCCGAGGCGGAGGCGCAGGCACTTGCTGGCAGCCGCAATAAACAGCGATATTCCGCGACCGTCTCCGGCCCACTGACAGACGAAGTCGCCGCTCGACTGGCGATAGATTACAGTCAGCGTGATACATTCATTGACTACACGAATCCGGATTTCACTGCGGATAGTTTCGATCTGGACTGGAAGACTCAAGATGTACGTGCCAAGGTGCTCTGGCAACCCTCGGTTTTGGATGGTTTCTCTGGAATGTTCACCTATGGGTATACCAAGGTGAATCGCCCGAATAGCGAGGTTACCTCACAACCCTACGACGATCTGGATAATGTGTCTTTGTACCAGGATAATCAAGAAACAGACAGTCACGTTTCCATTCTGGATCTCAGCTATGAAATCTCTGAGAGTGTGGTGGTTTCCAACCAGCTCCAGTACTCAGAAGGGGATTACAAATTTCATTTTGCGGCCCCCTATGAAGGAGAAGCGCTACGATCCAACGAAAATGTATCTAACGATCTTCGCTTTAATCTGGCGACTTCAGGTGCCCCCTTAAGTGGAGTGATTGGTGTCTTCCTCTGGGATGATAAAACCAACAATGCGCTGGACAACACCTTCGGTAATGCCGATGCCGATTTACGCCACCAAAGTCTGTCACCCTACGGTGAGGTGATTTGGCGATTCAGCCCCCATTGGCGATTAACGGCTGGAGCTCGCTACCAAGTCGATGAAATCAGTCATCATGGTGCCGCGAGTTATGTGCCCAACGTGATCCACGATTACGACAAAACTTTTACGGCTTTCTTGCCTAAATTAGCTTTAGCCTATGAATTTTCAGGTACATCGAACATCGGAGTGCTGGTTAACCGAGGCTATATTCCCGGTGGTACAGGTATTAATTTTCGTGGTGGCGAGTACTATACCTTTGACGAGGAGTATGCCTGGAATTACGAAGTGTTTACTCGCCAGACCCTTCTAGACCAGCGATTGAGCCTGAATGCCAACCTCTTCTACACGGTTTTCAAGGACTCGCAGCGCTCGGTAACAGATTACCTTGACGGCCGTCCTTTTGGATCCGTAATCATAAATGCAGATGAGGCAATCAGTCAGGGCTTGGAGATCAGTATTGATTTTCAGGCTAATGCGCAATTGCAAGTGAGCGCTGGGCTGGGCGTTTTGGATACTGAAATCAGTGATTTTTCAGACTACCGGGGTGAGGAATTCGTAGGCAAGGAATTCAGTAAAGCGCCCGGCTATATGGCAAATTTTCGCGTTGAATACCAAATATCCCGGTCGTTCAGTATCGGTGGGGATGTGAATTATACCGATTCTTATTTTTCCAACGATACAAATGACCCAGAGCTGCGTGTCACCTCTTTTTCATTAGTCAATCTACACGGAAATTATCGCGTTAGCCGTCAAATCGAACTGTTCGGTTACGGGAGAAATCTGTTTGATAAGCGAGCACCCGTGCGGAAGGTGTCCGACAGCAGTACCGGTGGCATTAATGCCTACTTAGTAGAGCCGAGAGAGTTCGGGTTGGGAATTAAGGCGAAATTTTAAAGGACTTCTACTTGAGCGATTCATTTTGAACATTGGGGGAGGCGCTGATAATGGCTAGAATCAGCGTCTTTCGACAGAGAGATCCGTACAATGACTGATATTTCCAATGACTCAAAACCTCGGCGTCGCCGGGGGCGTCCGAGTAAGATTTCGCGCGATCGAATAGCCGAGGCGGCGCTGGAGCTTGGTATCGACGAGGCTACAATTCCGGCGATTGCCGCTCACCTCAAAGTCGATCATTCATCGCTTTATCACCATGTAAAGGGGCGTACCGACATTGTGCGCCTGGCGGCAGAACTGGCCATAGAGCGGCTTGATTGGCGGGCCCCACCAGCGACTAACTGGCGGGAAGAATTAATCGTATTAACCGACGCTCTGTGGATGCTTTATGGGCGTAATCCGGGGCTTGCGGAAGCAATCCACCGAGCGGAAATAACCCCAACAGTTGGTATTCACTCATTTGCAGAATCAGTAAGCCAGTTGCAAGAAAAGGGTTTTAATCTCGCAGACGCAGTGGTTGCCGTGGATATGCTCGTAGACATGGTAGGCGAGTGTTTCATCGGGTGGTGGTCTCTTGATAAAACCGAAGAAAACGGTCATTCGCGTAGAGATAGAATCATTGCGCTGTGGCAATCTGAGGCCGCCCGGAATCCAGATAGAGCTGAGCAGATAAACGCGATGATCAGCATTATGAAAGGCGGCACCCGAGCGTGGTGGGAACGAAAGAGAGACATTGCTCTGGATGGTATAGAGGCCAAAATCGGCCATAAGGCAAAGGTTGGTCGTTAGAAGCTCTGGCGTGCATGACAATGGCAAAAAAATGATATCCAAGCTAGTTATCGGCGGTTTCTCAGCGCTCTGTGTTTTGTCGCTCTGTATTGGTGTCGATACCCTGATGAGTGGTGGTTTCGGGCAAGTCAGCGACGGTGCCTGGCTGACATTAACAGCGAGCCGTATACCCAGACTAGTTTCAGTACTATTGACCGGAGCGGGCCTCTCTTTATGTGGAGTTATCCTGCAGCAGCTACTGCGCAATAGATTTGTAGAGCCTGCTACCACGGGAGGATTAGATGCCGCTAAATTGGGAATTCTGATTTCCGTAGCAGTGTCAGGTACCAGCACTTTTGAGAAGACTGCGATTGCGTTTGGAGTTTGTCTACTTGCCATCGGAATTTTCGTTACTTTTGTCTATCGACTGCGTTTGAAAAACCCGTTGCTGATTCCTGTAGCAGGGTTGATGTATGGGGCGGTACTTAGTGGAGGAGCCGAATTTTACGCGGTCCAGAATAACATGATGCAAAGTATGCAGGGCTGGCTGCTGGGTGATTTTTCCAAAATTGTTGTCGGGCACTATGAAATTGTTTGGCTTCTGTTGCCACTGATTATCGGCGTATATGCCTGTGCTCATCAGCTTACCATTATGGGGATGGGCAGAGACATGGCGAACAGCCTGGGAATCTCCTATGCCGCCATGGCTTCACTGGCGCTGATTGTGGTTTCTCTGACGACCTCTATCACTGTAATTGCCGTAGGCGCCATTCCATTCCTAGGCTTGGCCGTACCGAATCTGGTCGCGCTTTACTACGGCGATAACCTGGCACGTACGTTACCTTTGGTGGCCCTAGCTGGTGCCGGATTGTTGCTTTTCTGCGATCTTCTTTCGCGATTGCTGATTTACCCGTTCGAGGTACCCATCGGCATTACCGCAGGTGGGCTCGGCGGCTGTCTTTTTCTGCTGTTGATCTGGCGTAAACGACTGTGAATCTCGCGTCCAGAATTCTGTTAGTTTGGGTGTGCGCAGGTGTTTTAGCGATTGCGTTTGTTTTGTTTCATTCTGATTTTGACCTCAATTATATTATCCCCGGACGCCTACAGCGTTTGCTGACAATGATCATCGGGGGTATTGCTATCGCGTACTCTTCTATTATCTTTCAGACACTGGCACTAAATCGTATTCTGTCTCCAGCCGTTATGGGATACGAATCCGTTTACATTTTCTCTCAGGCATTGATCATATTGATAACCGGTGTTGGGAGTACGGGTTTGTTTGGGCATTATGGTAGTCACGTCTCGGGCTTAATGATTCTGCTGGTATACTCCTGGCTTTTACAGACCACTTTGTTAAAGAACGCTGGGAGGGACATTTTTTTTGTTCTTCTCTCTGGCATGGTTCTGTCTTTAGTGATTACCACCGCGACGCAATTCGTCCAGTTAAAGATCAGTCCCGGAGAATTCGCGATACTGGAATCGTTTCAATACGCTTCGTTTGGTGCAGAGAATAAAATCAATCTGTCGATTTCGGGTTTCATAGTGTTTGCGACAATTGTCTTACTGCGGCCAATAATGAACACTCTTGATGTCATGGGCTTGGGTCGAGATCAAGCGGTTGCATTAGGGGTTAGCTATAAAGAGCACACTCGCATTTTGTTGTTCGCCGTAACTTTGCTGGTCGCTACTGCAACGAGCCTGATTGGACCAACCGCCTTTATGGGCGTATTTGTTGCTAATCTTGCCTATCAAATTACTCCGACGTTTCGCCATTCCAGCATCCTGGTTCTGGCGAGCGGTATTGCCTTGATACTGTTTATCCTGGCCCAATTTTCGGTTGAACATGTATTCAACTACAAAGTTACCATCAATATTGTTATTAACTTAGTCTGCGGGATATTTTTCTTCATCGTTATGCTTCGCCAGAGGTCGGTCTTGTGATCCGAATAGAAAATCTGTGTAAATACTACGCTGGAAACGCGGTCGTAAATAATATTTCGGTGACCTTTCCGCAAAAAAAAATGACGGCACTGATTGGCCCTAACGGGGCAGGTAAATCAACACTGTTAATGATTTTAGCGAAACTGTTGGACCCGTCGGATGGAAACGTCTGGCTGAATCAAAAAAATACGGATGACTATTCACCGCGACAATTCGCACAGCTGGTAGCAACACTGCGTCAAAGTCAGGAAATACACCAGCGACTGCGCGTCGAAGAACTGGTGGCCTTTGGTCGCTTTCCTTACAGTCGCGGCAGACTTACAAAAATGGATCGAGTCGCCATAGACAGAGCTTTGGAATATCTTTCGCTAACATCTCTGCGTGGAAGTAACCTACATGAAATCAGCGGTGGCCAGAGACAATTGGCATTGTTAGCTTTGGTTATCGCACAGGAAACCGATATGTTGCTGCTTGATGAGCCTCTGAACAATCTCGATATGAAGCACAGTCGGCAGATCATGCAGGCGCTGCGAGAACTTTGCGACGTCGACGGCCGAACCATTATCTGTGTGATCCATGATATCAATTTTGCGGCCAACTACTCGGATTGGATTCTGGCATTAAAGCACGGGAGCGTGCACTCTTCAGGTCCGGTGGATTCCATTATTACCCAGAAAAATCTCCAGTGCCTGTACGGAATTAACTTTGATGTCGTAAAGACTCGTAATGGCTATTTGTGTAATTATTTTAATCCATAAGGTAACGCTATGTGGTGTAAGAAGTATCGTGGGAGTTTGGTAAGTCTCTGTTTTCTGATGTCACTGTTGTTGAACGGTTGTGGTCATTCAGATGATTCCCAACAGGTTGAGAATCAGCTTGGCAAGGTGGATGACGCCCGGATAACTGTTGTACATCAGTTGGGTACTCTTACTCTGGAAAAAGTGCCCAAGCGCGTTGCGGCTTTCGATATGAACGACGTGGATATTCTTGATCAGTTGGGCGTGCCTATTGCTGGCATGCCTAAAGATTACGTTCCGCATTTTCTTTCTCGATATGCGGAGGATGATAGAGTCGTAGACTTGGGAGCGATTGTACGTCCAAATCTGGAGAGTGTTTATCGCTTAAAGCCCGATTTAATCTTAATCTCGCCGATCCAGGCACAGAGTTATCCGCATTTATCAGACATAGCGCCAACACTACATTTTGATTGGGATTTGCTCAACTCTCACGGAAATTATCTGGACGCGCTTGTTACCCACATTCGCGAGTTGGGAGAAATTTTTGAGCGGCAGCCGATCGCCGAAGAAAAAATTTTTGAATTGACGGAGAAGGTCGCGCAAGTTCGATCGGAAATCGACGAGCGTAGCGAGCGTGCTCTGATATTACTCCATAATCAAGGTAGCTTTAGTTCTTTTGGCGTCAGATCTCGCTACGGATTTGTCTACGATACGTTAGGTGTAAAGCCGGCAAGCCTGAAAGAGGAGCCTGGCCTGCATGGACAGCCCATTTCTAACGAGTTTATACGTAAAACTAACCCGGATATTATTTTTATCATCGACCGTACTGCGGTTATGGAGCACCAGCCCCAATTGAATTACGAGCGTTTGAAAAATCCTCTTATCCAGCAGACTGAGGCGTGGAAAAATCACAGAGTGGTTTTTGTCGATGCTGAGACCTGGTACGTCAGTTCTGCCAGTATCACATCGTTAAAGGTGATTGCCAATGAGGTTTTAGCGGCTTATAAGGTTGAGCCAGAGCTTGTTGGCAGACCTTAGGACGTACCAGCCTTGCTTGAACATCATTGATGTGAGCGTATGGGGCCGAAGTGGAGCAAAAGGCACTAGCTAGTGAAGAAGGGCGGTTGGCGGTCGAGCGCCGGTTGGAGCAAGAGCGAGCGATACATACCGATGCCATGACGCAAGCCGCCGCAACGGAAAAAGTCTTGTCAGATCAGGTTCACCAATTGTTGCAGGAAAAGAAGCTTCTGGAACAACAGTTTCAGCAACGGACAGCGGCGTTGGATAAAGCGACTAGGGAGCATACCCAAACGCTAAAGGCTCAACAGACCACTCACACCGAAGTGATTGACGCCCTAAAAATCCAGAACAGCGAAGCCATCGGTGCGCTCCAGGCGCAGCTGGGGCAGGAGCGGGGCAGTTGGAAGCAAGAGCGGATTCGCTTTGAAAAGACGTTAAGTCGGCGTGACGATCGCATTCAAGATTTATCCGACGAGCTCAGCCAAAAGCAATCACAACGGGCTCGGCTTGAGCAGTCACTCAGCCAGACCAATGTTACGCTTCAAGAGCAGGCGGGCAGAATCGAAGATCAAACGGCAGCCAACAGTCGTCTTGCCAGGGAGCTGTCATCTGCTAGCAATGCTCTGAGTGAACTGGAAGGCATCATAAAAGAACGAACAACATTGCTCGAACAGCGAGATGCATTGAAAGCACAGCTATCTTCTCAGCGAACCATGGAAACCGTGATGTCGTCGCTGACCGATTGGATGGAGGCGCAAAAGCGCTCTGAGGAGAGAAGCAAAAGTAAGAAAAAACCAGGATCTGACTCAGCTAAAGCCTAGTGTCCGTAATGGATACTGAGACGGAAAGATTGTGATAAAGGTAATTTTATAGGTCCAACCTAAATCCATGTAATAGTGGACACTTTGAAATCATAAGCTATTAATAATCATAATATATTTTCCTAATTATTCGAGATTGAATTACAGCCAATATCAAGCCTTCAGTTTTCGGTTGGTGTTGACTTCCATATTACCGCGCAAGTCTAGGTGTTCGTGACGATCGGAAGATCGCACAGACAATAGTTCTGGAGTTAATTCAAAGCCGTCTTTTCGGATTTTTCTCAGTGCACGGGTCATTGTGTTAACATTGCGGAGAATAACCATATTAGCGACCACGTGATTGCATTAGGCAATTTTCGCTTATTGGCCGAGTATATCTTGCTGAATACGCCCATTGTTGTAGAAAAAAAATATCTATTGCAGAAAGTTGTTCAATTCATCACTTTTCCAAGTTGCTGCCTGAATGGTTTCCCGCAATTGATTATCTGTGATGTGATGTAATCTAATAAAAAACTATGTTCGAACCACTCTGACCAGTGTTCTGAATGCGTAATACAGTTGGTTTCGTATGCTCTCTGTACTGAGTCGCCTGACGATTGTCGGTACGGATACTTTTCCCATCTTGATAGAAAGTGCCACACGAAACATACTTTTATGTATTATGCTTTATCAATTTCCCGTGAATTATAGAGAAACAAAGCGGTTAATTTTTGCGTATTGAGAAAATCTATCGCCATCCCAAAGAACGGTATAGTGGCCAGTCTGATGAACTTTCGTTGTGGCGGGTGGACGGTACAAGCCGAAACAATGGCCCTCTGAATGACGAACGGATCGGTAGTAGACGCCAAATTCTTTTTGACCAAACAGCTTCATGCCTAGTTTCTGTGAGTGCTCATAGGTCTCTCGTGCATGAACGCGAGTATTCGCCGTAACATCAACCAGTGGTTGATTAATTTTTCCTGTGTAGCACCTCACGACAGCGTGAGAGGTATCACTGTAGTTAAAGTCGTTCCAAACCTTAGCGGCATGGAACGACCACTCTTTCAGTGCCGTGTGCACACTGTCTCCGGAATAGTAGCAACCATAATCATCGGTGTTGAATCTGCCGGCGCGAACATAACAAAATGAGGCCATTACTGGGCCCCAGCCCTCTCCAAATCTTGCATCGTTTATATCGACGGATTCCCGCCAGCGCTGCAAGCGATCACTTGTTGCACCTGCCAGCTCTGCGATGAGATACGAATCGGCATCACTGACGGTATCAAAAACGTTCTTTGGAGGGTATATCGAATGTACAACCCGATAGTGCTTGTCTCCAGGTTCAATGTACTTCAACGACATCACCCCCGTGCTCTGTCGAGGTAACGGCGAATTGTGTAAAGAGCTTCCATCCGTCCATTTTTTATCGCGTATTCCTTCATAGATTGTCCCTGGAAAATAGCGTTCTCATTTGGCTCTAAAAACCACCGGTTCCCCACAGAACGTTGTCCTGTTTCGTCTTTTGGGCCGATGATGGCAAGAGACTGATAGATTCCTGCCAGCAAGGACAATCGCTCCATTACATCGCGGGACAACTCGAGTGTTTCGTTAGCATTAGCATTTTTGAACCACGACTTGACTGTTCGTGGCGAGATTCCACCGAGTAATGATGACACGTCATTCAACGATAGTTCCCATTCTCCAGAGCGTCGTAGGGTGTCTAGCCAACGTAGTCCTGCTCCGGCATATTCTGCGCTGAAGACATCTTTTTCGGTGTCTGGTTTACGGTCGTTTGCAGTTTCTATCATGACCATCCTCCTTTCATTATGGATATAATAGCCGATTCAGCTCGCGAGGGGCAATATTGCCCGCTATTTTGATGTTTGGGCAATATTGCCTATAGGGTTTTCGTGAATGATTCACCAAACCCTAGTTCGCCCCATGGTAGCGCCCCATCCAGTTCAAGACGGGGGGCAATAAACGGTTCTCTGGCGATAAGGTCAAGATTATCCCGGATATAATTTCGCCCTGACGGCGGATTTTCAAATAAATCCCGTAGGGAGTCTGCGTACAGTTATCCTACTGACTCCGGTAATGCTCGGCAGAGCGCCTGCAATTCATTTTCATAGTGTCGCCAGCGGCCTGAGGAGCTACGATAGAGCGGTTGGCGTACCTGCCAGCGAGAGGGAGTTTGTATCTGACGGTCGTGTTGATGAAAATGAATCATGTTTTCATGCCATGCCAGATCGAGGTGTTGCGCCAGTCGTTCAGATTGATCGGTGATATCTGCAATGGTCGCTTCGTAGTCAACGTCCAGCATGCTCAATGACGTCGCTTCCTGCCAGTGCCGCATCAATCGATTATAGCCCCGCCAGTAAACGGCAATGTCCTCTAGGTCGGTGGCCCAGCGTTGCTCCGGGATAAAGTTTTCCGCAAATATAGACAGTCCATTATCGCGTAGATCCCTGCGGCAATGGATGATTTTGGCCTGGGGAAGGGTCAGGGCGATGAGGCCTAGATGCCAGAAATTTAGCGGTTGTTTATCCACAATAGCATTGGCCCTGTTCCCGCGGGCAAGTGCCCGCAGACGCGTTAGGTGCTCCTCGCCTAATGTGGCAGTCAGGGTTTCGGAAAGATGCGGAGCGGTTTCCGGCCAGGAAAGATCCGGTCGATTCAGGTGGTCGGGAGTTGCGGTTGCCAGATCCGTTAATAGATCCAATTCTCCTGCACCGAGAATGTCCGGGTGGCTGGCCAGAATCTGCTCGGTGAGGGTGGTCCCGGAGCGTGGTAAACCGACAACGAACACCGCTTGCTGAGATTGCTCAGCCGGTCTCCAGTGCCGTCGAGCGTCGTAAAATTCAGGGGTGAAGAGCGAGATCAGTGACGCTACACGACGCTCGAATTCTGCTCGGTTGAATTCGCCGGCCAATTGTCGTCGGGCGCTATTGGCCGAACGCCAATAGCTAAAGGCAGCGCGATGTTCTCCCTGGCGCGCGAGAACTTTGCCAAGGGCGTAGCCAATCAAGGCCCGATCCGCTACCGGAGCCCGAGCCATCTGCTGTTTGGCTCGATCAATGGCGGTATCAAGCAGGTCGGCGTCGGCCACATTAAGCAGACCGGCATGGCCTTCAGGATCACCTGGCGCTTGTTGTAACAGCGCTTGATAAGTATTGGCCGCACCCGCTTTGTCGCCGCTGTCTTCCAGCGTTTTGGCGAGCCCCGCCAGAGCATCGACAAATGATGGCTTAAGAGTCAGTGCCCGTTCAAAACTGGAACGGGCATCTACAAGCTGACTGTCGCGCAACAACGCGTTTCCGAGCAAGACGTAGAGGGCGGGGTTGGACGGCTCACAGGCAACGGCCTTTTGTAAACATTGAATGGCCTGGGAGCGCTGGTGGTTTCTTATAAGGCAGCGAGACAATCCCACAAATGGCGCTGCGATACGAGGATTGGCTTTGGCAGAACGTCGAAATGCGTCGAAAGCGCCGGTTATGTCTCCGGCACGCTCGCACGCTAAACCTTGGTCGTAAAACGCTTTACCGTCATTCCCCATAATATTATGTTTCCGGTCGTCGCGAGGTTAAAACCTCGCTCGCAAAGAGACGAAAGCCGATCTTGGATTGCCAAATCGGTGACCGCCACCTGGGGTTCCGGTCGAGTAACCCGCGGTATCGAGATATTCCTCGTCGAACAAATTGTGAATATTGAGCTGCACGTCGAGGGCATTATTAATAGGGTAGGCGGCCATGGCATCTGCCAGTGTGTAACCATCGTACTCTATTTCGAAGCGGGTCGCTGGGCGTTCTGAAATGGCTCTTACACCAAGGCCCAACTTCAACCCGGTGAGAGCGCCTTTGGGTAGCTCGTAAGACAGGTAAGCACTGTAAGTTTCATCGGGCACCATGGAAACCGGGTCTCCAACATCCTGGCCAATATCGGCGTCTATAACTTTGGTGATTTCAGCATCAAGATAACCGTAAGCAAGATCAAGATGTAGATCCGGCGTAATACCTAT
This sequence comes from Pseudomaricurvus sp. ABR4_320, assembly GCF_056159445.1. Lineage (NCBI taxonomy): Bacteria > Pseudomonadati > Pseudomonadota > Gammaproteobacteria > Cellvibrionales > Cellvibrionaceae > Pseudomaricurvus > Pseudomaricurvus sp. ABR4_320. Next base: position 43,827 of record NZ_JBSWVF010000024.1, on the reverse strand, counting down.
TGCCGCGCTGATTTCAAAGCCTTTATGTTCCTGTTCGCCGTTTGCGATAACGTAGGCCGGGTCGCTCGGCAGATTGTTGGGATCTGTTGTCGCAACGTTCTGTCGTGTCAGATCGAAAATGGCGGTAGTTACGTGCAGTCGTTCGTTAAACAGGTGCCCTTTTAGCCCGAGCTCATAGTTGACCGCGGTTTCAGGTTTGATGTTGTTCCCGCTGCGCGTTGTACCCGCTTGCGGAATAAAGCTCTCGGCGTAGCTCAAATACGCGTTTAATCCCGAGGTTAACTGGTAGGTTGCTCCCAGACGGAAGGTGGTATCATCGGTTGGCACCGTTTCACCGGTGGCGTTGTTGGTCTCTTCGTAATCGTCATAACGGATTCCAGCGACTACGGTAAGACCTTCCAGTGGGCGCAGGCTGGCCTCTCCATAAATCGACTGGAGTTCATCTTCGCGATCCCGGTAGGGATTGAGTTCGAGATCGTAATTTGGCACGGCGTAAACGGCGGAAGGGATATCGTTAATATCAACAAGACCAAGGACGCCACCAAAGGCCCAGTAGCTGGCAAAACTAGTTTCTTGCCAAGAGGTGCCAACCACCCAATCCTGACGTTGGCCAAAGGCTTCAAATCCCCCCATTAATTGCACATCGCCGTAGCTCACTTCCGTGTCGCGATAGCCGGAGGAATAGTAAACGTAGCCGACGGTATCATCTGGGCCAAAGCCTCTGCCGTTGTAATAGTTGTAAATATTCTGGCTCGCCTGATAGTCGAAATCGGTCTCCTGATGGCTACCGCGAATCACCAGTTTGAGGTCATCGAGAAATTCGTGCTGAAACTCTGCGTCTACATAGGTGTCCTCACCACCCTGGTCAGACGTAACGCCAAAATAGGTGTCATCGTGAATGCTTGATGGTATAGAGCCATCTTCATTGACGGCGAAGCTGGAGCTCGGAGTGCCTTCGCGTTCGGTATAGGCAACGGATAACTGTGCTCTCGTGCGATCACTGAAATTGGCTTCAATCACCGGACGAATGGATTGTGTTTCCGTATTTGCTTCGTCTTGCGAATTGCCTTGATCCTCATAAGCCAGAGTTAGTCGACCACTGAATATCTCTGAGTCGAAAAGCGCTCCTTCATTCAAATCCGCTTCAAACCGATAGGTGCCGAAGCTGCCCGCCCGAGCGATCAGTTCCACCGAGTCTTCTGCATGAGGGGACTTTGTTACCTGATTAACAACGCCGCCGGGAATAACCGGCCCCAATAAGATGGAGACAGGGCCTTTGAGCACTTCGAATCGTTCAATCTGTGAGCTATCACGTCTGCCAGCTCCTCGGCTGTCATTTTCTGGCCGGTTGTTGGTCAATACAGTCGCCCATAGCCCTCGAATCCTATAGGAACCTCCGGTAGGTAGATACTGCGTATTGCTGCGCGTGACGTTGGGTACGGATTCCAGGGCATCGAGTGGATTAAAATAACCGCGTTCATGAAGTTTGGATTCATCGATAATGTCGAGCGAAAAAGGTAGCTCGTCGGCGTCGATGGGCAGTCTGTTCAGCAGAGAATTTTGAAACTTCTGACCAATAACGACGACTTCTTCATCGACAGAATCCCCGGCGGCGTCGACCGCTTCCTGAGCATTGAGCTGACCATTAAGACTGTACGCGGCTATGGCGACAGCCAGCGCGTTACGATTTGGCAGGCGCAAAAGGTTCCTTGGCATCTAGTTTCTCCGTACGAAAAAGACGTTTGTCGTTACTTTTATAAAATGTCTAAAAATTGAGTTCCACGTATGTAGCTTGGTAGGGCGACACCCGTTGTCCCTGTAGATGAAGTGTGATCTTAAATTGAATAAGTAATCTATATTTTGATCGTGAATTCAGGTGAGAGCTGCTTACTTATTCGATAATGAGAATTATACGCATTTATAGCGGGAATAGAAGTTTTAATGATTAGCCAATTGCCATACCGAGGGTTCACTAGCTGTGTCGTAAGGGGAGAGAGGGTGCACGCCTCTCTATTAGTTCAGAGGAAATTCCACGTTAGCCTAGCTGGGAGCGACCACGACAAAACCAAGTTGTCGATACATGGGGACTGCCAGTGTCGAGGCAACCAACAAATGAGTTGCTTGATGAGGCTAAAGAGTTTGTACTGCATGCCAGGGGTGGGGTGGCCAATCCCCGCCTTAGATAACAAGAACTGACGAACATCTGGTCTACTTTGTCGCCGTTCTCAATGGCAGTAACTCCTGCCAGTGTGTATGTCGATCTCCTTGAACACGAAGTTCGGTCCAAATTCATGTAAAAGTGGATGCTTTTAAATCATAACATTCTCAAGGACTCGTCTCGGGAGGGCTATTCAATCTCTACGGATCTGCCTGTTGAGAAGACTCTCGTTATCGACCGAACGACTTACGATATTACCTACCATCCGAATTTTGGTGGAAAGAATCGTTTCAATTGCATCCATCAGCTTGCTCAAATTCCCTTTTGCGCCGTAATATGCAATTAGTTCTCATTTGCGAACTCTATCTTCCTCGGCTTGAATGAAGCGATTGGTGTGCGTCGAAAAGCTTGGTTGGAGTTCGCTATTCAACGTTGTGCGCAATGACAAAGCCCGTTTTTACATCGCTATCTCAGGCAGTAGAAGCCTATTACGAGGAGCTAAGGCAATATATCCGCCAGCGTACTGGCTCGCCTTCTTTGGCGGAGGAGGTGGTGCAGGAAACCTGGATTCGGGCCAATACCACCAGCGCTGCGCTACCTGATAATCCCCGCGCCTATCTCTACCGTATGGCGGGTAACCTGGCGGTGGACCATATTCGGCGACGCCAGGCCCGAGAGCGCCTGGAGCAACCTGTAGAGTCTGAGACGAATGAGAGCACTGCAACCCAGTTGGGGTCCTAGAGCCATAGCCGCCAGAAATCGCATAGTCCTCCGCAGACCACGGCTGGCGCGGCCTCTGAGCTACCCCTACTATAAAAAAACTCCCCAAGAGATCACTTTTTAGTCTAAATCGCTACTATATGTCATTTTAGGTGACATACATGCGATCTAGAAATAAACGCCTCAGAATACTACTTGATGCCGAAGTTCAAGACCTTTACGGTCCACCAACCTTAACCCTGGAGCAGAAACGCGCCATTTTCCTGCTAAACGATATCGAGAGGGAAGCACTGGATCTATACCGGGGGCAGTATTTGAAAGCGTATTTCATTCTGCTACTGGGTTATTTCAAAGTGAAACCCATAATTTTAAATCTCAATTTTGCGAAGATTCGAGAGGACTTTCAATTCATTCTACAAGCTCATTCTCTCCGTGCCCCGCTAGGACCGCGCAACCTAACGTCATCTCAGAAAAGCTGACTCTACCAAGACATTTTGTCACTGACGGGATTTACGCAACCTGTTAGTCAACTTAATGATGTCTTAGCTATAAAGGCATCCGCCGTTGCTAGAATTTCCAACGAATCTCGCTACATCTTTGACGAGCTCATCGCCTTCCTGACGGCCAATCAGGTGGTTGTACCGAAATATAGTAATTTACAGCGGGTCGTGTCACAGGCCACTGTGGAAGAAAGGCGCCGTTTAGCTGCTATTATCGATGACAACTCTCCGAAGTCTTTTACTGAATTTCTGTTGAATTTACTTAAAGTGAATTCCGAGACGACGCTGGCAATATTGAAACGTCGTGCCAGGGATTTTTCATTGTCTGAGATGCAAAAAGAGATCGAAGCCTGTGAGCTCATCAGCCCCTATCTTGATGACATCCAACGACTCATTCAATCTCTTGGTATTTCAAAGCATAATGTTGCCCATTATGCGAGTCTTGTAGACTATTATACTGTAACGAAATTGCGACGATTTCATAACACGACGTCAATGCTTTATATGATTTGCTATCTACAAGAACGTATTATCGAGATCAATGAAAACCTTTGCGATGCGTTTATCTATCACTGCCGGAAGTTTTCCGAAAAATCCAGAGAGTACGCGAAAGAATCTGCCTATCATGACTGGAGGAATTCAGAATCAAACGTTACCAATGCTGGTAAGGTTTTAGCTCTATTCATTGATCCGGAGATTTCCGACGACATACCTTTTGGCATCATTAGGAAGAAAGTATTTGCAATGATTCGTTTAACCGAATTCGAATCAGTGTGCCGGCATTTGCAAAATCAAAAAAAATCAGATGATGACTACATCTGGCAGTTCTTCGATGAAAAGTATAATGAAATTTCTTTCGCAATAAGACCTCTGTTTATACACCTATCCTTTTTCAGCGCAGATATGTCTCCCGGACTACTCGCGCATATCGCCAATATCAAGCAACACCTCCAATTAAATAATTTTCCAATTCCCGTGGATCGGAGAATTATTCCTTCGAAATCACTCCCATACATTGAAACGGGCGAAACGGTTCACCAAAAGCGCTACGAGGTAATGATCTATTTACTTCTTTGGCAGAAAATAGAAAATCACAGAATTTATGTCGATAATACCGAGAAATACAGGGATATTGGACAGGATCTACTTTCAGACAGTCAGTGGGAAAACAGAGATGAGTTAATTCAGGATTCTGGAATAAGCCGAGTTCAAGCTCCAGTCAATACTTTGCTGGACGATTTAAGAGATCAATTAAATAGACGACTCGCCCAGGTAGGTGAAAAAATTGAGTCTTCCGATAACAGTGATGTCATTATGCTTCACCGTGAAGGCAAACGTGTTTGGCGTTTGCCGTACAAAGGAAAGCAGAATCTAGTCAATAACCCGTTTTTTGAGAAACTACCCTCCACACATATCGCAGATGTTTTACGTCTTGTCCACCAGGAGACTCTGTTTCTATCGGATCTTCAACACATCAGCAGGAAACAGACCATAGATTTGACGACGGCTCAGCACCTGATAGCGGCCTGTATAGCCAATGGAACTAACTACGGTCTCTATAAAATGTCGCAGATATCTGACTGTCAGTACGATCGACTTAATCTGATTCAAGCCAATCACCTGCGTCTTGAGACACTTAGTAGTGCGAATGATCGCATTAGCAATGCAAAAGTAAATTTGCCAATCTTTAAACACTATTCTCTGCAGGAAAATATAATTCATGCCAGTGCCGATGGGCAAAAATTTGAATCTCGACTGACAACGTTTAAAACACGATATTCGTCAAAATATTTTGGCACGGACAAAGGTGTCTCCGCAATTACGCTCGTTGCCAACCACGTCCCCATTAAAGCACAGGTGATTGGCGCCAACGAGCACGAGTCCCATTACATCTTCGATTTGTTGTACAACAATACATCGAATATTCAGCCCGATATCCTGTCAACAGATACCCACGGAACAAATCACGTCAATTTTGCCTTGCTGGATTTATTCGGATATACCTTCGCACCACGATATGCTCAGTTTAGCCGGGTGATAGACAGCTTGTTTACCGTAAAGGAAAACTCAGGTGCCATATCGCTTTCCCTAAAAAAGCCTATCAACTATACATTGATAAACGATGACTGGGATACTATCCAACATATAGTAATTTCACTTCAGCAAAAATCTACGACGCAATCAACTATCGTCCGAAAATTATCCATGCACAAAAAAACTCACCCCTACTTACGAGGTATCACCGAATACGATCGCCTTATAAAATGCCTTTATGTTTTACAGTATATCGATGACAAGAGCTTACGCAGTTATGTACAAAGAGCCTTGAATCGGGGTGAAGCTTACCACCAGTTGCGCCGAGCTGTTGCCTCCGTGAATGGCAATCGCTTCCGGGGTGGCGCAGATGAGGAAATAGCGTTATGGAACGAGTGCGCTCGCCTACTCACGAATACCATCATCTATTTTAATACCCTTATACTCTCCAGGTTGCTGGAGCATTTTACGGAGCAGTTCGATCATGAGATGGTGGCATTAATCAAGCAGGTTTCTCCTGTAGCCTGGATTAACGTTAACCTAAATGGCACCTACAACTTCCTGCGTGGTGAAAATATGATCAATATCGAGGAGATACTCCAGCCGTTGATGAAGTTCTAAAAAGTAGGGGTGCCTGGGAGGCCTCGCCAACCGTGGCCTGCAGAGGTCTATGCGATTTCTGGCGGCTATGGCTCTAGGACCCCAAAGTAAAATAGGATTGGCTAGGAAGAGTTGTCTCGCCAACATGAGGGGTTTGGTGCATTGATCTCTTAAAATCAGGTACGTTCACGAAAGCTATTCGATGCAGGCACTCGAATGTCAGAATTTTGTTTGCTCGCAACCGATTGTTTGCGGTGTACATTGGCTCGCCGTGCCTGGCGTTTGCGCCACCAGATAACTACCCCGGTCACGCTTAGTATGGCAACAGCCAGCCCAACAACAGTCATTAACACTCGAAACGGGAATCCCCACACTTGGGCCATATGCAGATAATAGAGCCACTGGGTTATGGTATCGCCCACAGCTTCACCGGAGGGAATGAAGCTGGCTACTAACTCCCCGCTGGTGGCGTCAATAAAAACTGCGGTTGTACCGTATTGTTCACCAACATCCCGGTCAGTTTTGACGACATAACGAAAAAAATTCTTTTCCGGGCTGTAGTAGAGACGGTCGTCGCGAATCACCTCAAAACCTTTTGTTTCAGCCAAATCTGCCATTCGTTGTTGGGCTAATGCATAACCCTGCTGCCAGCCCAGTGAGGGTTGTTCACTAGGCTCAGCCACATTTGGAAGGTCGTAAGGTCTTTCCTGCATTTCAAATACAGCCGAGGTAACCGGCCGATAGACTTCGCCGTATAAATTAAAAGCCACGCTGCTCCAAGCCAGAATAAACAGGAGCACCCATGGCCATAAGCCACCGGCCACATGTAAATCAAAATTAACTTTGTAACTACCACCACTCCAGCGCACTTTCCACGCTGGCCACCAGCGTTGTAGCCAGCTATTGGAGTTAGAGTATCTTTTCTTATTGCGTTTGCGCCGGGGGAAAGTCAGGTAGGCTCCGACAAAGCAATCCAGAGTCCATAACAACGCAATAATGCCAAAGGTATAAGTACCAATAGTGCCCAATGCTAACGCATAGTGAAGACGGTAAATAAAAGGCATCAGGTTCGTCACTCCCTCGGTGATATCACCTCGAGTACGGGAGCCGAGAATATCCCCAGTATAGGGGTTGACGAACACCTGATCGAAATCCAACTTCATATCCGAGCCAGACACAGTGCGTGGATAAAACACAGCAGCTTCGTTTACATCAGAAAAATATAAACGTGTATAGTTGAACATGGATTGCGGGAACTTTTCTGCGATTCGATGGCGCAAATCAATTGGCGGAATAGGGTTTGCCCCTGGTATGGGAGGTTCCACTCTCATCATGTCCTGATTGATCCACGCATCTAGCTCGTCGTACCACACCAATAAACTGCCGGTAAGTCCTGCGATGATGAGAAACCCCGCCATGACCAAACCAACGTAACGATGAATTAAAACCAAGGTACTTCGTATAGTCATAGAGCGAAACTTAATTGTTGAACATAAGTAATTGCCGTGAATTAAAAGCGGCAAAAACAAGCGTGAAATTGAACTGGGAAAGCGGGTTCGTAATTACGTTACTTACGACTCCGCTTAGTATTAAAATTGAGCATTTATAGACGCGCTAACAGTGCGTCCATCACCGATAAACCAACGGTTCGCCCAATACTTTTCATCAGTAAGATTATTTACATTAAAGCGGAATGTGACTGGTTTTTCTCCAATGCCAAAAACATAGCGAAATCCTGCATCGGCCAGAGTATAGCCGTCAATATTATCTGTATTGAGGTCGTCACCATAAAAATCACCGATATGGGTTAGCCCTCCATTAAGGGTTAATCCGTGTACAGAGGGTACGGTATACTCCATATAGATTTTGTACATTTCTTCTGAAACATCGTGTGGGGTTTTCCCTTCGAGTGAAGGAGTCTGTTTGTTTTTCTTAATCTGTGCATCGAGAAGCGTTATACCACCAATAATACTCAAGTTATCAGAGAGCTTTCCGGTGGCTGTCAGCTCAATTCCTCTATGAACTTGACGTCCATCCTGCACAAACTCGGCCTCTGAAGAATTAATAACTTGATAATATTCAAATGGGCGGTCTATTTCGAATAGGGCGCTAGTTAACAGAACTTGACCAATAGAAGCCTTAACGCCTACTTCAATCTGTTCGCTGACAAGAGGATCCATCACTTCGCCACCGTTAATCACATTATAGAGTGTGTCTTCCTCATAGGTGGTTTCTGCCATGCCTCCCTGCTCGAGACTTTCCATGTAGCTGATATAGGTGGTGATATTCGAATGGGGTTTGTAGATTAGCGATAGTGTGGGAGTAATTTCATCTTCGCTATAGCTACCGATCTCTACACCGCTAACGTTGTAATCTTTATAGTCAATTTTCCCTTGGCTTATACCGATAAGAGCAGACCACTGATCATTGAAGGTAATATCATCACCTAAAGAAATCGTCTGGGTTTCCTGATCCCACCTCGAATAGGTCTGTCCCTGGCCAATAGAGGGAAAGTCAGGCATAGCAAAATAAGTCGGGTTATCCAGAGATAAGTTTGTATATTCTGCGATATTATCCTCTTCATCAGGGGGTATATGCCAAATACTTTCGTTCTGTTGGAAGCCTATCGTTATTTGATGTTCTACAGTTCCGGTAGCAAATCTATAATCGGTAAAAACATACATGCCCTTGCCCTCAATTTCCCGGGGGGCGTCATGTGCCGCAACAACAATTTGGGTATATGTGTTTTCAGAGGTGAGAATATTTATCGGTGTATTGTTTCTAGCCACAGAGCTTTCATCTAGATACCCGGCTCTCAGGCTGATGGCATCGCTGATGTGCCAGTTTAGATTCATACCAAAGCGCTCAGCTTCCGTTTCTTGAGACGACCATTTTTGCCCCCAGTTTTTTTCTGGATTAATGTCGTCAGCATCGGGACGCTCAGTTCCTCCAATGCGCCATGTTGCCTGTCGCCCTTCAAGCAGATAGTCGCGTTTTGATGCATTAATGTCGATGTTGAGATTTTCTGCAATCTGCCAATCAAAAGCGGCGCTAAAAAAAGTGCGTTCTAAATTTTGATGATCTACATAAGTATTACCGTCCTGAGTTACGGCGTTGATTCGATATCCAAAACGGCCAGCCTCATCAAACTGGCCACCAAAATCACCATGGATATAATAATTTTCTCCACTGGTATTGCCGAAAGTAATGGAATTCAGACGCTGTTCGGTAGGACGTTTGGTGACAAAGTTGACGACTCCACCCACATGGCCGGCGCCGTATAAAAACCCTGATAAACCGGTTAATACTTCAATTCGTTCAACATCTTCCATTGCCGTCCCTTCAGCAATGTTAAATGGCTGGCGGCTGACTCCATCGCGAGAAAAGGTATCCCGTTCAAAGCCTCTTAGGAAAATAATCGGTCGGTCGTTCTGAGCTTGAGGCCAGCTCATTTGTACTACGGGATTGATTTTAAAGACTTGATCGGTGCTGGTAGCCTGAAGGTTTTCAATAAGTTCTCTTGGCACTACGTTAATCGAATACGGTGTATCTTGCAGCTTCCGTCCCTGCCAAGGGCCAACTTGCGAAACTTCTTTTGACACATACCCGGCTTCTGCACTGCCATCCTGTATAGCAGAGTCAGATATTTTTACTGGTGGTAATGTCGTAACTGTACTTTTAGGGTTCGACACCAAATACCCGCCGCTGGCTGTGCGGCTCGCATGCAGACTGGTCCCCTGCAGCAACATTTGCAGGGCTTCATCAGTGGAATAGCTTCCCCGAATGCCATTGCTTTTTAATCCTTCTACCTGCGCAGGATCAAAGGAAAGCGTAATCCCCGCCGTGCTGGCAAATTGTTTCAGTACGTTTTTCATTGAGCCTGGCGCAATATCGAACTGCTGTTTCGCAGTTTCTGTTTGGGCGGTAGCGGGATTGTCCGCTGCCAGTGTTGGTTGCACCATCAACCCTGTGTTGAGGCAGACGGAGGCAATAGCAAAGGCAAGCAGGGAGGGGCGGAATGTATTGCTAATAGCATGGGCGTGGGTTACTGCGCTTGGCATGTGGGTTCCTCGACGTTGATTTCAATGCGGATTTGTTTACTAGTCGAGGGGAGAGTGAAAAAGTGGACAGGCTTTTTCAGTTTTTTATGGCAGCTTCTTATTTTGTCAGCCTACCGATACCCAGTAATCCGTAAATCGGGTGATTTTCACGTTGAGCATTTGCTCCAGCACTTCCAGTGCCTGGTTGGTGTTGTGGGTCTGGAATACGCCGGAGACTTTCAACCCGGCAACTGTGCCGTCGCAGCGCAAAATACCGGGACGATAACGAGCCAGTTCTTTAATGAAAATACCCAGTGGCCAGTTATCGACAATCAATTCACTGCGCTGCCAGGCGAGGCTGTCTGTTGAAAGATCATGAATAGCTTCGATGTGGTTGGGAGTAAATCGGCACTGCTGGCCCGCCTCCAGCCGTAGTGGGCTTGTACCGGATTGAGGGGAGATCATCACCGCAGATTTGACAACGCTGACCTGGGTAGCACCGGGCAGACAACGCACACTGAACTCAGTGCCCAACGCGCGAACAATGCCTTGGTCAGTCGCAACAGAGAAGGGGCGGTGTGGATCTTTGCCGGTGCGGATAAAGATTTCGCCGTCAAACAGATGAATCAGGCGCTGCTGGCTGTCAAAACGCACATCCAGCGCGGAATCGGTGTTCAGGGTTAGTTCGCTGCCATCGGCCAGGGTCAGTGAGCGTTGTTCGCCGATGGCGCTGCGGTAATCCGCCATCCAGGGTTGCCAGGGTCGGTGTCGTGCCACCGTCCAGCCCAGTGGTAATAGCAGACCGGCACCGGCCAATGATTTCAATACGGTGCGGCGGCTGAGGCGATCACGGCCCAGTACCGGTTTAGCCAGGTTGCCGGGTACCCGATGAAATTGACGGTTCAATTCACAGGCCGCCTGCCAGACGCGTTGGTGTTCGGGGCTGCTCTGATGCCAGCTGTGCAGGGCCTGTTGCTCGGTGGGGCTCAGCTCGCCACCGTCCAGGCGTACCAGCCAGTCCGCCGCTTCTCGCAGCAGGGTCTGACGGTTGGGACTTAAAGCATCAGATCGAGACACTGGATAAACGCCTGTTGCATGTAGCGCTTGACGGTACGCAGGGAGACGCCGAGTTGTTCGGCAATTTGCGGATAGGTGAGACCATCCACCCGAGAGAGTAAAAAGGCCTGGCGCATGGCTGGGGGCAGGCTGTCCAGCAGCTTATCCAGTTGTTGCAGGGTTTGCAGAATAATCTCCCGCTCCTCGGTGCTGATGGTGGCCGGTTCCGGCAGCAATGCTAGCGCCTCCAGGTAGGCCTGTTCAACAGCGCGGCGGCGAAAGTGATCCACCATCAGACTGTTGGCGACCATACGCAGGTACCGGCGGGGATAATCAATCACAAAATCCCGGTCAGCTCGGCGCTTCAACATTACCTTGACGAAGGTATCCTGCGCCAGATCGACAGCAGTCTCTGAACAGCGGAGGTGTTTGAGCAACCAGCCGCGAAGCCAGCCGTGATGGTCGCTGTAGAGACTGTTGATTCGCTCAAGGCTGTTGATATCTGATGGCTGGGCTGCGTCTGACAAGAACCGCTCCCCCTGTACAATAAGCGACAAAAAACTAATGAGAATTAATCGCATTCTATGTCGATTAGCGAGTCAAAAGCAAATCGGTTTAAGCGGGGGGATTAGTGCGGCTGGTTTTTATGGGATTCACGAGAAGTGGCGTAGGGACGCGCTGCCAGGTAAGGATTTTTTTGCGAGGAAATTGAGTCGTGCTGTAGTGTAACGTTGGAGTGGCCGGGCGGGGATGACCAGTTTAATTGAGGGGCATCGTGACCCGCCCTTGCTTTCTCGATTTTCTCAGTCTTTCGCGTCAGAAAGTTCCGCGAATACCGAGAGTGACGTTTCGAGGTTCACCGTACCAACCGTTAGTATGGTAGTAAGTTTCGTCCAGCAGGTTATTCAAGTTCAGTGATAAGGCTATTTGCTTGTTAAGGTTGTATTCGACAAAGCCGTCCAGAAGCGTATAGCCGTACAGGTCGTAGCCATCCGATTTGAATTCACTTTGAGATTTGATCCCTCCACCCACTTTCCACTGTTGCCAGTCGCCCGCTAACCGATAGGAACTCCACAGTTTCAACATATGCTTAGGCGGCTCAGAGGAAAAATCGGTTACCCCATTTTTGTAAACGAGCCGGTTGTAGGTATACCCCGCTGTGAGATTCCAGTCGGGCAATATCTCGCCGCTGATTTCCATATCTACTCCTTCACTTTCAACAAGGCCGTCCGCTTGATAACAGCAGGGAGAAATTGTGCCAGGTATTTGCAGCGCCTGGCCTTCGTGCTCCAGTCGATAGAGGGAAAAAGATGCATTCACCAGCCCACCGTACAGCTCACTTTTCACACCGATTTCATAGGTGGTTCCGGTCACCGGCTTTAGCGAGGATCCGTCGGTGCCCTGATAGGATGCTTGCGATTCGAATATCTCTGCAACGCTGCCATAGGCTGAGGTGCTGTCGGTGAAACGATAGGTAAACCCGTAGTAGGGTGTCAGTTCGTGTTTGTCTGCGTCTATATTGCCTTCAATATTGCTGAGACGCCCCCCCAGCAATACATGCATTTTATCGGTAAGTTCGAATCGGCCAGAGAAATAGGCGCCTGTTTTCCGTTCATCCTGAAAATGATTTGTGGACATGTTGCAGGATGTAATCCGTGTAACATCGGGTCTCGGGTAGTCTTTGGGATCAACGTTGATGATATCGACATCGCCGATACCAAAGCTATTCGCTCCAGACCAGCACAGATCAAGACTCTGTACGTCCAAGCCCGCAGTAATATTATGAGCTCTGTTAAAACCATAAAGGCTGCCGGTAATATAGCCATCAATGGCGTACTGCTCATGTTCAACTGCGACATTCCAAAAATTGAGTATTCCTGTGGCTATGCCTGAATCTGGATCAACCCAATCAGTGCCGAATCCGGCAATTCCGACCAGCGCATTCGTTTTCTGCGTTCTATAGCTGCTATTAAGATTCACGGTCCAGTTGCTGTTCAGTTGGTGCTCAAGTTTTGCGAACATTTCGGTGGTGGTGCTGGTCCTATCGTTCCAGTCGAATACGTAACTGGTGCTGCGGGATGGGTCTATTCGGCTACCATCGAGATAGCGTGGAATGCCGCCACCTTGCCAAGGTTTTGAACCGGAATCCTCGTAGCTGCCACCGAAGGTTAGAACAGTCTTTTCTCCCAGGTCGCCTTCAAGAACAGCATAGATAACCTTTTTTTCAGATTCGGCGCGATCATAAAAATACTCACGGTCATTATAAGAAACCGCGATACGGCCACGCAGCCAACTGTTCAACGAGTTACTGTAATCAGCTTCGACTCGGTAATTATCCCAGCTTCCCAGTCTCACGCCGACTTTGGTCTGTGCCTCAGCAGTAGGTCGTTTACGTACTAGGTTTACGCTTCCACCCGGGCTGCCCGAGCCTGTAAAAAGGGCATCAGAGCCGCGTAGAACCTCAACATGATCGTACGCCGTGAGATCGGAAAGATAGGTGTAACTTCTGCCAGCTTGACTGGTCGGTGATCCGCCGTCGGTACGGAAACTAGTGACACGAAAACCACGGGAGAATATTCTAGTCCCCTCACCGTAATACTGTTCCACAGTGATACCAGGAGTCTCTGACAAGGCTTGATTGATATCGAAAAGGTTCTGCTCCTCGATCTGCAGGTGGGAGACGACAGAAATAGCCTGTGGTGTGTTTTTCAGACTTTGGTTTCCCTTAGTTACGCTCACAGCTCCCGTACTGTACGCGCCGGTGCCCTCAGTCGTGGTGTTAATCGCATCGCCAGACACTTTCACCGGCGGCAGAGCTGTGGCACTTTGCACTGCGACAATACTGTAACCGCCGCCACTTTGGGGTGTCGCTATCAGGCCTGTTCCGTCCAGTAATTGTTGCAGTGCTTCGCCCGGGGTAAGCAATGCGTTGAGTCCGCTGCTGCTTAAGCCGTTGACCAGCTCGCTGGAAAACATCAGCACAATACCGGATTGTCTGCCCAGTGTGTTCAGGGCCTGCTCCAGTGAACCGGCGGGAATCTCAAACGGTTGTTGCTGTGTTTGTGCCGTCGCCAGCGGCGCATAGAGTGCATTGGGCAGGGCGATGGGGAGGGTCGCCAGGCTGAGGGTGAGCAACTTGTGTTTCAGTCTCCGGAGGTGAATGGGTGGTGGGGATAAGGCGTGTGGCATTTACGGATTCCTTTCAACAAGTAAGTAATGATGCTGCTTACTCTTGTTGTCGGGCGAGTACGTAAAATAGCTCAACAATTTTTCGATTTATGAAAAATATAACGGCGTCAGGCGGGCACCACTGTCACCCAGTAGCGGGTGACGCTGTGCAGTTTGATGGGCAGGGCCGCAGCTAGCGTGTGCAGTACCTGATCGGTTTTTATTACCGGGTAAGTGCCGGATACGGTGAGCTGTGCCACGGCCGGATCGACTCGCAGAATGCCGGGGCGATAGCGGCTGAGTTCGGCGATAAACTGTTCCAGGGGCATGGCGCGCACGACAATAACGCCTTCGGTCCAGGCGGCTTCATCAGGCTGTACTGTGTTGAAGGGTGACCAGCCGGTTGCGCTGAATAGGGTAGTCTCGCCGGGGTTGAGCAGGCAGCGTTGGTCACTTTGCCGGGGGCTGAGTTCCACTTGCCCTGCATACACCGCAAGCCGACACGCCTCGCCTAACTGCCGCAGGGCAAAGCGAGTGCCCAGTGGGCGGACGCTGCCCTGAGTGGTTTGTACGACCAGAGGAGCGGTTTGCCGAGGGCCGCTGGAAATATAAATTTCGCCCTTAAGCAGGTGGATGCGCTGTGCCTGTTGGCTGTTGCCTGTCTGAATGGCGTCGAGTTGAATGGTTTCTAGCTCAATAGCGCTGGCGCTGTTCAGTATGATTTCAGTACCACTGGCCAGAGTGATCGTGCGCTGTTCGCCGACGGCGGTGTAGTGATCCGCCTGCCAGCGGTTGAAGAGGCCGCCCTCTTTGGCTCCGTAACCGGCAGCGCCGGCGACCAGTAACAGAGAGAGTGTTTTTAGCGCATGGCGGCGTGATAGGCCGCTGGCAGTCAGAGCTTTTTGGGCCAGCCCGGCACGCTCCGGATCGGCCAGCAGATCGAAGCGCTGATTGAGTTGCTCGACGTGCGCCCAGGCACGTTGGTGATCGGGGTGCTGGGCACACCAGCTACGTATTGCATTGGCGGTTGTGGCAGGGTCGTCGCTGGTCTGCAGTTCCAGAATCCACTGCACCGCGCGGCGCGCCACCGTCGGCGGAATGTCGGGAGCAGCTAAAGCATCATTGGAAAACGGGCCAGAAATGGACTCCACTACTAGTCAGTCCTCCGCAGCCAGAGCAAAGTAGCATTGGGAATAGGCGCGAATGAGGTGGCGCTTGACGGTGCTGAGAGAAATGTCCAGTTCATCGGCAATCGCCTGTTGTTTGAGCCCACCGAGTTGGGCCATCAGGAATGTGCGCTTGACTATCACCGGCAAACCGGCCAAGCGGCGGTCTATCTCCAGCAGGGTTTCCAACATCAGGTGTTGTTCTTCCGGGCCAGGCGCGAACTGCTCGGGAACTTGTGCGAGTGCTTCCAGATAGGCCTGCTCGACACGCTCGCGGCGCCAATGATCAATCAGAACACGTCTGGCAACTGTGAGCAGATAGGCGCGGGGCTGCTTGAGCGGCTGTATGTCTTCCTGTACCAGCAGGCGTAAAAAAGTATCCTGCATCAGGTCCGCAGCACGCTCGGTACAGTTGAGCTTTTTGCGTAGCCAGCCATGCAGCCAACCGTGGTGATTGCTGTAAAGGTTGTGCAGATCAGGCGTTTCGGCAATATCACTGCCAGACACGGCGGACTCCCCTGAAAGAATAGCTGTATCAAATAAATGAGAAAGATTCGCATTTTATGCTGGTTAAGGGATGAATAGCAAATAGGCTGGGGCTGCCCGTAGCCATAAGGAAATCATCACCGAGGGCAAAGCGGAATTAGGTGCGGATTAAGGCGCTCGGTTATGCACAGCCGACCAAAAACTCCTCGCTTACAAAAATAAACTCAAGACCCTGGATGCCGCTAAATAAGTAAAGGCGTTAACTTAAGCCCTGACCTTGCGCTTTTGAAATGAGGGACAAAGAACAAAGAACAAAGAAATGAGGCTTAAGTTTTTATACTGGCGTGAAGTTCTAAACGGCACTATTTTTTACCGCAGCGGAAAGCGGATATTTTAATTGTCAGTATGCGAGCATGGATGCTGTGTTGCATTTATAACGTCGGTGCGACAGCCTGACCGCCAAGGCGATCAGGCTGTGAATTATCGGGATTGGGAATCAACCTAACATTGTCCCTGTCTGTTTTTCGCTTTTCTTCTACCGGAATTGATGTGTTAGCGTTAACGAAACCTTACGCGGCGCGCCAATGTAGTTCCCATAAGAAGGAACTTCAATGGCCGAGTAATATTCTTTACTAAACAGATTATCAATATTAATTTGAAGATCAGTAAATTTCGTAAAATTATAGCGGGCCATCATATCAACGACGCCATAAGAAGGTTGCCGTATTTCATGGCTATCAGATTTAACTGATAAATCACTCAGCCACCTTGCTGCGCCACCGATTGTAAAGCGGTCATTGATATCGTAAGAAGATGTTATTTTGAATATATGCTCTGGATATTCATCGCCGTTGTATCGCTCACCTTTGCTATCACCGCTTCCATATTCCGAGTTAGCGTAGGTGTAACCTGTGCCAATATTCCATTTTTCCGTCAGTGCGCCTGACACCTCGAATTCGATACCGCGCGTTCTTACAAGGTCTTCAGCTTTGTAGCAGCGGGAGGAGCTGGGGTGACAATAGGTCAGGCCATCAATAGCTGACCCAATATTTTCCTGATCGGACTGAAACAAGGCGATGCCCCCGTTTAAATTGCCATCAAAGAACTCTTTTTTAATGCCAGTTTCGTAATTAATACCTTCCAGCGGATCCAATAGATCGCCATCAATATCAAATTGTGTTTGAGTCATAAAGGTTGTTGTATAACTGGCATAAACACTTGTATCACTATTTATTTTATATACAAGTCCAACATAAGGAATGGGTTCAGCATCATTTGAGTAATCCGTTCCTGATGCGTTATAGTCGTACCAAGCGACCCGTGCGCCAGTGACAAGATTAAGCCTGTCTGTCAGCTCAAAATTGCCTGAAAAGTAGATGCCTTTTTCGTTCTGCTCTTGTGTGCTTGCCGTTGCAGATGTCGAGTTCGCAAGAGATACTGATTCTGGATCCCACGTTAGAGGGTCTATCGTGTACGTGCTGACATACCCTCCTGACGTAGTGAACTCATAGTCGTTATATGAAACTCCCATCGCGATATCATGCGTTCTGCCAAAAAGTTGCAAGGGGCCAGATAGATTAATTTCACTTGAACGGGCGTCGTAATCGTAATCAAAATTGCCGTCATACTTAACAAGGTCATCGCTTGAATAAATTGTGAGCGAGGCGATAAAGTCAGCATCAGCGGATAAAGTCCTTGCTGACACCTTTAAGACCCAATCATTTTGCAGCCGCGTTTCAATGTCAGCATATACTTGGTGAGTTGTTCTATCATTTCTTGCCCAGTCACTGCCCAGATAGTCACCTGAGTCGAAATTGTAAAAGCTACCATCTGGCTTGGTAGGCAATCCTGCCCAATCGAAACCATCCTCTTCAGAATTCTGGTAGCTATATGCCAAACTGACGGTGGTGTTTTTCGTGATCTCACCCTCTACTATCGCATATCCAAGGAAGTCCTGATCACTATTATAATCACGATAGCCATCGCCTCCATTTGCAGACACTACGAAACGGCTACCCCAGCTTTCATTCATGGGGACAGAAATATCGATATCCCCAGATGCATTTTCAAAAGATGATGCGCCAGCAGAATAATTTCCTTCCAATGCGTCTGTTGGCCGCTTTCTGACTAAGTTAATGACACCTGATGGATTTCCTGACCCGTCTGTAAGGCCTGCAGCACCCTTGAGTATTTCAACGCGATCGTACATCGCTGTATTTTCTTGGTTGGCGGTATCTCTAGAGTAATAGTGAAGACTCGATGACAGGCCATCGTACTGAATGCTATCAATTGTTTGGCCTCTGGATAGATATCGCCAGCGATTACTTGTTAACCCCTGAGTCACTGATATACCTGGAGCGTAATCGAGCGTCTCTTTCAGGGATTTTGCATTTCTGTCCACTATTTGTTGTGTCGTAATAACACTCACTGACTGAGGTGTTTCAAGTATAGAAAGGTTTAGTCTCGTTGCAGTAGGCATAACCCCGGTTGTATAGGAGCCCGTGCCTTCTGTTGTTGCCCCCAATGTATCTGCCGACACTTTCACCGGCGGTAAAGTCTGCGCCCGGGACTGGGGTTCGACAATGGAATAACCCCCATCAATTGAGCGCGTGACAGACAGCCCAGTGTCGGCCAGCAATAAATTCAGTGCCTGTTGAACTGTGTAATCACCGGACAGAGCCGGGGCCAGATGGAGGTCGACCAGTGTCGGGTCGGCTGACAACGTAATGCCGGTTTGTCGGGCCAGGGTATTGAGCGATGTTGCGAGTGACCCGGCGGGTAGTTCAATGCGATGTTGCTGCTGCTCGGCGGCAGGTGCAGCATTGGTATTCTGCGCCAAAGCGGGCAGGGCGCTGGTGCTCAGCAGGGCGACTGTCAGCGCAGTGAAAAGCGGCTTTAAGTGAAAATAGTGAGGCATGAAGGTTCCTTACATCAGTTAACACGTTGTTCGTGTTGTTACCTTCTTAAGCCGAACGACAGAGCCGGGAGAGTAAAAAAATTTTTCTTATTGCGACCTTACCCTCACCCACCAGCCGCTAGTGGTCTCTATTTGAATAGGCAGGGTGTTGGCCAGCGACGACAACGCTTTATCGGTGTCGTCGATATAAAAGACGCCGTTGACTCTGAGTTCTGCAACGTCGGCATCGTAGTGCAGCCAACCGCGACGGTGACGCGCGAGGGCGTCGAGAACATCGCCCAGGCGGGCATTATTGGCTTCAATGACGTGATCAACCCAGCCGCCGGGCGTCAGGCCGTTGCCGCTTTGCGCAATGATCTGGCCATTGGCGATACGCAGGCTGTCGTGTGCATGTGCAGTGGTACTGCTGCTACCACTGTGAACATTGACCTTACCCGCTGTCACGGCAAGCTCGCTGCTGTCGGGCAGTTTGCGAACGGCAAAGCGTGTACCGACGGGGGTAAAGCGGCCATCGTCGGTGATCACTGTGGGTTTGTGGCGGGTGTCTGCGGCGGCAGAATCAACCAGAATCTGGCCTCGGTAGACATGAAGGCTCGTCCCATTGGCGGTATAACGGATATCCAGCGCGGTACGACTGTTCAGATACAGTTCGGCACCACCTTGCAGCGTAATGTGCTGCTGTTCACTGGCACCAGTGCGGTAGTCGCCTTGCCACTGGCCGCGCCAAAAGGGTAGCGTGAGTACACCAATCAACAGCAGAGACAAAAGACCACCGAGCTTGGCGCGGCGCGTACGCAAACGCTGCTTGGCCAGTTTTTGCAGGAGCTGGCTACGGGCTTGAGCGCTGTTTGAGCGGATAGTGCTGGAGCGGGCGGCACTGAACTCGTCTTCTACGGCCTGTACGCGCTGCCAGGCAACACGGTTAAGCGCATCGGCCTGCAACCATTGTTCGAAGCCTTGTTTGTCTTCGGCGGTAGCCTCTTCATCGCCCAGCACCACGCTCCAGTGAAAAGCCTGGTCGAGAATTTGCTTGGGAATCGCAGCCGTTGTGCTCATAGGGTAAGGGCCTAGCCCATAAGAATGCGGTAACAGTGGCGCAGTGCCAGCGTCAGGTCTTTCTGCACGGTACTGCGGGAAACGCCCAATTGCGCGGCAATATCGTTATAGCCAAGCCCTTCCAGCCGGGACATCAGAAATACCAGCCGCGTTCTGGCTGGGAGATTATCGAGCAGGGCATCAATGCGCGCCAGGGCGTCAATAACGGCCACTTCATCTTCTGCCGAAGGTGCGCAATCATCGGCCAGTGAGGCGGCTGACTCCTGCCAGGCTCGTTCGACCTGCTGGCGTCGGTGGCGGTCAATCACCAGTCCGTGTGCAACACGTGCAAGGTAGGCGCGGGGTTCCTGAAACGCGGGTAACTCCAGCTTGCCCAGCAGGCGCACAAACACATCGTGAGACAAATCCTCGGCGATACCCGGGCAGGCAAGCCGACGCCGTAATAGGTTGAGCAACCACCCGTGGTGGTCACTGTAGAGGCGGTGAATATCGGCGGGTTGAGTTGCGTCTGACAAGAGCGGATCTCGCTGGTAGCTGTTGGGGGTAAATGAGAACCACTCGCACTATATGCTGGTTGGCTCATGAAAAGCAACCGGGCCAGTAGAATGGAGGGTGTTCAGATACTAATGTCAGCTGGGGTCAATCGCTGCGGAATTCAGTTAGCAGGAAGTATCAAAGTGGGGGGTATTGGATGCGCTTAGGAGCGTTGTTATAAATGCCTGTTGAAGGCAAAAACTTCACCGTCAACAGGGGCGGATAGCGGTATGAAACGTTGTGGAAGGGCCAAGTTTAGGTTGTATCTGACCCGTTTTTTCGGGGAAAGGGATTAGAGATTTTGACCCCATTGATCCCAAGTCTAAAACTCTACTTGCCCACTGATAACAAAGCTACGTGGTTCGCCAAGATAGAATCTGTTGGCCCAATAGTGTTTATCGGTCAGGTTGTTGATTTTGAACCTTACAGTGATCGGATTGTTTGCAGCACTGAAGGTATAGCGGGCACCAATATCTAACAAGGTATAGCTTCCCAGATCATCGGTATTCTCGGCATCCCCATAGCGATCCCCGGTATAAAAGGCGCCACCAGTCAGGATTAAGCCTTGCACCCAAGGGGTTTTGTACTCCGCATACATTTTGAAAAAATGCTCGGCGACATCTATTGGTCGGTTACCTTCAAGGTCGGGTGACTGTTCATTGTCTTTTATTTTTGCGTCCAGCCAAGTGGCACCGCCAACCAGGGTTAAACGATGTGTTAGTTTTCCGGTCGCTGTGAGTTCCAATCCTCGATGCACCTGCCGACCATCCTGAACATATTCAGCCTCAGTGCTGTTGAGTAACTTGTAATATTCCAGTGGCTTGTCGATTTCGAACAGGGCTGCAGTCAACAGCATTTCATTGATATTAGCTTTTACGCCCAGTTCAAATTGCTCACTGATTAAAGGCGCCATCACTTCATTTTCATTGATGACATTATAGGCACCGAAGGTTCCCGCTACACCGCCTTGCTCCAGACCTTCCATATAACTGGTGTAGGTGGTGATGTTTGCCATCGGTTTATACAGTAACGAGACCGTCGGCGTTGTGTCATCCTTATCGTAATCACTGGTCTTCGCACCGCTGGCATTCCAGTTTTCATAAATAATACTGGTATTATTCAGGCCAACCAGCGCCGACCACTTGTCGTTAAAACGAATATCGTCACCGACTGTCAGGTTGTTTGTTTGTTGGTGGTAACCCTTGTACTGGCTACCAGAGTCAATTATCCCCCAGTCTGGTTCGGGAATATAGGCCGGCGAAGATAGCGAATAACCAGTGTATGTATTTTGGACGCGTCCAGCTGAATATATGTCCCAATAACTGTCGCTATATTGATAACCGAGAGTGAGCGTATGCTCGATACCTCCCGTAGCGAAATCGATATCCCAAAAACCGAAATAGCCTTCACCGTTCAAGGTATCCGGGGCATTCTCCCGATTATCAATACGTTGATCATAGGTTCCATTAGACTGGATTGTGTTAAAGGCACTATGTCTTGTGCGCTTGGTTTCTTCATCAAGAAAACCACTGCGAAGGCGCATATGCTCTGAAATGTTCCACTTCAGGTTGATGCCGATTCGTTGTGCTTCGGTTTTATTCAGTGTCCATCGCTGTCCCCAGGTAGTATCGGTATCCAGATCATCAGCATCGGGCCGGGTGGCACCTGTACCTATGTACCAAAAGGCATTGCGCCCATCGAGATGATAGTTGCTTTTGGAGAGGTCTAGTTCCAGAACCAGATCGTCTGTCACCTGCCAGTCAAACAGACCGCTGACAAACTGACGTTCTGTGTCCATGTGGTTAACTGCAGTATCGCCATCCTGGGCGGCCAGATTGATGCGATAGCCAAAGGTGCCATCCGTATCAAATTGGCCGCCGAAATCACCGTGGGCATAGTAATTCTCGCCGCCAGTGTTGGCCGCGGTCACTGAGTTGTAACGTTCATCGGTGGGGCGTTTGGTCATAAAATTCATTATCCCGCCGACATTGGCCCCCCCGTATAAAAAGCCCGATAAACCGGTCAGTGTTTCGACTTGCGCGATCTCTTCAGTTGCGGTTCCAAAAGCATAGTTCCACTGTTGGCGAGTGATGCCGTTGCGGGCAATCGCACTGTTTTGAAATCCCCTCATATAGACAGAAGTTTGCTCATTTTGGGCTTGAGGGTAGTAAAACTGGGTGACTGGATTGATCTTGATGATCTCATCGGTATTGAAGGACTGTACATTTTCAATCAAGTCCTCAGAAATTACATTCACGGAATAGGGAATATCCTGAAGCTCTCTCCCCTGCCAAGGACCAACCTGTGAAACCTCCTTCGAAACATAACCGACTTCAACACTGCCATCCTGAATCGCTGAACTGGATATTTTAAT
Organism: Pseudomaricurvus sp. ABR4_320; assembly: GCF_056159445.1. NCBI lineage: Bacteria > Pseudomonadati > Pseudomonadota > Gammaproteobacteria > Cellvibrionales > Cellvibrionaceae > Pseudomaricurvus > Pseudomaricurvus sp. ABR4_320. The sequence continues at coordinate 21,018 of NZ_JBSWVF010000024.1, read as the reverse complement.
AGCCGGTAACGTTTGCGCATGACTCTTCTCCAACACAAAATCCCCATTTCCCTGCCGCTTCGCTGAGTAACCAGTGCCTGCTAATAACTCAGCAAACCCCTGAGCCACACTGTACATACCCTTTAATCCGTGCGATTGTTTGCCCCTAAATTGTGCCGCATCAAACGACAAGGCCACTCCCGCAGAACTGGCAAACTGATTAAGCACTTCACTTAACGGGCCTGCGGCAATGGCAAATTGTTTCAGGCTGGTACTGGTGGGTGCAGGATCATTGATTGCCTGGGCATACGCGGGGCCAGTTAGGGCCAAACCGCCGCTAAGGGCAAGGGTCAGGCTGATGGCGCGGGCCAGTGGTGCAGTGCGAAAAGGGGTGTGGCTAGGCGGTGAGTTCTTGCCCATTGTGGCTCCTGGTTTTGCGTCAATCTTTGTGGTGATTAACCAGAAGCCGAACAAGCAGAGGGAATCGTGCAAGTTGCTGAAAAATTTTTTTAAGCCGGAATCATGCGCACAAAATAGCCTGTCAGTCGTAGTTCACGCACCGGGAAGGCGCGGCTGATAACCGCCAGCGCGCGGTCGGTATCTTGCAGTGGAAAACTGCCGGAGATTTTTAACCCGGTAATACTGTCGCTACAGCTCAACATGCCCTTGCGGTAGCGGGCGAGTTCATTCAGTACCTGCCGCAGTGGCTGGTCAACCACCATCAGGCTGCCATTAATCCAACTGCTGTCACTGGCCTTGGCGGTGCGAGGTGTGCCGATGTCGCGACTGTTAAAGCGCAGTTGTTGCCCGGCGCTAATATCCAGTCTGTTTGGGCTGTGAGCAGGCCGGATACGCACGGTATCTTGCTGAACACTGACGCGGGTGTCTTGGTCGTCGATGCGCACTGTAAAGCGGGTGCCGAGCGCCTGCACACGGCCGTGGGGTGTATCGACATAAAAAGGGCGTGGCGGGGTGACCCGGTCGGCTGCGGTCTGCATGTGAATTTCACCCTGGTACAAGCTGATGATACGGCTGGTGTCGCTATAGGTAATATCCACCGCGCTGCTGGTGTTGAGTATTAACTGGCCGCCATCGTTCAGGGCGAGGGTGCGTTGCTGCCCGGTGTCGGTCTGGTATTGGCCGCGGGGTCGGTTGCTGCTGAGTTGCCAGGCAGTCAGGCCCAGCGGGGCAGCGACGGCAATAATACCCAACCGCTGCAACAGCTCTCGGCGCGATAGCGCGGCACCGCGCAGAGCCGGTGCGGCAATCTGGCCGGGAACGCTGGCCAGTGCGCCCTGTACCTGTTCGACCTGTTGCCATGCGAGGTGGTGATTGGCGTCCTGCGCTACCCACGCCCGCCAGTCGGCTTGATGTTGGCTGGAACAATCCGGGGATTGCAACAGGGCATACCAACGAGCGGCAGCGCGAATCGCCTGCCGCAGATCATCCGTGACGATGGTTTGGTCTGTACCAGCGGTGATGTTATTCATCGTCCGGCGTGTTCCAGTTGGTACAGGCAACAGTGTTCCATGGCTATCGCCATATAGTTGTTCACTGTACGCAGTGAAACACCCAATGTGTGAGCAATTTGCGGGTAGGTTTGGCCATCGAGCTGCGACAACAAAAAGGCGTCGCGCACCTTGGTGCCCAAACCTGCCAGCATGGCATCCAGCTCCATCAGGGTTTCCAGTGCCAAAGCGCGCGCTTCCTCGGATGGCCAGCTGGGTTCGGGCAGGGCGGAAAGAGCGTCGAGATACTGGCGCTCAAGGCTGCGGCGGCGAAACAGGTCAATGCTCAGACCTTTGGCTACTGTGATCAGAAAATGGCGCGGCTCGCGCAGGTGGCCGGGCGATTGTGGTGAGCGAATCACCCGCAGAAAGGTATCCTGAGTGAGGTCTTCGGCATCCATCGGACAGCCCAGACGCTGGCGCAACCAACCGCAGAGCCAACCGTGGTGGTCGCGGTAGAGTAGTTGGAAATCCGATGCCGGGGGTACGTCCGTGCCGCTCAATTACAAACTCCTTAGGCCGCACCAGGATCCTTTGACTGTCGGTGACGCCATTGTTAACGAGAATTATTTGCATCCTATAGCAGACGAGGCTTTAAACGCAAACTGGCTTACCATACAAATCCATCGGAGCGAACGGGAGGCCGCCTCAATAAGGTAATAAAGTGCAGTCAGGTGGATATCTTGAAAGCCATAATATCCTTTTGTAAATACGCCGTAGTGGCGCGACAGAAGTGCGTTGTACTTGAATGCGGTCCTGAGTCGGAAAAAAACTGCAGACCCCGCGCCTGCATTTATGCTTAAGCAAAGACGTGTCCATGCTCTTTAGAGTCAAGAAAACCTGGAAGCAGAACCACGTAACCACGAGTTGTCGGGTAGGGGGGGCAATAGCCCACCACGGCTACAAAAAATGACTAGAAGCGATGCAAAAGGTCAATTTATCAGAGAAGAGTCTAAGGCAACCGCGCCATTCTGCTATCAGTTTCACTGAGCTGCTAACAGTTGCTATGGTCTAGCCGTCTTGCGGACATAAAGTACTCGCTCACTGTGAATAATCTCGAATCCACTTGCGGCGGCGACGGCATTTCCCAACTGTTCCAGTTCTGTACTGTCAAATTCAACAATGTCGCCAGATTGTTCGCAAACGAAATGGTTACGATGTGGCCGGGTGGTCAATTGGTGAACGGCCGGTCCATCGGAAAAATGGTGACGAGCGACCAGTCTGAACTGCTCAAAGTGAGACAGCGTTCGATAGATGGCAGCGAGGCTTACAGTGTTACCGCGACGCTGCACCCGTTGCAGAAGTTTGACGGCAGTTAGCATCTCGCCAGCTTCCGCGCAGGCTCGCAGAGCAGCTAGGACTGCCCTGCGCGCGTAAGTCACGCGAATGCCAGCGCGACGTAGGATCGTTGACTCTGTATCCATGATGAATCGTGGTCCTCTTCGTTGTTATTCTGCTAATTGGATAGGGCAGTCCATCTGATGTCATCGGCGCAGAAAGAACTCCACCGGCACCACAAATTCCAGCGGATCGCCTGAAACTTCAGGTGGTGGTTTGGGCAGTGGTTGAGCGCGCTCCATTAACTCCAGTGATTCTTCATCAAGCAGCGGATAGCCCGCAGACTGTTCGATGCTCTTTGCCAGCACTCTGCCCGTTCGATCCATGGTGAATCTCAGATAGACGATTCCTTCCTGGCGCTGCCGCCGCGCCTTTGACGGGTACTGCTTGCTTTCATTGAGCTTTAACATCAGCGCATTCTGCCAAGTCAGCTTGCGATGAGCGACGACCTCTGGAGAGGTCACACCAACATTAGGGGCCGCTGCCAGCTCGTCTTCCTGACTGGCATCGGGAGGCGCGCTCGCCTGGCTGGTCTGTTTATCTTCTGGCAGTGTTTCCTGGGGCTCTTCCGGCGGTGGGGGCGTTTCCTCCTCCAGCTGCGGCACTTCCTCGGATTCGGGTTCCGGCTCCTGCGAAACGGCTACCTCAGGCATCTCTGCCGGTGGCGCTTTGGGAATCTCTGGCTCCGGCTCCGGCTCTGGCTCGGGAACAGGTTCCGGTGGCGGAGTGGTTTCTGCCTGCTCCGGTCCGGGGGGCACATCGAGTGGCGTGGGTGGTGCCGTCGGCTGTGGCGCCAGTTCGATTACCATTGCCGCGGGTGGTGGTGCCGGTGGAGCGGTAGACGTATCGGGAAAAAGACCCCAGAGAAGCGGCGCTCCGCAGCAACCCAGAACCAGCATGGTGGACGTTATCCAACGCGATTGGGATTCTGTCAGCCATTTTCGGGCAGGCGGTGCAGGCGGAAAGTTATGCAATTCTGGTAACAGTTCAGAACTACGCACAGGGCGCAGTGTTTTGCGTCGGTATAACCGGTCTGGCTGTACCAGAAACCGTTGCGGGCGAGTGGTGGCTGGACGTGTCACGACGCAGGATCTTCCAGCGCAACCAGGGCAATTTTCAGGTAACCGCCTTCCCGGATAAGATTCATGGTTTCCATTAATGTGTTGTAGTCGACGCTTTTGTCCGCGCGCAGAAAAATCCTTTTCTCAGTGTTGCCTTCAGTGACGTTGTGCAGAGACGTCGTCAGTGTTTTCGCGTCGACCGAATCCTCACCTAGGACCAGTGAATGATCCGCCTTGATGGTCAGGTAGAGCGGCTTATCAGGTTTAGGCTGAGGTTCTTCAGTAGAGGCCGGTAGATCGACCTTTATGTCGACGGTTGCCAATGGCGCGGCGACCATAAAAATGATCAGCAACACCAGCATCACATCGATAAACGGCGTCACGTTTATTTCATGATTTTCTACCAGTTCATCTTCATGTTGTATGCGTGCACCCATTGTTATGACTCCATTGCAGGTTTTTCGCCAGTTATTGCATAGCGACTGAGATCCCGAGAGACCAACCTGAGAGTGGCCGCGGATGTGTCTGCGAGAAGCGCCCTGTAAGCTGCGATCTGGCGGGCGAAGTGGTTGTAGATGACCACTGCCGGAATGGCGGCCACCAATCCCAGTGCTGTCGCCAGCAGAGCTTCGGCAATCCCCGGAGCCACTACCGCTAGGTTGGTGGTCTGAGCTTTAGATATGCCAATAAAGCTGTTCATAATTCCCCAGACTGTACCGAAAAGTCCAACAAAGGGTGCTGTGGAGCCGATGGTTGCGAGAATGCTGGTGCCTTTTGTGGTTTTGCGGCCGATGTCGGCTTCCACGCGCTCGAGAGCGGATGCAACCCGTTCCTTAAGCCCTTCCGCATCGGCCAACACCTTTGCCGAGCGATGCATTTCTTGGGCGGCTGCTAGAGAGAGTTCTGTGCTGGCATTGCCATCGGTTTCAAGTTCTCGGTGCGCGTCGCGTAGTCGGTCCGCAGCGGTGACGATGTTCAGGGTCCGTCGCTGGCGCCGGGTCATGATGCGCAGCTCACGGGTCTTGGCGATCAATACCGTCCAGGTCGCCAGCGAAGCGAGCACCAATCCGATCATGACTGTCTTCACGACCCAGTCCGCCTGCATGAACATGCCCCAGGGGCTGAGATCGTGGGGTAGCGCGGGTTCGGGCGCCGGCGCTGACGCAGCTTGCTGTTCCGGGCCGGTGCCAGAGGGCTCAAGGTCCACGGAATCTGATTCTGCGAAGGCGTCTGGTGTCGTCTCTATGTTCGGGGCCAGTCCCTCATCGGTTTTCTGTTGCAATCCTTCTGGATTGGCCTCTGGCGGGGCCTGAGTAACGGTGGTCTCTGTCGTAGAATCTTCGCTGCCGTTGGTGGGCTGGGAAAACTGAGGCGTTGTCGTCAACGTCTCTGCGTCGTCATTGGCGATTGAATTTTTGTTCGGAGCAGTATCAGTTTTTGCTGCCTCGGGTGAGATTAACTCTTCGGGAGTCTGGGCATGTGTCGGTAATGTCGACAGCAGGCTGGCAATAACTGTGGCATATATGCCCAGGGTGGAAAACTTCATGACAAATCCTTGTGGCGCTGAGATGGTCCGGCCCAGATGGGCTCGGATTAGTTACAAAAGGGGGTGGAGCAGGCTAGGTGCCTTCGTTATTCGGTAAAGCGGACATTTCTGCTGGAAAGTGGTTGCCGGGTATTCCCGCGATATCTCGCCAGTCGACCTCGGAGATTTCCCCCGGCCCGGCATCCATTAAAACGTAAAATGGCAGCCTTGGCATTGCAAACTGAAAGCGCGAGTCGGTATCGAGTTCGCCGGATTCCAGTGCTTCACCGTTGTAGGCAATCACAACCATAGTTACCCCGACGGCGGGTTGGCCATCGTGATAGGCGCCCTCGCAATGAATCTGATTCTGGATGCGTTTGCACTGGCAGACAGGGGTATGCGCAAGGGTTGAATCACCGAGAGTTAGCGCGCAGAGGCTGGCCAGTGCAAAGCGATGGACGCGACCTGACCACGGACGCAGTCCTGTCGCGGCCGCCAACGAAGAAAAGAAGGTCGGTAATGACATCGTTATTACCTCTTTAAAGGAAGGCCGTGTAGCACGTTGTTGCTGTATTTTTTCATGGCGATGGGTTGTTTCTCTCTCTCACAGTTGTTGCGTTATAAAGTCTGCCAGAGCGGGCGAAAGCTGTTGGATTTCGAATCGCTGGTGTGAAACACTGCCGTCGTTGCCTTCAACAGTGAGCCAGAGACCGTCGTTGAGATTTGCCGCACGAGGAATCGAAATAGTGGCTTCTTTTTCCGGTGAGGGGCCTTCAAATCCGCTGCCGGCCGCTCGCAATGATTGCGGTGGACGAATTTTCAGATACGCCAGGCGGATATCTCTTTCACAGGATTTGCAGAACCGAACGACAAAGGTTTTCAATGGCGTATTCAGCGCCATGATCTCTGGCGGATGCAGGTCTTTTTCTGCGATTATGAACGACCAGTCACCGATCTGTCCGCGGACTGCATCGTCCCGCAACAGTGGTTTCTGCGGGGTGTTCAGTAATTGCCAGAAAAATACGACCAGTGTGGTCACCATAACCGCAGCGGGAATTCGCCACGCATTGCGCGTAATTAGTCGCTCACCCATGGTGTCGGCTTTTGATAACTGATGGACATTAGCTGGACGCTTGCGGCGAGGATTTTGCTGAGTGACAACAGCACGGCGTGAGAGAAAAATTACTACCGCAAGGCCGGCGATGCTGAGCCCGCCCAGCCAAGTGACGATTCCGATATCAAATTGAACCTGGTAGATGCCCAGCAGCAACGCCAGCAATAGCAATAGCCAGCCGGTAACCCGTGCCAGTTGACGAAGGGTTGTGGTTGGCGTCGTTTGCAGCAGAACGGAAGCATGTTTGGGCATAGCCAGAGCTAGCCCGATAAAACCCAGCAGGCTGGTAAATAGAATGGCCAGATTGAGGCTCACAACAGTAATCCTCCAGGGGGTGCCAGCCACCAGCAGAGAAGGGTACTGGCGCAGACTGCGCTGAGTAGCCCAAGCCAGATCGTGCGCAAGGAGCGGGTGCTGAAGACCCAGATAATGATTAGCAGGTAGATGAAAAAACTTAGCATGGTAGCCACAGCCACCGATTCAGCCTGGCTCAGCGGCCAGATTAGGGCAAGCAATACTGTTGCGACAGATGTCAACATATAACCGCCGACCACAGCAGCCAGTATGCGCTGAGCTACCATCCAGCGGTAACCGGGGCTGTTTGCAACTGACCTCACGGGCTAAGCTCCGGCAGCGGAGACTTTCCGGGAGCTGCTCGTCCGGCTGTGGCTTGCTTAAGCCACAGTTGTCGGACTTTGAAGGCCATGACTGCAAACAGCAAACCGATTGCCAGCATGGACAGGTCGAAGCCAGCCAGAACCCAGTCTCCAGCGATCACTGTATTCACGAGATGCTTGTCTGTGGTCAGCGCATTGACAACAGGTAACAGCGCAAACGCCAGACTGGTCAGCCACAGCAATTCAACCCAGGCGTTGCGTATCTCACGAAAATACGCATAGATTAAGGTTTCCCCCCACACCAGAAATAAAAAGTGCATCTCCCAGGCGGCTCGGTCTGCCATGTCTACCGGCAGCAGTCTGTTTGCCCAAAAATAGGCTGCGACTCCAGCGGGCAGACCTGCAATGGTTGCCGCATTGAGCGCTTCCACGAGTCGCAGGCCGATAGGTGTGTCTGCGGCACTGTGGTTTTTACGGCGTTTGACCGTCCAGAGCACGAGTCCGGTGCCGATCATTGCACAGCCGAGCAGCCCGGCGACAACATAGAGCCAGCGCAGCCAGGGGCCGGCGAAGCGACCTTCGTGGAGGGCGCGCAGGGTTTCGTCGGTGCGCAGGGTAAGGCTGTCCGGTGGGTCCAGTGGCAGCACTTCTCCCGTGTGTGCGTGGAAGCGCAATATATCAGCATCGAACACTCTGACTTGGCCACCGCGAACACGACCGATGTCCACTCGGGGGGCCTCACCGGCATCCTGCTGAATGGTGATAGAGCGAACCTGTCCGGCCCCCCAGGCGGACTCCGCCTGGGCAATCATGGCTGGTACTGATGCCTGTGGGCGACTGACGGCCAGCTGCTCATGAGCGCCGTAAAGGTCATCAAAATAACGCTCTACGTCTTCGTCAGCGGTGCCGTAAATGGCCGCGACGCCGGCTGGCATGTATGTCTGAGAGAAGAAAACCAGGCCACTGTAGGTGATCATAAGGAAAAACGGCAGTGCCATCACGCCGATAACATTATGGGCATCCAGCCATGAGCGCTGGCCCTTATGGGGGCGAAACGTAAAAAAATCTTTGAATATTTTTTTATGGGTGATTACACCGGTGATCAGCGCAACCAGCATGATCATCGTACAGATACCCACCAGTTTGTACGCCAGCTGTCGATCCATATAGTGCAGTGCATAGTGCATGACGTAGAGACTGCGACCGCCGCCGGTATCACGGGGGGCGATGCTGCTAGTCTCATCCAGCCCGGCGTCCAATACTTCACTGCCACGGATGCCATGCTCGTGGCCCTCTCTCGGCATGGTTTCCCAATGGATAGCGAAGGTTTCCCAGCGTCTAAACGCTTGGGAATGATGGGGCAGAGTGATCTCCCAGAATTCTGCCTCGGGCGCTACCTGCTGCAACCGGGCCATGGCCTGCATTGCCAGGGCGCCATTGTCCTGAGCGGCTGGCCGGTGCAGGGGGAGCTCCGGCTGCATCCACCGAGTGATTTCTGCATTAAAGTAGCCCGCCGTGCCAGTAACGAACACGAAAAAAAGCACCCACCCTACAATCAGGCCGGTCCAGGTGTGTAACCAGGCCATGCACTGGCGAAATCCTTCTTTCATGGAAAACCTTGTCTCAATGGTGAGCGGCGGGGGGACGCGGCGCTCCAACGCCGTCAACGCTGGAGATACGAAGAGGTGCTTCCCTGCAGAGGACCGTGCCTCAATGCTCCTGTCATCTTTAAAGACGAACGAGTGGTGATAAAAGTGCAGATTTTTTTTATTTTTCTCAATCTGCCATAACGGGGCGACCGCGATGCATCTAAAACTGCCACTTTTGGATCAGCTTGTTGTTGATCGATATGCGCACTACTCGAATCAGTTCTCGGAAGGCGCGGCACAGTGAATTTCTAGTGCCGCGTTTACCCCTGTGTCGTTTGATGGAAGAGGCGGGTTACCTTGCCTTCTTTTTAGGCGTGACCAAACTTCTGAATACTACTTCCGAGGAGAACTCTATGAATAAAATTTTAAGCGTATCAAGTGTCAGGTTTCACTGCAGAGTATCAATTGGTAGGCCGGTCGCCAGAAATGGGGATACCATCAGCAGAATCAAGTGAGATTCACTATGAATCATTCCGGTAGAGGTTCGTCATAATTTGCCTATACACGCCTTAACACAATACAATTGCGAAACAGTATCATTATCGTTATTGGTTTCGAGGCCACCATGAACAAATCGCGTTTTGCTCCACCCGCGATAGAGGAACTCTACGACGACCATCATGGCTGGCTGAAGTCGTGGCTGTCGCAGCGCCTGGGCAGCACGCCCGATGCGGCGGACCTGGCCCACGATGTCTTCCTCCGCCTTATCCTCAAGCCCGCTCCCCATGGCTTCGACAGTTTCGGTGAGGCCCGCGGTTACCTGCGCGCCATGGCCCGGGGCATGTGCATCAATCTCTGGCACCGCCGCGAGATCGAGCAGGCCTGGCTGGATACTCTGGCCGCACGGCCAGAGGAATACGCTCCCTCGGCGGAGCGTCAGGTGATCGTGCTGGAAGCCTTGAACGAGGTCGGTGCGATGTTGTTGGATCTGCCTACCAAGGCCGCCAGGGCCTTCCTGCTCACAGAGGCCTGCCAGATGACCCAGAAGGAAGTCGCCGACGAGCTGGGTGTGTCCACTCGCATGGTACGCAAGTACATTGCCCAGGCCATGCTTAAATGCATGCAGTTACAGGCCCGCGAGACCGCCGCCGATTTGCTCGACCCCGACCTGGCCTGAGTAATGGCCTACGTATTATGAACAGCATCCTTCCCCCATCTACAGCTGTTCCGGCCGAGCCTTCACACCGCGCCATGGAACAGGCCGCCGAGTGGTACGCGCTGCTGAAGTCGGAAGAGGTAACGAAAAATGATCAAGCACGCTGGCGTGCCTGGCTGGAGGGCGATCCGGAGCATCGGCTGGCTTGGAGCTATGTTGAATCCGTCAGTAGCCGCTTCGCGCCCATTCATTCGACGCCTGACCCCCGCCGCACCGCTGACGGCCTCTGGGAGGCCAACACCCGGCTAATACAACGGCGCCGTGTGCTCGCGGGCATTGTTGGTCTGGCGGGTACCGGGCTGCTGGGCTGGGCTACCTGGCGCCACACACCGCTACCTCTCATGGCTCGGATGTGGCGAGCCGATCATCACACAGTCACCGGTGAAACCCGCGAGGTGGTACTGGCTGACGGCACTCGCGTTTGGCTCAACACCGCCTCCGCAATCAACCAGGACTACGATAGTCGAGAACGGCGCCTGCACTTGGTGACCGGAGAAGTCCTTATCGATACCGCCAGCGATCCTCTGGGCGGCGTGGGTAGCGCAGGTGGTGTAGGTGAAAAGCCACGCCCGTTTTTTGTGGACACATCCCACGGGCGGCTGCAGGCGCTGGGTACGCGCTTTACGGTGCGCCTTGATGGCGACCAGACTTTTCTGGCCGTGTATGAGGGTGCTGTGGAAGCACGCAACACTAGCGGTCACCGGGCCGTCCTGGAAGCAGGGCAGCAGACCCGCTTCAGCCCGGATGTTCTGGGCGACGTTCAACCGGCTGATGCCGCCCGGGAAGCCTGGAGCCGGGGCGTGCTGGTGGCGCAGGACATTCCCCTGCGTGAAGTGGTGGCGGAACTGCGCCGCTACCGCATTGGCTATCTGGGGCTGGCGCCGGAAGTGGCGGAGTTGCGAGTGTTCGGCAACTTCCCCCTGGCTGACACTGATGATGCGCTTGACATGCTCGCGGCCGCTCTGCCGGTGCGGGTCAGTCGTACCTTGCCGTGGTGGGCAAGCATCGAAGCCAGGGATTGATCGAGCATACTGAATGGAAAAGAAAACTGTTGTCGGCCGGGGCGATTCGGCCCGTTGTATGGCAACCTGAAATAAATCAGAAAACCAGTTCCGCTTTTTGCCGGTTCGATTGATTGAGAAGGTAGAAGAGCGATTGCATCGGCGGCCACACGTTCTACTCAGCCGGACTGATGACGTTGCTCAACACCATCAATCCATCTTGGGGAATAACGATTTATGCCCGGCAGTAAAACTACCTTCAGTGAGTCAACACCACGACCATCGTCTACCCGAAAGGGCCAACATTACCGTTCAGCGTCACAACACTTCAGTGCGGTGGGCCCGCTCACGTTAGCCGTACATCTAGCATTTGCTGCCAGTGCGATAACCCTCTCGGGGTGGACTCAGGTAGCTAAGGCTCAACAGACTGTCGGCCCTGCGTCACAGTCGCAGGGGGAGAATGTGCATCTCTTTGATATTTCCGCGGGGCCGCTCTCCAAAGTGCTTACCCAATTCTCCACCGAGGCAGGGATCTTCCTTGTCGGTGCTACTGAGCTGGCCCAGGGCATGAGTAGCCCTGGTGTGCAGGGTGAATTCAGTGTGACGGCAGCATTGAGTCAGCTGTTGGAAGGCACTGGGTTGCAGGCGCAGCCTCATTCGAAAGGACAGTACGTTCTGAAGGAAGCGGGTGGGGCAACTACCTTGCCGCCAGTGAAGGTTAGTGCGGATGGAGTGCGTAGCGATGGCTTACCGGAAGTGTATGCAGGTGGGCAGGTAGCTCGAGGCGGGCGTCTAGGTATGCTCGGGAATACTGACGTCATGGACGCCCCTTTTAGTGTCACCAGTTACACCTCGGAATTAATAGAAAACCAGCAGGCACGTTCATTAGTCAATATTGTTGACGATGATCCTTCTGTTCAGGTTGCGGCGCGAGGTCGAGGTACAAACGTGTCGGGGGGAGATGTGCTCTTCATCCGTGGCCTTGTGGTAAGGAATCAAGATGTTTCTTTGAATGGTCTTTATGGCGTTATGCCTCGAAATACCATTGCAATGGAGGCAGTGGAGAGAGTCGAGATACTCAAAGGACCGAATGCACTTTTGAATGGAACCAGTCCATGGGGGAGCGTTGGGGGAGGTATTAATATTTTACCCAAAAGAGCTGCCGACATACCATTGACCCGAATCAAAGGCCTCTATCGTTCTGATGCTCAGCTTGGGGCGCACATTGATGTGAGCCGACGTTTTGGTGAGGAAAACCGTTTTGGTATTCGTTTCAATGGTGTCTACATGGATGGAGATACTTCAGTTCAAGACCAGGAGAACACACTTGGAGTAGCGAGTGTGGCATTAGACTATCGCGGTGAACGTATACGTTTATCCGCCGATGTAGGCTACCAAAAGGATCGAATTGACGGGGCAAGTGGCTTTGGGTCCGGTCTAAAAATTACAGAAGGCGTTTCAATGCCTAATGCTATTGATCCTGGCATGCCTACCGCCCAGTCCTGGGAAAGATCTGAGTATGAAGATGAATATGCTGCCCTTCATGGTGAGTTTGATATCACCCCAGAAATTACTTTGTATGCTGGAGCTGGCGGCCGAAATAACACGCCGTATAATCTACGCACGAATCATACCTTGGTAGACGAAGGAATTCTGGCATCTTTTCCTGTTTATTACCCGGAATACTCCGATACGCGTACAGTGATGTCAGGGCTGCGCAGCCGCTTTACTACCGGCGCGATCACCCATCAACTTAATCTGCAGGCTTCCATGCTTCGGTATGAAGGTGGTTACCTCTACGAAGCTGGAGAGAATTCTCTATCTAGCCTGAACAATATCGGGAATATTAAGAGGCCTGATTTCGCACTCTCTCACAATATGCCGAAAACTTTGGAGCGTCGGCTGTCATCCATTGCTGTATCAGATACGGCTGGATTCATTGATGATCAAGTACTTTTGACCTTGGGCGTCCGTCACCAACGTGTAGAGGTTGATAACTTCAGTGCCGAAACCGGCTTACAAACGGCTAGTTATGATGAGGGGCGAATAACCCCTGCCATTGGCATCGCTGTTCGACCCTGGCAAAACGTTACATTTTATGGCAACTACATTGAAGGACTTGGGCTTGGGTTTACTGCGCCGGCAAATGCGCAGAATGCTGGGGAAGCTTTCGAGCCTGAACGAACTCAGCAGGCTGAAGCGGGTATCAAAATTGATTTTGGGCAGTTTGGTAGTTCATTATCTGTATTCGAGATCCGTCAGCCTAGCGTTATCCAAAAGCCTGGAAGTACTCTCGATAGTTTTGTATACGCACAGGACGGTGAGCAGAGAAATCGGGGAGTGGAGTGGCAGTTCTTCGGTAAGTTGACACCCGAGTTACGATTGCTCGGAGGGGTGACGTACTTGAATCCGGAGCTGACAAATACACAGGATGGCATAAACGATGGTAATCAAGCTTCTGGAGTCTCTCCCTGGTCTGCATCGATAAGTGCCGACTGGGATGTGTCATCGCTACCAGGGTTTAGTGTCAATACCCGCGTGCTCCACAACAGCTCTCAGTATGGCAGCGCCACCAATACGCTCGAAATGCCGGGATGGACCCGCGTTGACTTGGGGGCTAGCTACCAGATGCAAATGTATCCGATCATGTTGCGGGCGAATATCGAGAATCTATTCGATAAAGATTACTGGGAATCCTTCTCGGGGTCTGGAGGACGTCTACGATTGGCTGAGCCTCGCTACTTCACGCTGTCTGCTACCGTCGATTTCTGACATTAGCGGCATGAACTGGTCAAACATTTCACCTGTCGTCTGAATTACAAGGCCGATGCCGAAGATATCGGCCAGTACATCTTCCTGTACCTGTGGCGTCTTTTCCAAGCGGCAGGTGGTGAACCATCAAGCGTTGAGCGCCGGTGGCCTGCACTCTGATTCAATTGCCTGCCCGAACCACCGCCATCTTCGTCGATAGTCACCAACAGCCGCGTCGATATTCGCCTGGAGCCACTCGTTTTTATCCACCTGCGACCAGTCGACCTGGCAACCAGCATTGATGATGAAGTGCTCGAACAGAAGACGTTGTGCCCGGCCGTTGCCTTCGCGGAACGGGTGGATGACATTCAAATCGCCATAGAATTCGGCAATCCCGTTGACAAGGCTCGTTCGATCCATTCCTTCGAGCCAGTTTGGCTCCGCTAGGGCGCAAAATAGTTTGTCGGCCTCGGGCTGGATTCTGAGGAAGATCCAGAAGCGGATGTCACCCTTGGAGATATCTATGGAGCGAATTTCGCCGGCGCAATCATAGAGGTCGCTGAAAATCTGGCGGTGGATCTGTTGGAAATAGGCAGGATTGGGTCACGGTAGGAACACAGGTCATCCTGTGCCCCCTGTTCAACCGGTGAATATATGGCCTGATGTCAGTTTTTGTCGCGGTGTACTTGAAGCTCGCATGCATGGTTTCGTTGAGCCCTACCATCAATTCGGCTCCGGACAGTTAAAAACACCGGCGGGGTAGAGTAGTGCCGGGAGAATACGGAACAATCTTAGCGAATTGGGCGGGAAACCTCAGATTTGGCGAATCGTACCAAGGTTGATTAAAACTCAACTCATTATAAATCAACAGGTTATATATGTTTTGTGGCTGTTTTTACATGAATCGTGGCCGGGGGCCATATTTATTGCCCTTTGGTTAAAAATTATATTTCACGCTCGCTGTAATATTTCGGGGCTGTCCGTAATAGCCAAAAGAGTATTGGCCCACACTACTGTAATAGCTTTTATCAAAGAGGTTATTAATATTAAGGGTGGCCGATAGATTGTCAGTGATTAGGTGACGTACGAATATGTCGGCCAAAGTGTAGGCTGATTGTGTTGCTGGATTGCCGTTTGGCCCAACGGTAGTATCCCTGCTTGGATATATTTTACTTTGCCAGCGAATGCCGCCACCTATGGTTAACCCATCGAGCACTTGAAATAAGTCATACGAGCCAGACAGTCGTAAGCTGTCTCTTGGCGCCTGTCGGGTTACCTCGTCTCCCGCTGCATTTTTTGCTTTACGATGTGTATAACCGGCATATATTCTTAAGCTAGGAAGAATTTCACCTGACAGCTCGGCTTCATAACCTTTGGTTGTTACACCTTTTTCTGTTCGGTAACGTTGTTGCGGTATATCAAATCCTGGGACATAAATCGGTTCGCCGTCAGCAACCGCGACATTGTCCTGCTGCACCTCAAACAATGCAAAACTCGTGTTTAGGCGCTGATTGAAAAACTCTGCTTTAACGCCCACCTCATAGTTCGCACCTTCTTCTGGATCAAGAAGATTTTCGTTTCTATCTTTCTGAGTTTGCAAATCGAAGATGTCAGTGTAGCTGGCATAGGTCGAAAAGTTTTCGTTGATATCATAAACCACACCAAAATATGGCGTGGTGATATTACTGTCAGATACCTGCGTCTGGGTTACTCCCATGGAGTAATCTTGATAATCGTAAGAGCTATTACGTGCGCCCACTATAACGGTCAGTGGGTCGGTAATACTGAAGCGGCTACTCAGGTAAAACCCAGATTGCTTGTTCTCATACCCCCAGCGGTTGTTAATCTCTGTTGAAAATCCTGGATAGGGTAGATCCCACTCAAAAAAGTTTCCTGACTCTGGCGCATTCAATGCATTCCAGTTTTTACGATCATTTTCTTCATCGCTATTATTCCAGCCTAAAACCAAGTCATGCTCGCGACCAAACAGAGAGAATGGACCCCTAAGGCGTAAATCCACACTGGTTTGCTTTCGGTCCCCCGCACTTTTTCCGGGGCTATTTGAAAGCCCTTCACCTGTATTTCGATCAAGAAATCCGGTTACATAAACGCGCTCATCATCATAGCTTCCGTCTAGATAACTACCTGAAACACTAGCAGACCAACCATTTGAAAAGCTATGCTTTAACTCTGTAAAGAAAATGTTTCGATCCCGATTTCTATACGTCCAGTCAGTCCCGGTAGTCGTCGATCGGGGCAGCTCTGTTCGCTCCCCGTCAGCATAAAACATGGGTACCGTTTCACCGTAGCTCACACCATCGGTATGATTTTTTTGGTAATCAATACCAACGGTCAGCAAGCTATTGTCTGTTATATCCGCCTCTAATATTCCATAGAGTGTCGTGCCTTCCTGCTTCAACAAATCTATATAAGAGTCGTTTTCTTGATAAGCCCCTACGAAGCGACTTCGAACTTTACCATTAGCCGTAAGAGAGCCCGATACATCCGTTACCGTCCGTGCCAAACCCCAGCGACCACCTTTGAGCTCTAGTGATGCCTCAAGATCCTCTGTTGGGCGTTTTCGTACTAAATTTATTGCCGCAGAAGGATTGCCTGCCCCCACAAGCATGCCCGCAGCACCGCGGATAATCTCTACTCGTTCATAAATAGCGGTATCGCCTAGAAAATCGCTTTCTACCGAGGCGGCGGCGCCGCCAATCAGAGCACCATCGAGTTGTACGTTAGTAATTTGAAAGCCGCGTGCAGTAGGGAAAACCCTATCTGTTTCGGCTTGCCCGATATTAATGCCGGTTGTTTGCTCCAATATTTGCGCCACATTCGTTAATGCCCGGTCATCAATTTGCTGGCGGGTTATAACCGTGAACGATTGTGGTGTTTCACGCGGGGACAAATCGAGGCCGGTAGCATTACTACTGGAGCGAACGATGTAGCTCCCGGTAACGGTTATCTCTGCTATTGAGCTATCTTGAGCATCTTGGTCAGTAGCAAACGCGGTTATGCAGAGTCCTAGGTTAAATGATAATACGAGGCTTTTGGCGTATGTGTGCGAATTTCTCTTCATGTTTCTCTTAGGATAGACGTGTTCGAACGGGTACTTAACGATTTTCCTCGTTTAAATAAAGAAGAATCCTACCCAATTGTAAAAGATAATAACTATCATTTACAAATTTTTGTGAAGAGTAGATATAGGACACCCACAAATTGAAAAGTGTGTTTACGGTTCGCTTATCTAGCCAACGGCTTTTTGCTCAATCTATTCAGTGGTAAGCGTCAGGCGGAATTTCTAACAAATAGCGTATTTCGGGCACACGAGTTCTTGCTCGGCGCGAGCACTAAGGGGTACTACGGTTTTTGCCCCCATAGATTGCATAAATCTCTGTAGGCCACGTATGACGGGGCCTGCAGAAGGGCATTAAACTTCCGATAATGGGGTACTAGGGACATCCCCGCCGCAATTTTCACTTCGCCCTGTAACCCAGGCCTGGCAAGGCTTTCAGGAGAGCCCTACTTTCTGACTCTTCCCTGAATTGGCTGATTTTCAGCCGATTAGGCTAAGATCGGGTGTTTTGGATTCCCGAATGAGCCTGAAAAGCAAACGTCTCACCATCCTCCTGGACTCAGAAATTCGGGAGTTGTATGGCGCGCCGAAGTTGACCTATGAACGGAAACGGTACTACTTTTCCCTTAATGACCCTGAAGTCGATGCCCTGCGCTCATTTCGAGACAATTACAACAGAATCTACTTCATCCTGTTGCTGGGCTATTTCAAGGTCAAGCCTGTTATCCTGAACCTCCGCTATGGTGATGTAAGGGATGATTTGCAGTTTATCGCTACCGAGATTTTTCCCGGCGTAAAACTCAATCGCAAGAACCTGTCGCCCGCCCAAAAAACGCGGATGTATCGCCGCATATTTCAGCTACTGGACTACCAGCTGTTTGATGATGACAGCGAAGCAGGGCTGAGGAGCCGTGCTGAAGCGGCGGCAGCCGCCTCAATCGAGGCGCGGTTCCTCTTCGATGAATCCATCGATTATCTGGCTAAACGACGGATTGCTATCCCGAAATATACCGTACTGCAGCGAGTGGTGAGCAAGGCTATCGCAAGTGAGCGTCAGCGCCTGACGGATAGGTTATCACACTCGATGAGCCAGTTTCTGAGTGAAAGCGTGGATGCAATCCTGGAGGACGACACCGCGACAACACTGAACAGAGTTCGGCAATCGGCCAGGACTTTCTCCCTAATCGAGCTGGAAAAGGAACTGAGCATACACCAGCTGGTCGAACCTTTGATCGACGATATCGATGCGGTTGTTCAACAGTTGGGGCTATCACTCAGCAATCTGGATCACTTCAGCGCGATGATTGACTACTACACCGCGACCAAGCTTCGTCGTTTCGACAAATTGACTCGCTCCCTGTACCTGGTCTGTTATCTTCACCGCAAATATCGACAGGTTACTGAGCACCTGGCAGACGCATTTGTATATCACTGCCGCAAGCTGCTGCAGAAAGCCAAACAGTATGCCGAAGACACTGCTTACCAGGAGTGGAAAGGGGCTGTCGCGAATGTGGGGAATGGCGCGGTGCTACTGCGCCTGTTCATAGATGAATCTATTGCCGATTCGGTGTCGTTTGGTGAAGTACGCCAGCGGGCTACGGGTATCATGCGCCCTAAACAGATCGAGTCGCTGTGTCGGTACCTCACCGACCAAAAACAGTCTCAGGCGTTCTACATTTGGGAATACTATGATCAGCAGGCGGAACTGATCGCGACGATATTGCGGCCGATATTTCTGTCGCTACAGTTCCAGTCGTCGACAACGACGCACGCCTTGGGTGTACAGATAGAACGGAGCCAATTCGACCTTGATGACTGCGGCATTATCAGGGAAATTGACCGGCGGTTGATCAGACCGAGACACCTGCCGTATGTCGCTACCGGAGGCTCTATCAATCCTGGTCGCTTTGAAGTACTGCTCTATCTGCTGATTCAAGGCAAACTGGACGGGCACCTGTTCATTCCGCAATCGTATAAACACCGCTGTTTGGCCGATGATCTGGTCGATGACGACATCTGGAAGCAGAGACGGATGCTGGTCAAAAGTTCGCTATTGAACCGGATTAACACGGCCCCGGCAGAATTAGTGCAATCGATGCAGAAGGAACTGGCCACGAAACTGGATCAGGTGGGGGACCGCATCCAGAAAGGTGACAACCGCAACGTCGTACTCCGCTCTCGTTCCGGGAAAACCCAGTGGCGGCTTCCGTCCTCGGGAGCCAAGAGCCTACTCAACAATCCGTTCTTTGAACAGCTGGACCCGGTCAATATTGCCGACCTCATGAGATTCGTCGACCAGGAAACCCGGTTTCTGGATGCTTTCGATCATGTTAGGCAAGTTCAAGCCAGGCAGGCGGTGAACGCCAACAACCTGACTGCCACCATCGTTGCCAATGGCACCAACTACGGCCTTTACCGCATGGCGAATATCTCGGATCGTTCCTATGAAGAATTGCGTTCGACACAGGCCAATTACCTGCGCATGGAAACACTGAATCAGGCCAATGATGCCGTTAGTAATGCCATTGCCAATCTGGAAATCTTCCAGCACTACAATATCCAGGAGGGCGTTCTGCATGCCAGCGCCGACGGGCAAAAATTTGAGTCTCGACTACACACCTTCAAAACGCGTTACTCGTCCAAATATTTTGGCACCAACAAGGGCGTGTCCGCTATTACACTCGTCGCCAACCATGTGCCGGTGAACGCCCGGGTTATTGGCGCCAACGAACATGAGTCTCACTACATCTTCGACTTGCTATTCAACAATTCCTCAGAGATCAAGCCAGATATTTTGTCCACGGACACGCACGGCGTGAATCACGTGAACTTTGCGCTGCTCGACCTCTTTGACTATACCTTTGCGCCGCGCTACGCCCAGATCGGGCGGGTTATTGAGGACATGTTCACGCTCAACGTCAGTGATGATGACAAGCCCGTACTGTCCCTGAAAAGGCCGATTCGAGAGGACGCCATTGTGCAGGAATGGGAGACCATTCAGCGTATCGTCATCTCGCTTCAGCGGAAAACCACGTCACAGGCTGCTCTGATCCGGAAGCTATCCATATACAGCAATACGCACCCGCTCGTGCTGGGTCTGACGGAGTATGACCGGTTGGTTAAGGCCAGCTATCTACTGAACTACATTGACGATGCAGCCCTACGCACCTATGTACAACGAGCGCTGAACCGCGGAGAGGCTTACCATCAGCTGCGAAGAGCGGTGGCCTCTGTCAACGGTAATCGGTTCCGCAGCTCGTCTGACCAGGAAATAGACATCTGGAATGAGTGCGCCCGGCTGCTGACGAACGCGATAATTTACTTCAACTCTCTCATATTGAGCAATCTGCTGGCGTACTACCGATCAACCGGGGAACAGCAAAACCTGGAACTCGTAAAAAAAGTATCGCCTGTGGCTTGGCTGAACGTCGATCTCAGTGGCAACTACAGTTTCACGTTTGAGCAAAACGTGATCAATATGGCAGAGATCCTCAGCCCGCTGACCGGTAATATGGGGGAATTCGCAAAGTAGGGTCCCTTTGGAAGCCTTGCTGCGCCTGGGTTCCAGAGCGAAGTGAAAACTGCGGCGGGGATGTCCCTAGTACCCCACCATCGTCGCAGAAATGAGACAATACCTGCTTGGTTTTAAAGCGTACTTTGGCTTGTCCGAAGTACTGAGCCCGCTGCGCGATGTGGACAAATGGATACGACGACGATTACGGTGTTATATTTGGAAACAATGGGGTCGATCTGGCTATCGCCAACTTCGGTTACGAGGGATCGACCGCTTTCTCGCCTGGAACACGGCAAAGTCTGCCCACGGACCCTGGCGACTGAGTGCGAGCCCCGCGCTTTATACAGCGTTGCCAAATAAATATTTTAAGAACTTGGGGCTGCCTAGTGTGGCAGCGTGATAAACGATGGAGATTTGAACCGCCGTGGTACGTGACCCGTATGCCCGGTGGTGTGGGAGGAGAGGCGTCGTGAGGCGCCTCCCTATCCCGATTGTTTGCACTCGAGAGCCCGAAGAGTATATCACGTTGTAGGCTGCTATACTGTATATATAAACAGTATATGGGCAGTGTGGTTTTAGAGAGAAAAAATCTTGGAAAAGTCATTGACAGGGCATTACTCTATTTCTCTCCTTAAGAGTGAGTGCCAGCCTCTGAACAAGTTCGTGATTTGTTACAGAGGCTGGCACTCACTCTTAAGGTTAAGAAAGTCCTCTCAATCCCTCCAT
>NZ_JBSWVF010000023.1:0-60721 GCF_056159445.1 Pseudomaricurvus sp. ABR4_320 | reverse complement strand
CTCGCAATTGAACCTTTACACTTCACGTTATGAATTGTCAGGTCACTTGTGAACGATGATATATTGCCTTATCGCCCCACAAGCGCCCACACGCATTGCTTGATCGTCTTTTTAATAAGCTCACAGAGCGCCAGGCTTCTGTGTTTTTTTCGGTTTTGAGTTAAGCTTTTTGGCTTAGCCCCTGAACCGTGGGATGCGAATTATACGCATCTTTTCGAGGTTGGCAACTCTTTTTTCAGTTAATCTTGAAAGGCTTAAAAGCTTTCAAAACCATCTGAGGTGGCTGCCACCTCACCCTGTTAAGGGCCGCGAATTCTACGCGTTTTCTTAAGTTTGGCAAGCGTTTTTTTCAATCTTTTTCAAAGACTTAAATCTCTGAAAACATCTTCTTGAAATGCGTCGCTGCCCCCTCAAGAGCCGCGCATTATACAGAGGGCCTTTGGCAACACAAGCAATATTTCAAACTTTTTAAAAAAATATTTCTACGCTGAAATATTTCTCAAAACTGGTGAAATATTGATCAAGGATGGCCTTCACCCCCACTGAAACAAATGGCTCTTTTTCTTACCGAGCTTAACCAGGAAGTAACGCCCATGAAGCCCTTGGCCAGAGCGAAATAGATCTGCTCCATTCATATTCTGATCCACCCCAATTGCGATGCCGTTAATCGCCACTGCCGACCTTGATAGAGCATCTTTAACTTCTTTGCCGCTCTTAACCATCCCACACTCACTAAACAGACTCGTCAATGGCAAGCCAACCATTTCCGAACTGAGTTCAGTACAAGGCAATCCATCCAAGGCCAACTGAGTCAAGTCTTCTGAGGTTAACTCGTTCAGATCACCATTGAAGAGGGCATCAGTAATGCGCAGTGCAGCAGCCAAGCCTTCTTCACCATGCACCATTTTCGTCATCTCTCGAGCGAGAACACCTTGCGCCTTCGGTCGACCTGTAGCCTGCCTATCCTCCGATTCAATTTCTTCAATAGTGTCTAGCGTCAAAAAGGTAAAGTAACGGAGGAACTTATACACATCTGCGTCAGCAACATTTAGCCAGAACTGATAGAACATGTAAGGCGATGTTTTCGTGGGATCCAGCCAAACGGCACCGGACTCAGTTTTACCAAACTTGGTTCCATCAGCTTTTGTAACCAATGGCACTGTCAAGCCATATGCCTGGACTTGGTTCTGGCGTCGACACAAATCGATACCGCCAACAATATTGCCCCACTGATCACTACCCCCCACTTGTAAGGTGCAGCCGTAGAGTCGATTCAACTCTGCGAAATCCATGGCTTGCAGCAATGAATAAGAAAACTCAGTAAAAGAGATTCCCGCCCCTTCTCTATTGAGGCGCTGCTGCACAGACTCTTTATTTATCATGTTATTGACAGAGAAATGTTTTCCAACATCCCTGAGGAAATCCAGAACATTCAAGCTCCCAGTCCAGTCATAATTATTGACGACCTGCGCGGGGTTCTCTGACGCTTCAAAATCAATAAAACGGCTAACTTGCGCTCGAATTTTGTCACTCCAGCCAGCGACCACATCAGGGGTATTCAACTGCCTTTCTGCGGCTTTAAAGCTGGGATCACCTATCAATCCAGTCGCCCCACCAACAAGAGCAATTGGGTGGTGCCCCGCTCGCTGAAAACGGGCAAGGATGAGAAGAGGAACCAAATGACCGATGTGAAGACTGTCTGCAGTTGGATCAAAGCCACTGTACAGAGTCCTGGGAGCCTCGTTGAGATAGCTTTCCAATCCGTCCTCTGCCGTAGACTGCGCAATTAAATCACGCTTTTTCAGATCTGCTAGAAGCTGTAAATCAGTGCTCGACATATAGAGGCGCCCCATCGACTAAACTAAATAAGAACAAAAACAAATGGCCTCTTGACCATTTGGAAAGGGCGAAAGATACCGGTTTCGCCAATGATGACAAGTCGCCAAAAGTAAAGAGGCCCGGCAAATTGCGGTTTCCCATGTTTTTGAGACTATTATTTGTTATAAGATAACGCGTTAATCCACTTTTTTATAAAGTCACTTTACCTGTTTTATGGAACCCACTGAATTTTCAAGCAACAGGCGTAGACAGAAAAGGAAGTCCGGGTTCCCCAAGCGCCATATTCTAACCGCTGGCCTATTGGGAATGGGACTGGTCTGCGCAGCTTTTCTGCCTCCATCTAAAAACGTCGAGGCGAAGCGACACTCGCAACCTATTGACCTTTCAATTCATACCAATGTTAAAGAACTGATGGTCGAATCTTTTGCTCCGGTTGCCCAAACCCAGTTACCAACCATCGACTGGCATAAAGAAAAGGTTAGGCCCGGCGACAATCTATCACTAATCTTCCACCGCGCAGGCCTCTCGGACCGAGACCTTTATGTCTTTATGAAGTCCAATGAAGCGACTGACCACCTGAAGAAAATTCATCCGGGTCACGAGCTGGAATTCAACATAGAAGAAGGCCGTTTGCTCAGTCTGAGATATCGCAAAACACAACTCGAAAGCGAGCTATACAGTCGAACCAAAGGCGATTCGTTTGATCATAAGATAGAACTAATTCAGCCTGATGTTCACCTCGCCTATCGCGAGGCTACCATTACTGACTCCCTGTTTCTTGCCGGTCAAAAAGCCCATATGGACGTTGATCTGATCATGGAGCTCGCCAGTGTGTTTGGCTGGGATATCGATTTCGCACTCGATATTCGCTCGGGCGATCAATTCAGAGTCCTGTTTGAGGAACGCTTTCTCGACGGACAAAAAGTCGGCAATGGCAATATTCTGGCAGCAGAATTCATCAACCAAGGGAACCACTTTCGTGCCGTGCGCTACCAAAACCCAGAAGGCGTAGCTCATTACTACAACCCCGAAGGTAAGAGCATGCGAAAAGCATTTCTGAGGGCTCCTTTGGATTTTCGACGCATCAGTTCTAATTTTAATCCTCGCCGACTCCATCCCATCATGAAAACGGTCCGCCCCCACCGAGGCACCGATTACGCGGCATCACGAGGAACGCCCGTCTGGGCCTCTGGAGATGGGCGTGTATTGCAATCCGGTTATTCCAAACCGAATGGCAATTACATCGTTCTCCAGCACGGCAATAATATTCAAACGAAATATCTCCATCTGGATAAACGCCTCGTTAAGAAAGGCCAAAGAGTTAGGCAAAAGCAAAAAATTGGAACTGTCGGGACAACAGGCTACTCAACTGCGCCGCATTTACACTATGAATTCCTTCTAGATGGCGTACATCGCAACCCCCGCACAATTCTTGAGAAACTCCCCAAAGCTGCTTCCGTCCCTCAAAACGAGCTGGCTGAATTTACCGCACAAACACAGCCGTTGCTGGCAAACTTGGAAAAACATCATCAAGAAGTGATGCTCGCACGCGTTGACGACGCGCAATAAGGAGCTGTATGCAAAGATATATTGGCTTGATGTCAGGTACGAGCTGCGACGGCGTGGAGGCCGTGTTACTCGAAGATGATGGTCTCAACCTGCGCTTGAATGGTCACTCATCCCTCCCCTACAGCGAATCGATACGCCAAGCAATTTTAGATCTGTGCCAAGAAGGTGGTAACGAAATCGATCGAATGGGGCAACTGGACCGTGAGTTGGGAGAAATCTTTGCACAAGCAGCCATACTTTTACTCGACACCAGCAAACTTTCAGCCACAGATATCGAAGCTATCGGAAGTCACGGCCAGACCATCCGCCATCGCCCTCCCGGCGGCGAGCTAGCACCATTCACATTGCAAATTGCCGACCCAAACGTCATTGCTGCCCGCACAGAAATTACCACTGTCGCAGATTTTCGCCGGCGTGATATGGCCCTTGGCGGCGAAGGGGCGCCTCTGGTTCCGGCCTTTCACAATGCTGTTTTTCGCTCCCCGGCAACACCTCGGGCCATCGTCAATATTGGCGGTATCGCCAACATTACTGATTTAAGTTCAGAAAACCGAGCGCCAGGGTTTGATACCGGTCCAGGGAATGTCTTAATGGACGCATGGATAGGTAAAAATAAGAATTTGCCCTACGATCATAACGGTGATTGGGCGCGCAGCGGCAGCGCTTCTCCCGAATTATTGCAGCAACTCAAAGAACATAGATATTTTTCTGCGCCGCCACCTAAAAGTACCGGGAGAGAGATGTTCAATTTAGAATGGCTAGAAACCATTCTAAAGGACAACGGGCACTTACGAGCCGAAGATATCCAAGCGACACTATGTGAATTTACGGCCATCACAATTGCCGAAGCCATCGCTCCGCACGCCCCCCACTGTAATGAAATCTACATATGTGGCGGTGGCGCAGAAAATGGCTTTTTAATGGAAAGATTGAGCAAAAGTTGCTCAGCGCCCGTCGCAAGTACAACTCAATTGGGCATACACCCTCAGCAAGTTGAAGCCGCCGCTTTTGCTTGGCTTGCAAAACAAACACTCGAGGGACTGGCAGGGAACGAGCCCAGCGCTACCGGCGCCGTAGACTATACCGTTTTAGGAGGTATATATCCGTCAAACCGCAAAGGACGAGCCACAGCCACACGTGGATGATGCATTCGGGTTTTGTACAAGGAATCGCGACCCCTGCAGACTTTCTTCATAATCTACAGTCGACCCGGCGAGATAGGGAAAACTGATCGAATCCACCAACAACGTGATTCCGCCCTCGTCGATGACGGCGTCATCATCGGCAGCAATTTCGTCAAAAGTGAACCCATACTGGAAACCTGAACAGCCTCCTCCAGTGACAAACACTCGTAGTTTCAGATCGGGGTTTTCCTCTTCTTCAACCAATTCACGTACTTTCGCCACTGCGCTGCCGGTAACATTCAGCGTTTGTGGGGTAAATATCTCTGGCGTACTCATGGCATTATCCAATTACAAACAGCAATGGCGCTGATATTGGGCCATTACCGGTGGAAACAAAGCGGTTAGCAAGTGAAGATGTTACTGGTTTCAGCGCCGTCAATGCAACGATGGGCCCTGCGAATCAACGTTTGTTCTGCCAAAAGGCAAAACGGTTAGCTTTTTGCCAACTTATTCGCTTCGCTAGACTCAGCAGCTGAAAGATCTGTCAGAACTTCCAGAGATGCCATTTCCGCTTCAGGCCCCGCAAACACCATACTCCCCTCTATTTGGGCGCCTTTAACAATTTCAATCAATCGATAATAGATATTTCCCTGAACCACGGCTTTGGCGGCAAGCTCCAAATGCTCCGTAGAGGTGATTTCACCCTTTACCAATCCGTTAATGATCACGGCTGGCGCTCGGATCTGCCCCTCAACCACGCCTTTATCCATGACTCTAACGCGGGCATCTGCCCCCTGAACTGATATCACACTGCCGGTAACCCGCCCCTCAATTTCCAGATTGCCGCTAAAGACAATATCACCGGTAATTTCGGTAGCTGCTGAGATCAGCGTTGTTCCACCGGGAGATAATGACATCTTCTTTCCTCGCGTCAGGCCCATTCTCTACCTCTCTGTTATCGCCCAAGCCAGTGTTTTCTTGATCTCAGCGGGGGTTTTTCCCTGAGTATGTACCGCCATATCAATACGCTCCGGCTCAAATCCTTCGGGTAACTCCATGGAACCAGAAATATTTTGGAAGTACTTAAACCGCAATTTGATATCTCGCTTCGCATTATCGGCGGAAATCGAATCCAGGGGTAAACGCAATAGTTTTCCATCCTGCCTGCCAACAATATCCACATTGAGCCAGCCACTGACCAACTCATGTCGCGTAGCAAATTGCTGTACCGTTAATTTATAGTCGAAACGACCTGGCTTTTCCGTCTGAGCCAACGAAAATGCTCCAAACGCCACCCCTTTTTGTTGACCTGAGGGCGACATGAGCCCGCGATAAAACGTGATATCCTCATCGAGAGTAGCGATTGTCGATTTAAGCTGTATCACCTGCTGCCGTAATTCTTCCGTCGCCTCCCGATCAATCTTTGCCCCCAGCGTTAGATTTGCCACTTGCTGCCGCAATTCGGCATTTTCGTAGCGTGTCGATTCAAGCTGACGCTGAAGATCAAAAGGTTCGCCGGTGATGGGTGAAGGAGAGAAGCCTGGCGCACGTATTCCAGCCTGAAAAGATACCCAGCCCGTCAGAATAATTAGCGTGCAAAGCCCCATTGCAATGGCAACATAGAGCCAGGGGCGCCAGGGCACGACCAGCATTCGATGCTGGCTACTGCCTTTTACTGTCATTGAATAATCCAAAACCTCCGCCGGGACCTCCGGCTGAAGCGCCTCCTCAGGGAAGCAATGCCGGCTGCTGCAGCCCCTGGCTTTCATTAAAACCAAACATGATGTTCATATTTTGTACGGCCTGACCTGCAGCGCCTTTGGTCAGATTATCGATGACTGACAACACAACCAGGGTATCTCTCCCCTGGGGTTGAAAAATCGATACTCGACAATAGTTGCTGCCCTTCACCGACCGGGTCTGAGGAAGGCTGCCCGGAGGCATCACGTCGACAAAAGGCTCTTGCCGATAGCGCTCTTCATACAGAGACTGCAAATCTCCCTGATCTACTTTAAGCCTAGCATAGAGCGTCGCGTGAATGCCCCGAATCATTGGCAGGAGATGAGGTACGAAGGTCAATTTAATTGAATCACTTGAATTGGCGCTCATATCCCCCAATCCCTGTTCAATCTCGGGTAGATGGCGATGCCCGGAAACGCCGTACGCCTTAAAGCTATCACTGACCTCCGTCAGCAGATTATCGACTTTTGCCTGGCGACCAGCACCACTCACGCCTGATGCGGCATTGGCGATCAGCGACTTGGCATCGACCAAGCCTTGCTCTATGAGAGGCATGAAGCCAAGTTGCACAGCCGTAGGGTAGCAACCGGGACACGCCACAAGTCGTGCGCCGGCAATTTTGTCGCGGTTAATTTCCGGCAAACCGTAAACGGCCTCGCTCAATAATTCTGGCGCGCCATGACTCATGCCGTACCACTGGCTCCACAACTCTGCGTCACGTATACGGAAATCTGCCGACAGATCGATTACCCGCGTCCCGCGTGAAAGCAGATCTGCCGCCGTCGACTGAGCAACACCATGAGGGGTTGCGAAAAACACGACATCGCAAGCCGCCAACTCAGCGGGATCTGGCGAAGAAAATTTGAGATCGGTAAAACCTCGCAGGCTGGGAAAGAGATCCTCAACACGCACACCATCCTCCGCCCGAGAGGTAATGGCTCGCAAATTGACCTCCGGATGATTAACCAGCAAGCGCAATAATTCGACGCCGGTATAACCAGTTCCACCCACAATGCCCACATTGATCACTATTTGTACTCCCATTTCGTTTTTGCCGACGCAGAAAGCCCATCTCGTGCGCCCGACGTAATTGCTCCGACGACCATTTAACGCCAAAATGTCATCACCTGACAGGGGACAACACAGTCAGGCCTGAGTTGATGGCTTACGGAATGACAGATTTTATAATATGACACAGGCGAGTGGCGAATCGCCCTTACGGCAGAAAATAAATCACCGGACGCAGCTATTACTGGATCGCCTTCGCCATCGCGTCGCCCATCTGGATGCCCTTCCTCAGCTCACCATTCTGGGACTGCTCTGCGGCATGATGGCGGCAGGCATAATCGTCGCTTTTCGCTATGCCATTGACGAACCACTTCTGGCGCTGTTTGGTAGCAACAGCGATGATTTCGAGTCGCTACCTCGCTATTGGCACTTCTTGCTGCCATTCTGCGGCGCATTGATACTCGGTACGCTTCTGCATTACACCCCTGCTCGCTATCGCCAAGTCAGTGTCTCCCACGTTCTCGAGCGACTCAATAACCACCAGGGCAGACTGCCCCTCGCGAACAGCCTCGTGCAATTCTTTGGCGCCATTATCGCACTCCTTTCCGGACAGTCGATGGGGCGAGAAGGCCCTGCCGTCCATATGGGAGCCGCGGCCGCCAGCCAGCTCGGACAACTGTTAAAGCTGCCGAACAATTGTCTTCGCACGCTGATCGGTTGCGGTGTCGCCTCTGCGATCGCAGCCTCATTTAATACCCCCATGGCCGGTGTCATTTTTTCCATGGAAGTTATTTTGATGGAATACACCATCGCCGGTTTTATCCCTGTAATTATGGCGTCAGTCACAGGTGCGACCATTTGCCAGCTCATCTTCGGAACCGACCCAGCCTTCTCTGTGCAACCACCACAGATGAATTCTGTTTGGGAACTGCCACTAATCGCGTTAACCGGCTTGGTTACCGCAATTTTTGCCGCCTTGTTTATTCGCATACAGCTTGGCATGAACAAACATCGAGAGCGCCCGATTTTTCTCCGCATTCTCATCGCAGGAACGCTCACGGGACTCATAGCCCTAGCCTACCCACAGATATTGGGAATTGGCTATGACACGCTCGACGCGGCCATGCACGGAGAAATTGCACTAACGCTTCTCATAGGCATTTTAATCGGGAAGTTGATTGCCACAGCCGTCAGCGGCGGCCTCGGTATTCCGGGTGGAATCATCGGTCCAATTTTGTTTATCGGTGCGGCTCTTGGGGGTTGTATTGGCTTACTTGTGCAAAACCTCGCCCCAGGCGGGGGTAATCCAAGCTTTTATGTACTTATGGGAATGTCGGCCATGATGGCCGCCGTCATCAACGCACCTCTCACCGCCCTGATAACCGTTTTTGAACTTACCCACAATCCCCACAGCATTTTCCCAACGATGCTTATTGTGGTCGTGGCCGTAATTACCACCCGACAATTATTTCGATGCGACGGGATATTTCTCGCACAACTGGAGGCGAATGGATTCAGCCTGAAACGAGGACCGATACGTCGCGCCTTGGACCGAGTCGGCGTCCGCAGCGTGATGGAAACCAATTTTCTGCGCACGCCCAACAAGCAGTCTGTACGTCAACTGACCGCCAAGCTACTCCAGAAACCGAAATGGCTGGTGATCGACGAGCCTGACCGGGATAAATTTCTGCTGTCAGCCGCCGATGTCTCTGCATTTCTGGACTCAGACGAAGCCAAAACGGAAGAGGATATCGAACTATTATCTATTCCCGGCCGCCGCTTTCGGCTGGAACCCATTCAGCAACAGGCGAGCCTCTATGAAGCTCAGCAAATGCTGCAACAGAACAAAGCCGACGCGCTCTACGTAGAACGCAAGGTTTCCGATTTGTTGTCACCGGTGATCGGTATCATCACCAATAGCCAGATCGACAACTTCTATCAGATGTAATTTCGACACAATCAAGGGCATTAACCATGGCTGCAGCGCTGCTCCCCTACTTCCTCTGGCTAAAAGCCTTCCACATTATTTTTGTTGTCTGTTGGTTTGCCGGAATATTCTATCTGCCGAGGCTTTTCGTTAACCACGCCATGGCTGAAAACGCTGCCGTGCAGGAGCGCTTGCTCATGATGGAAACCAAGCTTTACCGGTTCATCACGCCCTTTATGTGGCTCACACTGCTCTTTGGTATCTTGATGGCGATCAGCAACTGGGGTTTCTATGGAACTGCGGTATGGTTTCACATCAAAATAACGCTGGTCGTTATTCTGGTAGGCTATCACCACGGTTGCGGTCGACTACTGAAAAAATTTGCCTCGGGAGAAAATCAGCGCAGTCATCGCTTCTACCGAATTTTTAACGAAATTCCAGTGTTGATCCTGTTTGCCATTGTCATACTCGTAGTCGTTAAACCCGTATAAAAGTACGCAAACTTGCAGCTGTGATAGACTCATGAAAAACCAATAACGGTACAGGATGGATTCTCGATGACCGCATTAACCGCTCAGCCACCCGTTATTCTCTCATTTCTACACCACGATCCGTCAGGCAATACCGGGATCCAGGCTGATATCGAATGTGCTGCCAGCCTCGGCTGTCACAGCGCCAGCATCATAACGGCGTTATTTGCTACGGATACTGCCGATCAGGCAGATATCTACCCCGTTGATCCCACACTGGTTATCCATCAGGCAAGGGCGATCCTCGAAGACATGCCAGTCAAGGCAATAAAGGTGGGCTTCGCGGGGAGCATCGAAAACGTCGAAGCCATCCACTCAATTTTAAGGGATTATCCAAACATTCCCGTTGTTGTCGCACCGTTGACTCAGAGCGTTAATTCACAGCTGGACCATTCCAACGAAGTGGCTGCTGCGGTGGAAGAGCTACTTCTCCCCCATTCTTTGGTCACCTCTCTCGATTATGAAAATGCCTGTCAGATTGCTCAGCAAGCCGACAGCGTCAAAGCCAGAGCCAGAGAAATTCTGGATAAAGGCTGCGAATACCTCGTCCTTTCCGGTCTGCCAGAACGCGATTCCCACAATCAGCTGTACGGCCCGCAAGGTCTAATTAGGAATTTTTCCTGGAAGGAATCCCATTTCTTTTGCGACGGCTGTCACGCCACCTTTACAGCGGCATTAAGCTGTTACATTGGACATGCGCTCACTGTTGAAGAAGCCGTTGAACAAGGAATCAACTTCACCCGCCAGGCCATGAGCCATGCCAGACGACTGGGCATGGGACGAGCCACCCCAAATCGCTTTTTCTGGGCAGACAGGAATCGCTGAACCTCACCGATTCCGTCTTGGCCTTACCTCCAGCTATCGGCGTGAAGGTGATCAGCGGTTACAATGGCACTCGTCACAAGGCGCCTAAATTGCGCGCCCGTAATTCACACCCAATAAACCGGAAGCCATGACATGAGCCGCTCTCAGGATCTTTATTCTCTCGCACAACGACGCATACCCGGCGGTGTAAATTCACCGGTTCGTGCCTTCCGCGCGGTTGGAGGCACACCCGTCTTTATTGAAAAAGCGGAAGGCCCCTATCTGTACGATGCCGACGGTAAGCGTTATATCGATTATGTCTTGTCCTGGGGACCAATGATCCACGGCCACGCCCACCCTGAAATCGTTGAAGCCGTTGTAGCAAAAGCTCGTTCCGGATTGAGCTTCGGAGCGCCCACAGCCATTGAAACCACTTTGGCCGATACCTTATGCGAACTGGTGCCGGGCATGGACATGGTCCGTATGGTGAACTCGGGAACCGAGGCGACAATGAGCGCCATACGGCTCGCCCGCGGCCACACCGGGCGCGATAAAATCATCAAATTCGAAGGTTGCTACCACGGCCATTCGGACTCGCTGCTTGTAAAAGCTGGATCAGGCGCCCTGACGCTAGGAGTACCGAGTTCCCCCGGCGTACCCGCAGGCCTCGCCGAGCACACGATCACTCTGACCTATAACGATATCGCAGGCATTGAAGAGACATTCTCCAAACTCGGCGAGCAGATTGCGTGCGTCATCGTCGAGCCAGTAGCTGGGAATATGAACTGTATTCCCCCCGTCCCAGGCTTTCTCGAAGCCCTGCGCAGCCAATGCGATCAGCATGGCAGTCTGTTGATCTTTGATGAAGTCATGACAGGATTTCGTCTCGGTCTGGGCGGTGCACAAGGCTACTATGGCATTACCGCAGACTTAGTAACTCTGGGTAAAGTCATGGGCGGAGGAATGCCTGTTGGCGCCTTTGGCGGTCATAGAGACGTTATGTCGAGCATCGCGCCGCTAGGCCCCGTCTATCAGGCAGGCACCCTGTCGGGCAACCCTGTTGCAATGGCAGCCGGGTTAAAAACCCTTGAAATGTGTATGCAAGACGATTTCTACAAACCCGTGTTTAAGCATACAGATCGATTGATGAGCGGACTCAGAGAGCGAGCCGCGAAAGCAGGTATTCCATTCACAACCAATCACGTCGGCAGTATGTTCGGTGTCTTTTTTACCGATGCAGAGAAGGTGACCAATTATGGCCAAGTGATGTCTTGCGATACTGAGCGTTTCAACCGATTTTTCCACGGAATGTTAAATGCCGGGATCTATCTAGCGCCAGCGTCCTATGAGGCGGGATTCATGTCTGCTGCACATTCAGACGATGATATCGACATGACATTAGCAGCAGCGGAATCGGTTTTCGCAACCCTATAACATAAAAAATGCTTGAGCCCTTTCTGTTTTACGCCAGGGCTCAGGTATTCCTGGATTATTAGGCGGAAATACCCCAGCGACCGACCAACTTGCCGATCCGCTGCTTCATATCCGGAGCAATATCTATAATTTTACAGCCGGACCAGAATGAATCTGATTTGACCGCGTTTCTCGCCCAAAGACAATCCACCCCCAAGTAAAGAATGGACTCACCGTCAATGGGTTCTGGCAGCACCAGTCTAACCTGGTAGATGTGATCATCCTTCAGTGGCTTGGCGCCAACCACCAATATTCCTTCAGCATGAATATTAACGAGATAGCCGAGAGTCTCGCCTGTGCTCACATCTTCGACACTGACATCGTCGATCAAATAACTTCGTTCTAAGGCTCGTTTATCGACGACGGCCTCTGAGGGGGCTTCACTCATGACTTGTGCTCCTGTGGTATTCCCTCAGCCTGATTATTCAGATTCTGGAAAATATTTTCGAGAGCCCGTTCAAAAAACGGCTTAGAACTTCCGGCGATGACCTTGGCGCGCTTGTGAAGCATGTCGCGAGCAAGCTCCAGCCCCGCCATCATTGCCACCTTTTTACCCATCTGGTCGACCAACATGTAGTGGAGAGTCTTGGCGTTATACCAAGCAACCTTGAGGCGTTTCCCTCCTTCAAATTCGAACCAGGTCCCAAATTCGACCATTTTCAGGTGCTCAACCATCTCCAGCTCTTCAGGAGTCGGGCCGTCTTCGTCATCGGTAGATTTACCCGCTTTTTCATCGGCGATAGCCTCAAGCTTACTGCGCATCGGCTGAGAGGCGGGCTCGACAGCCATGCTTTGTATCGCCATTTTTTGCAGAGAAACGACGGCATCTAAAAGCTTTTTCCCCTTGGCCTGATCGTAGCCAATCGACTTGAAACCTGCCTCTAGGACAGTGATCAAATCTTCCTGCATCTCCAACTGACGGACCTTATCGTCCTCATCAGCCTTGGGCTCGATCGACCAAATAAGATCATCAACCGCTTCCAATCCGCGAATCCAACTCTCTGAATCTTCGCCATAACGCAACAGCGTAAAGGTCAGGTAATCCGACCAGGGCTGCAGCAGCAATAAGAGCGCAGCCGATGGCAATTCACGACTATCCGTGCGCGAACGCACCTCCTCATTGACGCGCATTTTGACTTCACGAAGCTTTTCTTCACCCTGGACCTTCTCCAGGGCACGCTTCTCCATCAACTCCTGGCGACGCCCGATGTTTTTGGTAAAACTGCTGAATTCCAGCAGCAGCTCCGCAAACAAGCGCACATCGGAATCAAACTCCTGCAACACTCGGGAAACGACATTCTTTATCTTTTCATAGATGTCGTATTGACTGCTCCCGTCATTCCCCACCCACTTCACACCGGCTTCTGCCAAATCGTTCAACAGCAAACGAGCCGGATGCTCTGCTTGATCAAAGAAATCCTTGTCTAGGAACGCAACTTTTAGGAATGATGTATGAAGGTAGCTTAAAAGCGCTTTGACAGAATCAGGGAGATTGTCGTCGGAAAGCATGTATTCAAACAGCATTCCCACCAGATCAATGGTATGCATATCCGATGAGCTAATGGCATCATCGGACCCAGTTTGCTGCCCCAGTTGTGCGATAAATTGAGCACGAGTATCTGCCACTGACAGGGTAGAGACCGTCCCCTGAGATGCCGCTTGTAACTGCGTCAGCGCGGTGGCGCCCATTTGTGCCTGCAACGATTGTAGGGCACCCACCAATTGCTGTGCCGAGACGACATTCGCAGGAGGTACTGGCTCATCACCGACCGCGCCTCCAGCAACCGCCTGAGTGTCCGTGGACAATTGCCCAAGACGATCCTGCAGAGTGCGAATGGAATCAACCAGGCGCCACTGGTATTGCGCTGGCGGCAATGTTGGATCGGGAGACTGCAAATAGCCGCTCCCTTCCTCTGGTGATGTCTGCCCTGCCAGTCGCGCTAGAAGTTCGGCGGGATTGCCTGCAACGTCGTTCCATTCATCCACCCGCGATTCCCGAACCTCAGCAACTGGCGGTCCATCATTGGTTGATGGGCGGTATTTCAGATTGCTGAGAATTCCCTGGGAGGCCAAGTAATCATTGACCTCACTGAGCGGCTCTGCCAACTGATTGACCAGTGTTTGCTCAAACGTTTTATACGCCAGAATCTTAATACTGGTGGTCAGATTGATTCGCGCCATGGATTTTCGCAGGGCTTCACAATATTGAATGGGCCCAACCGGATTGCCGCGATCATTGATCTTGCTACCGCCATTGAGAATCGCCAATCTCTGATTCAGCGCCCAAAGCGATTCTGCGTATTGGTTTTCCGCTCGGTGAGTAATCGAGGAGATCGCGATTGTTTCTTCCAGGTCTTCGTTATCCACCAACGAGAGAATATCCTCCTGGAATCGCTCTTCACCGGTATGCGTTGCCAGCTCCCCGCGCTTAAAGCGAATAAACCCCTCCCCGAAAAAACCGAGAAAATAGTGCTCAATTTCTCCGCGTGCCTGTTTTAGCGTCCGGCTTTGTTCACTGAGAACCGTTCTCTCTTGATTGGTTTTCGCCGCATCTACGGCCTGCAGAACCTGCTCTTCCAAGCTCATATAGAAATCTTTAAACCGCCGTCCAGCGTGCTCAAGAGCATACCCCTGACAGGCCTTGAGGCGCTCGACAACCAACTGGTCATTGAGTTCGGAGGGCGTTTCTTGATGTTCGAAACGGCGGTTATCGATACCTGCGTTGCTCATACTGGTTTCAATCCTAAAAAAACCGTGTGTGCTTTCGGCGCGGGGATATGGGAGCCGCCTGCAGAACCACTCACCAGATCGCGACCTTGAAAATCTCAGGAGGCCTATCGATCAACAGAGTTTTCGATACACCATCCCGCTGTCAAAAAAATTTCAACAGTCCATAGATCAGTTTAGTCAAGAATCCGCGTGAACGAGGTCTACTCACCGCAAAATGGTAGGATTTGAGCCAGAACAGCCCAGGGAAGGCAGTAACGGGGAGTTACCACCGATAGAGAACGTTATTGTGCGGACGTCGCATCGAGCTCGGACAACAACGCCTTCACCTCGCGGCAATCGCGACCGCAGAATCGCTGAGCCTGCATGGCAAAGTTGCGAGCCTGCTCGGTTTGGCCCAGGGCCAAATAGCTGTGGGCCAGGGCCGTGTAAAAGTCTCCATTGCGCCGATCGATGCGCAATCCTCGCTCGGCAATTTCTATCGCTTGCGGCCAATCCTCTCCCGCCATTGCGGTCTCCACTTGAGTTTGCAGAAGAGCCACTGCTGACGGCGAGGCCGGCGCCGGGGCATCATCCTGAGGCTGTGACCCTGGCCAATCAGGCGTCTGAACTTCAGCGTCACGCTGAGGTGCTGGAGACTGAGGCTGATACGTTTGGCAGCCACCGAGCACTAAAACCACCAGCAGACAGACAATTCTGTAAGTGTGTCGAATCATAGTATTTTCTTAAACCAATGAATAACGGGATTCTGCAGGTGCACACAGCTCCCCTTGGATCTCGGCCGGCGTGTTTCTGTAAAGGGTACCAGCTGGGCGCCTTCACAATTCTCACCGCTGAGCAAACCCGTTTTAGGGTCGATCCACAAATATTTTAAATTCTCTGCCGCTTGTAACTGTATGGATTCCGTCGCCATTCGCGCGTACAAATCCGTCCAGACACGCAGGGCTCCCGAAGAACCAGTGAGTGGCGTTTTGCCATTGTCGTCTCTGCCAACCCACACGACCCCCAAATGGCGTCCATCATAACCCGCAAACCAGCTGTCACGCTGACCATTGGTTGTTCCGGTCTTTCCCGCCAACATCAATGAGCGAGGCAAGCGCTGGTAGGCGGCTCGCCCTGTCCCCTCTTGCATAACTGCTTGGAGTGCATATTGGATCAGGTGTACCGCCGAGGGTTCCAGAGTTTGTTGTAACTTTAACGGATAGCGTCGCTGAGGATTACCTTCCGCATCCAAAACGGAACGCACCGCCCGCAAGGGCATGTAAATGCCGTCGTTGGCCATTGTGTGGTACATCTCAGTGACATCCAGCGGCGACAGATTCAACGCCCCCAGGAATAACGCCGGCACCTGCGGAATAGCCGTATTCACCCCCAACTGCTGCAACGTCTGGGTAACGGCAGGAATACCAACTTCCATTCCAAGGCGGGCCGTTGCCTGATTGTATGAATGGGACAAAGCCTCCAACAAAGTGACCTCGCCGTGCGAACTGCGACGAAAGTTGTTGGGGCGCCACACTTGACCATTGGGCTCTTCAACAGCGATGGGCTCATCGCTCACGATAGACGCCAAATGGTGCCCGCCTTCCGCCGTAACGGCACTAAGATATACCGCGGGCTTGACCAGAGATCCGATGGGCCGACGAGCATCCAGCGCTCGATTGAAGCCCGCAAATTTTGCATCGCGATCACCGACGACCGCTTCTATCTCACCGCTGCCAACACTGGTGAGAACCAAGGCACTCTGCAGAGAATCCTGCGCCACCTTATAATCCGCTTCCAGCTGTTGGAGTTTTTCCGCGACCGCCTCTTCCGCCTTGCGTTGCGCGGAAAGCGAGAGCGTCGTATAGACCTGCAGACCTTCGACAGCAAGAACGTCGTCGCTGTAGTCCTTACGCAATTGACGTTTGACCAAATCGATAAACGCGGGATAGCTACCGAGTGTTCGCCGAGAAGGATCCACGACAGACAGTGGCTCAGCCTTGGCTTTCTCAGCGTCGGCAGGACTGATCAGCTTTTCGCGCGCCAGAACATCGAGTACGAGATCCCGTCGCTCTTTCGCTCGCTCGGGATGGCGCCAGGGATTATAAAAAGACGCACCTTTTACCAAGCCAACCAATAATGCGATTTCTGCCGTCGACAGACTTACCAGGGGCTTCTGGAAATAATGCCGTGATGCCAGTCCAAATCCATGAATCTGTCGAGGCCCACTCTGACCGAGATATACCTCATTGATGTAGGTTTCGAGAATTTCACCTTTGCTAAAATGGAGCTCTAGCAACAGCGACATCATTGCCTCAGTAGCTTTGCGGGTAAGGCTGCGACTCGGGTCGAGGAAAAAATTCTTAACGAGCTGCTGAGTAATCGTGCTCCCGCCCTGTACAACACGACCGGAACGCACATTGGAAACGGCCGCGCGCAGGATGGCTTTTGGCGATACACCATGATGGCTGGCGAAATTGCGATCCTCCACAGCAATCAATGCCTCGCCCAGCAGCGGCGGGATCTGTTCCAGCTTGACCAGCTCTCGATCCTCTTGGCGGCGGGGATAAATGCCACCAATCACTGCGGGCTCCAAAGTCACTATGGCTTCGGCCGGCTGATCGACGACACGGAAGTCCGCAACCCGATCATCCCTCAAGCGAAAAGTCACACGCTGCTGACTCCGGGTCACGCTTCCAATCTGTCGATCCCTCAGGAAAATCTCAACTCGATCCCCCTGCAAACTCCAGAGGCCAGGTCGAGTTACCTGTTCAACCGGGCGGTAATCCAGGGCTCCTAATTCCACTCTCAAATCATCCAGGCGCAGAGGCTTACCCGTGTAGAGCTCTAGTGGCTGGGCATAGACTCGGGCGGGAAGCTCCCATTTACGGCCGGCAAATTTCTGTCGTACCTCGATATCGAGACACACAGTCCAGACAAAAAAGATAACCAGAGCAAGGGCCATAAAGCCGAAAGCGAATCGCCAAAGTATTTTTCGACGTTGATTAACGGGTTTGGATTTTTTCTTGGGGGAACGACGGAATTTTGCCATGGGGGCGCAGTGTACTGACTCTTACTTAGGTTACAAGGCATAATATAGCGCTTATCCTGACCACCGCTGATCAGATCGGCCATACTTCGAAACAGCCTACGCGCTGTTTTGATTCTGACAGCTCAAATGGTCCACAAGATTACCGTGCGACAATTACCCAGTGCACGGTGCGCAATTCAAAGAATACGGAGCTCCAACTATGAGTGATTACCACATCTACGGCATCGGTGCCGCCCTCGTTGATACAGAAGTCGAAGTCAGCGACCAGGATCTCAGCACACTGTCGATTGATAAAGGCCTAATGACTCTGGTTGACTACGACCGACAAACCGAGCTGCTGAATCACTTCGCGGATCACCTGAAAGGCTCCGCCCGAGCCAGTGGTGGCTCGGCTGCCAACACCATTATCGCGGCTGGGTATTTTGGCGCCAAGACGTTTTACTCCTGCAAAGTTGCCAACGATGACGATGGTCTCTTTTATCTGAGCGACCTGGAAGCAGCCGGCGTCGACTATCACCGAGAACTCGAGCCTGTTTCAGGCATGACCGGCAAATGCCTGGTCATGATCACCCCAGACGCCGAACGCACCATGAACACTTACCTGGGTATCAGTGAAACTCTGTCGACCCATGAACTTCATGAAGGCGCAGCTGCTGGCAGCGACTATGTCTACTTGGAAGGCTATCTGGTGACATCACCAACGGGCCGCGCGGCAGCCATTCGCCTGCGGGAG
Source organism: Pseudomaricurvus sp. ABR4_320 (assembly GCF_056159445.1). NCBI lineage: Bacteria > Pseudomonadati > Pseudomonadota > Gammaproteobacteria > Cellvibrionales > Cellvibrionaceae > Pseudomaricurvus > Pseudomaricurvus sp. ABR4_320. The sequence goes on along the minus strand of NZ_JBSWVF010000023.1, from coordinate 42,216 downwards.
ATTGCCCAAGCTAACGGTCGCAAAGTTGCACTCAGCTTGTCCGACCCCGCCATGGTCGAGTTTTTCAACGACGGCTTAAAAGAAATGATTGGCGACGGCGTCGACCTGCTGTTTTGTAATGAAGCCGAAGCCAAGGGCTTCGTCGCTGCCGAATCGCTGGAAGCGGCGATCCCCGCGCTGCGTAAGTTCGCCAAGACACTGGCAATTACACGCGGTGCCGAGGGAGCCCTGTTGATTGACGGTGACACGCAAGTCAGCGTCGATGCCTTCGCGGTGGAGGCCATCGACACCAATGGCGCCGGAGATATGTTTGCCGGTGCCGTTCTTTTCGGTCTGAGCCAAGGGTGGTCACTAGAGCAAACTGGAAAACTCGCCAGCCGTGCGTCTGCGCAGGTCGTCAGTCAATTTGGTCCACGCCTGCGTCCCGAGCAGCATCAGCAGTTGCTCAGCGAAATCAGTGGAAACTAAGGGCTAGCGCCCTATTCCATCGCCGCCAATATCTTTGGTAGAGCGTCCATAGACGCAAAGCGGCTATAACCTAGGCCGTCGGCAAAGTCATTATTGGGGTCGTATAAAAATGCTGGGATACCGGCTGCCACTGCAGCTGAGACCCCCAGCATTGTATCTTCAATAACGACGCACTTATCTGGCGCTACCCCCATTGATTCCGCTGCATGCAGAAATAACTGCGGCTCGGGTTTCCACACGCCAATATCGTAGGCACTAAAAATATTCTCTCCAAAAAAAGAATCTATACCCGTGGTTTGCAAAGAGCGACGAATTTGATCTGGCGGCCCGTTTGAGCCGACACAGCGCGGCTGTCGAATCTGCCGCAACATCTCCGGCACGCCCGCGACAGGCTGAAGGCGATCGTCAAATAGGCTTCTGCAGAGCGATCGGTAGCTACTGATAAAATCCGCCGGCAGCGACAGGTCATACCGTGCCGCCAAGATTTCTACCACCAAATCGGTATGTACACCTTTGAACTCTTCTACCAACTCGGCGGCACTCATGCGAACGCCGAGCTCACCCAACATGATTTCAAGCCCGAGACACCCCAACAGCTCACTGTCGACCAAAGTGCCATCACAGTCGAAAATTACGCAATCAACCATCTTTACCACTTAACCCCGACTCAATAGCTCTCGTAGATCAATCAAAGCAGCATTCGCACGCGAGATATAGGATGCCATTACCAACGAGTGATTGGCGAAAAAGCCAAACCCTGAGCCGTTCAGAACCATAGGGCTCCACAACGCTTGCTGCGTCTGCTCTAACTCGCGAATGATCTGCTGCAGACTGATCAGGGCGTTTTTGTTTTCCAGAACTCGAGCGAAATCAATTTCCACGGCTTTGAGAAAATGCAACAGCGCCCAGCAACTTCCCCGCGCCTGATAGAAAACATCATCGAGTTCAAGCCAGGGCGTCTTCACACTCATTTCACCAGGAGAAACAGTAGACTGCGTCGCTTGAGAATCGCCGGCGAGATCCGTATTTAAACGGCGCTGACCAACGCTGGCACTCAAGCGCTGCGACAAACTGCCAAGTCGGGTTTCCACCGTGGTTAGCCAATAGCGCAAATTGTCCGCCCGAGCGTAAAACTGCGCGTTATGAACATCGTCGTCCTTCAAACGCGTGATGTAATCGTCTAAAAACTTAATGCCTTGTCGGTATTCAGATTCCGTTGCGGGTAATGCCCAGCTTTTATTATCGAAATTGAAACGAGTTTCCGCCCTCGCGAGAGCAACATCTTCAGTCGATTGAGATTGCGAGCGACTGAATGCCTCTCGCATTGCCTTACTGAGATCGCGCATCTGAACCAACGCGCCATATTCCCAGTTGGGCATATTGTCGAGAAAAATGGATGGCGGCGTCACATCGTTCGATAAAAACCCACCTGGTTTGTCCAGTAAGGTCGTCGCGACATGGCGCAACGCTGAAGTTGTCGCGACACCGGCTTTTGCCCAGGCGGCATCATCTTCCGTTGTACGCAAATCAGCAATTGCGAAGGTATCCGGCTCTCGCGACCAATACCATCCGATTATTAGGTTCAGCACCAGTAACACGGCGACCGCAATCAGCGCAACGCGCCCCAGCTGACCATCAAACCTATCCCGTAAAACGTCCAGTTTGTCTCCAAACACAATTCTTTCCTATGACAACTTTAACTATGGCATTGACTGAAAGCGCAATGCCTCAGGATCAACATCGATCCAAACGCACTGTAACAGCCAATAATTACTTTGAGCTTAAGGGGTAATTTCGGAGGCGACAACGGCTATCTCCTGACCGTCATCCAATTGCAGCTTTATACGCACGGTTCCACTGTGGCGACCATCGGGACACGCCATATTGAACATCATAATATGGTATCCATGACTTTCCAGCGTCACCGTTTGCTGTGACGGCAGACGAATCGCCTTGACCCTGCGCATGCGCATCATCCCCCCGGAATGCTCATGGCCATGCAACTCCGCACGCTCAGCACAGTCAACCTCAACGCCTACCAACCTGCGATCAATACTGCCGGAATTAGAAAGCTCGAGATAACCGACTCCAGCAGTCTGTCCTGGCAGCGGCCAACGCACTCTCGCGCTATCTGCCGAGACATCAGACTCCCCCCAAGCTAAGGATGCCAACCCGCACACCGCAAGCACTCCCCATCTCGCCATACAGATCATAGCCCCTCTCCCTGGTCACTGCCCTGTGGCACCTGCAGGATCACCCCGCAATGATGTGAAAAACGTTAACTGATGGACACCTTACTGCCAAAGCGGTAGAGGCCTAGCCAGAAAGTAGCCCTGCCCACCCGCGACCCCAAGCTCTTGAGACGCTTCCCATTGAGCCAGATTCTCAACGCCTTCAACCCATACGGAAGCACCACAGCTGGACGCGATCTGTAGAATCGCTGTGACGTAACAGCGATCCGCAGCGCTACTGTGCAGATGCTGAACAAACCGACGGTGGACTTTAACCAGCGCCAGTTGCAAATACTGAAGGTTGTCCAAATACGTCGCATTTAACCCGAAATTCTCTAGGGACAGACGGACCCGGCAATCACTCAGCCTCTGCTGTAAATCCATAAGCACTTCCCGCTCAGCACGCAGGATACGTTCAGGAAGCTCGAGAATCAGCCGCTTTGCCAACCAGCGATGCTCTTTGAGAAAGACGACCATCCATTCAATAAACTCTTCATCACGTAGGCTTTGGGGTGACAAATTGATGATCAAATCATCTTCAGGCAGACGCCGGCCATGGTGAGCGAGCAACCCCAACATGTGTCGATCCAAGCGGGCCGCGAGGCCCAAATGCTCAGCCATCGCCAAGACGCTGGCACCCGTGAAGACCTGGCGCTCATGAGGCAGGCGCACCAATACCTCTGTCGCCAATTGCGTGACACCGTCATCGGCGAATATCGCCTGCCCATAGGGCTCCAGCTCAGAATCCGCCAATGCCTGATCCAGCAGTCGTTTCCACTCGGTCGCCCCGAATGGCGCCTCCGGCAGATGCTCCTCCCAGTAAACGCCACCGGCGCCAAGTCTCATCGCCTCCCGCAAGACCAGATCTGTACGTTCCAGCAGCTGTTTTTTACTGCCCAATTCCGGTTCAAAGCAGGCGCCCACAAAAACCTTTAAATGCTCGGCCTGTCCGTTGACTCGAAAGCCATCAATGCGTGTCCACAACTGCACCAACAGTCTTTCGGCTGATTCTCGATCCGTTGCCGGTAAGAAGATGGCAAATTCAGAGCCGCTACGCCGACTGATCAACCCTCGCTCAGCTAAGTTTACTTCCGCACCAATTTGTTCAGCGACTCTTTGCAGCAATGAATCACCGACCGAACGTCCATACTGCCGATTCAACTCTGCCAAACCTTCTATGACCAACAAGGCCATCACACCCGGCGCACCGACAACATCACTATCCAGCAAAGACTGTAAATTGCGATCAAACTCCCGTCGGTCTAACAGGCCCGTAAGAGGATCCAAATGCGCCTCTTTACGCATTTTATCCAGCAGTCGTAACTGCTGGGCGAGGGCACGCTGGACTCGCTCCGCCAGGATATTCATAGCGCGCACAGGCCCTTGTAGCTCTGGTGTAGAGGGTAGAGAGTTCTGAGAATAATTCCCTTCGCAGATGGCTTCAGCTTGCGCCTGCACCTCACGTACCGGTCGCAACAACCAGTGTAAAGCCAGCGCTAATAAGGCATATGCCACAACGCCTGCCGCCACACTCCACCAGAGCTGACTCCAAAGCAATCGCCATAAATCCAGATACGCCAATCCAGGGTGAGAGACCACATTAATCTCTGCCAGACGCTCCCACCCAGAGAGGACTTCAGCCTTTCCGGTTGGCGAGGGAATGTCGATGACCCGAGCAAACCACTCAGGAACAAACTTGCTGTCTTGCGGGGCCTCTAAACGTATTTCTTCTTCCGTACGCAAATCCCGAAAGGTGATTCGCTGATAAAAGCCTCGGTCGAAGATCACGTTCAAAAAGGTACGAATCTGAGCTCGGTCCTGAATTTCCACCGCGTGGGTGATCGTCAGGCCAAGTGATGTTGCCGTGTCCTGCGCCTGCAGCTCGAGCTGCTGATGAAGATTGTCGCGGGCGCCGTGCAACCACAATATCAGGTTGCCACAGAGCAGGATGAGAATGAGACCGGCAATGGCGAGGAGAAGCTGTCGGTATAGGCTCACAATGAGGTTCTTTTGTCAGGTCTGAGTTATTGTTCTTCAAGACATCTGAATCGCGCGGTGCCGAATGATACACCACCCGCTATACACTGTGAGGACTTTTCCCGCGGGATCTGCCTCAGCTTTACAATGGCGGCTGAACCTGAATTTCAGCAGGCGAGCCAATTTGGATGTCACCACGCAAGCGGTAGCCATCGGCCAATTCACGCAAACGCTGGTAAATCCAGCGCCCATCACGGTCGCTTTCAGCAACAATGACCAACGCTTCGTCGGTCTGTTTAACCCGCGCGGCTATGTCCCGCAGCAACGCATCCAACTGAGTATTACTTTTGTTGAACGTCTGACCGGCTAACGAATATGTGTCCCCCTCTGACACAACCGCTTTCGCCGGCTGCTTCGCGGCTGCCAGGTTTTCTCGAAACTCAGCAAGGAGCGGATTATCCGGACTTATTTGTGCTGCATTTTCATAGTAACGCTGGGCATTTTGCAAACGACTGTGGGCCAACTCGTCTGCAGCCAATTGCAAATAACGCACGACGATTGAATCCAATCCAGAGCGGGCCTGTTGGTTATCCGGATCCATACGCAGTACCGCCCGGTACTTATCGTAGGCGTTGTCCCACAGAGGATTCATTAAGCGATCGCGGGCGAGGGCCCGCTCCGCTTCTCGCAGAATTCGGTCAATACGCTCAGCGAACAGCTCCGCAGATGACCGCGCCGTAGAGCTGGCTACAGGCCGCTCGTTGCCCCGCGCCTCTGCGACTGGCGCAGGCTTAGCATTGGGATCTTTATCTGAACCACCGGGCAGCCAACTGCACCCCGCCAACATGCCACTGATTATTACAGCCCAAAGAAATCCATGAACGCGATTTTTGACCATGCAGTGCTTTAACCACCTTGCTACAATTGCCGAAACTCTGCCCTATAACCCGGGTCAAAGCAATGGTGTCCCGCTTCTACCTGCCGGCACCAGCTATTAATGAACGTTACGAACATGTTATTGAAACCCAACGCCACCGCTGGTCTCCTGGCTTTACTGCTGCTGGTCCTCGCTCCGATATCGGCATTCGCTCAGCTGAGTGATCCCGTACCTTTTCGCTGGACCAACAATCCGCCGACGCAATCCAGCAGCACGCCGATACCCTCCCTCGAAAGTACCGAGTTTTTGCCCGTTGAAGAAGCCTATCAACTGGTGCCAAACCTGACGACCGATGGCCAACTGCAACTTACCTGGGACATTGCGGATGGCTACTACCTGTATCAACGCCAGTTAAAAATCGTCGATCTTGAAGAGGACGCTAATCTCGAATTTGATGCGCCTCCCGGAGAAATGAAGTATGACGATTATTTCGAAGAGCATCTGCGTGTCTACTATCATTCACTGACACTGCAACCGGGAACCCGTTTCGACCCATCCGAGCGCTCCCATCGATTAGCCATCCATTCTCAGGGATGTGCCGATGCAGGCCTCTGCTACCCACCGCAGATTCAATATGTCGAGATTAATGAAAATGGCGCCCAATTACTCGACGCCTCCGGCACACCAGAAGCCACCAACAACAACCTTTTACCTGACAGTGTGCGCCCTGATAACGTCAAGCATTCCTTCGCTCCCGGCTATTGGGTAACCGCCATTATCGGAGCGCTTCTCGGTGGCTTGCTGTTAAATTTAATGCCCTGTGTATTCCCTGTCCTGTCTTTAAAGGTGCTAAGCCTCGCAAATGCGCACGAGCAGCCAAACCAGCGGCATTTACACGGCTGGTGTTACACCCTGGGCTCCATCAGCTTTTTCGTACTGCTCGCGACACTGATGCTGTGGCTGAGACACGCGGGCATGGCTGTCGGCTGGGGATTTCAACTGCAATCACCCGTCTTCATCGGCGCCTTGGTTTATCTCTTCTTTATCATGGGCGTGCTGATGTCGACCAGCACTGGTTTTGGCAGTCAACTGGCGGGAATTGGCCAGCGGCTGACCATCGGCCACGGACCCGCCAGCTCTTTTTGGACCGGCGCTCTGGCCTGCCTGGTTGCCAGCCCATGCACTGCGCCGTTTATGGGTGCAGCTGTCGGCTTCGCGGTTACCCGACCGGCGCCGGTCGCACTGTCAGTGTTTGCGGCATTAGGTCTGGGTATGGCCATACCGTTTCTACTACTCAGCTATTTTCCCAAGCTGCTGAATCGCCTGCCTAAGCCGGGCCCTTGGATGGTCACCTTCAAACAGTTGCTGGCCTTCCCCTTATATCTGACCGCACTCTGGCTCCTGTGGGTTATGGGCCGACAGTCGGGTAGTGATGCCATCATCTGGACGGCGCTTGGGCTTTTAGGTGTCGTGTTTGCCGGCTGGCTTTACCACAGGGCCGGGCATAAGCGTTTCCTGCGCTGGATTCCAACGTTGATGTTTCTCTTGGCGTTATTACCCCTGTGCAAAGTCACTGAGCCCCATCAGCGACAGGCTAAAATGAGCGGAGCCTGGGAACCCTACCACCCCCAGCGACTGGAGCAGTTGCTGCAAGAACGGACGCCCGTTTTTGTCAACCTGACTGCAGACTGGTGCCTGACATGTCTCAGCAATGAGAAGCTGGCCATCGAAACTGAGCGGGTGCAACAGGTTTTTCGAGATGCAGGTATTGTTCAACTCAAAGGGGATTGGACAAACTATGACCCTGCCATCACCGAGCTATTGTCGCAATTTGGCCGTAACGGTGTGCCCTTGTATCTTTTGTATTCCGGCGAGCCGGGCGTTCCCCCGCAAGTTTTGCCTCAGATACTCAACACCCATACAATTACCGGTGCGGTCGATAAAATGACAAACCATCGCCGAACAGCCATGGATACTCGGCAAAAGTCCGCTGAAGATGCTTAACGGTTACTTTTCTTCTTTTAAAAACCGTTTTTGCCAGAGAAACAGCGTAATTTCGCCAAAACAGTCGCTAAAATACCGAAACGTAACAAAATCTCGACATTTGCTAGACTAATCGCATTAATTGCGGCACACTCTCTCTCGTTGCTGATCAGCAACGTTGTACCGGAACAATCTACCCTGAATCTATCCTGTCGGAGATAGTCACCTATGGCGACCATCCTGGTTTTGCACGGCCCTAATTTGAACCTGTTAGGGACAAGAGAGCCGGAAATCTACGGATCAACCACTCTGGCAGAGATCAACCAACGCCTGACCGAACTCAGTCTGGCCGCGGGACACCACCTTCAAGCCATGCAAAGCAATGCCGAGTATGAGCTGATCGAGCGCATCCACGATGCCCGGAAGGAGGCTGTCGATTTTATTCTGATAAATCCCGCAGCGTTCACTCACACCAGCGTTGCACTGCGCGATGCCCTGGCTGGCGTTGCCATTCCATTTATCGAAGTTCATCTCTCAAATGTTTACAGTCGCGAAGCGTTCCGACGCCACTCGTACCTGTCCGACATTGCCGTGGGAGTTATTACCGGACTTGGTGCTCAAGGCTACGAACTTGCCTTAAGCGCTGCCTTCGCTCAGCTTGCAAAATAAACGAACAGCAAGCTGCTGAAAGACTACAGACAAACTTGGAAATCCCTCATGGACATTCGGAAAATTAAAAAACTGATCGAAATCCTCGAAGAATCGGACATTGCTGAACTGGAGATCAAAGAAGGCGAGGAATCCGTTCGCATCAGCCGTTCATCCAGCATTCCTGTCGCTGCGGCCGCACCAATGTACGCCGCTCCAGCTCCAGCACCAGTGGCTCCAGCCGCGCCAGCACCTGCCGCTGAGGAGAAAAAAGATTCCAAAGCCTCCCTGAGCGGGCACATTGTGCGCTCTCCAATGGTGGGAACCTTTTACGCTGCGCCAAGCCCTGGCTCCCCGCCATTTGTTGAAGCGGGTCAGCACGTTAAAGCGGGGGATGTCATCTGTATCGTTGAAGCGATGAAGATGATGAACCAGATTGAGGCCGACAAAGCCGGCGTCATTGAAGCAATTCTCGTAGAGGATGGGCAACCGGTTGAATTTGATCAGCCGATGTTCACTATCGTGTAACGGTAGCCGGACGGCAAGGGGCTCATCATGTTCGAAAAAATACTTATCGCCAATCGTGGCGAAATTGCTCTGCGCATCCTGCGAGCCTGTAAAGAGATGGGCATTCGTACCGTCGCAGTGCACTCCCAGGTAGATCGCGATCTCAAGCACGTGAGACTGGCGGATGAATCCGTTTGCATCGGACCTAATCCTTCCAGCGAAAGCTATCTGAATATACCTCGCATTATCAGCGCCATGGAAATTACCGACTCAATGGCGGTACACCCTGGTTATGGTTTTCTCGCAGAAAATGCGGATTTTGCGGAACAGGTCGACAACAGCGGCTTCACCTTTATTGGCCCTAGCGCCAGTGTCATCCGCTTAATGGGTGACAAGGTTTCAGCCATCGCCGCCATGAAAGAGGCTGGCGTACCAACCGTTCCCGGCTCTAATGGACCGTTACCGGAAGACAAGGATCGGTGCATGACCATCGCTCAGGATATTGGCTATCCGGTCATCATCAAAGCTGCCGCCGGTGGTGGCGGCCGCGGTATGCGTGTGGTCAACACCGAATCTGCGCTGCTTAACTCTATTCGAATCACCAAATCAGAAGCGAAAGCCGCCTTTGGTGACGATACGGTTTACATGGAGAAATTCCTGCAGAACCCACGTCACGTTGAAGTGCAAGTGATGTCCGATGGACAGGGCCATGCCATTCACCTTGGTGACCGGGATTGCTCGCTGCAGCGCCGCCACCAAAAAGTGTTGGAAGAAGCACCTGCGCCCGGCATCGATCCTGAAGCTCGTGCACAAGTTCTGCAATCCTGTGTCGACGCCTGCGTTAAGATTGGCTATCGCGGAGCGGGAACCTTTGAATTCTTGTATGAAGACGGCCGTTACTACTTCATCGAGATGAACACTCGCATCCAGGTAGAGCACCCAGTGACCGAAATGGTCACCGGCATCGATTTGATCAAAGAGCAAATTCGCGTTTGTGGCGGAGAAAAATTGTCCTTTACTCAGGATGACATCCAAATAAAAGGGCACGCTTTTGAGTGCAGGATCAATGCCGAAGATCCCAAATCCTTTATGCCCTGCCCTGGAAAAGTGACGCAATTTCACCCCCCAGGCGGCCTCGGCGTACGAGTGGATTCGCACCTCTACAGCGGCTATACAGTACCACCCAACTACGACTCAATGATTGCCAAGGTCATTACCTATGCGGACACCCGCGAGGAAGCCCTACTGCGCATGCGCAGTGCGCTGGATGAGCTGGTGGTTGACGGCATCCGCACCAACATCCCTCTTCAACAGGATTTGGTCAGAGATTCCGGCTTCGTGAAAGGTGGCGTTAACATCCACTATCTGGAAAAGAAACTGGGCCTTTAATCCCGGTCACATTGCCTCTCTCGCGGCAAACTCGCTTTGAGAGAGGCTTTTATCTACTAACTTGTGTGATGCACGTCTTGCAGACCGTACACAGACACATTCAATCCTTCCATACGCGCTTTCAATTGCATCGAGAGATACAGACTATAGTGTCGGCTCTGGTGTAAGTTCCCACCGTGAAACCAGAGTGCCGGTTGCTGCGTGGGCTTCCACATATTGCGCTCTTCTCCCTCCCAGGGACCGGGATCCTTGGGGGTATCTGAGCCCAGTCCCCAACATTTGCCAACTTTGTCGGCGACCTCTTGGGAAATGAGATCTGCGGCCCAGCCGTTCATAGAGCCGAAACCCGTCGCGTAGACGACCAGATCGGCTGGCAGCACGCTGCCATCCTGAAGAACGACCGCATCCTCGGTCAGATGCGACACATCTCCACTGGCCAGTTTGATATCACCATTCGCCACCAGCTCGCTGGCGCCGATATTAATGTAATAACCCGAACCCCGGCGCAGGTACTTCATAAACAGTCCCGATCCGTCAGAGCCCCAATCCAATTTAAACCCAACGTTTTCCAGCTTCGCGTAAAATTCCGCATCCTGTTCGCGAATCTGATCATAGAGCGGAATATGCCATTGATGCATGATTCGGTAGGGCATGGATGCAAAGATCAGGTCGGCTTTTTCGGTCGTCATACCGCCTTGCACCGCTTCTTCGGAATAGAGAGACCCGAGTGCAATTTTCATGAGGCTGTCCGACTTCACAATATGCGTCGACGATCGTTGCACCATGGTGACGTCCACGTCGTTTTCCCAAAGTGCGGCGCAGATATCATGAGCGGAATTGTTGGACCCGATGACCACCACCTTCTTGCCGCGATAGGCATCCGGCCCCGGGTGTTTCGAGCTGTGCTGTTGTTCTCCACGGAAAGTATCCTGCCCGGGGAACGATGGCACACTGGCCTTGCCAGACATCCCGGTTGCGAGAATCAGTTGTTTTGGCCGCAGAGTTACCGGCTTGCCATCACGAATAACGTCAACCAGCCATTCGTCAGCGTCTTCGTCATAACGGGCGCTTTCGCAGCTGGTGCTGCTCCAATAGTTCAACTCCATGATTTTCGTGTACATCTCCAACCAATCTCCCAACTTGTCCTTGGGCGTAAACACCGGCCAGTTGGACGGAAATTTTAAGTAGGGCAAATGGTCGTACCAAACAGGGTCGTGCAGGCACAGAGACTTGTAGCGATTGCGCCAGGAATCCCCCGCACGCGGATTCTTTTCAATAATAATGGTCGGCACATTCAGTGCTCGCAGGCGAGCCCCCAGAGCAATGCCACCCTGACCGCCGCCGATGATGACGCAATAGGGCTGCTTGGTATAACCGAGTTCCGCTTCTTCCTGCTCGCGATCTTCAAGCCAGGTAGTGCGCCGTTTGTCACTACCGTGTTTTGCACCGAGGGGACGATTAAAATACGTCGGGTTCTCAAACCCTTTCAGTTCCTGCAAAGTCGTCAACAACGTCCAGACCTTACCGTCGCGCAAACGCACCAAGCCACGCCCTACACCTGCGGAGGTTTTAAAGGTGAACCAGGCCTCCGTTACGCCATCGACTTCCGTAACCGCGTCGCTTTCCGACAAGGAAAAATGACGGGGTTTAATGTCACTCAACTGTGAGCGCAACATGTCTCGGACGCCTTCTGGCCCTTCAACGGTCTTGAGATTCCAGGTAAATGACACCAGATCACGCCAGTAGCTTTCTTGATGAAACAAATTGGCTACTGCGTCGGCGTCCCCCGCTTGCAGCAATTCACTAAACGTCGACAGAAACCGGTTGGCCAGTTCTTCACTCATCGATATTCTCCTATGATTTTATTATTTGGATCGGCCACCAAGGTGTGGCGAATATCCTTAGAGCAATGGCTATGCCCATCCAACAAGAGAAATATCGTATTGATTTAAAAGGAATTATTATGATTCAGCCAAAGAGAAATCGTCGCGTACTGTGGCCGACAATCGCCTGTGCAACGGTGGATGCCACGCTCAGATATTAACAATCAGCGGGTATTGGCCCCCAATTCCAATGGGGCTCAAGCCACGACGGGAAGTCGACGCCAAAAAAACGCGTTTCTAGTGGTCGTCAGACTTGCGGCGTAGTCGGCGATAAATCGTTGAACGATCAACCCCCAACATACGCGCGGCGGCAGATACATTGCCGTCACACTGACCAACCGCCTGCTCAATACTGCAAACATCAAGCTGCTGCTGTTGCGCTCGCTGCTGAGCCAAAGGTTGGGTTCGCAACAACCGTTCCGGCAAATGCTCCAGCATCAGCAGACTGTCGTCACACAACAAAATTCCGTAGCGGAGCGCGGTATCAAGCTCACGGATATTGCCGGGCCACTCATACGCCTTCAGAAATTGCAGCACCTCCTCCGAAAGCTCAATATTTGCCTGATGACGCCCCGCCAGGTAGGAGGCTATAGCGATCAGGTCATCTCGCTCACGCAATGCTGGCAACCAAAATTCTGCGGCCGCCAGGCGATGGTAAAGATCATTGCGGAACTCGCCTTCCGCCACCCGTGCTTCAAGGTTGTGGAGCGAGGCGGAAATAATACGAAGGTTGACTTGGGTGGCGCGGGTCGCGCCAACACGCATCACCTCACCTTCCGACAAGACTCGCAACAGGCGGGCTTGCAGAGGTCTGGGCATATCGCCGATTTCATCCAAAAACAAACTTCCGCCGCTCGCGGCCTCAATCAATCCCGCTCGACCTTTTGCCGCCGCGCCAGTAAACGCGCCGGGCGCGTGGCCAAACAACTCTCCTTCAATCAAGGTTTCAGGTATCGCAGCACAATTAACGGCGACAAATGCCCCGGTTCGCCCGGAGGCCTGATGAATCGCTCTCGCAAGTCGCTCCTTGCCGGTTCCGGTTTCCCCTTGCAACAATACCGGCAAATCGGTGGCGGCCACCTTCGCGCATCGTCGCAAAAGCAAACCCAAGCGACGGTCGCCCCAATCCAAATTGGCAAAGGCTTTGCTCACAGAGGCAACGTCCGAAGAAGGCCTCCTACTTTGAGACACCTTCGTCACCGCAGAGTACTCACCAACCGAAGAAGGCCAATCTGGATCCTGCAAACGGGCATACCAACGACTATTGTCCGCCGCGAGCAGAATTCGTTGATCGGGCTCTCGCGCTCGCGCCAACCGAGCCAAATGATCAGTGTCGGTCTGAAAGAAGCGCCCTATTGATGCTCCCAATAAGCGCTGAGGATCACGCCAGGAGCAACCAACAATCTCCGCCAGTTGACGACACGCGCTATGGGTCATCCCCACCACCCGACCATTGGCATCGAGTGCAACCGCATGCTCCGGATCAACATCCAGGAAAGCGGGCTGCCGCGAAAAACACAGTACCCAACCTCGACGCTGCTCGTGCATCAAATTCGCCAATTCAACATGACGTGCAGCCTGCCGAACGAGATGCAGAGCGAGATTCTGACTGATCTTCGGCCCCGGAGGCCGCAGCAGAGAAATATCCAGAACAGCAGCAAGCTGCCCCGCTGGATCGTAGATTGGTGCCGCGGTACAACTCAGTGAAGTATGGGAATCATCGAAGTGATCGCATTGGTGAATCGTCAAGGCCTCGCCCGTTACAATGCAGGAACCAACACCGCAAGTTCCCGCCCGGGATTCGGACCATTCAGCCCCCAGATACAGACCCGCACGGCGCAGCTCCGCCTCAAACTGACTATCACCAAAGTAATCGATGGTAACACCGTCATTATCGGCCAGTAGCAAGACATAATCATGGCCGGCCACCTGACGGAAGAGCTCACTCAATCCGTTGCGCGCGATGTGGATCAGATTCTCACTGCGCTGCCGGTGCTCTCGCAAACACTCAGATGAAACGATGTGCGCCTGAATCCGATGGGCTGGATCCATCCGGTATTCATCGACACAGCGAATCCAGGAATTGACCACCGCCGGATCACGGTGGGAATGGCGACCGTCGAGCACTTGCTCAATTTCGGCAATATGGTGAACCATCGTCTTGGCAGTCATAGGACCTCACACCTTCTTGATACGGTCACAGACACTCTACGCGCCATATCGAGGTAACTATTATTATTGGAGATTGTGACTATAGCGGCGCCCCAGTTGCAACGTCAAAGAAAAGCTCTATTCCATACCGAACGTGTCCGTCCAATATTCAGCACAATATTCGCTGCATCGAACAATAACCGGATCGAATACTCTTACTTATCACTGAGTAAAGCATCACAGTCACAGCCAAACGAATGCTAAGAAGGGATACTTATGCAGATCACAAAGTTGTTTATCCACGCCATAGCCTCCGTAAACTTCGTCGCCATCACCCCCTTGGCTTACACTCAACAACTTCCGGCACCGTCCGGCTGGGAAGAATCCAATACCCCCTCAGGCAGAGTCATAACAAAAGATTCATCCAGAATCGAAGTGGGTCATTGGCAGGTCACTGGCGATCAAACCATGGAGGAGCTTGTCCAATCCCTCCGTCATACGGTACCCACCGGTGCAGACTTTATTTCCAGCGGAGATGTAAAAGCCGAAAGAATACCTGGCGCCTATGCTGCCACACAAAAAATCACCTTGAATGGCAAATCTGGACAAGCCGTCATCTACGGATGTCCTGGTGAGCCGGGCGTCGGTCGCATTCTGCGTCTCGCGGTGGAAAACAGTAAGTTCCTCGACCTCTTCGCCGCCGGCAGCTTTTTAGAAACCATCTGCAAAGATGAACCCAAAGGCAGTCTCGCCGATGTGGCGTCAACCGCTGGTGTTGCAGCAGCTCCCTCTTCTAACTCTCAGGAAATGTCCGAGACCAACGCCCGTCACCACGCAATAGAAGCAGCAAACGAGCCGCGAACAACAGGCCGGGACCTCGTCAAAGAGAACGCGAAAATACCCAACGCCAACCGCCCACTTCGCGCATATATGCATATGGAGCAACGTTTGGAAGGCTACCCAGCCATGCTCGTTCTAAAACCTAAAATGATGATGACGTTTGCCAACGGATGGTCAACCTATTGTTCAGACTGGGATTTGGTGCAGCAGAGACCCTCACCAGGGGATATCGACAACGAAGAACAGGGTTGCAAGCTAACCAAAGACATAGAACAAGACACGGATGCTTTGTCCGGTTTTAAACCAGGAGAGAGGGTCGAACTCTCCTTGGGGCGAATCAGTGGTACAGGATACGATCTCGGCGGTAGCAACAGTTCCGTGATTCGCGGAGGGACTGTCGCCCTCAGTAGAGATGGCCGCATTAAACTGGGCAAGTGGGGCGGCTTTTCCGTCTCGAGTGGCGGAAATGGCGCTGGAGGATCGTCTCGAGGTGCAATTACAGGGCGTTACTATTTGAACGGTTACACCATCACCATAGAGACTGATGATGGCGAGATACTAAACAGCTTTATTGGCGGCAGCTATCACAAAGGGACAACACAGTTTTCAAGTCTGTTTCTGGCAGGAACCTATTTTTGGGATAGAGACAAATAACAGGACCGCAGAAACAGCAGTGTGCTGCCCTTAGGGTTCTGGGTCGAATAAATGCCCTAATTTACCCCGTTTGGTTTCGAGGTACTTCGCATTATGGGGGTTGCGTCCTTTTTCGTGAGGAACACGCTCAACAACGTCGACCCCCAGCTCCTCCAATGCAGCAACTTTGCGAGGATTGTTGGTCAGCAGTCGCAATTGGCGAACACCGAGATACTCCAACATAGGCTTAAGGATGGAGTAGTCTCGCATATCGGCACCAAATCCAAGCTTCTCATTCGCTTCTACCGTATCAGCGCCATTGTCCTGCAAGTGGTAGGCTTTGATCTTATTGATCAAACCAATGCCGCGACCTTCCTGCCGCAGGTAAAAAATAATTCCACGCCCCTCGAGCGCAATGCGATGCATAGCCGCTTGCAATTGCGCACCACAGTCACAGCGTAAGCTGAAAAGTGCATCGCCCGTCAAACACTCGGAGTGTATACGAGCCAATACCGGGGCGTCGTCTTCAAAGTGCCCCATCGTCAATACCACGTGCTCTTTGCCCGTTTCCTTGTCTTCAAATCCGTGCATGTCAAACATACCCCACGGAGTTGGCAACTTGGAAGATTCAACGTATTCGACAGACACTGCAATTCCTCATTCACTCGGCAAACACACTCGTGTGATCACCTAATGGCTCTGCAAAACCAGAACGCCATTTTCTCTAAACATGTTTACCCGGCTCAGGTAGCTGTTTCCCAACAATATAATTTGAGGGAAATCACTCAGGGTAACCAAAGCCTGCACCTGATGGACCGTTAGCTCACCCAGCGTGACACTGTTGAGCATGACTTCATAAGCGTCGGCGTAACCGTTAGCTGTTGACACCCGCGTTGGTCGACCTTTGCGAAAATCCACACCGAGAGATTTCGCCATCGCTTGGTTCATGGCAACGGACGTCGCCCCTGTATCGATCATGACTTTCGTCGGCCGCTTATTAATACGCGCCGGCGTTATATAGTGTCCGCGCGCTCCCGCAGACAAACGGACCTCTCGACGTTGAGCTTCGGTATAGCCAGAAGCAATCTTTTTAGACAAGCCTAAGCGAAACTCTTCACCGGCAATATCAACAATTGCCTCGCGGCTGTTCGCCGACACTAAACGTACTTCGCCCTTAGTCTGCCCCACTTTCAGCAGCTGATTACGACCGTCAATTTTGAGCATGGCGCTGTCGCGAAACAACGCCAGCACCTCAACCTCGGCCGACAACACACTGCCACTCAAGCTCAACATCAACAGACTTAAGCAGCAGATACAGGAGCGAAAAACCTTGCTGCTCTGTTGGCTAAAAGTGCTCATAGCCCGACCGAACAAAATGAAGGGGTTCACCCTCTTGCAACACCTCAACTCGATCGCCAGCAACGACCTCGCCGATATCAATAAACTGCAAACCCTGCTGACTGAATAATTCTCCGAGTGCATCTCGTCGGGATGGAGGCAGAGTGAAACACAATTGGTAGTCGTCTCCGCCCGTCAGAGCCAGGCGCAAAGCCTCGTCACCGCCAAAGTGCTCACGCAAAGCTGCGGACAAAGGAATCTTTTGAGCATCCAGGCAGGCACCGACACCGCTGGCTTTACAGATGTGGCCCAGATCAGCCAATAAACCATCGGAGATATCCAGCGCCGCACTGGCAAATTCACGGAGCAAAATGCCTTCTTCCAAACACGGACGCGGCTGGTAATAACGCCCCCGTAAATAAGTTTGCACCGATTCCGGCAACGACGACTGCCACAGACATTCGAGAGCGGCGGCAGCATCACCAAGTGGACCTGTGACACAAATGCGATCGCCGACCGAGGCGCCGCTGCGCAGCAATGCTTGACCTTTGGGTACCAAACCGTGCGCCTGAATCGTGACCGTCAGAGGCCCCCGCGTGGTGTCTCCACCGGCCAGACGAATTCCAAAGGATGTCAGAAGCGTTTGCAGGGTTTGGCTGAAATCTCGCAACCAAGACTCTTTGAGCTCCGGAAGCGTCAACGCCAGGGTAATCCACGAGGGCTTTGCCCCCATTGCGGCAAGATCACTGAGATTAACCCGCAGAGACCTTTCCGCCAGCAAGCCACCGGGAATTCCTGCGGGAAAATGCACATCGGCAACCAGCGTATCCACTGTAATCGCGAGCTGATGGTCGCTAGGAATTTCAAACAGCGCGGCATCATCCCCAATGCCTAAAATCACCTCAGGCGCATAACGATCGACACCTTCCTGTCCAGAATTATTCTGGCGGAAGTATTGCTCGATGATATCAAATTCGCCCAAAGCCATAGGACTTTTCTACGCTAAGATCGCCCGCTAGCCCTGGCGATCAGCGTTTACCTCCGCCTGTCGATGTTGTACCGCGACTTTATCCAGCACACCGTTTACAAATTTATGAGCATCGGTTGCACCGAATTTTTTCGCCAGAGAAACCGCCTCATTGATGACCACTTTGTAGGGCACATCAATACGCGACATCAGCTCGAAAGTCGCCAATCGCAATAATGCCAAAGTAATGGGGTCGAGTTCGTCCGCTTCTCGCTGCATCAGATACGGGCGATATTCGGCATCCAGCTCACCACAGCGACTCACGACCTGTCTCAGCACTTCTCGAAAGTAATCCGTGTCGGCCTTACTCATGTCATTGTCAGTAAAAAATTCAGCCTCGATAACCGAAACCTGTGCTGAGGTCATCTGCCACTGGTAGATGGCCTGCATGGCAAAATGTCTAGCCTTGCGGCGGGCAGCTGGAGATACATTCATTGGAACATCCGCGAGAATAATCAGAGATCAGATCAGTTAAATTCTGGACAGCAACGACACCATTTCCAACGCCGTTAATGCCGCTTCCTCGCCTTTATTACCGGCCTTGGTACCAGAGCGCTCAATCGCTTGCTCAATTGAATCTACCGTCAGGACACCAAAGGTGACGACTGTGTCACTGGACAGAGAAACTTGAGCCAACCCCTTGGTACATTCACCGGCAACATAATCGAAATGGGGCGTACCGCCTCGAATAACCGCGCCGAGAGCGATGATGGCATCAAACTCACCTTTATCGGCCAAGCGCTTCGCGACCAGCGGGAATTCAAAAGCCCCTGGCGCGTAAAAAATACTGATTTGATCTGCACCGACGCCATGACGACGCAGTGCATCCAGAGCGCCCTCTTTTAAGCTTTCAACAACAAAGCTATTCCAGCGGCTAACGATCAATGCATAGCGGCCATTGCTGCTGGTGAAGTCGCCTTCGACAATAGTAACTGTACTCATGAACTCTCTCTCTTAATTTGGCGCTGCGTTGGGTTCCACAGCCTCCATATCGCCGTCGAGACGGCTGCTGATGTATTCCACAACTTCCAGATCAAAGCCGGAAATCGCATTAAATCGAAATGGGGCACTCATTAGGCGCATTTTTTTCACGCCCAGATCCCGCAGAATCTGCGACCCTGTACCGACTTGCTTGTAAACCAGGTCTTGACTGGGCCGTTCTTGCTTGCCGGACAACAACCAGTCGATCGCCTCGTCGACATCATTGGTGGTTTCGTTGTGGCAAATCATCACGATCACCCCCCGGCCTTCTTCCGCAATGCGTTTCGCTGCGCGATCAAACGTCCAGGGTGCATAGCGATCGTCCTGTGCCCGTCGAATTTTAAAAACGTCCCTCGCGGTGCTACCGACGTGGACGCGAACAAGCGGAGGTTCGCCGCCCGTCAAGTCGCCGAGGATGAACGCAAAGTGTTTTTCGTTGCGTGCTTTGTCCAAATACGTCAAAAGACGAAAATCGCCAAAACGGGTTTGCACTTGCCGCTCTTGAGTGCAGGCAACGGTCTTTTCGTGCAAAGACCGGTAGTGAATCAGATCCGCGATGGTGCCAATTTTGAGATCGTGCTTTTCGGCAAAGCGTTCCAGGTCTGGACGGCGCGCCATAGTACCGTCCTCGTTCATAATTTCAACGATGACGCTGGCTCCTTCAAAACCCGCCAGGCGAGCCATGTCGCACCCGGCCTCAGTGTGGCCGGCGCGACTGAGCACGCCACCGGGCTGCGCCATCAGCGGGAAGATGTGTCCCGGCTGCACGATATCGGAAGGCTGGGCATCTCGAGCGACGGCAGCACGTACCGTGCGGGCGCGATCGGCGGCGGATATCCCGGTCGTCACGCCTTCGGCGGCTTCAATCGATACCGTGAACGCCGTCGAATGTTGAGCCATGTTATCGGTCACCATCAGTGGCAGATCCAGCTGCTTACAGCGCGCCGGGGACAAGGTCAGGCAAATCAATCCCCGGGCGTGAGTCGCCATAAAATTGATGTCTTCTGCGCGCACCTGTTCTGCCGCCATGACAAGATCGCCCTCATTTTCGCGATCTTCATCATCCATCAGAATGACCATTTTGCCCTGGCGAATATCGTCGATCAGCTCTTCGATTTTATGTAACTTCATACCTGTTCCGTCTCGTCTCCGACTAATTGCCGCGATAGAAGCCGTGCTCTGCAAGAAACGCCAAATCAATGCCTTTGGCAGTCGGCTGCGCAGCTTTATCTCCCATGAGCAACCGCTCCAGATAGCGCGCGATCACATCCACTTCCAGATTGACCCGAGTGCCGGGACGATAATCTCCCATAACCGTTTTTTCGAGCGTGTGAGGTACGATATTCAACTCAAACTCACAGCCATCGACTGCATTGACGGTAAGACTGGTCCCGTCCACGGTTATAGACCCTTTGTGCGCGATATATCTGGCGAGCGCTTCGGGCGCACGAATGCGAAATCGTTCAGAACGCGCATCGGGATTTCTCTGCATCACCTCACCAACACCGTCGACATGACCGCTGACCAGATGCCCCCCCAGACGCGTTCGGGGGGTCAGGGCTTTTTCTAAATTGACTCTGGCGCCCACGCGCAATTCGCGTAAGGTTGTAATGTCCAGCGTTTCAACAGAAACATCGGCCCAATACCCATCTCCGGGAAGATCAATCACTGTGAGACAAACGCCGTTGGTCGCAATCGAGTCCCCCAGACAAACATCGGCGAGATCTAGCTCTCCCGATGCAATCCGCAGACGTAAATCGCCATTGCGGGGCTCCATCGCAGCGATGGTCCCAATCGCTTCAATAATTCCAGTAAACATAGCTCTCCTTCCGGTAATCGCGAGACTCGAAGGCGGCGCCATCTCGTAACGCTCTGCGTTTGAGATGACAATCAACCCTTGGTTAGCCTCCGTGAATCAGGCTTCAGGATCTGGCGCTGCCGTTACCCGGATATCCGACCCAACCATGCGCACATCGTTGATTTGCAACGGTAAACTGGACGCCATGGACTCCAGAGGCAATTCAAACAATGGCCGAGCCAGACTTCCCATTAATTTAGGCGCCATATAGATGATCAGCTCATCGACCAAGCCTTGACGCAAAAAGGCACCGGCCAGTGTTGCCCCCGTCTCGACCATAACCTCATTGCAAGCTCGCTGCTGAGCCAGATAGTCCAACAACCCGCGCAAATCCACACCGTTCGCACCCGGCAGAGATACAAATCCAGCACCCGTACTTTCAATATCTAGCCGGAACTTCGATTGAGTGCTAACCACTATTAAATCGGCGGGCGATTGTAACACCTTAGCGCCGAGGGGAAGCTTCTGCTCTGAATCCAGCACGACCCGCAACGGCTGAACGCTGGCGGCTAATTCAGCGTCCTCAAGGTTCAGTTCATTGGTACGAACCGTCAGTGACGGGTCATCCAATAGCACGCTGCCAATTCCGGTGATAATGGCGCATGAGCGAGCCCGCAGCTTTTGTACGTCAGCGCGCGCAGCCGGCCCAGTAATCCATTTACTGCTGCCATCAGCCATCGCCGTGCGGCCATCCATGCTCATCGCCATTTTCAATCGCACCCATGGACGCCCGGATTCCATGCGCCGGATAAAACCAGGATTTAACGCCCAGGCTTCTTTTTCAAGAATAGGCCCAGTAACCTCAATACCCGCCGATAACAAACGCGCAATGCCTCTGCCGCTGACATTTGGGTTTGGGTCTGTCATCGCGTATACCACCCGTGCAACACCCGCCGCGACAAGCGCCTCAGAACACGGGCCGGTGCGCCCATAATGACTGCAAGGTTCCAAACTTACGTAGACAGTTGCTCCGACGGCGGCCTCACCGGCTTCTGCCAATGCCACAACTTCAGCGTGAGCTTCACCCGCTTTACGATGCCAACCTTCTCCAACAACCTGCCCCGATTTCACTAACAGACAACCGACCCTAGGGTTCGGCATAGTGCTGTAAAGGCCCTTCGCCGCCAGTTGGAGCGCACGAGCCATGTAGCTGGCATCTTCAGGAAGAAGCTGATCTAAATGTACCGACATGAATTAAACTTATGAAAACAGGACGTTTAGTAATCTTTGGGATTTTTTTCCAGGCGGTCGATTTCCGCACGAAACTCGTTGAGGTCTTTGAAGCGCCGATAGACTGAAGCGAAACGTACGTAAGCCACTTCATCGAGCGCGCGAAGCTCCTCCATCACACGCTCCCCGATCGAACGCGCAGGAACTTCCCGCTCACCGCCCGCCTGCAAACCATGCTTTATGCTGCTGATGGCGGATTCAATGGCTTCAGCACTTACAGGCCGCTTTTCGACTGCTCTGAGCAAGCCGGCGCGCAACTTTTCTTCAGCGAAGGGTTCGCGGGTGCCATTCTGTTTAATGACCCGTGGCAACACCAGTTCGACGGTTTCGTAGGTGGTAAAACGCTCATTACAGGAAAGACACTGACGACGGCGCCGCACCTGGTCACCATCAGCAACCAGACGCGAGTCGATAACCTTGGTATCTAATGCACGACAGAACGGACAATGCATGGCGCCATCCACAGGACATAAAGGCTGCATGATAGCACATCCCCTTTCCACTGTGCGCCATGACAGTGCTAACCGGGAGATTCGAGGCAATAAAAGCCAGATGGCGTCATGTTTTTGGGAATTTTTGGCAATTCGCTGTCGTAAAGCCAGGAAACCGTTGGTGATCCCGCGCCATCCGTCTACAATTTAAAAACCGGTAATCCACGGAAAAACAACGACATTCACCCCAACTAGCGTTCGTTCTACATGACTCTATGTGTCGCCGCCTTGGATCTCGGATCAAACAGCTTTCACCTGGCGATCGCCGAGGTCCGCTCCGGTAAAATTCACAGCATCCATCGGGAGAGTATCCGGGTGCGGCTCGCCGCGGGTCTTAACCGGGAAAACCAGCTGAGCAAACGAGCCATACAGCGAGCATTAAGAGCCTTATCCGAATTTGGACAGCGGCTCCGCGAGCACCACATCGACCACATCCAATGCGTTGCCACCCACACGTTTCGTACAGCAAGCAACCTTAAGGATCTGCACCCAGCGGCAGAACAGAGGCTGGGCCACCCAATCCGAGTGCTCAGTGGCGACGATGAAGCTCGCCTGATCTACAGCGGCGTCTACTCAGAACACCCGACACCAGGACAGCGCCTGATGATTGATATCGGTGGAGGCAGTACAGAGATTGCACTCGGCGACAGTGCCCTGCCACGACTGTATCAAAGTATTCCCGTCGGCTGTGTCACCTACACCCAACAATTTTTCCGCAACCGCAAACTGAGCGAAGACGCATTTCAAAGAGCCATTCAGTCCTGCACGGACATTCTGAAAGCGCGACTGCAACCAGAGATACAGACAGCGCCCTTCGTGCAAGTCTATGGCTCATCGGGCACAATACGTAGCCTCGTCACTTGCGCCAAAACGCTTAAGCTGTCGAAAGGTCCGCTGACACCAGCAACGCTGGAAGACATCAAAACGCATTTACTGCTCTTCCCAACCAGCAGCGCAGTTCATATTGCCGGCGTCGGTAGTGATCGCGCCGATCTACTGTGCGGAGGACTCGCCATATTGATCGGCGTCACCAAACTGTTCGACGTGACCAAATTGACCTTCAGTCAATCTGCATTAAGAGAGGGATTGCTGCTGGAGACAGCTGCCCTCGCCCAAGGACTGAATAATTCCCTAAACGTCAATCTGGATGAAGAAATACCTCTCTCTATAGCCAAATAGTTGCTTTGCTATCCTAAACCTATAACCTTTGGCACTATTCATCGCCAAGATACTTGTTGAACCACTGCGCCCGTCCACCGGGTTTTGACTTGGAGCCTGAAGCCAGCCCATGGAATTTGCCTGGATCCTGTTTGCCTTCCTCTGCGGGATAGGCGTTAAACTGATCTCTCTTCCCCCCTTGATCGGTTACCTCTGCGCGGGTTTTCTGCTGAACTTTCTCGGCTTCCAACCCACAGAAAGTCTGACCGAGCTGGCCGACCTCGGCATCACCCTAATGCTCTTCACCATCGGCTTAAAGCTAAACCCCTGGTCGCTTACGAAGCCTGAAGTCTGGGCAGGCACTCTCGCCCCTATGGTTCTCTGGCTGCTCGTATCGCTGCCGCTTTTGCTCGGCGGAGCCGCCCTATCCCTGTCACTGTATGTTGGAGTCGACCAACAAAGTGCTGCGCTGTTGGCCTTTGCCGGCAGCTTTTCCAGCACTGTCTGCGTAGTAAAACTGCTGGAAGAGAGCGGTGAAATCCGAACCCGTCACGGCCGCTTAGCGATTTCTATCCTGGTTATGCAGGACGTTGTCGCCGTCGCATTTCTGGTCCTTGCCACGGGCAAAACGCCCTCCATCTACGCGCCATTGTTACTGTTGCTTATCCCATTCCGCCCGGCGTTTAACTGGATCATGCAGCGTGCGGGTCACGGCGAGCTACTGCCCTTGACCGGTTTATTTCTCGCTTTGGGCAGCTACCAGCTGTTTGACTTGGTGCACATTAAAGGCGACCTGGGTGCTTTGATCGCCGGTATGATGCTGAGCCATTTCCCGAAAGCCTCGGAACTCAACAAGTCTTTAATGAGCTTCAAGGACCTGTTTTTAATCGGTTTTTTCCTATCGATCGGCTTTACCGAACTGCCAGATATGGAGATGCTGGCATCAGCTCTACTGCTATCGGTACTGCTACCGGTCAAGTTTTTGCTGTGTTTCGCGGTTCTCGCTGCATTGCGCCTAAAAGTTCGCACGGCTTTTCTAACCTCTTTAGCGCTAAGCAACTTCAGTGAATTCGGTCTGATTGTGGCCGACATCAGCAGTGAAAGCGGCTGGCTTGATCCACACTGGCTGGTCGTGCTCGCCGTTGCCATCTCCATTTCGTTTGTTTTCACCAACATTCTTTATCGGCGAGCCCACGGTATTTACCGTCGCATAAACTCCTACCTGAGACGCTTTGAGCGGCACCGTCGCCTACCGGAAGACGAAGTGATTCAGCCCCAGAATGCAGAAATCCTGGTGATCGGGATGGGTCGAGTCGGCCGCGGGGCTTTTGAAGCACTCTACACCGTGCTCGGAGATAACGTCTGGGGCATGGACTCGGATCGGCAGCGGGTCGAAGTGCAGCAACAGCGAGGGGTCCATGTATTTCTTGGGGATGGCGAAGACGCAGATTTCTGGGACAACCTGGATACCTCATCCATCAAGATGATTCTTCTCTCCCTGCCATCCATAGAAGACATGCTCAATACCACCAAGCAGGCCAGAGCGGCTAACTATCAAGGCATGATCGCCGCGATCGCCCGCTACGAAGACGATCGCAATCACCTTCTTAATATGGGCATCGATAAAGTCTTTAACTTTTTTACGGAGGCGGGTACGGGCTTTGCCGAAGAAGCGCTGACGCTGATAGGGAAAGAAAAAGTGGTAAAGGAAGAGCCTGAAGAACCGGCTATCGCCCACAGCTGATTGACGCAGGGCGTGATCCGACAGGGAGCCAGACGGCTCCCTGTGGTTAATTGGCAGGCCTTAGCCGTATACCGGAAACTCCTTGCACAATGTAAGGACCTTCGCTTTCACCTCAGCGATGACCGCCTCGGAGCGATCCGTTCCCAAACTGTCCAGAACATCGCACATCCAGTGGGTCAGCTGCGCCACTTCCTTCTCGGCAAATCCCCGAGTGGTGATCGCTGGCGTACCGACACGAATACCTGACGTCACAAACGGTGAACGAGGATCGTTGGGCACAGAGTTCTTGTTGACGGTTATATTGGCTTCACCAAGCGCGAAGTCTGCATCTTTACCTGAGTAGTCTTTGCCGATCAAATCTACCAGCATCAAATGGTTTTCAGTACCACCCGATACGATCTTGAACCCACGATCAATAAAGGTTGCCGCCATGGTTTTCGCATTGGTGACCACCTGCTGCTGGTAAGTGCGAAATTCATCCGACATGGCTTCTTTAAACGAAACCGCCTTAGCTGCGATGACGTGCATCAAAGGCCCACCCTGGCCACCGGGGAAAACCGCAGAATTGAGCTTCTTGGCAATCTCTTCATTTTCCCGAGCGATGATAATGCCACCGCGAGGGCCACGTAGCGTCTTGTGAGTCGTGGAAGTAACAACGTCAGCGATGGCAACAGGGCTAGGATAAACACCCGCCGCGACCAGACCGGCAACATGCGCCATATCAACGAACAGATAGGCACCTACTTTATCAGCGATGTCGCGGAAGCGCTGCCAATCCATAATTTGCGAATACGCAGAGAAACCCGCAACAATCATTTTAGGCTCGTGCTCCAGCGCGAGGCGCTCGACCTCATCGTAATCGACCTCACCAGTTTCTGGATTCAGGCCGTACTGCACCGCGTGATACGTCTTACCAGAGAAGTTAACGCTAGCCCCGTGAGTCAAATGACCGCCGTGGGCAAGACTCATTCCGAGGATCGTATCACCAGGGCTGACCAGCGCCTGATAGACCGCCGCATTAGCCTGAGATCCCGAGTGAGGCTGAACGTTGGCATAGGCAGCTCCGAACAGCTCTTTAACACGTGCGATCGCCAACGCTTCTGCCTTATCGACATACTCGCAACCGCCGTAATAGCGTTTACCAGGGTAGCCTTCGGCATACTTGTTCGTCAGCTTAGTCCCCTGGGCAGCCATGACCAATGGACTGGTGTAGTTTTCCGATGCGATCAGCTCGATGTGCTCTTCCTGCCTGCACTCTTCCTGGCAGATCGCTTCCCAAACTTCTGGATCAAATGATTCTAGCGACGAAGTCGATTCAAACATGACGGCAGCCTTTCAAGTTAGTAGAGGGCCGTGAAACGGTACCCAGGGAAAAAGGGCGGCGATTGTACACTATTCAACCGCTCGCGCCCAAGAGGGACCTTTCATAAGGCGGAAATTTGCGCCAAACAATCCGGCGACGAGTTAATACCGCTTCTATACTTCAGGAACAATATTGGATGTGGATACATAAAGGCTATAAGCATGTTCTCTAGTTTAAAAAGTCGCTTTGCCCTACCCCTGGGCATACTGACGGTGGGCCTGGTGGTACTCGGCAGCGTTGACCAACGATCGATCTCACTGCTTAAGGATGATCTGGAATCATTTTCTGGCAGCTTCCTGCCAGCTATTGACTCAGTTCTACAAGCTGACCGGGATTTGTACCAAGCTCGCGTTGGCGAATTTGAGCAAATCCTGGCGACCAGTAACAGTGCCCGCCAAGCGGCGGCGGCAACCATTGAGGAAAATCGTGACCAAGCGAAGAATCGCATCGCACGCTTCAATGAACTCTTGGCAGCTCACAGCGATGTCACCATCGACCGCCAGCAACTGGAAAATGGTTTTAGGGCGTGGGAGCGCACCACCGCCGACGCCGTCAGCCGAATCAACGCCGGCGATCAGTCTGGCGCCCTCGCCATACTGAACGGTGCGGGCAATCAGCACTTCAGTGCACTTAGAGAACTCTACGATGCCGCGGGCGAAAACGCCGCCGCAACCATGGCAGCGCTGCGAGACCAACAGATCGCCAAAATTGATCGCAACCGCACCATTACCCTGGCAGCGATAGCGCTACTTGTCATAATTACAGCCTCGTTAACCTACGTTCTACCTAACATGCTGGCGAAGAAAATTCTTCTGTTGCGAGACCGGATTAACACCATCGCATCCGGCGATGGAGACCTGACTCAGCAAATACCCGTCAGCAATAACGACGAGCTTGGAGAGCTGGCAAAATCCTTTAACGCGTTTCTCGGCAACCTCCGCACCTTGGTACTGGACGTCAAATCCGAATCACAGCAAATCATACGGTCGTCGACCACCCTGAATGAATCCTCACGCGACAACCACAGCCGTGCCGAAATTCAATCCTCCACCGCAGATCGCGCAGTGGCAGAAATGGAGCGCTTGGTAACCGCCATCGGCATGGCCGCAGAATCGACCCGCACCACTGCCGAACAAATGACCGACATCGGAGACATTTCGACTCGTGGCCAGCAAAACATCAGTCAAACTCTGGCCAGTATGGAAAAAACCCGCTCAACGATCGACAATGCGACCCGCTTGGCAGAGGTGTTACAGAGTGACTCCGAACAAATTGTCTCAGTACTGGATGTTATTCGCGGCATCGCGGAACAAACCAATTTACTCGCGTTGAATGCGGCGATTGAGGCCGCCCGCGCAGGGGAACAAGGACGCGGCTTCGCCGTGGTTGCCGACGAGGTCAGAACTCTGGCCACCCGTACCCAACAGTCTACTGACGAAATTAATTCTGTGATTGAACGCTTGAAGAACGGTGTCAGCAATGTGGTATCTGCCATAACCGATGGTCAGAAAATTGCCGACGAATCTCAAACCGCAATTCGCACGACAGAAGACTCCCTCTCTCAGATTAGCGCTCAAGTCACCCATGTGAAACAACAGGCAGAAAACACCGCGCGCTCGACCAAAGACCAAGCGGCCTCATCTCAAGAAATTGTGTCGGGACTGTCTCACCTGAAGAAAGAAATCGATGCTACCTCGAAGATTCTTGAAGATGTGCATCGCATTTCCGGAAAACTATTTGAAGGCTCTCAAGCCCTCTCGAGAAACGTCGCCAACTTCCGTGTTTAACGATGTTAGCGGGCAGCTATTACGACTGCCCGCGCACGTCCACGTCCGAGCGTTGGCTTCTCGCACCATTGAACTAGCCGCCTAGCTCACTGCCCTCAGCGCGCGCCGCGCCGGTACTGGCTGACTCAACAAATACCCCTGAGCCTCATCACAGCCCAAAGTTGTCAGAAAGTCTAACTGAGCCTTGCTTTCCACGCCCTCTGCCGTCACCCGTAATCCCAGACTATGCGCCAGAGCGACAATCGCCTGCACGATGCGTTGATCTTCGCGAGCGGGCAGACCGGCTACAAAACTGCGATCGACCTTGATCGCCGTCACCGGAAAACGTTTCAGGTAATTCAACGACGAATAACCGATTCCGAAATTGTCGATAACGATCCCAATCCCCAAACGAGTCAGCTCTTCTAACGTCTGCAACGTGAACTGGTGATCGTGCATCAGCACACTTTCGGTGATCTCGACTTCCAAAGCACCAGCCGGGATTTCCTGCTGTGATAACACATCCTGCAAGGAGCTTACGAGATAGCCGCCAGAGAATTGCAAGGCGCTCACGTTCATGGCGATCCTCGGACAATCACCGCCCCGTCTGCGCCAGCGCTTCCACTGCTGACAGGCTTGTCGTAACACCCAGGATCCCAGTGGCCGTATCAGCCCAGTCTCTTCCGCAATGCTGATAAATTCATTGGGTAAAATCAGGCCTTTATCGGGATGCTTCCAACGCACCAACGCCTCATAGCCGGTACGGTGCCCATCGATCAACGACACGATCGGCTGATAGTGCAACTCGAACTGCATCTCTTTAACCGCCTGGTGCAGCTCATTTTCCATGCTTGAGCGCTGACGGGCTTTTTCATTCAAAGATCGGGTGTAAAACTGATAATTATTTTTACCGGCGCTTTTCGCATGATTTAGCGCAGCGTCAGCATTTTGCAGTAGCGTTTTCGGTTCACTGCCGTCCGATGGAAAAAAGGCAATGCCGACACTGGCGCTGCTGAAGAGCTCCTGCCCCCGTAAAGGGAAAGGCTGCATCAACGCCGAACGAATTTTTTCTGCAATATTCGTGGCATTGGTCACCGCCCTCTCGTGACTCTTCAGATCA
The DNA here is from genome assembly GCF_056159445.1 of Pseudomaricurvus sp. ABR4_320. NCBI lineage: Bacteria > Pseudomonadati > Pseudomonadota > Gammaproteobacteria > Cellvibrionales > Cellvibrionaceae > Pseudomaricurvus > Pseudomaricurvus sp. ABR4_320. Next base: position 12,553 of record NZ_JBSWVF010000023.1, on the reverse strand, counting down.
CCAATAATGACAGCAAATTCATCTCCCCCCATTCGGGCGACAGTATCCTCACAGCGCACACAATCACTGATTCTCTGACCGACTTGATGCAGGAGAGCATCGCCGAGCGCATGCCCCAATGAATCATTAATCACCTTAAACCGATCTAGGTCCAACAACAGCAAGGCCACCTGTGAACTGTTTCGCTGGGCACGACTGATCGTCTGGGCTAAACGGTCATTGAAAAGGCTGCGATTCGGAAGGCCGGTTAAAGGATCAAAAAAGGCCAGACGTTGAATCCGGTTTTCACTGTTTTTCTTTTCGGTAATATCCGAAAAACAACTGATGGTATTCACCACCTTGTTATCACAATCACGCAAAACCGTGATCGCAACCCAGGCAGGAAACACATGTCCGTCCTTATGGCGGTGCTGAATTTCCCCTTCCCAGCAGTCGTTTGCCTGCAAACTGTCGGTGATAGACTGAAAAAACGCTGGTGAATAGCGTTCGATATCAATGACTCTCGGCGTCTGGCCGAGAATTTCCTCAACATCGTAGCCGGTAAAGCGCGTAAAGCTCTGATTGGCCTGGGTAATTTTTCCTTCAGCGTCGGTGACATAAATTCCGGTCAAGGTGTTTTCAAACACCGCTGAGGCGAGCGCATTATTATCAACAGGATGCCTGCGGGTGCTCATATCACGACAAATACAAACAGCACCGCGCATCTCCCCGGAAGGGTCCATCGACGGAATACACTGCACACTCAAGGTGACTCGGAATCCATCGCGGTGATTCATTGCCAGGATTTCTGGCTCGCAGGCATAACCCGTTTTTATTTCAGCTTTTAACTTGTCGAGCTGACGCTGAATAAACTTCTGAACACCGAGAAAGCGCTTGTCATCGGCATATTGAATGGCGTGGTTGTAGAGGCGTTGGAAAACACGATCGCTGTACCCGAGCACAGTTTCAACGGAAGCGCTGACATAATGCATAGTGCCATCCGCACGAACCCCGAGAACCAGGTCGCTGAGTTCAGCGCGAGCCTGCTCCAACAGATAGTTCATCTGTGTTTGGTCCTGTTGCGACACAGCGCCTCCCTCATTCGGCGTCAAGCCGAGAGTTGTTTATTATTGTGATACCCGAAGAATACAAACTTTAGCTTCCCAAGTATAGAAAGATATCTTCACATAGCGCGCTGTTTGCTGCAGATATAGTGAAGAACTCTAAAAACAGCGTTTTGATTTCGTTAATTCCGGGAAGTTTTCCCTGACGTTGCGCAGATTCTGACGGCGGCGACCTGTACCTTCGCCATTGACTCTATCCGGCGATTTTCCGACACTTGCACCCCCGCAGCGCCACCACCCAACTTCACAACGAGGTCTTATCCATCCATGGCACAATATGTCTATTCAATGAACCGAGTCGGTAAAGTCGTCCCGCCCAAACGGGAGATTCTGAAAGACATTTCGCTCTCCTTTTTCCCCGGTGCCAAGATCGGCGTTCTTGGCCTCAACGGTGCCGGCAAATCCACACTGCTGAAAATCATGGCGGGCGTCGACAAAGACTACAACGGCGAAGCCCGGCCAATGCCCGGCATCAAGGTCGGCTACTTACAGCAGGAGCCCCAACTGGACCCAGCCAAAGACGTACGCGGCAACGTGGAAGATGGTGTCCGCGAGGCACTGGATGCTCTGGCCGACTTGGATGCGGTATATGCCGCCTATGCGGAACCCGATGCCGATTTTGACGCATTGGCAAAGAAACAAGGGCAACTGGAAGATATCATTCAAAGCTGGGATGCCCACAACCTAAGCCATAAACTCGAAGCGGCAGCCGACGCTCTGCGACTGCCACCTTGGGATGCCGATGTCACGAAATTATCCGGCGGTGAAAAGCGCCGGGTAGCACTCTGTCGTCTACTCATGTCCCGCCCGGATATGCTACTCCTCGACGAACCCACCAACCACCTGGATGCCGAAAGCGTCTATTGGTTGGAGCGTTTCCTGGTGGATTTTCCTGGCACTGTCGTCGCCATCACACACGATCGCTATTTTCTCGACAATGCCGCGGGCTGGATTTTGGAACTCGACCGAGGCCACGGCATTCCTTACGAGGGTAATTACTCCAGCTGGCTCGAGCAAAAAGAAGCGCGACTGGCGCAGGAACAGCGCTCAGAGGCTTCGCATCAAAAAGCCATCAAAGCAGAATTGGAATGGGTTCGCCAAAACCCTAAAGGTCGCCGCGCGAAAAACAAAGCCCGTCTTGCTCGCTTTGAAGAGATGCAAAGCCAGGAATTCCAAGAGCGCAATGAAACCAACGAGATCTACATTCCACCAGGTCAGCGCTTGGGCGACAAAGTCATTGAATTTGACGGCGTCAGCAAATCCTTCGAGGGTCGCCTGTTGTTCGATAACCTCAGCTTTGCCATCCCCAAAGGCGCAATCGTGGGTATTGTCGGCGGTAACGGTGCAGGTAAATCTACGCTATTTCGAATGATTTCCGGCAATGAACAACCGGACACGGGCAGCATCACCATCGGCGAAACCGTCGACGTGGCATTCGTCGAACAAAGCCGCGCTAACCTGGACGATAAAAAAACCGTATGGGAAGAAATTTCCGGCGGCCAGGATGTTCTGCATATCGGCAATTACGAGATCAATTCCCGCTCTTACGTGGGCCGCTTTAACTTCAAAGGTTCAGACCAGCAAAAACGTGTCGGTGAACTTTCTGGTGGGGAGCGCGGTCGACTGCACCTGGCTAACACGCTGAAGCAAGGTGCCAACGTGCTGCTCCTTGACGAACCGTCCAACGACCTCGATGTAGAAACGCTGCGAGCCCTTGAAGATGCACTGTTAAACTTCCCTGGCTGCGCACTGGTCATCTCCCACGACCGCTGGTTTCTCGATCGGATTGCCACACATATTCTGGCGTATGAAGGCGACAGCGAAGTCGTGTTTTTCGAAGGGAACTACACCGAATATCATGAAGACTTTATCGCCCGCAAAGGCGAGAAAGCACAACCTCATCGTATGAAGTACAAACCACTGAAAAGCTGATTCCCTCCGTTACAAAAGGGCTGGCAATAACCGGCCCTTCCTCTCCCTCCAAGCTTACCGATTTTCCCCAACTCAACAAGCTATTGATCTGGCTCAATACGCCCAGACTCCGCAAGGCAAATACTTATAGCGCTCCTTCAATAAAGCTACCTTTTCAAAAGGAGGGTCTTATGAGTCTTGTTCCCCGCAGTTCTCTGTTTGACTTCGACAGCTTTTTTGACCGGTTTCAAACCCCGGGGCTCGTCAGTGAAAACAGCGGCAACTTTTTTACGCCGCGCGTGGATGTCAGAGAAAAGGATCATCTCTATATCATTACGGCGGAATTGCCCGGCGTAAAAAAGGAAGACATTCACATCAGTCTTGAGAGAGGTGTTTTGACTCTCGAAGCAGAATCCGTCATGGAAGATCGTGAAGAAAAAGATGGACGGGTGTTGCGGCAAGAACGCCGCTATGGACGCTTTACTCGCAGTTTTACACTGGGAGATCGCGTCCAGCAGAGCGACATCAGCGCCAATTTTGACAATGGAATATTGACGTTGACTGCCCCCAAGATCGGGCCTCAAGAGGCCGAAAGCCGTCGCATTGAAATTACATGAGCATGATGTAACCCCACCCCCTGTTGGCGGCCTTAGGGCCGCCTATTTTAGAGCCCGGCTATGAAACATATTGATATTCGTAAAACACTTCTGAAGCGCAAAGCCGAGTTGAACCAACGGTTGATGGCTCTGGAGTTGGATTTACAGAAAAGTTACAGCCGCGACTGGGCCGAACAGGCGCAGGAGCGAGAAAACGATGAAGTTTTGGAAACCCTCGCCAGCAAAACCGCCAGAGAAATTGTAAGCCTGGAGAAAGTGCTGAAAACCTTGGGGGGCGATAAATTCGGCATCTGTCAGCAGTGCCAACAACCAATAGATACGGCAAGGTTATTAGCCTTACCAACTGCCGTAACCTGCATACACTGCGCCGCAAAGGCACACTAGTCCCCCGGTGATTTCGGTCTGAAACAGCGCCACACCCACCAGGCTGCTGGCGCTAGCGAGGCTCGCCCCGCTCGATCATGACGCCGACCGATTGCGTGCCCGGCAAGGCAGTCGGCTTGCTCAATGTCAAACGAACCCAGGGCACACTGAACTCCTCCAGAATGACCTGCGCAATCTCCTCTGCCATTCTCTCAATCAATAAGAACTGATGTTCCGCTGCAAACTCACACAGGCGCTCAGAAATCGCCTGATAGTTCAGGGTCTGGCGAATGTCGTCGGTTTCTGCCGCCTTCGCAATACTGGTGGCCATCTCCAAATCCAACAACAATGTTTGCCGAACCTGGCGCTCCCAGGCATGAATGCCAATGACGGTATCTAGCGCCAACTCACGAATAAAAATAATGTCCATCATAGTCCTGTTATCTCTTTGTCCTTTATTCGCCGGGAGTCAAACACCAGGTAAACTTTCTATATTCCAGCGCGCCTGAGCCTTAACGCTCAAATCTTCGGATTGACCAACCAGCAGCCGCTGACAGCCGGCAAACGCAATCATCGCCCCATTATCGGTACAAAACTCCGGCCGGGCATAAAAAACCTCACCACCTATCTTGCCCAACTTTTCCTGCAAGACCGCTCTTAAACGTCGATTAGCGGCCACCCCGCCTGCCATCACGATAGTCTTTAATCCCGTCTGCTGTAAGGCACGAACACATTTGCGAGCTAAGGTATCGACCACAGCCTCCTCAAAGGCACGCGCAATATCGGCTTTCGTTTGCGGATCGACAATACCCTGCTTGTCCGTGTGCCGGGTTACCGTATTTAAGGTAAACGTCTTTAAACCGCTGAAGCTAAATTCCAAACCCGGACGATCGATCATCGGGCGAGGAAAGGTAAAACGCTCGGGATCCCCCTGTGTTGCCAGTTTCGCCACATTGGGGCCTCCGGGATAATCCAGCCCCAACATTTTCGCCACTTTATCAAATGCCTCACCGGCGGCATCATCCAGGGACTCGCCAAGAATCTGGTAGTCACCAATCGAATTCACCTGCACCAATTGCGTGTGGCCGCCAGAGACCAACAGGGCGACAAAGGGAAACGCCGGTGGGTTTTCCTCAAGCATCGGAGCCAATAGGTGACCCTCCATATGATGCACGCCCACAGCCGGGATCTTCCAGCCATAGGCCAGGGAACGACCAACACAGCCGCCAACCAGCAGCGCACCCAGAAGCCCTGGCCCTGCGGTGTAGGCAATCGCGTCAAGGTCGGTTCCGGACATCTGCGCATCGTCCAAAACCTGCGTGATCAGAGGCAAAATCTTGCGGGCATGATCCCGTGATGCCAGCTCCGGCACGACACCACCGAACGCCTTGTGCAACTCGATCTGACTGTAGAGCCGGTCGGCCAGTAAACCTTGCTCACTGTCGTAGATCGCAACCCCCGTTTCATCACAGGATGTTTCAATACCTAACACTCGCATTTTTTCTGGCCTCCGCGCGCCATCGCCGGTTAAACTTGGGACACCGGCCCCGAGAAAGGCCGCTATCATAAGCAGACAGCCCTTCAGAACCAACTCATATACGGCTTTGGGCTTGCGAACGCAGAAATCCTTGCATCCCCGTCACCATCTGTATAAAATTTGCGCCCTTTAGATTAGGGCTGTTGTCAGATCTGTGCGGCCTGAACGGTATTTCGGGTAGCTGACGCCGCGAGAGTCACCTCTTACGAGCGGGTTTACACAATCATCCGCCCGAATCTTCATAAATTACATTGAGTTAGTTACAGGAAACCGAATGCCTTCTGTAAAGATCAAAGAAAACGAGCCATTTGATATTGCTTTGCGCCGCTTCAAGCGCTCCTGCGAAAAAGCCGGTGTTCTGGCTGAAGTTCGTCGTCGCGAGTTCTACGAGAAGCCAACCACTGTTCGCAAGCGCGCTGCCGCAGCTGCTGTTAAGCGTCACGCCAAAAAGGTTCAGCGCGAATCTCGCAAGTTCCAGCGCCTCTACTGATCTTTGCCAGCGCTGTTTAGCAACTCTGCAAAAAAATACAGCGCCCATTGAATCACCCCTTAAGTCGACGCTCTGTCGACTTAATGCTGAAATCTCACCTTCGATGACTGTGCTAATGCACCGGAGCTTTCTGTGTCTACAGAAATCAAAGACCGTATAAAATCAGCAACCAAAGATGCCATGCGCGCGAAAGAAAAAGAGCGCCTGACAACACTGCGGTTGATTCAAGCTGAAATTAAACGCATTGAAGTCGACGAACGCATCGATGTCGACGATCAGCGCCTGCTGGCTGTCTTGGATAAAATGTGCAAGCAGCGCAGAGATTCCATCACCCAGTTCGAAGACGCTGGCCGCGATGAACTGGCCGCCAAAGAGCGCCAGGAAATGCTGGTCATTGAAGAGTTTTTGCCCCAGGCGTTGAGCGAAGACGAAATCACCACCATTGTCGCGGATGCCATTAGCTCCAGCGGCGCCAGCGCACCTGGAGACATGGGCAAGGTCATGGCTATAATCAAGCCACAAGTACAGGGCCGCGCCGACATGGGTGCGATCAGCAAGATGGTCAAGGCGCAACTGACAGCCTAATCTGCCAGCCCCTCGGCCAGAAGCCGCCCCCACTCGCACCTGGATCCTACGAGCAGGCACCGACCTCGATTGCGGTCGACCTGCTTGACCACTGACATATTTGCTACTGACGGACACTGCGCCCGACGGACCCGTGGACAATGGCTGGCCTCATCCCACAATCCTTTATCGATGACCTTTTGGCAAGACTCGACATTGTCGAAGTCGTCGACTCACGGGTAAAACTCAAACGAGCCGGTAAAAACTACAGCGCCTGCTGTCCGTTTCACGACGAAAAAACCCCTTCGTTTACCGTCAGCCCCGACAAACAGTTTTATTATTGCTTTGGCTGCGGCGCCAGCGGCACGGCGCTCAATTTCGTCCTTGAATATGACCGTGTCGACTTTCCGACCGCGATTGAACAACTGGCCGCCACCGTTGGCCTAACCGTCCCAAAAGAGCAAAACGAACGCGAAAGCCAGCGCGCCAAAGAACTGAAGGAGCTTTTTCAATTAATGGAAAAGGCACGGCAGTTCTATGTCGACCAACTTCGACAGAACGACAAGCGCATGGAGTGCGTCAACTATCTGCGCCAACGAGGACTAGACGGCCGCATCGCCAAAGATTTCTCCCTCGGCTTTGCACCGCCCGGCTGGAACAACCTGCTCGACACACTCGGCGCAGAAAAATCCCCCGCGCAACGCCTGAAAACAGCGGGAATGGTGGTGGAAAACCCCGACAAGGGCACCTCCTACGACCGCTTCCGCCATCGGGTCATGTTCCCGATTCGCGATACCCGCGGCCGGGTTATCGGTTTTGGTGGCCGCGTGCTCGACGACTCCAAACCCAAATACCTGAATTCGCCCGAGACCCCGATTTTCCACAAGGGCCGAGAGCTCTACGGACTCTACGAAGTCCTACAAGATTTACGTCAACCGACAAGACTCCTGGTGGTTGAAGGCTATATGGATGTGGTCGCCCTGGCCCAGTTTGGCATCCGCTACGCTGTCGCCACACTGGGTACCGCTTGCACGCCAGAGCATTTGCAATTGGCCTTTCGCCACACTCAGGAAGTCATTTTTTGTTTTGACGGCGACAAAGCTGGGCGCAATGCGGCGCTGAGAGCGTTGGAATCCGCACTGCCAGCGATGGAAGATGGCCGCCAAGTAAAATTTTTATTCTTGCCAGAGGGCGAAGACCCGGACACCTTGATTCGGCAAGTGGGCGCCACCAAATTTAACCACATGCTGGATCTGGCTCTGCCCTTAGAAGAGTTTATCTTCGACGCCTCCTCAGAAGGCATCGACCTTCGCACTATGGAAGGCCGCGCTCGCTTCAGCAAAAAAGTCGCACCGCTCCTACACCGATTGCCCAAGGGCATATTTCGGGAGTTGATGTACGACAATCTGGCCAAGCGCACGGATGTTCCCCGCGAAACTCTGCAGGAACTGATCGACAGCGAGCCAGAACCGACGCCACCAGCACCGAGATTAACCACACAGCCTCAAGCATCGACATCGCGCAGCGAGCGGGACGTCCCACCGCCACCGCCGCAGGAAATGCCAGAGCCTGGAGAGGGTCCACAGTACCTGGACGCCCCTCCGCCCTACGACGAAGCACCACTGGAAGACGTGTCCTGGGACGACGACATGGCGGCCTACTACGATGATATGCCGCCGTCAGGTCATCCCCCTGAAATCGCAGGCCAAGCGCAGGAGATTGCCTACCAACCCCGACAGACAGCGATCAAGATGCCCGCCAGCCAATTGATCATTGCGCTGTTACTGCAGCACCCGGAATTGGCAGAATCGACCCCGGAACTGCCGGAAATCGAAGCCAGCCAACATCCGGATCTACAGCTATTCGTGACGTTACTGCAGCTTCTGAAAGATCGCCCCGGCTATACACTGTCAAAAATTCTGGGCTTTTGGCGCGCCCGCTATGGCTCGGAGTCCACCGAAAAGCTCGCCAACTTGGCCGCATCAGATCTGCTGCACAACAGCCGCTTACACCCCGACTGTGACATGGCTGGGGAATACCATAACTGCTTACAACGTCTGGAAAAGCAAATGATCGACCAACGCAAACGCGAACAGCTTGCTAGACTCAGCCAGAAGAGGTTTCAGGATTTGAGCGATGAAGAAAAGCAGCTGATTCGGGAATTGCACCTGAACCAGGGATCGAGATAGGCCCGTACAGCCCAATAAACAGTGATAGAGCGCAAGAAAACGCGCCAGATTTCGGTCGAATACCGGAATCTACAAGAGTTTTCAACCAAAATCGATAGGCAGGGGTTGATTTAATAGCCGACGGAACAACATTCAGGCTATAATAGACGGCTTTCTGCCTTCAGTTCACGATCTAGTTACAGGAACTCGAATGACTGAACAATCTGCTCAGCAACAGTCCCGCATTAAAGAGTTGATTACCCGCGGACGTGATCAGGGCTACCTGACTTACGCCGAGGTTAATGACCACCTGCCTGAGGATATCTCAGACCCGGATCAGGTGGAAGACATTATACAGATGATTAACGATATGGGTATCCAGGTGTTCGAAACCGCACCGGATGCAGATACCCTATTGATGGCCGACGGCGAATCCTCCGCCGACGAAATCGCCGCTGCCGAAGCGGCCGCTGCCCTGGCCGCGGTAGAAACCGAAGCCGGCCGCACCACTGACCCAGTCCGCATGTACATGCGCGAAATGGGCACCGTAGAACTTCTTACCCGCGAAGGTGAGATCGCCATCGCCAAGCGTATTGAAGAAGGCACCCGCGAATTAATGCACGCCATGGCCTATTGGCCGGGTGCTGTTCGTGCACTGCTGGACGAATACAAGCTGATTGAAGTCGAAGAACGTCGCATCCCCGATGTTATCGCTGGCTGGCTCGACCCCTCTGAAGAAGTCGCCGCTGCAACGCCAACCAATGACAGTGCTCTACTGGCCGAGCCAGAGAAAAACTCGAAGGATGACGACGAGGATGATGACGAAGACGGCGACGACGATTCCAGCGACGATGATGATGAGGCCACCTCTGGGGTAGACCCAGAAGAAGCTCGCCAGCGCTTCGAAGAGCTTGAGCAAGCCTTAGCGGCTGCCGAAGCCGCGCTCGACAGCCAGGGTCGCGACAGCAAAGAAGCTGGCACCGCTCTGGAAACCCTCGGCGATGTCTTCAAATTCTTCAAGCTGCCGCCACGTCAGTTCGACCCTATTTACGGTGCTTGTCGCACGGTTCTTGATCGCGTTCGCGCCGAAGAGCGTCGCGTCATGGAGCTGTGTGTTCGTTACGGTAAAATGCCACGTAAGACCTTTATTAAGGAATTCCCTGGCAACGAGATCAACGAAGAGTGGATTCCAGAAGTCATCAAGAAAAAGCGCGACTACTCCGAGTCCATCCGCCTGGTCGCCGAAGACATCCTGCGTTCACAGCGTAAACTGCTGCAAATTCAGGAAGAGACCGGTCTTGAGCTCTCAGCCATCAAAGAGATCAACCGTCGCATGTCCATCGGTGAAGCCCGTGCTCGCCGCGCCAAGAAAGAGATGGTCGAGGCCAACCTGCGTCTGGTTATCTCAATCGCCAAGAAGTACACCAACCGCGGTTTACAGTTCCTCGATCTGATCCAGGAAGGCAACATCGGTTTGATGAAAGCCGTCGACAAGTTCGAATACCGTCGCGGCTACAAGTTCTCGACCTATGCGACCTGGTGGATTCGTCAGGCCATCACCCGCTCCATTGCGGACCAGGCCAGAACCATCCGTATTCCGGTCCACATGATCGAAACCATCAACAAGCTCAACCGGGTTTCCCGGCAGATGCTGCAAGAGATGGGACGCGAACCTACCCCAGAAGAACTGGGTGTGCGTATGGACATGCCGGAAGACAAAGTCCGCAAAGTCTTGAAGATCGCCAAAGAGCCTATCTCTATGGAGACCCCGATCGGGGACGACGAAGATTCGCACCTGGGCGACTTTATCGAGGACAACAGCATTACCTCTCCTGTGGATTCCGCCACCTCTCAAGGTTTGGAAGAAGCCACCAAAGAAGTACTGGCCGGCCTAACCGCTCGCGAAGCCAAAGTACTGAGAATGCGCTTTGGTATCGACATGAACACCGACCACACCCTTGAGGAAGTCGGTAAGCAGTTCGACGTCACCCGTGAGCGTATCCGTCAAATCGAAGCGAAGGCCCTGCGCAAACTGCGCCACCCTTCCCGCTCCGACCATCTGCGCGGCTTTATCGACGATTAAGTCATCACAAAGATGGAAACCGCTGCGGGAGCGCTTTATAATGCGCCCCGCGGCAATTGCTTGATTTGTCTTGCGACTCAAGGAGTTAAGAGACATCACTGATAATACGCAAGGTGTTAATCAGTGAATAAATCAAGCTGTAAACGCAGTATATTTTTTGACTGCTGAGCAGGAGCCGCGCAGCGGTGAGAGGAAAGTGTACATCAAGTACATGACCGAGCACCGAGAGTACGCGACGATCTCAGCGGGCAAAAGATCAAGTTTAGGGGCCTATAGCTCAGTTGGTTAGAGCATCCGACTCATAATCGGCAGGTCGCAGGTTCAAGTCCTGCTGGGCCCACCATTCTCTCACCGACCAAATCCAAGCACTCTAGACTTTTAGAGTTAAAACGAGTACTTCAGTTCCTAACTCAGCCCAGATGATTTCCGGTTCGGATTGGCTGTAGAAAAGTATTGCTTATTCGAATATTCGACTTATTTCCGGGTCTTGTAATAATTTCTCTGTAATTTGATTAATACTTGGAATTCCTGCAGGAGCTTCACCCAAAAAAACCTCTTTTCCCATATCCAAACATAGGAATGCATTAGAATCACTGGTTAGATTTTTTAATGTAATCATGGCAATCGCCCCCCTTGAGTCAAAATGGGTGGCACACCAGCCAGCCCCTAAATCGATCTCTATCGGGATAACATGTTCCATAGAACCTTGCTCCGAATCATTTGCCATGGTGCGTTGTCGCAAAAGCTAATAAATCCATCAAAATACCAGATAGGCAGTCACTACAAACTGTGGTGCAACGTAGTCTATTAATACCTCAGCGTCGCGTATACACCATATTAAGGATTGTAGTTCATGTGACACATTGGGCGGCTTCTGCTGTGTATGTGGTCGCTGCTTTACACTTTTTTTCAGTATACGCTTATTCATGTTATTTGCTATCCCTCGGATGAGTTCCTGCCCACCATCATGCGAATGGACGAAGCTCACATTACTTGCGAGATATGCAATTGGATCTAAAACAAGGTAATCCTCGATGTCCACCTCAAAAATCAGACCGGGATTATTTCGAGAGGCTCTTCCACAGCCACTACTATATAAAGCGTAGGAATAAGCAACATCGTAGGAGCGAGAAAATGAAGAGAAAGGGGTAACAGAATGAGAGTAACTAATTATGTGCCGAGTTACAGTACCTACAGAAAGTGAGGCTCTACCGGGCCCCTTGAATCCATTTTGGATTGGGTCGTTCTGGGGTAATGCCCAAAATGTTCCAGGCGCAGCTCCTTTATATAGAATCACTTATTATCAACGTCCCTGAATTAATAACCAATAACACCACATGTATACTCATGCTAATTCACACTAAACGCAGATGTATAGGTTTTTTTACCTGGGGCCTTAATAAATCTACAATGAAGAAGAAATTGAATGCGGCAATAAAGATCGATCCTAAAACAACTGATAGCTACAGTTAAAATAAAACTAGATTCTGCCTATAGACCATAAAACAATATGGGCGCCAAAGAGCTAGCGCTTTTATGACTAAAGCTAGAGCGGTTTTTTTAGATTGTCCGATAGCAGTGCTACAGATTCCATGATTTTACCCCGTAGTTTTTTCCACCCAAAAGGCTCCGTATCTTCGTCGTGGAGCGCTAAATCTTTTCGGATAGAAGCCAGTGTCTACGGGAGTGAATTTCGATTGATCCATTACTGAGAAAT
>NZ_JBSWVF010000022.1:0-64872 GCF_056159445.1 Pseudomaricurvus sp. ABR4_320 | reverse complement strand
CCTTTTAGATATCGATCGACAGCGCTAATCGGCTGCCCTAGGCCATCAGCTGTGTCTTGATTTATGGAAAATTATGTCGGCTTCTTTGACGTATCTAGCCAGGGACGTATGGAGGTAGTTTCGGTGTTACTGACAAGTTTTTGAGGCGGGCGTAGACGGGAATCCCATTTTTATAAGGTGGATAGCTTTCACCTTTAATCAATGGAAGGAAATACTCTTTTGCCTTTTCCGTAATGGAAAAGCCATCTTCGCTAATAAACTCTCTGGGAATAGTCTTTTCAACGTTCGCGACATCTTCCAAATTCACGCTCTCGATTTTCCACGAATAGCGTTTGCCTTTTCCGCGAACAAAACCAGGCATGACGCCATTTTTTCCTTGAATAGCCCATTGTAAAGCTACCCTTCCTGCGGCGTAAGCTTGGTCAACATCGACTGCAGAAGCAATATGTCGAGCGGACCTTTGAAGATAATCTGCTACTGCCCAATGGTATTTATAGCCTAATTTTTGCCGAATCATTCGGGCGAGAGTGGGTGCCATGCCTCCCAGCTGTGTATGACCAAAAACATCGACATCGCTATCTTGGGCTAAAAAGTCACCATTCGCGTATCTGGCTCCTTCAGAGGCAACAATCGCGCAGTGGCCGTATCTTTCAACCGACTCTTTTACTTTCGCTAAGAATTCAGCTTCTTGAAATGGAACCTCTGGCAACAGGATAATGTGAGGTGCATCCCCTTCCTGTTGTGCGGCAACACCAGCTGCAGCTGCGATCCAGCCTGCGTGGCGGCCCATAACCTCTAGAATAAATATCTTTGTGGATGTTGCGGCCATTGAGGCAACATCCATGGATGCTTCTTTGATGGAAGTAACAACATACTTCGCTGCAGATCCAAATCCTGGACTGTTGTCTGTGTGAGGAAGGTCATTGTCGACGGTTTTTGGAATATGGATTGCGTGAATAGGGTAGCCTAGCCACTGTGATACATTGGCAACTTTTAAGCAGGTGTCGGCGCTATCTCCTCCTCCGTTATACAAAAAATAGCGTATGTTGTGCGCTTTGAAGACCTCAATGAGTCGCTCATATTCGCCAATAGATGTCTCGGGGTTTTGTAATTTATATCGACAGGATCCAAATGCACCACCAGGCGTGTGCTTTAAAGCGGCTATGGTTGCAGATGTTTCTTTGCTCGTATCAATAAGATCTTCCGTCAGCGCGCCAAGAATACCGTTTCGTCCAGCGTAGACCTTGCCGACGTCAGCTTTCATGGCGCGTGCTGTTTCGATAACCCCGCATGCGGATGCATTGATAACTGCGGTTACTCCACCAGATTGCGCGTAAAAGACATTGTATTTTGGCATAGGGAGTTTCCATTGGCGTTAGGGGGAGAGGATAGCCAGAAGCTTTTGGCTTCATAATTGGCATCTTTTAATCAGTTTCATTTGATAAATCAATTTTTAGACTCATTATTTTTGCGAGCGCGTGCATACTGCTGCCTACAGCTGGGTGGCTTGCGAATTGCGACAAGCAAATACTGACGTGCTAAGCTCTCGATAAAGTTTTTGAGTGACAGTTATGCATATTCACATTTTGGGTATTTGCGGGACATTTATGGGAAGTATTGCCCAACTCGCAAAGGCCCATGGTTGCAGAGTGACTGGGTGCGACGCGAATGTTTACCCTCCAATGAGCAATCAGCTAGAGCAGGCCGGAATTGAATTGATTGAAGGATTCGGTCTAGAGCAGCTCGCACTGGCTCCCGATCTGTTTGTGATTGGTAATGCCATGAGCCGTGGAAACCCTCTGGTTGAGGCGATTCTCGACAGGGGGCTGCCATATACATCCGGCCCTCAGTGGCTTAGTGAGACCATTTTACGTGACAAGTGGGTCTTGGCTGTTGCTGGCACTCACGGGAAGACTACAACATCCAGCATGCTGGCGTGGATTCTTGAAGATTGCGGTTACAACCCCAGTTATCTCATTGGCGGGGTGCCAACAAATTTTAAAACGTCTGCACGCCTTACGGATAGCACATTTTTTGTTACGGAGGCTGATGAATATGATACGGCGTTTTTTGATAAACGATCAAAATTTGTACACTATCGCTCGCGCACTTTAATCCTTAACAACTTGGAATTTGATCACGCGGATATATTTCCCGATCTGGCTGCCATTGAAACGCAGTTTCACCATCTTGTTCGCACTATCCCGTCACAGGGTCAAATTATCCATCCCGCCAACGATGAATCTCTAAACCGTGTTTTGGCGCGCGGTTGCTGGACGCCAACAGCGGCCATAGGCTTAAGTGGAGACGTTGCCCCATGGAGGGCCGAATTGATAGCGCCGGATGGCAGTCAGTTTGATGTCCTGTTGGAAGGGACGAGTGGTGGCAGAATTACTTGGGATCTAACAGGTTTGCACAACGTCAATAATGGTCTTGCTGCCATTGCTGCTGCCAGGCATGTTGGGGTGACTCTAGAGAAGGCAATCGCAGCGCTTAATAAGTTTTCCGGTGTTAAGCGCCGTATGGAATGTCTCGGAAAGCCAAATGACATTTCTGTATATGATGATTTTGCTCATCATCCGACTGCGATTGCTTCCACCTTAGCAGGGTTGCGAGAGAAGGTTGGTCAGGAATCAATCATTGCTGTGATTGAACCTCGTTCAAATACGATGCGCATGGGAACACACAAGCAGAAGTTGGCGGCAGCAACAGCTGCGGCAGATATCGTTATTTGGTATCAGCCTGAAAATGTCGATTGGGATTTGGGAGCGGTAGTGAATAGCTCTGACGGCAAAGCAATGCTGGCTCGCAGCATTGAGCAAATTGTTTCAGAGGTGGCTGGCACTGCAACACCGGGTAGTCACGTGGTAATTATGTCCAACGGCAGTTTCGGTGGCGTTCATAAACAGATTTTGGAAAGGCTCGGTTGAATTATCAGGACAATGTCGTTATGACAATTTATAAGCAGACATTCACACTGGCGTTAACGGGGGCATCTGGTGCTCAGTATGGTATGCGCTTATTGCAGTGTTTGCTGGCAGCAGACTGCCGAGTTTATTTGTTGCTATCTCGCGCGGCTGAAGTGGTTATCAGCACAGAGTTGAGCTTTGTGTTACCAGAAGACCTGGAAGAGCAACAGAGTTTTCTGTGTGAACGTTACGGGGCCAATGATGATCAATTGATCCTTCTGGAAAGAGAAGATTGGTTTTCACCAGTTGCTTCGGGCTCTGCGTCTCCCCATACGATGATCATCTGCCCGGCAAGCGGGGGCACACTCTCCGCAATTGCAAACGGGGCAAGTAACAATTTGATTGAGCGCGCCGCTGACGTGGCTCTTAAAGAGCGTCGTCAGTTAATTCTAGTTCCTCGTGAGGCGCCGTATTCCGAAATCCATCTGGAAAACATGCTGAAACTGACGCGTCTCGGTGCGACGATCATTCCGGCCAGCCCAGGGTTTTACCATCGTCCTCGAACAATAGAGCATCTTATCGATTTCATTGTGGCTCGTATTCTGGATCACTGTGGTATCGAGCAGGATTTGATGCCAAGGTGGGGGGAGGATTAATAATGGATACGGATTCTGATTGGACATCCCGCCGATTGTTGCCTTTGCAGGGGGGGATTAATTTCCGTGACATTGGGGGCTATCGTTCTGCAGACGGACGCAAGGTCAGATGGGGGAAGGTCTACCGCAGTGGGCATCTCAACAGGCTTACTGATACTGATCGAGTCAAGCTCGCTGACTTGAATTTGACTCAGGTCCATGATTTTCGTCGAGTGGAGGAGCAGCGCCGGACGCCTTCGCAAATCGTCGACGTAGAAATACACGCCGATTATGAACTTTTTATTGGCAGTATCGATCAGTTTTGGGAGTTGCTGCACGCTGGAGAAATGTCTGCAGCCAGAGCTCATGAGCTGGTTGTTTCCGGTTATGCAGATTGCGTTGATGAAGTTGCTCCTGGATATCACCAGATGTTTTTGAGATTGCAGGAAAATGCTGAGGCTGCAAGTCTTATCCATTGTGCTGCGGGCAAAGATCGCACCGGGCTGGCGGCGGCACTTATTCTTCTGGCCTTAGATGTTGCCGAACCTGACGTCATTGGCGATTACATGCTCACTATTCGGTATTTAGATACATCTGAGCTACAGTCATTAATAGAGCGGCGGCTGCGTGAGGCGCAAGTGTCACGCTGGGAAACGACATGGTTGCAGCCGTATTGTTCTGTCCATCAGGATAATATTGAGGCTTTTTTTAATGCAGTTCGGCGCAAATATAGGGATGTTGGTACCTATTTGCGCGAGGCCATCGGGCTTGATGAGTATTTCTTGCGTGAATTTCGCGATGTGTTTTTAGAAGCTTAGTGCGTAAGTAAGTGTCATCTTTCAATCTGAAGCGGGTCTGTTCACGTAAACTGCTTGAGCTTCTGTTTTCAGATCTTTTGCAGTCATTTCACGAGATTTGGTGTCTAAAGGCCGATTTTCCGCCTTAAGGTTTCTACATGGTTAATTTGTTAAGCAGCGTGTATCGCCGTTCCGTTATTGAACATCCCCGAACGGCGCTGCTGTTGGTGGTTGTCCTACTAATCTTAATGGCGGCTGGCCTGCCTCGCTTTAAACTGGACGCCTCGTCGGATTCATTGACGTTAGAGCATGATCAGTCTTTGGATTATTTTCGAGAAATCAGTCAGCGCTATGGCGGCAATGACTTTCTCGTGGTGACGTTCAAGCCAAATCAAGATCTTTTTTCTGATTCGTCCTTGGCAACCCTCAAATCCTTGACCGGAGAGCTGCAAAAGGTACCTGGTGTCGCAAGCACCTTATCGATGCTTGACGCGCCGCTTCTGTACAGTCCTAAGGTGGCGTTAACCCAAATCGGTAATCTCCATACTCTGACAGACCCAAACGTTGATCGTTCTCTGGCGAAGCAGGAGTTCTTAAACAGCCCAATTTACAAAAACCTGCTGCTCGGTCCGGATGGTGAGACCACAGCAATAATGCTGAATTTGGCGGTTGACGATACGTTTATTGACTTGGTTCGTCATCGGGACGCTCTGAGTCTCAAGGAGAGTCAAGAAGGACCTAGCGACACGGAAGCTAAGGAGCTGGAACGCGTCCGCAAAGAGTTTTTGGATTACCGTACCCAAAAAGCCGCCGAGGACCATGCTCGTGTCGAGCAGGTGAGGTCGATTGTCGCCAATTACGAGGACCGAGCTCAGCTATTCGTGGGCGGAGCCTCAATGATTACTGCGGATATGATTAACTTCATTCGCAGTGATCTAAAAGTTTTCGGTATCGGCGTGCTGGCATTTATGGTCGTGATCATGGCTGTTATTTTTCGCCAGAAACGCTTTGTATTTTTGCCGATTGCGACTTGCTTGACGTCTGTCATCATGATGCTCGGGTTTTTGAGTTGGATCGATTGGCGCCTAACCGTCATATCGTCAAACTTTGTCGCCTTGCTTCTCATTATTTCACTCGCGATTACCATCCATTTATTGGTGCGTTATCGAGAATACCACGCCGAAAGCCCGGAGCTCCCACAATCAGAGCTGGTTATGCGGACGGTCTCTTTTATGGCGTTACCGTGTTTTTACACGACGCTGACGACCATGGTCGCCTTTGTCTCGTTAGTGGTGAGTGACATCCGCCCGGTGATCGACTTTGGGTGGATGATGACGATCGGTTTAGCGCTGTCATTTGTGCTGGCGTTTGTCATCATTCCTGCAGGATTAATGATACTGCCAAAGGGAGAGCCCAGAGATAAAGGCGACAACTCTCACGTTTTCACGACGCGCTTTTCCTCCATCACTGAAAGGTTCCCGACCGGTGTCCTAGTCGTTAGCGTATTGTTGGGTATGCTCAGCGTCTATGGCATTTCCAAGCTGGAAGTCGAAAACCGTTTTATTGATTACTTCCACAAAAGTACCGAAATCTATAAAGGTATGTCGGTTATCGATAAAAACCTGGGAGGTACGATCAGCCTGGATATCGTGTTAGATGCGCCGAAAAACTTCTCTGCCGAAGACACCCAAGTAACGCCAGATGCAGTAGATCCTGTGGTATCGGATGACGAATTTGGTGGTGATGCCTTTGCTGATCCCGATCTTTCGACTAGCTCCGCAGCGGAGGACTCTTTTGCCGAGTCCTCTGAAGAAGATCCGTTTGGCGAAAGCGATCCCTTTGGTGGTGATAATCCATTTGCAAGCGCTGACAACAATGCGCCGCAACAAGACAGCTATTGGTTCACGGTTAGCGGGCTACAGCAAATCAAGAAGCTCCACGATTATTTGGATTCACGTCCTGAGATAGGCAAAGTACAGTCACTGGCCATCGCCTATCAGGTCGGATCGGATATTACCGACGGGTCCTTGAATAATTTCGAACTTGCCTTGATGAAACGGTCTCTTCCTGGTGCGATTGAAGATGTGCTCATTAATCCTTACCTCGATGAGAGTATTCATCAGACTCGTATTACGCTGCGAGTAAAAGATACCAGTCCGAATTTGCATCGGGCGCAATTATTGGAAGATATCCATAAGTTCGCTGTTGAAGAGGCCGGCTTCAGCGACGATCAGGTGCACTTTACGGGATTGTTGGTGCTCTATAACAACATGCTCCAGAGCTTATTTAAATCTCAAATAATGACTTTGGGCGCGGTATTTATTGGCATCGCATGTATGTTCGTCGTGCTGTTTAGATCGCTGCCGTTAGCACTGATTGCGATTGTCCCTAATCTTCTCGCCGCTGCTGTCGTACTCGGCGGGATGGGGCTGGCAGGTATTCCGTTGGATATGATGACCATTACCATTGCTGCAATCACAGTGGGTATCGGGGTCGATGATACGATTCATTACATCCATCGATTTAAGACGGAGTTTGGTCGAGACCGGGATTATATCGCCACAATGCATCGCTCCCATGCCTCGATCGGGCGGGCGATGTTCTATACCTCAGTGATTATTATTTTGGGGTTTTCAATCATGGGATTGTCGCGATTTATCCCCACGATCTATTTCGGATTACTGACAGGGCTGGCGATGCTGGCAGCGATATTGGCAGCCTTACTCCTATTGCCCCGATTGATTTTGCTGTTTAAACCCTTTGGGCCTCAGTCATCCTCGGACACTATTCGGTAGCTGAATGACAAATTCTGCTCCGCCGAGAGTGGTTGCCGGGCGAACCTGTAACGCGCCACCATAAGCGCTGATGATATCGGTGGTGATTGCCAGTCCAATGCCCTGTCCGGGTTGGCTGGTGTCGCCTCTGGCGCCTCGATCCAATAGCGTAAGGGACTGATCATTAGGAATACCCTCACCGTCATCGGCAACGGTGACGGTGAGATTATCTCCTGAGGTTTTTGCGTCAATGTGAACCTGAGATTTGCCGTATTTGCAGGCGTTCTCGATTAAGTTGCCCAGTAATTCAAAAAAATCCTGGCTTTCCATTGGATAACTGCAGTTCGTCGGTATTGTCACGCGGAATTGAATGGCTTTGTCGGCGTACACTTTTTCCATGGCCCGACAGAGGCGCTCAGCGATCGGTCGCAGTGGCAGCGCCTGGTGCATTTTCTGATTCGTTTGCACAACAGCTCGCTGTAATTGATGGCGAATGATCGCCGTCATTCGTTCACTCTGACTTTTCAAAATCTCGTGATTCGGCTGTTGGGTTTGAAGTTCCCCCTGCACAATCGCGAGCGGAGTCTTCAGACTGTGGGCAAGATCACTGAGCGTATTTTTATAACGCTCTCTCTGAGCTTGCTCGTTGGCGAGAACTTGGTTGAGGCTATCGGTCAGTGGTCGAATTTCCGCCGGATACTGCCCCTCCAGCTGTCGAAATGATAAATCGGGGAGGGCGCGCACATCCCGAACTAATTGTTTGAGCGGACGCAGTCCCCAGCGCATGATCAATGCCTGAACACTGATTAATCCTAGCGCTAATAAGATCAGGCCGTACCAGAGCTGTTTGCGATAACGAAGTAACTGAGCACGGTAGGTGTCCGTCTCATGAAAAATCTGAAACCTAAGGGGGATGGATTCTCCCTGGGGATCCTCCCAGATTAAGTCATAGGTAAATCGAAACCACCGCTCAACTTGATCAAAATGGCGGCCATTGGTAACAAAAGGGATGCCATCTTCCGGGAGCGGCTGGCTCAATAGGCGCGCGGAGGCCGAACGCCAGCGGCGCTGCCAGTCCGAGGCGCTGGTTTTATCGGGATCGACGGCGATGATTTGCCCATAGAGCCCGGAATCCATCATTGAATAGCGGGGTTCGGGCAATTGCTCGGGAAGCCACAAGTTGCCTTGATCCACTTCGGCGGCTCCCAAAAGAATATAGAGTTGCGATTGAAGCTGCTGTTCTTCGGCGGCCAGAAGATTCTCTTTAAATGCCTGTTCCAACAGCAACCCACTGGCCCCGATAAACAGAGGTAAACACAGCAGGCTGGCGAGAATAAACCGCCCTTGTAAGGAGGTGGATTTGACGGAGACCTCAGGCCTGATACTCAAAGCGGTAACCCTGGCCGCGTACGGTATGGATAAATTTGGTGTCGCGCTCCAGTTTTTTCCGCAGGCGACCAATAAAGACTTCGATGGTGTTGCTGTCCCGTTCGAAGTCTTGCGCGTATAGATATTCTGTCAGCTCGGATTTAGAGATGACTTTGCCCTTATGTCTGGCCAAATACTCTAGCATATTGAACTCATAGCTGGTGAGTTCGAGACGCTGCCCGTCGAGAGAGACTTCCTTCTTGTCATAATCGAGTGTCAGCGGGCCAAAGGTCCACACATTGGTCGACTGACCCGCTGAACGTCTCAGCAGTGCACGGACTCGAGCTTGCAATTCCTCGAGATGAAAGGGCTTGGTGAGATAGTCATCGGCTCCGGCCTCCAGTCCTTCCACTTTATCCTGCCAGTCGCCGCGAGCGGTCAGAATCAAAATTGGAAAATGCTTGTCTTTGGAGCGAATCTGTCGGATTAACTCTATGCCGTCAATTTCCGGTAAGCCAAGATCAATGATCGCCAAGTCGTACATAAACTCTTCAGCAAAATACAGACCTTCGCGCCCGTCGCTGGCGCTGTCGACGCGGTACTCCTGTGCTTCCAGGCATTGACGAATCTGGCTTTGCAGTTGTTTTTCATCTTCGACAATCAGAAGATTCATAGGTATTCCTCTGCCATTTCGCAGCGTTTACATTGTTTCCTAGTTCCTGGGTGGCGCCTCTGCTGGGCTTATCCAGGCTCATCGGTTTACTGCGCCTTGATGGTGACGTAATTGACTTTGCCCTCGTGAAGGATCTTCACCTGGTAGTGCCCATCGACACGTTTGACACTCAGAACCTTGCCTGGGTGCCTCTGTCGGGCTAATTCCGCCGCGTGGCGAGCGTCTCTGGCGGCTTCTTGAGCGGAGGCGATGGACGGCGCGCCTAGGCTCATTACCAGCAGCAGACCGATCAGCAAGTGGCGAAACATAATATTGGGCTCCGGAAGGCTCATATTGGAATTGGCAGAGGCAATATCGCCGTCTTTCGACAACAACTCAAGTCGTCGCCAGTTGTAGTAAAGCACAAATGGGATGCGAATCTGAATGAAACTGGCGAGTTTTTGATGGTGGCGCTTCCTTGGGGATAAAAGAACTAAATGTTTGAGTTTTAACGATATCCTATCGAGGGTAAACTGAACGCTCGCTTAACCACTGAAATCCGCTTGATGGCTGAACTTGACCTCTTTCCTCTATCGACGACGCTCTTTCCTCAGCAAATGCTCAATTTGCAGATATTCGAACAGCGCTATCTCGATTTGGTGGCGCGCTGCCAGCGCAATGATGTGGGGTTCGGTATTGTCCAGATTCGAGAGGGGCGGGAAGTGGGTGAAGTTCCCCAGGTATTTCAAGTCGGTGTGGAAGCCAAGATCCTAGACTGCCGTGATAAGGGTAACGGTATGCTGGCTCTCAGTGTGCTCGGCAATCGTAAGTTCACCCTTCAGCAAAGTCGAGTCGGGCCAGACAATTTACTGGTCGGAGACGTAACTTGGTTGGCAGCTGAGCCTGAAATAGAGGTGGATGCCCGTTATCAAAATCTCGTCGATCTCTTTCAGCAGTTGATGCAGCATCCCGCCATCACGGAGCTGGATTTCCTACCGGCGGAGCACGCCAGTCTGCTCGGCTGGCAACTCAGTCGCCTGCTGCCTTTGAGCAATCCAGAGAAAATCGCATTGTTAGCTCTGGGCGATCCAGAAGCACGTCTGGATGAGCTGCAAGTGCTGCTTCACAAGCTTTAGTATACGGTCGCTGAGTCGTCACAATACCTAGGGCCTGTTTATCGTCCTCCCTAGGTACCGGCTGGATCTTACGGTCGACACGAGTATAATCCTCGCCCCGCGTACCGGCGGAGCTGGTGAGTCTTTCATTCAGGAATTAATCGGTTAACTGCTATGACATCCGATGCGTTGTTATCAACACCTCTCTACGAGCTGCACGTAGAAGCTGGTGCCAAACTGGTTCCATTTGCTGGCTATAACATGCCTGTATCTTATCCCTTAGGAATCAAAGCAGAACACATTCATACCCGTGCCAGAGCCGGGCTTTTCGACGTGTCTCATATGGGGCAAGCGCTGGTGAGTGGCGCGGAAGCCATCGCTGATCTTGAGCGTCTGCTGCCAATCGACGCCGCAGGACTCTTGCCAGGCCAGTGTACCTACGCCTTCTTTGCCAATGAAGAGGGCGGCGTCATCGATGACCTCATCGTAACTCGCCAGAATGCGGATACCTTCGTCTTGGTCTACAACGCTGCGTGTAAGGAAAAAGACGAGGCACATGTGCGATCGCATTTGTCGGCTTCGACAGAATTTACGCCGCTCGACGACAGGGCCCTGTTGGCACTGCAGGGGCCACTGTCTGCCAGTGTACTGTTGCCGTTCGCGCCCAAAGCGTGTGAGTTACTGTTTATGCAGGGTGGAAGCTTTGAAATAGACGGTGTCACCTGTTTTGTCACGCGTACAGGCTATACCGGGGAAGATGGTTTTGAAATCTCCATTCCTGCGACGGCTGCTCTGAAACTTGCCCAGATGCTGTTACAGCATGCCGATGTTGAGTGGATTGGCCTCGGTGCCAGAGACAGCCTGAGGCTCGAAGCGGGTTTGTGTCTCTACGGCCACGACATGGATGAATCTCGCTCGCCGATTGATGCCGGGCTCTGGTGGGCGGTTCACAAAAGCCGACGTCCAGGAGCGGACAAGGCGGGAGGTTTTATTGGCGCCGATGCTATTTTTGCCCGTCGCGATACTGGCGCAGCACAAAAGCGGGTCGGTTTTCTTGTGGATGGAAAAGCGCCAATTCGCGAGGGGGTGGAACTGTTTAACGACGCTGAAGAGTGCATTGGCATTGTGACCAGTGGTGGTTTTGCCCCGAGTTTGGCGGCACCGATTGCCATGGGCTACGTTGACACGCCGCTGGCCGTGCCCGGTAGCCGTGTATTTGCGTCCTTGCGGGGAAAACTGCGGCCGTTAACGGTCGCGCCTGCGCTTTTTGTACCTCACCGATATTTCAGGGGCTAGTGGTCGCTAGCTTCCTGCCTACGATGTCTGCAGTTTTGCAGCGTTATTATCCAAATTGCACATCAATACTGAACGAACAGGGTTTGTTATGGAATATTCTGCCGATAGTGATTTTCAAACACGTCACATTGGCCCATCTGCGGCGGAACAACAACAGATGTTGGAGACACTTGGCTTTCAATCTCTGGATAACTTTTTAAGGGCCGTCGTCCCTGAGAATATCCGTAACGCCGAACCCTTAGCGACAGGTGCAGCGTGTTCCGAAACTCACGCGCTCACCCAGCTGCGTGAAATCGCGACAAAGAACCAAGTGCGTCATAGCTATATTGGTCAAGGTTACTATGGCACCATCACGCCGCCGGTAATTCTGCGAAACATTCTTGAAAATCCAGCTTGGTACACGGCTTATACACCTTATCAGCCGGAAATTTCACAAGGGCGCTTGGAAGCACTTCTGAACTTCCAAACCATGATTTGTGAGCTTACGGGAATGGAGCTCGCAAACGCCTCAATGTTGGACGAAGCCACGGCGGCAGCTGAGGCGATGACTTTGTGTCAGCGGGTGAGCAAGTCTAAATCAAACGTCTTTTTTGTGGACGAACAATGTTTACCTCAAACGCTGTCGGTGTTGCAGACGCGAGCGGAGCCTCTCGGCATAGAGCTTCACGTAGCACCTATTGCGCACATCGACGACAGCGATTGTTTCGGCGCCTTATTGCAGTACCCGGGTGTTGACGGAGGCATTGCTGATCTTAAACCTGCTATTGATGCCGCCAAAAGCAAAAAGGCGTTGGTTGCAGTTGCAGCCGATCTAATGGCATTGACCTTACTGGTTGCACCGGGTGAATTGGGCGCTGATGTCGTGGTTGGTAGTGCGCAGCGGTTCGGTGTTCCCATGGGGTTTGGCGGACCTCACGCCGGTTATATGGCGACCCGTGATGCTCACAAACGCTCACTGCCTGGGCGACTCGTCGGGATGTCAAAAGATGCTCAGGGAAATCCCGCTTTACGGTTGGCGCTACAAACCCGCGAGCAGCATATTCGCCGGGAGAAGGCGACATCGAACATTTGTACTGCGCAGGTTCTGCTGGCTGTCATGGCAAGTATGTATGCCGTGTATCACGGTCCAGATGGACTCAAAAAAATAGCCCAGCGGATACACCTGCTCACCTGTCGCCTTGCTCAAGCCCTGACTGCGGTTGGCATCGCTCGAGTGAACGACTCTGCTTTTGATACCCTGACCTTGGCAACAGGCTCAGAAACGGATGGCATTCTTCAAAAAGCGGCTGCCAAAGGCTTGAATTTTAGACGTGTTAATTCTGAGCATATTGGCATCAGTTTGGATGAAAGTGTCACAGAACCGGATTTGGAAAATATTGCGGCGTGTTTTGATGCACCTTTACCCAGCGAGAGAAATCTAGACAGCTTACTGCCACTGGACTTGAAGCGCCAGAGCGCTTTTTTGACCAACCCGGTGTTCAATACCCATCATTCTGAAACCGAAATGCTGCGCTATTTGCGGCAACTGTCGGATAAGGACTTGGCGCTGGATCGCTCGATGATCCCTCTTGGATCCTGCACCATGAAATTGAACGCAACGGCGGAGATGATTCCCGTTACCTGGCCTGAGTTCGCCAATCTGCACCCTCTTGTCCCGGCAGAGCAGGCGAGCGGCTATGCACAATTGGATCAGGAATTGCGGACCTGGCTGTGTGACATAACCGGGTATGATGATATTTCTTTCCAACCCAATGCGGGCTCTCAAGGAGAGTATGCCGGCTTGCTGGCGATTCGAAATTACCACCGTTCTCAGGGGCAGGGCCACCGTAATATTTGTTTGATTCCCAGTTCTGCCCACGGTACCAACCCGGCCTCTGCACAAATGTGCGGTATGAAGGTCGTGGTTACGGCGTGCGATAGAAGCGGCAATATTGATATTGAAGATCTGCGTCGTAAAGCGGAACAGCACAGTGATTCCCTCGCTGCCATTATGATTACCTATCCTTCAACGCACGGCGTGTTTGAAGAGAGCGTTCGTCAGGTGTGTGAGATTGTCCATGCTCACGGGGGGCAGGTCTATATTGATGGTGCGAACCTCAACGCCATGGTTGGATTGTGCAAGCCCGGTGAGTTTGGAGGCGATGTCAGCCACCTAAATCTACATAAAACATTTTGTATTCCACACGGTGGCGGTGGACCCGGTGTTGGGCCAGTCGCCGTAAAAGCACATCTGGCAGAATTTCTGCCGGGCCACCTGTCAATGGAAAATACGTCTGGAGCCGTCTCCGCTGCCGCCTTGGGGAGTGCCAGCATCCTGCCGATAACCTGGATGTATCTGCGCATGATGGGCTCTATTGGCTTACAGAACGCTTCAGAAGTTGCAATTTTAAATGCCAATTACATTGCGCGACGTCTTTCTGGTGTCTTTCCAATCCTCTACACCGGAGCAAATGGACTGGTCGCACACGAGTGCATCGTTGACCTGCGTCCGATTAAAGATGCGACGGGGGTGGATGTGGAAGATGTGGCCAAACGATTGATTGATTTCGGATTTCACGCGCCGACGATGTCGTTTCCCGTCGCAGGAACTCTGATGATCGAACCGACTGAGAGTGAAAGCCTGTTTGAGCTGGATCGCTTCTGCGATGCCATGTTGGCCATTGCCGAGGAAATTGATCAGGTACGTCGCGGCCTGGTCGAGTTAGCCGACAGCCCGCTGGTAAATGCTCCGCACACGGCCGAATTGGCAACGGCAGACGAGTGGCCTTTCGCGTATTCTCGATCTCAGGCGGTCTATCCTGTAGAAAGCCTCAAGAATGCCAAATATTGGCCTCCGGTGGGCCGAGTAGATAATGTCTATGGTGATAGAAATCTGACTTGCTCGTGTCCTCCTTTATCGGCGTACGAGTAAAAATTCGCAAAAGCTTAAGTGTCTATCCAGCGAAGGCTTGTAATAGCTGGAAAATGGCCTCTCAGTAACCTGTAAGGGTATCTGAAACGCAGGAGAGAAGGGGTGAGACGTGCGCAAGTCGTTTAGATTGCGCTTATTTCGACGTCTTTTCTCTGGACCTCGGAGAGTCGTTCCCCGTGGGTTTGTGCCCAGCGCCGAAAATTTTTAATGGCGTATTCATTGTGTCTGTCTTGCTGATAAACCAGATAGTAATTCTTATCCAGTAACAACTCCCGCTGGCAGACCTTGACCAGTGTGCCGTCTTCAATATCTTTTTGTACCAGATAGCGGGGCAGTATACTGGAACCGGTTCCGCTTTTAACCACCTCGTAGAGCAGCATCAAAGTTTCATAGTGACTGCCTTTGAACTGGGCGATCTCCGCGTCGGTTTTACCCAGGGCACACAACCACATAGTGGTGGTAGAAATGGGATTGTCGTGGTGCAAAAACGGCAGTTCCAGCACACTGTGCATATCGTTACTGCAGTGGCGATTGCGCATCAGGCGCGGTGACGCCACGGCGACCAGGTGTTCGTGTCGTAAAAAATCCGAGCGGCAATCTTCCCAGTGGCCATCGCCAAAAAGTATGGCGAAGTCATAACGGCGCATGCTGCGACTGGCGGCAACAAAATCCGTACACAGGTCCACTTGAATATCCGGATAGAGAGCGTTGAACTCATTGATGCGTGGCGCCAGCCAACGCAGTGCCATGGTGGGTTCGGTGACCACTTTGAGTTTGTAACGGTGACTGTGAACCGGGTTGACTGAAAACTGCTCCGTGACGTGATCGAGTCGGGCGAGAATTTCCCGCACCTCCTGGGCGAACTGCTCTCCCACTGGAGTCAAGGTTAGCTCCCCATCAAAGCGTTCGAAGAGCCGACGGCCCATGTGTTCTTCCAGACTCTTGATCTGTTTACTCACTGCGCTTTGTGTCATGTGCAGGGTTTTACCTGCTCTGGTCATATTGAGGTGTTGGGAGACCGCATCAAAGCATTGCAAGGTGGTGATCTTGGGTAAATTACGTCGCATCGCGCATCCTGGCATTGTCATAATTGCGCCCAAATCTGGGGCATAAAAATAGGCAAAACGCAGGTATTTCCTGCTTTTATCAGATTTAGCAATTGTTATTCCCTTTCGAAAAAGGCGACATATCGCAACTTTACCGAGACTAAGACTCACTACCCTTAATGGTGCAACGGCGTGGGCGCTCTTGTGGCATTCCATTCGGGAATGGGGGGTGTCTATTTAGTTGTTTCGCGATCTCTGTCACTGGCCCTAAAGTTGAAATCGCACGACTTGCGGAGCTCCGCGAGTAGAGCGTATTTCTCTATTCAGCTTGTTGAAGATGGTGGGACTATGTTTGCGCGTAAGGAGTTATACCTCGCAGTTCTTTCGATGACCTTGGCGACACCAGCGCTAAGTCAATCGGACAGCTCGTCCGGTAATAGCATTGAAGAGATCACGGTAACGGCGACTCGGCGGGCGACCAGCGTACAAGATGTGCCCTACAACATTTCAGCCTATGGTGGTGAACAGCTTTCCGAGGCAGATATCAACGAGTTTTCCAAACTGGCCAGGTACATACCCGGACTGAATTTATCGGACGTGGGGCGCAGTAAAAACGGCATATCTACCGGTATTATCATGCGTGGTCTAAACGTTACCGGATCTGGTCAGGAAGATTTTTCTAACGTCACTGATCCGGTTGTTTCGGTATACCTGGGCGAAACGCCCTTGTTTGCCAATCTTGAATTGCGGGATATGAATCGCGTCGAGGTTCTGCGTGGCCCTCAGGCAACTCTCTATGGTTCCGGTTCTCTGGGGGGCACCATCAAATATATTCCCAACGCGCCCGAGTTCGATGAGATCTCTGGCAATATCAAGGTGAAAGCTTCTGCCACTGACGAATCCGACGATCTCAACGACGATATTGAAGCCACCATCAATATTCCCATCAGCGATACCTTGGCATTTAGAGGCACTGTAGCGCGTTTGTACAACGCGGGTTATATCGATTCCGACTACATTGAAGTGCTGGATGATGACGGCCAGCCCACCGGGGAAACACGCAGTGTTGAGGACCTCAACGACGAAGAAGTGACTATGGTGCGGGGCTCATTGCGTTTTGCGCCCAGTGACGCCACCGACATTACGTTTATGGTCAATTACCAAAAGGATGAGATTGGTGGCTCCAGTGCCACGGCAGCAGGGCTGGATGGCTACGAATCCGGCACCAAAGTGTTGGAGGAATTTGAGCGGGAGACGTCGGTTGGCTCTCTGGTGATTGCCCACGATTTTGGTTTTGCGGAATTGACCTCGGCGACCTCTGTCACTCGCAACCAAGCCGATAGTGTCCACGATCAAAGCTACAACTATGGTTACTCTGGATTCTGGGAGTTCTATGCTGGCGTGCCTCGCGAAGTCGTCACCGGTAAAAAAACCTACGAAACCAAATCCACCACTCAGGAATTCCGGTTGGCGTCCACCGGTGAAGGTTTTATGGATTGGCTGGTCGGCGCCTACTACAACGACGTCGATTATGATGCGGAAGCCTACGATTTTATTGCCGGCGTTGATGAGCTTTACGGGATGGTCAATCCTCAGGAGCGGGATCTGGGTTATAGCAATCTGCAGACCACAGAGTTTGAAGATCGGGCGATTTTCGGTGAAGTCACTTTTCACTTCAGCGAGCCCTGGCAGGTGACCCTGGGCGCTCGCTACTTCGATCAGAGCTTCTATTCCGCACAAACTATTACCTTGCCGCCCTGTGGTATCTTTTGTGGCGAGGGGCCTGAGGGTTTTAGTGGAGCTTCCGGCGATGCGGATTTTGACGATACTCTGTTTAAATTTAACACCTCTTACGATCTCAGCGCCGAAACCAAGATCTATTTCACCGTTGCCGAGGGCTTTCGCCACGGCGGTGCCAATGGTGTTCCAGTGGATGATTTCTCCACGGACGCGATTGAAGGCGGCGTCTTCGCAGAACATCCAGACTATTTGTTCTTTGATCCGGACAAGTCGACCAACTATGAGGTGGGCATCAAAGGTTACGCCTTGGAGGGTCGCGCTAGCTATAACGTCTCACTGTTTTATATCGACTGGGAAGATCCTCTGCTGATTATGCAAACGCCGAATGGCGGTTTCCCGGTAATGTACAACGCCGAAGCCGCGGATAGTAAAGGTGTTGAAATCGAGCTGCGTTATGAGATTACCGACGCAGTATCGGTGAACCTTGGCTACGGCTATACCAATGCGGAATTGTCCGAAGACTTCCAGATTCCAAACACCAGTGGCGGTGCAGAAACTTTTGAGTTGGGCGGCAGCAAAGGCGATCCTTTGCCTGGTGTTCCTGAACAGACCTGGGTCGCGTCACTAAATTATGCTCGCATGTTGGGCAACGGTATGGAGTTATCCGGGCGTCTTGGTGTGTCTTACAAGGATTCCTTCGTGACGGGCTTTGACGATCCTTCCTATTTGGCCGCCAGTGGTTATGACGAAATTGACAGCTCTACCTTGGCCGATGCCTCGCTGGCGCTAACCATGGATCAGTGGCAATTTTCCGCCTTCGCAGAAAATCTGACTAACGAGGATTCGATTACCTCCAGTGACGGCAACGGCAAGTACACGGGTACTAAACCGGGGCTGCAATACAGTATCAATCTCGGTGATCAGGAATACCGTGTGAGACCGCGCACCATCGGTCTGGGAGTCAGCTATCAATTCTGATCATTGTCGTGGTTTAGTCAAAAAAAACGAAACCTTGAATCGTTTATGTGCGTTGACGTAACGAGTTTTTATGACGGGCAAAATTGATAGCGTAAGCGATCGGGCTGGCGTAGGCGAACTGCAATCTTTGCGGGAGCTGATTGAGCGTGAAGCTTGGGATCCTGCGGCGTCAATGTGTGTTGGATTAGTCAAAGCCTATCCGAGCGACCCGGTCGTCTGGTCACACTTGTCTCTGGTTAGTCTCAAGTTGGGACACCTGTCCCTGGCAGTATCTTCGGCCTTACGAGCGGTGCAAGCGCAACCGACTGCAGTCAGATTTCTGCAATTGGCCGAGGCCTACTGGGCGGCGCGCGAGTTTATCCAGGCCCAGCGCGCGTTGGACTATGCCGAGCAGTATGGCGCAGCTGACAAAGCTCAGTTTGACCTGGCTTCTCTCTGTCAGTTGGCGACCTTAAGGTTTCAGCTGGGGCAGGTGAGCAGCGCGAAAAAAGGTTACGAAGCCATCCTGTCCAGAGATCCTGGGTTTTTGCCTGCAACATTTAATCTGGCCGCATTGTTACGATTTTTGGGGTCGTTCGATGAAAGCGAGCGGCTCTATCGACAGGTGCTGAATGAAGAACCTGGAGATTTTGAAAGTGTTTACAACCTGGTGCAATTGCGTCGATTTCAAAATGACGCTGATGTATGGGATCTATTGAACCAGGCTCGTGAACGTAATGACAATAGTGCTGAAGCCCTATTTTATCTGGGTTACACCGCGGCGAAAGTATATGAGGACCAAGGGCAGTATGTGAAAGCCTTTGCGGAATATCAGCAGGCGGCGACCATTAAACGCCAGCACATAAATTACGATTTGCAGCGGGATCTGCAATTGATGGCGTGGTTGCCAACGCGCTTTAGTGCGGAAACTGTGCCACTGGCTTGCGAACTCGATAAGAAGAGGGTTGTTGGACCCCAACCGTTGTTTATTGTTGGCTTGCCACGCACTGGCACTACGTTGGTTGAACGAATTTTGGCGAGCCATTCCAAGATCGTCAGTGGTGGCGAGCTCACCAGTTGGCCCCAGGCTTTACTGGAAAGTGCGGGCCTGGATGCGACCCGGGATCCCATGGCGCTGTCCACCGACCAACTATCGGTCATAGACGACAGTCAACTGGCATCTTTAGGGCAGCGTTACCACGAATTGAGTCGGCAGATGTTGGCCGTCGGAGAGACGCCTGACGCTGATATCGACCAGTCACAGTGGTGGATCGATAAACTGCCGCTCAACAGTGTGTATGCAGGTTGGCTCGCCAGGGCTTTGCCGAGTGCAAAATTGGTTTACGTGAAGCGGGATCCGATGGATGCCGCGTTTAGTATTTTCAAAATGTTGTTTAAGCATGGCTATGGGTATTCCTACAATTTAGAGGAATTGGCGGATTATATGGTTGCCCATTATTGGCTGATGGAGTCCTGGCTGGAACAGTTCCCGCACCGGTTTTACTGTCTTTCCTATGAGAAACTGGTGAGCGATACCGAAGCTGAAATTGATCGGCTGATCGATTTTTGCGAATTGTCAGCGGAGCCAGCCTGCCATCAGTTTTTTGAAAATCCAAGCGCTAGTTTGACGGCGAGTGCAAGTCAAATACGTGAGCCAGTTTATCGGTCATCGGTGGGTAAATGGCGACGTGTAGAAGAACAAATGAAGCCAGTTTACGACGTTTTTGCGGCGGCGGGACTGGTGTGATTCAAACCAGCTTGGAGTAAGGATTTCAATGCAATCTTTGGATGTTTTTCAGTCGCTTTGGGGGATGGAGCAGCGCAGGCCTGACGGTTTGCAGCGCACCCTGGCCGAAAAAATCCAGGCGATTGCCGATGCTGGATTTACCGGCGTTAGTTTTGATATGCCTCATCACTCCGTAGAGATGGTGCAGGCAGCGCAGCCGCTGCTGGAAGAGTATGGCTTGGATCAGGTATTTAATGTTTTTGTCTCATCACCGGAAGGCTTTCAAGATCTGGTAAATAGTATTCAGGCACTACCCATCCAGGCGCGCTTTATTAGTATTATCGGGCAGATTCCTGCATGGGATGTGAAGAGGGTGGCGAAAACTACTCGCGAGTGGTTATCCATAGGGCAGGAGGCTGGTATTCCGACGTTGGTGGAAGTTCATCGTAACTGCATGACCAATGACTTGCTGTTTACCTTGCAGTTGATGGACACAGTTCCCGACCTACACATGGTTGCAGATCTCTCCCACGCCTTATTAAATCAGGAATGGTATCTACCCCTGTCCAGTGAAGCAGAAGCGCTGGTGACACGGGTACTGAAACGCTCAGAGGCTTTTCACGGTCGCGTTGGTACCCGAGAGCAGGCACAAGTTTCCTTTGGCTTTCCTCAGCATTATCCCTGGTTTGAACTTTTTCAAAGCTGGTGGAAAGAGGGCTTTCAGCATTGGTTGACTCGCCATGTCGATGACAGCGATGTTCGTTGCGTGTTTGTCTGCGAACTGGGGCCGCCGCCCTATGCCATTACCGGCGCCGATGGTTACGAACTCAGTGATCGTTGGGAGGAAGCCAAAATATTGAAATCGACCGCAGAAAAACTCTGGAAAGAAGCTTCACGAGCGGTGGCGTCGGCAGATTTAGTCAGTTAACCAAAAATTTACCATTAGTAATTTGAGAAATACGTTTGAGAGAGGAAGGTATGTCGTCTTTGCTGGGTGGTGAAGCGGTCATCAAGTTGTTAGAAAATTACGGTGTCGATACGGTTTTCGGTATCCCGGGGGTTCATACCATTGAGCTTTATCGTGGTTTTCGATCCTCAGAGATTCACCATGTAACGCCTCGCCATGAACAGGGTGCTGGCTTTATGGCAGACGGTTACGCCCGTGCGGGGGGCAAGCCCGGAGTCTGTTTTATTATCACCGGTCCCGGTATGACCAATATTGCCACAGCTATGGGCCAGGCCCTGATGGATTCTGTGCCCATGTTGGTGATTTCTTCGGTAAATTCTCGTACCCATCTGGCCATGGGGGAAGGGCGCTTGCACGAGTTGGCCAACCAGCAGGCCCTGATGTCGGAAGTGTCCGTGTTCAGTCATACACTGCTCGATATTAACAATCTACCGAAAGTACTGGCGCGAGCATTCGCGGTGTTCGACGGCCAGCGTCCTGGCCCGGTTCATATTGAAATCCCCATCGATGTTCTTAAATCCGACGCCAGCCATCTCGACTTAATCCCTTGGCCCCGAATCAAGCCGCCGGGGCCTCATCATGATTGTTTGGAAGAGCTGGCGTCGCTCATAAAGACAGCCACCCGACCATTGCTAGTAATAGGCGGCGGTGCCTGTCGGGCAGGGGAGGCCATTACCGAATTGGCCGAACGCATTGATAGCCCGGTGATCAATACCAACAATGCCAAAGGTGTGGTTGCGCCTAGTCATCCATTGGCAGTTGGCGCGTCTCCCAGTTGTCCCTGGATTCGTCAGGAGCTAGCAGAGAAGGCTGATCTGGTGATAGCACTGGGTACCGAGTTATCTGAAACCGATTATGATTTCTTTGGCTACGGTGATCTTGAAATCAAAGGGAAGTTGGTGCGGGTGGACATAGATGCCCAGCAATTGATGCGTAACGTTAAGCCGGAGGTGGCTATCCAAGCTGACGTCGGTGAATGTGTGCGGGATTTACTAGATTTATTAGACAGGATACTGCCGGATGGCTCCTCTTCAAAGACGGAAGTATCCAACGGGGCTGAGCGTGCTGCGCAATTAAATCAAGTGACTGCAAACGTTCTGCCCGCTGGCTACCGTGAGATTTTTGATGTTATAGAACAGGCTCTTCCGAGCGCCATAATGGTGGGCGACTCCAACCAATTAAGTTATTACGCCCAGGCATTTCTACAAACACAGCAACCAAATCATTATTTCCACTCGGCCACTGGGTTTGGAACCTTGGGTTACGCCTTTCCGGCCGCCCAGGGCGCAAAATTAGCTCGGCCTGAGGTTCCAGTTATCTGCCTTACCGGTGATGGCGGTGGTCAATTTACCTCGAATGAAATCTCCACGGCGGTGGGAGCAGAGATTCCGGTGATCTTCTTAGTCTGGAACAACTCCGGCCATGGGGAGATTCGGCGCTTTATGGACGCCGCCGATGTACCCCAAGTTGGGGTGAATATCCATACCCCGGATTATGTGGCCTTGGCCCAGGCGTGTGGTTGCTCTGCGCAACGAGTTGCAAGTCTAGAAGCGTTTAAGGCAGCCCTATTGATGGCCAAAGAGCACCAGAGTCCCTATTTAATTGATGTGGTGGCGGATCAGTTCGTCACGGATTTTCCGTTTACGGCTGCTGTCTTTGAGACCTATCCCGCATGAAGGTTTTTTTAACGCGCCCGCTTTTTAACACCGACGATTTGATCTCCCAATTGCAACAGGCGGATATCGAATGTATTTGCCGTGAAGAAGACACACCCTGTCCAAGGGATATGATTGCCGACCAGATGGGGCAGGTCGATGTCATGATCACCCATACGGAAGATGTTATCGATGCTGAATTGTTGGAGTCTGCAGCGCCGGACTTAAAATTGATTGCCAATGTGGGGATTGGCTACTCCAATATCGATATTGAGGCAGCCAGCGCCCGCAAAATCACTGTGACCAATACCCCGACGGAAGAAGCTTTTGCCGCTACTGCCGAGGCAACCGTGGCGCTATTGCTGGCGGTTGCGCGGCGAATTCCAGCCCTGCATATGGAGCGCAGTCAACTTTCCCAAGATCCCGATCCTTCGTTTTTACGGCCAACAGCGGTGGAAGTTCGCAACAAAATCACCGGCATCGTAGGTATGGGTCGTATTGGCTCTCGTGTAGCGGAAACCCTCTATCTGGGTTTCAATCATCAAATTTTGTATTTCGACAGTTATGCAAAACCTGAATTGGAGAGCCAACTAGGCGCTCGCCAGGTGGATCTGGCGACCTTGATGCGAGAGAGTGACTTCGTTTGCATCAATATGCCGCTCAGCGATTCCTCTCGGGGCGTGGTGAGCGAAGAGATGATCTCGCTATTGAAAGACTCCGCCACGGTCATCAATACCGCTCGGGCTGAGCTTATTGACGAGATGGCGTTGATTGAACGCTTTAACACTGGCCGTTTACACGGAATAGGATTGGACGTTTATTCTGATAAGGCCGCTGCAGCGATTAGGGGGGACAATTACGCGCTTACTTCCCACTTTTGTAATTTCGAAGATCGCGCTTATCAAGCCATGACCCAGCTGGTGATCGATAATATCCTGGCCATCGCTGAGGACAAGCCGGCCATCACCGGCGTCAACTGAGGGGTATTTCGTGGAAGCATCGACCGTGAAAACCGAGGAGATCGCCACAGGCGCAACCGTCAAAGGGATCCTCTGTTCTCTATTCGGGATCGCGATGTTTCTGACGCCTGTGCCCTATAACGGCAGCTGGACGGTGATGTTGGGTGTTCTATCCAGCCAGATTACCGAGCAGGTTAAACAACATTTTCCTCACTATACCTTACCGATCTTCGTCATCGGTGCGGTTATCGCCCTGGTGTATTTTCTTTCACCCCGAGCCCTCGTGAGGAAGTTACCGCACCACAAAATATTTGTGGCTTCTCACTGGAGCTGGGTGGTGCTGTCCACCATTGGCGGCGTGATCGCCACTATGCTGGCCTTGGGCATCGGGCCTGATTGGATTGTCGGCAAAGATACCGGTGTCACTGCCTATATTGATGTGGCCGGTTCAATCTTTATCTTAATCGCCTTGGGATGTCTGTTTTTGCCCTTTTTAAGTGATTATGGCTTGCTGGATTTTGTTGGTGTTCTATTGCGCAAGCCTTTTCAAAAAATCTTCAACCTGCCTGGGCGGGCCACGGTGGATGTATTGGCCTCCTGGGTGGGGTCGTCGAGTATTGCCGTGCTGATGACCAGCTTTCAGTATGAGCGCGGATTTTATAGCGCGCGCGAATCCGCAGCCATTGCCACCAGTTTTTCCGTAGTTTCTTTACCCTTTGCCTGGATTATTACCCAGGTGGCAGGTATTGGAGATTACTTTTTTCCTTTCTACGGCACCATGGCTCTGGTGTGTTGTATTTGCGCGATTATTATCCCCAAACTGCCGCCGCTTAATCGTATCGCCGATGATTATTATCCCAAGGAAGGTGCGCAACTTAAGGAAGAAGTGGATCAGGGTTACAGTACCTTTAAATGGGCATTACACCGAGCCCAGCAGGTGGCCGCCCATTCGCCTTCTCCGCTGCAATCCTTGCAGCGAGGCTTTATGACCATGATTGATATTTTTATCATGATGATGCCGGCGGCTATGACGGTGGAATTTATTGCCCTGACTATCTACTACCATACGGCGATTCTCCAGTGGCTGTCGCTGCCCTTTGTACCGCTCATGAATTTGCTACAGATTCCGGAGAGTAGCGCCGCTGCCCCAGGTTTGATCATTGGTCTGCTGGATCAGTTTGTACCTGCCATTATTGCCGGAACCATGGAGTCGCCGGTAACACGCTTTATTTTGGCAGGGTTATCCGTTACGCAACTCATATTCTTTGCAGAGTCTGCGTTGCTGATTATGCGTTCGAAGATCCCACTGTCGGTTCCCCAGCTGATTATTATTTTCTTTCTGCGCACGGTGATTGCGTTACCTGTGTTGACCCTCATCGCGCATTTATTATTTGATGGAATCTCTGATTAATGTTGGCGAGGCAGCCAGTGCAAGGAGAAAATGATCGAAAAGCAGTGGGACCGACCCTCGGGTTTACGTGTTGTAAATGAGCATTTTGAGATCATCTTTAACGCAGCAAAGGCAACGTAGGTAATTAATCAGAGGTTTCTTAGATTTTGAAATTGGAACTATCGCCATGCTAATTGATGTCAATCTCATCGATGAAGAGGAGACTTCGTTGCGGGGCTTGCCGCCCGCCGTTTTTAAAGATACCGATGTGTTCGGGCAAGAGACTGAAAAAGTTTTACGCCCTGGGTGGGTGAGTGTGGCTTGTGCGCAGCAATTACCGAATGTCGGCGATATGCTGCCCGTGCGTATCGGTGATGCCTCGTTATTGATTGTGCGTGATAAAAATATGGAAATTGGTGTTTTCCATAATATCTGCCGTCATAAGGCAGCGCCCTTGGTGGATGAAGCCTGTAATCGAAAATTGCTTGTGTGTCCCTACCACCGCTGGACCTATCAATTGAATGGCGAGCTGCGAGGAGCACCGGTAGTCCATGGTGACAACAGTCCCATGTCGAAAGAAGAACGCAGCGATAAAGGATTGTTGCCGGTACGTTTCGAGATCTGGTGGGATACGATTTTCGTGAATATCTCCGGCGATGCGCAGCCGTTTGCTGACTTCATCCGGCCCTTAGATGAATTATTATCGGGCTATGATCCTGCCTCCATGCAAATGATCAGTACGACCGAATACGAATCGGTGAGCAACTGGAAACTGGCGGTAGATAATTTTTTGGATGGTTATCATGTGCCTTTCGTCCATTCCCAGGCGGTGACTATTACTTCTGCGTTGGGCCAGGATGATTTGTTTTTATCCCCGGATATTGTCGGCTTGCGGTTAAAAAATGGCGCTACCGATAAACCCGCGAAAACCGATAAACCGCTACCGCACTTTTCTCATTTAACGGCAGAAAATGCCGGTACTCAGCAGTGGTTTTGTATCTTCCCTAATACACTTATTTTTGTGGATCCGGTTTGGGTGCAATTGATTATTGTACGGCCGGAAGCTCATAATTTTAGCCGCGAGACCCTGACTATTTTTGCCGCCAATCCTGATGCTATGGCTGAGGAATATACACAACAGCGCTCAGCGCTCAGCGCGGCATTGAATGAAGTGAATCGTCAGGATATTGAACTGCTGGATAAATTGCAGGTGACCCGTTCCGCACCGGAGGCGGCGGAGTCTCACTTGGTTGATGCCTGGGATAAAATCAGTCTCGGATTTCATCAGGCGTGGCTGCGTAAGATGCAAGCGTAAGATTTTTTGAGAGCAGGTCCGAAGCTAGCCTTCAGCAGACAAAAAATAGAGAATACCACTCAGTGGTTTTAAGAGTGTAGATGTTACGTGTTTGATCACCGGTTTCCCGATACAGAAAGTTTGCGTCACAGGGCGCGCAAACGTATTCCTGCTTTTGCCTTTGATTACCTGGATGGTGGCTGCTTTTCCGATCAAGGTTTAGCGCGTAATCGTGAGCAATTACAACAGGTGTTGTTTGAATCCCGTTCCTGTCGTTCGCGGGAGGAGCTAGCGGGCAGCTCAACCAGAGTGAAGTTGTTCGGGCGTGAGTATCGGTTTCCTTTTGGTGTTGCCCCGATTGGTTTACAAGGATTGATGTGGCCGAGGGGGCCGGAGATTCTCGCGAAAGCTGCTAGGGATTATCAAATACCCTATGTGCTATCGACGGTATCATCTGCTTCAGTGGAAGAGATCGGAGCCATTGCTGAAGGTCATGCCTGGTTTCAGTTGTACAACCCTACAGAGACGTCTGTTCGGCGTGATTTGATTCGTCGGGTCAGCCAAGCCGGTTTTCCCGTGTTGGTGGTAACGGTTGATGTGCCCACCTATGGTTATCGCCCCAGAGATATCCGCCGGGGTTTATCCATGCCGCCGAAATTAAGCCCTCTGTCGATTAGCCAGATGCTGACCTGCCCAAGTTGGGTGGCAGGTAGCGCTCTAGCGGGAATACCGCGGATGAAAACCCTTCTGTACTATGCCCCCAACGGCGAGATCAAACCGGAAGACTTTGTGAATTTTGTTAACCGTTCCACCATGGGACCTGTTGACCGTGATGGTCTTTCAGAAATCCGGGATTTGTGGCCTGGGGCGCTAGTGGTTAAGGGGATTATGACGGAGTCTGATCTACGGACGGCTATAGAGATTGGCGCTGACGGTGTGGTAATTTCCAACCACGGCGCACGTCAGTTAAATCGAGGCTTGTCTTCTATCGAAGCGTTACAGCGTCTGGCGCCAACCTTCAAAGACAAACTCACTCTGTTACTGGATAGCGGTGTTCAGAATGGCGAGGATATTGCTGCGGCTTTGGCTTACGGTGCCGAGGCGGTGTTTCTTGGTCGCACTTTTATGTACGGCCTTGGCGCCCTTGGTGCTGCCGGGGCTGGCCACACGGTGGAGATGTTGGCCCGGCAATTCGAACAGGTGATGGCGCAATTGGGCTGCCAACATCCTGTCGAACTGAGTGAACGGCTAGTTCGCTAAATTCAGTAGAGTTTGTAGTAATACATTGGCGCCGGCGGTGATGTCTCCAGGTGATGCATACTCGACCTCGTTGTGGGAAATACCGTCTTTACAGGGGATAAAGATCATCGACGTGGGTGCTACCCGTGAGACATAAACCGAGTCGTGGCCGGCGCCGGAAAACATCTCTATGGCGTCATAGCCCAAGCATTCTGTCGCCGTTGTTACCGCGCTGATACAAGCATCATCAAAGGCGACTGCGGGTGAAAGCCATTCGGTATCGATAGAGAACTCAATCTGGTGTTTATCACAATGATTCTGTAC
This sequence comes from Pseudomaricurvus sp. ABR4_320, assembly GCF_056159445.1. Classification (NCBI taxonomy): domain Bacteria; kingdom Pseudomonadati; phylum Pseudomonadota; class Gammaproteobacteria; order Cellvibrionales; family Cellvibrionaceae; genus Pseudomaricurvus; species Pseudomaricurvus sp. ABR4_320. The sequence goes on along the minus strand of NZ_JBSWVF010000022.1, from coordinate 37,118 downwards.
CAGGGATCTAAACCTGGCTTCCATCACATCAAGTTCAGCTTGTAGCGGATGGCGAAGATCAACGGTCAATTTCAAGGATTGGGGAACGGTGTTACGAGAACCTGGTGTAGCAGAGATATCGCCAAAGGTAACCCGCGACCAAGGCGCATATTCTTCGGCTAATTGATAGAGCTCAGCGAGAATACCGTGTAGTGCCATAAACGGATCACGGCGTTGATCCATGGGTGTCGGACCGGCGTGCACTGGTGAACCGATCAAGTTTAGATCGTACCAATTCATGCCTTGTACACCTTGTACAATGCCGATGGTTTTCTGCTGTTGTTCGAGAATCGGCCCTTGCTCAATGTGTAATTCAATAAAGCCTTTAATGGGGTAGGGGGTGCAAGGCTCGCTACCCCGATAGCCGATCTTATCTAACTCGTCACTGAGACTTTTGCCCTCTTTATCGGTTCGTGAGAGCCCATAGTCCAAGGAAAATTCTCCGCACCAGACTCCGGAGCCAACCATCGCCGGTGAGAAGCGGGCACCTTCTTCATTGGTCCAGACACAGACTTCGATAGGAGCCTGGGTGGCGATTTGGTTTTCCTCTAAAGTTCGTAAAACTTCAACGCCAGCGAGAACACCATAAACCCCGTCAAACTTACCGCCGGTGGGCTGGGTATCCAGATGAGAGCCAGTTACAACGGCAGGCAGGCTATTATCCAATCCCGCCCGTCGGGCAAAGAGATTGCCCATGGCGTCGATACGGATCTCGCAGCCCAAGGTTTCTACCCAGGAACAAAACAAATCACGGCCCTGACGATCCAGGTCGGTGAGAGCTTGGCGATTACAGCCACCCTTGGCGGTAGCTCCAATTTCAGCCATAGTCATCAAGGACTGCCAAAGGCGTTTGCCATTTATTCGAAGTTCTGTGGTCATGGTTTAGTAACTCTCCCGGCGTAACGGCTGACACATGCAGTGCAGGCTACCACCGCCGCGGGAGATCATCGATACGTCCACAGAAATCACCTCTAAGCCATTCGCACGACAGCTGTCTGCCAAAAAGTCCGCCTCGGCTGGGAGTAGTACTCGATCTGCGCCGAGGGATACCACATTGCAGCCCATGTTATTCATGGCTTCCGGAAAAGGAATTTTGACGATCTCGATACCTTGCTGTTTAAGCCAAGACAGAAATTCCGGATCTACGGCATCAACACAAACGGCTGCGAGGCCATCGGTGAGCATGGAAAAAACCACATCCATATGCAGGTAAAAAGGATCGAAGGCATAGCGTTTGAATTCCCAACCCTCTGCTTCGAACCAGGCACCGACTTGATCAATGCCCGCTTGATTGGTGCGATCTCCGGAATACCCACAGAGCACTACGCCGGGTTTAATGACATGGAAATCCCCACCCTCGAAGGTACCCGTGGTGACCATATCGTAGATGGGAATCTGGGAGCGATGATAAAACTGGATAATCTCAGAGTATTCACCTCGACGCCAATGGTTGGAAAGCTGGGTAACAATTGCGCCCCACGGCGTCATAACGGACGAGTCCCGGGTGAAAATTTGATAGGGCAGTACTGGATTGGCTTGCAGTGTATGAACGGTTACGCCGGCCGCTTCATAGCAGGCTTGCATGTCTCTATGCTGTGCGATAGCCGTTGCCTGATCGAACTGAAAACCTTTGCGCAGTGATCGCCGCGAGGTAGAGTTGCTGGCCAGCCATTCAAAATGGGTTGCTGGAGCCAATAAAACGTCTTTCAGGACACCGGTTTCCGAATCCAGTCCCCAGTTAGTTAAGGTTGGCGTACCGCCGCCGATTTGCCGGGTTTGAAAACTGAATTCGCTCATGGGGTATTGCTCCAAGATGATCACCGAGGTTTACATACGGATGTATGACTAAAGCGTTTAACGCTGATGCCAAAGAGGCTGGAATAGTCGCTGAAGTTTATCCAGTCTATGGTGTATATTTGTAGCTGCAAGCAATAATTTTTTACCGATTGAGTAACCTCAAGGCACCAGAGTGAATCCGTTGTGACTTCCAAGCGTCAGCCCTCGATAAATTTACGTCACATCCCCCTGACGTCCCTGCGGGCCTTCGAAGTGGTGGGGCGTCACTGTCATATTCGTCGAGCCGCTGCGGAGATGCATGTTTCCCATCCAGCCCTCAGTCGTCAGGTGAAACAATTGGAAGAGCGGCTCGGTGTTGATCTGTTTTATCGTTCGGGCAATCGCTTGGCCTTGACGGCAGCGGGCAGTCGTTTTCTTCAGAGTGTGCAGGAGGCTTTCGATACTCTCAACCGAGGTATCGTTTATCTGGATCCGGAAAATATCAGTGGCGAATTAATCATCGCGACAACGCCGACCATTGCTATGAGCTGGTTGTTACATATCCTGGCGGATTTTCACCGCCGCTATCCGGAAGTGAATACCCGTGTACTGACGGTTGAACCCAGGCAACAGCAATTACCTCGGGAATTTGATATCGCCTTGGCTTTAGGGGAACCCCTGGAGCTCACTCGGCAGGTAACTTATTTGTATGAAGAGCGTTATTTGCCGGTATGCAGCCCACAACTATTGTTGTCGCAGTCGTTAAAAAAAGCGGAACACTTACGTCAGTATCCCTTGTTACATGATCGTTTGGGACAGTGGCAATCCTGGTTTACCAGCCAAGGTTTGGATTATCAGCCAGCACAGCAAAATACCTATTTTGATCACGCTTACCAGGCGATAGAAGCTGCACGCTTAGGGATGGGAATGGCCTTGGCCGAACCCTTCGAGGTGCGGGAGGATTTTAAGAGCGGCCGTTTAATGCCAGTGATGGAAAATGCCTATACCGTCGGCCAGTCAATTTATCTGGTGGCTGATCCCGTCGACTTGCTCACCACCCGTGCGCGTTTGTTTATCGGATCACTGTTTGACTGGATGGGTAGCAATGGTGTGTCTTTGGATGAGAATGCCCAAGGTCTGGTGCAGTCCCTTAGCCAATCAGACGGCGCTTAAAACGACTATGGTAGCGAAAAGGCACCACCAGGGTCGTCTATTTTGACTTGAGTCTTCGGCGCACGGCATTTAGCGTAGTGGGTTTGGCCAGCGTCGATCTTTCAGTATTCGTTTTATCCGCATTTTAGGTGAATCATGATCAGTTTTAGTGAGTGGCAGCAGCGCGCCGCCGATGTTTCTATTCCCCGGCAAGCGATTATTGACGGTAAAAAAACTGATGCTCAGGCGAGCGAGACCTTTGCCTGCATCAGCCCCATTGACGGTCGAGTTTTAGCAAACATTCCGTCTTGTGACGCCGCTGATGTAGACATCGCCGTGGCTTCGGCTCGAACCGTTTTTGAACGGGGCGATTGGTCACGGGAATCTCCAGCCAATCGCAAACGTTGTTTGCAAAAGTTCGCTGAACTCATGTCTCGCCATGCTGAAGAGTTAGCATTGTTGGAAACTCTGGATATGGGTAAACCCATTGGTGACGCTGTAGCGATTGACCTACCTGATGCCATAAGTTCAATTGCCTGGAATGCAGAAGTGATCGATAAGCTCTACGGTGAGGTGGCACCGACAGCGAACGATGTGTTGGCGACCATCACCCGTGAGCCCCTCGGTGTCGTCGCAGCAATTGTACCCTGGAACTTCCCGTTAGCGATGGCTTGCTGGAAATTGGGGCCAGCGTTAGCCACGGGTAACTCGGTCATTCTGAAACCCTCCGAACGCTCACCGCTGACTGCACTGCGTATCGGTGAGTTGGCATTGGAAGCCGGTTTACCACCCGGTGTATTAAATGTTCTGCCAGGCTTCGGAACACAGGCAGGCGAACCTTTGGCTCGGCATCCGGGTGTGGATGGCTTGGCATTTACCGGTTCCACCGCCATTGGCAAACATCTTATGTCTGTTGGCGCTCTCAGCAATATGAAGCGTACCTTTGTCGAGTGCGGTGGAAAAAGCGCTAACTTGGTATTTGCGGACTGTGATGATTTGCAGGCAACCGCGGAAGCGGCAGCCTTGGCGATCTTTTTTAATCAGGGTGAAGTGTGTTCTGCAGCGTCACGTCTGTTGATTGAAGAAGGTATTGCCGATGAGTTTATGGCTTTATTGGTCTCAGCCAGTCAACATCTATCTATTGGGCACCCACTCAATCCCGAGACGCAGATTGGTGCCTTGGTGGATGCAAAACACCTCCAGGTTGTGGACGGATTTGTACAGTCTGGTCTGGAGCAGGGAGCCTCACTGTTGCTCGGCGGTAAGGCCGAGCAGCCAGTCGCTGGTGGCTGTTATTACGCGCCGACCATTTTCGATGGCGTTACGCTGGACATGCGAATCGTAAGCGAAGAAATCTTTGGCCCCGTACTCAGTTGTCAACGGTTTCATTCAGAAGAAGAAGCCATTGCCTTGGCTAATGCTAGTGAATATGGCTTAAGCGCTGGAGTGTGGACCGCCAATCTGAATCGCGCCCATCGAGTCTCTTCGCGAATGAGATCGGGTAGCGTCTGGGTGAATTGCTATGATGTCGGTGATATAACCGTACCGTTCGGCGGCTACAAACAGTCGGGAACCGGGCGCGATAAATCTCTCCATGCATTGGAAAAATATACCGAACTGAAAACTACCTGGATTCAGTTAAAATAATAAACTGCTTAAAAAAACGATAAACGGGTTCCGGGATTATTGCGATAGCCCAAATATTGATTAGATGAAGGATAATTATAATCCAGCTATCGAAATATCTTTTTTCGGGTATATGGATTTTTATTCTATATCGTAGAGTAACGCATTAAGTTGTATTGAATGGTAAAAATCTATTACAAAAATCGAGTGATAGTAGGCTTAATCGAGCGAATAAAAATAAAAAAGAATATATACCTGCCAAATATCCCCCAAATGGGGGAAGAAAAATAGTAGTAATTAGCATAAACTCAGTATGAATTATTATTCTTAACAGCTAATTGTAAAATATAAAAAAATCTAGCAAGGTTTTAAATTTGTCACGCAAGAATATTTAATATCACTCCATAAATGATAAGGTTGGTAAATAAAAACATTTGTAAGGAAGGAATATTTGAATCAACGAAAAAATATTCGTTTATCCTAGTTGTTGGCCTATACGAATAGTAGTTAGTCGCGAGTTCATAAGTCCCAGATATTAACAGTTATATCTGCCTAAAAGGATTTTTATGCTAAACGAATCGGCGGTATTCATCAGAGATGAAATGCGAAGCTACTTGCAGCAAGTTAATATTATTGGTAGAGACGACGAGGTTATCTTGGGGAACGTCGCTCAGCAAGAAGCTGGCAGTCCCTTGTCTGATAAAGTCGTTATGACTCTCGTGAATCTTGAGGAAGAAAGCTCTCTTAAAAATGGAAAAGGCTGGTCGAGAAACGCCTTAACCGGCGGTATTACGATGGCTTCTCCCCCTGTTTTTTTAAATCTTTATTTTTTGTTTTCCGCGACGTTATCTGATCCAGGTCAGGATTCAGCCGACCAATCTTATCAAAAAGCTCTGTCCCGAATTGCTGCGATTGTCGAATTCTTTCAGTTGAAAAAAGTGTTTACCTTACAAAGTTCACCAACGTTTAATCCGAATGGTAGAAATTTGAATGAGCGGATGCTTAATGAGATCCGGCTCGTTCCCGAGTTGTATACGCTCACTTTTGAACAGATTAATCATTTGTGGGGATCTCTTGGTGGTAAACAATATCCGTTTGTTATGTATTTGTTTCGTATGGCAAAAATACAAGGAATGATTTCAAATGAGGCTCCTCTCATTGAGTCAGTAAATTATGATATCAAGGTGGAACAGTAGCATACTGTAACGCTCCACCTCTAACTGATTGTATAAAGTGATGTCAAATATCGTATACAAAAAGATGTTTGAGGTGAGATTCCTGCATGATTATTATTTGCAGTCAACTACACCGGGTAGCAACGAATTACGGTCGTACTTTTCTTTGAATGTAGACCAACAACGAAAGCGGCTGCTAGATATATTAGGCGAATTTCGATATGACATTCGATCAGATTTGTCGTTCATACTCAGTTCTAACGAATCTAAAAAATATAATAAGCAGCATTTGAAGCTGGTAACAACTGCTACAGGATTTTTTATCGGTGTCGAAGTAAAAGAGATTGAAGTATCAAATAATATTCGTTTTAAACCGGTCATCGATCTAGCTAATATCTCTGAAATTATAATCGGGATTAAAATAGAAAATCCAATATTTAATTCGTTTACAAATTTGAGTTTATCCAAGGCCGATAAACTTTACTATTTTTCTAATCAAGGTACTCATGATGACGCTTCACTTTCCCAACCCGTTGAACCAGTAGTTCCGGGAGGCAATTATCGTATGGGAGATCTCGCTCGGATCGGTGGTGGTATCAGACAAGCAATTAAGGATAACAATGGTGACAGATCATCTTGGTTGTTCACAGAAGGAACTGGCTTGGTCCACCAGGGAGATCGACAACTGGAGAGGAAGGAAGAGTGGTATAGGGATTGGCAGTCCGGCTTGAGTCAAAGAAGTGAGCGTAATCTATTTGGTGTAATAAAAATATCTCTTAAAGGGGAAGATAACTCTATTTATTCTATTGATGGTCAGGGATTCCTATCAACTCGATTTGATGAAATAGAAGAGCGTATTAAACATCCGGTCTACGAAATTAGATTTGCGAGCCGTAAGACCTACTGGCGTTTTACAAAGCGTAATGGATTTTCTGCTGAGGAGCGTGAAAAAATGATAAGTACTGCAGGACTAGTTTCAGATGTTATCGGTAGACGCTTCGTAACCAAAATTCCATATTCTATCACTAGAGATAGGGCACCGCTTTCAAGGATAGAAAGTGAAATTCAATTACCAAACGCTCAGCCAGGTACGATGAAGATAGAAAACGGGAAGCTGATCAGCGACATAGAATTCAACGACCTGAACCCGATTTTCGCTGATTTTACTAGGTAAAAAACTAGAAAGAATATATAGCAATCTCAATAATGCCAAGGATGAATGGAAATTATGGCCACTACCAGTCTGATCCCCCGTCTCAAAACTCCAGGCGTTTATATTGAGGAGATTCCAAAATTACCTCCTTCAATCGCTCAGGTAGAGACGGCTATTCCAGCCTTTATTGGATATACTGAAAAAGCAGAAAACAGTCGCGCTGAATCATTGATTAATCAGCCAACGCGCATTAGCTCTATGCTAGAGTATGAGAGATACTTTGGCTTTGCAGCCGTAGAGGAAAATCTTCTCGTAACGATTAAGAAAAACTTTGACGGGAGTTTTGATGTAACGGCTAAGGTGGGCGACGCAGGCCGATCCAAATTTCAGATGTATTATGCCCTCCAACTATATTTCGATAACGGTGGCGGGCCCTGCTATATCGTGTCCACGGGGATTTACTCCGACGCGGGTTTACAGACTCCAGAACTCCTGACTGGTCTCAATGCGACCGAGAGGGAAAACGAAATAACCTTGTATGTGTTTCCCGACGCGACCAATCTTGATCAGCAAGTCGATTACTATGATTTGTATAAACAAGCGATTGCTATGTGTGTCAACCTACAGGATCGCTTTACAGTCATGGATGTTTATCAGGATCCGCAGCTTGCTGAGGAAGAGTGGTTTACGAATATTGAGGCATTGCGAGATCAAATAGGTTCAGAGATTGACTCACTTAAATATGCAGCCGCCTACTTTCCTAATCTAGAAACTACTCTGGATCTCTTCTATGGCGGCGAAGGCTCTGGCGACGGAAATGTCAACGTCGATAACGCAGGATCTGTTATCACTCTCGAGGAGCTGAAATCCGAAAACAATAGCCTCTATTTTCGCGCCCGCAGTGCATTGCGCGCAATCCCTTGTGTAATGCCGCCGTCCCCAGCAATTGTTGGAGTTTATGCCAGAGTAGATGCGGCCAGGGGGGTATGGAAAGCACCAGCCAATGCCAGTCTGAATTCAGTGATCAAGCCTGCAATACTCCTTACTGATGCAGAGCAGGGGCGTCTCAATGTTGATGATCAATCTGGAAAATCCGTCAATGTCGTTCGCTTTTTTACGGGAAGGGGGATTTTAGTCTGGGGCGCTAGAACCCTGGCTGGTAATGACAATGAATGGCGCTACGTCCCGGTTCGACGTTTCTTCAACATGGTGGAAGAGTCTGCCAAAAATGCCAGTGCTCAATTCGTGTTTGAGCCAAACGATCGCAATACTTGGACGCGGGTTCGATCCATGATTGAAAATTATCTAACCTTACAGTGGAAAGCAGGCGCTTTGATGGGAACCACTACAGAAGAAGCTTACTATGTTCGAGTTGGATTGAATGAAACGATGACTGAATTGGATATCTGGGAAGGCAGGATGATCGTCGAAATTGGGATGGCCGTGGTCCGACCTGCAGAGTTTATTATTCTCCAGTTTAGCCACAAGATGCTGTCCGAATCATAAAGCTCTCTGGTTGTTAATGGCTATAAAAGGGAAATTGAAACAATGGCTAAAAAACAAAACTGCAGCAGCAACGAATCCAGAACTCCAGTTTGCCTTTTTATAGAGTCTCTTGATACGGAAATTACTGAAAACCAGGAACAACGATATCTAGCAGAAATCCAGAGAGAGTCAGCAGAAGCCTTGCGTGGATATGTACTATGTACATTAGCGATCACAGAGCAAACTTATTTGTATTTCCGCGATATGAATAATTTTGAACTCTATGATATGCAGGACAGTGCGACAAAAATTTTCAGCAAGATCGGCACGATTGTCGAAAAGGATAAGGAACTGGCAAGTGGCATATCCAACGCGTGTAAATCACTTGTTGATCTGCAGGCAAAGCTACACGAGGTCAATAATGCAGCCTGCACGATGCGCAATTGTTTGATCAGTCATCTGGATCTAAAAGACTCTGACATACCGAAAGAGAGCGAACTTAAAAGTGTTAGTGACGCTGCAAAATTCCTCAACGATGACGGTAAGACGTCTGCAGCAGCCCTGTTGAATTCTGCTGGTATCCATACCTTCTCAAGTGTTGAAACGTTAACGTCCCATGGTCAGTCTTTGAGCCAAAACGTCGATGATCTTAAAGCCCTGACTGACCAATTAGTGAACACCGCTATGGAAAATCTAACTGCCCAGCAGACACAGTTAAATAGCGTACATATGCTGCTTAATGAGCAAGAATTTGGCTATTTTCATTCGACTGGTAGTTTCAACGCAGCTTCGAGCACTAAAGATTTTGTCTGCGGAGAGAATACTTGCCCGCCAATCGGTTGTGTGGAAGTCATATGCAAGGAGATGGCTGAACCCGCTCAAGCCAGCGATGACCCGGCTTCGGGTTGCTATAGCGCTAATGATAAGGATTAGTACAGCGAAGGTATATAACTATGAGTAGCAATCCATTAGATAAAGAGAACTATTCTCCATTTCTTTCGGAGAATGAGCGTAAGAGCTGTTGCGAAGATGTTGAGCAGGACAATTGCAACTCAACTGAAAAAAACTGTATTGATAGTTGGAAGAAAAAGCGTATCGACGCTCGCCAGCACAGCGAGAAAGCTCTGGCGTCACTTCAGTCAGCAAACGATCTGTATGCTAGTGCTCTATCCTGGGAATCTAAACTTAAAAAATGGAAAGAGGATGCTGAGGAAGCCCATAGTAAAGCTGTAACAACCTACAATGGAATTGAAGAGTTTTTAAATGTTATCGCTCGCATCAAGACGGATAAAACAATAATAACGACCCAAGCTGTCTTATGCCTGGTTAAGTCTATATTTGAGCGTGTATCGACCATGCTGTTTGTCAGTACATCGTGTGAGGATGACCTGGGCCAGATCCAAGCTCTTAGGCAGAGAATTGAATGTAGTGAAAAGTTAGACGCAGAACGAAAGAACAAGGCATTGGAATGTATTCTTCCATTTGAAGAAAAAGTTAAAGTGGTACAGGGGTTGGAAGTTGAGCTTTTAAATAACCTACTACTCATCGTCTACCAGTCTAATCAGGTGGCAGCGGCAGTCGATTTTCCCGAAGCGGACGAGAATCTTGGAATCAAGTGGCAGCTGGAAGACCTTAAAGATCGCATTTCTGGCCAAAAGATGTATACCAAGCGCGAACGAAAATGTGGTAACCAGCAATCGAAGGGTAACGCCATATCAAATAACCAGGATAGCAATTCCGGGGAGCTGCCTTGTAGCAGTGACGTTATGTTTCCCGAGAAAACCTATTTTCCCATTCTTAAGATGGAAGACATAACAAATAGTAAAAACAGTGATTATTATGAGAAAATTTCTGACCTATATGAAAAGGCTATAACCACCACAGCAGCTACGAAAGTAGAGGCGGAAAAGCGTAAAAAATTGTCTGAGGAAGCACTGGCTTACTACAACGGCCTCAACGATGCGATACAGGCTGTAGAGGCTGCTAAAACAGCTTGATCATTACGCAATGAGTTCCTAACTTGACTTGAATAATGGAGAGCCCGTCAAATGCCAGCACAAGGAGATTACCCTATACCCAAGTTTCACTTTCAGGTTGAGTGGGGTGACGGATTCAGGATTGGTTTTACAGAAGTTAGTGGTTTGGATTTTGAGACCGAGGTCATTGAATACCGCGAGGGGTCCAGCAAAAAATATAACAAGTTAAAACAGCCGGGTTTAACTAAATACAGTGATATTACACTCAAGCGGGGCACTTTTGAGGGCGATTTTCAATTCTATACGCTATGGAAAGAATCCTATTACTTTCAGGAAGGTAATAAGAGTGGTAGCAAATATCGTCGTCCTGTGACAATCAAGTTACTGAATGAAGAGCATTTGCCGATCATCACCTGGCAGCTCGAAAACGCATGGGCAAAAAAAATCCAATCGACCGATCTCAAAGCGGACGCGAATGAAATTGCGATCGAAACGATGGAGCTGGCTCATGAGGGCTTAACTATATTAGAAGCCAAATAAGAGGGCATTGCTGTGCCTGTCATAAGAAAAACCGACAACCAGATGGTCGGATTTCATTTTATGGTAACTTTTCACGATCTGAAAGATATCGATGAGAAAGGCGTGGTATATAAAGACGATGTTCGGTTTCAATCTGTATCGGGGTTGGATGTGCAAATGGAAACTGAAGAGTGGAAAGAGGGCGGTGAAAATCGCTTTACGCATGCAATGCCAGGTCGATCTAAATATTCTTCTTCCCTCGTACTCAAACGTGGACTGCTTCATCCCAACCAGTCTGGAATTACTAAATGGTGTCTTTCAACTTTCGTAGATTTAAAAGTGAAGCCACTCAGGATCGTGAGTGTAGAACTGTTAGGCGATAATCATGAGGTGCTGGTGAAATGGGACCTTGAGCATGTCTGGCCTAAAAATTGGAAAATTGGAGAGTTGAATGCCGAGCGCAGTGAAGTGCTGATTGAGACGCTTGAGTTACATTACAATCGATTTACGTATAAGAATCCCTGAATCATGCCGCTTGAAATAAGAGAATTAGTAATTCGAGCTGCGGTTTCTGCTGAATCCGAGCAAAGAGTAAATCAAAATAAAGTAGGCGACGCTACAGAGAAAAAGCAAGCTGACGTGAATCTGATTGTAGAAAAGGTACTGGAGATTTTAGAAGAAAGGGCGGGACGGTAGAATGAGTGGTGGTGCCTTAGAGAAAGTTATGATCGTAGCCTACAAAGATAAGGAATATCGTAATCAAATTGGCAATCCCTACTATTTGCCCGTTAATCCTGAGAGCTATTCCTCACATCTAAAAATAGACACGGACAATCGGACTAGTCACGGGGAAGAGGGTACGGATCCTCGCTATATATCTACTCCGCCAGAGGATTTAAAGCTGGATTTTATTATAGATGGAACTGGTTCAATAGAAAACTATCGCTATTCTGTTCCTGAAAAGCGTACAGCCCAATTGCAGCTCGATCACTTCTTAGAGATGGTCTATGAGGTCAACGGCAAAACCCATTGTCCCAACAAACTTAAGGTACATTGGGGTGAATCTTTGGTGTTTTCGTGCATGCTTTCTGAATTGCAGATAAATTACCAATTGTTTGAACCTACTGGAGAACCTCTGCGAATCAAAATCAGCGCTACGTTTCGGGGGTACCGTGCACCTAAAGAGAGAGCTGCAAAATCGCGTAATAGTTCTCCGGACTTAACTCATCTTAAGGAAGTCAGAGCTGGTGACCGATTGGATGTGATGACGCACAGTATCTACAACGATACGAAGCATCTGCTTCAGGTGGCAAGAGTAAATGATCTTACGAGCATTCGAACTCTTAAACCCGGCGCGGGGTTACGTTTCCCACCCATTACTAAATCAGAATGAACAGTTGAGTATATGAACCGGATTGCCACCCTACCTAACGATGCCACCCATAATATGGTCACCTTTGATGTGGTGGTAGAAGGGAATGTGCTCAATAACAGTTATCAGGTTATCGCTATTTCTGTAAGCTGGGAAGTGAATCGTATTCCGACTGCGACTTTAATCTTACGTGATGGCGAAGCAGCGGATGGTGACTTTGCTGCTAGCAGTTCAGAGACTTTTGTACCGGGAAATGCAATTCAGATTAAGGTTGGCCGTGATAGCAATAATGCCACTTTGTTCGATGGCATCGTAATCAAGCACAGAATTAAGCTCCGATCCTCCGGCGAGGGTGACCTGATCATCGAATGCCGAGATAAGTGCGTTCGTATGAGTGTGGGTAGACATAACCGATATTTTGAGGACAGCAAAGATAGTGATGTCATGGAGGCCCTGGTCAGCGAGTACCAAGGTTTGTCAAGTGATATAGAGCCAACGGATCTCCAACACGCCGAATTAGTGCAGCATCACTGTACTGATTGGGATTTTCTTCTTTCCCGTGCTGAAGCAAACGGCCGTCTGGTACTCGTAGACGATGGCAAAGTCTTGGTGAAGAAGCCAGATACCAAAGCTGCTGCTGCGCTCAGCGTTGCCTATGGTACCACTCTGTTAGAGTTTGATGCCGAAATGGATGCCAGGACCCAGTGGCATTCAGTCGAAGCGCAGGGCTGGGATTACAGTAATCAGGATATGTTCACCCGTAGTAGCGACTCAACTCCAGTCAGTGAACCCGGCAACTTGTCTGGCAACACATTGGCGGACGCTATTGGCCTGCAAAAATACGAACTGCGTCACAGTGGTCAACTCCTGGAGGCCGAACTCCAGGCGTGGACAGACGCCGCGATGTTAAAAAGCCGACTGGCAAAGATTTGCGGGAGAGCACGGTTTTTTGGGCTCTCTAGTATTAAACCCGGTCAGATGATCGAATTGCAGGGGGTCGGCGATCGTTTTAACGGTAAGGCTTTCGTCAGCGCTGTGCGTCACGATATCGATAATGGTGACTGGGACACCCACGTGCAATTTGGTTTACCTCTACATTGGTTTTCGCGCTCTCCCGATATTGTCGATGTGCCAGCAGCCGGTTTGTTACCTTCTGTACAGGGATTACAGATTGGCAAAGTAGTCAAACTGCAGGACGATCCGGAAGGTGAGGACAGAATTTTGGTTCGGCTACCAATCGTTGATAATTCAGCCCGCGGCATATGGGCTAGAGTCGCCAGCCTGGACGCAGGGCAAGAGCGCGGCACCTTTTTTCGTCCTGAAATTGATGATGAGGTAGTTGTCGGATTTATAAATGACGATCCTCGTGACTGTATTGTGCTAGGTATGCTTCACAGCATCGCTAAACCGGCACCCTTGACCGCTGAAGATGTCAATCACGAAAAAGGCATTTTTACCCGCAGTAATATGCGGGTGCTTTTTAATGACGATACGAAAACCATTACCATTGATACCCCGGCTGGCAATCACATTGTCCTGGACGAAAATACGACCTCTGTCACTTTGAAAGATCAGAACAACAACCAGATAGTTATGGAGCCTGCTGGAATCACGATGGACAGTCCCGGCAATATTAAAATTAGCGCCGGTGCCAATCTTGAGATCTCTGCTACGGCAGAACTGTCGATCAAAGCTGCCTCAGTTAAGCAAGAGGCGCAGGCAGCGATGGAGATAAAGGGTGCAATATCGAAATTCGAGGCCTCAGGGATAGCTGAAGTTAAAGGCACCTTGGTGAAGATCAATTAAAAAGGCTAGATAGTTCAATGCCTCCAGCCGCCAGAGTCACTGATTATCACGTTTGTCCGTTGGTTACAGGCACAGTTCCCCATGTCGGTGGTCCAGTGCTTGGGCCAGCAGTACCAACAGTATTGATCGCCGGCTTACCGGCGGCCGTGGTTGGTGATATGTGTGTCTGCGTTGGCCCTCCTGATGCGATAGTCAAGGGATCTACGACTGTGTTGATCGGTGGTAAACCAGCGGCTCGCATGCTTGATCAGACTGCGCATGGGGGCGTCATAGTTCAGGGTGTGCCAACGGTGCTTATAGGTGGTTAGAGAAGGCATATTTAGTACTTACCCTTCTAATGCCAACTTGTTGAATGTTTAGTGAATCGAGTTTTTTGGAGATTTGAATTCGTTATTACGTGTCTCTAAATATTTGCTGCGTACCAGAATTTTGGCTCAAAGATTTGATTGGATTTTAAAATGGCGAACGAAGATTCATTTTTGGGTACTGGTTGGTCATTCCCTCCTGCATTTGACAAGCTGAGTCGCAGCGTAGAGATGGTGAGTGATCGTGAAGATATTGAACAAAGTTTAGGGATACTTTTGTCTACCAGTATTGGTGAACGAGTTATGCAGCCACTTTACGGGTGTAATTTACGCGATCACCAGTTCGAACCTCTTAGTAACACATTTATTGGTTTTCTGACCGACATGATTAAGCGCTCTATATTGTTTTACGAGCCAAGAATAATTGTGGAGAAAATATCGGTCACTGAGTCCGACGATAGTCAGTTTTTTGCAGGAAAACTACTGATTGCTATCGATTATATTATCGATGGAACTAATTCCAGATTTAACTATGTTTACGACTATTATCTACGTGAAGCAGATCAGGCGATTTAAATACCTTAAATGGATTTAAGATACCGTAATGACGGAACCGACGAGAATTCAACATCCGCTGCTACAACGCTTTGGTACAAGTCAGCGCAAACGTTCAGACGTGATAATACGGTCTGGGCCCGAATCTGCGCCCCTCGATGGCCGCTCAATCGGAGACATCCTGGATTTTATTCATCAATATGCACGACAGTTGGTCTTTTACGCAGCACAAATTGATGATAAAAGTCAGCAATATGTCGAGCTGAGCAATTGGCTCGCGTTTTTTGAGGATAGCCTTCCATTTGTCCTAAATCGTTTCACAAGGATAGATTTTAACAAGCTCGAAACTGACCTGAAGAGGGTTAGCGATGAATTAGATCGAGATCCTAGCGAAGCGAGTTTATACCTATTACTAGATTTTGTTTATTTTGATCTCTTTGAACCTATTGAGCGTTTTCAGCAACGCGTGCAAGAGTATAGCTTCGATTCTCTGACTGCTTTGTTGGATCATCATATAAAGACAACCTTATTACCACCTCTGCGGCGTTTTATAGAACTCAGTAATGGGTCGGCTTCCTACTTTCAATTCAATAAATTAGATTTTACCAACTTTATTGAAACCCCCTGGGAAATTCCCTTTGAAGAAACGTTACAGACGGATGTATCTTTCATCGATGTTCCGGGGGGGAGAGATGGCGCTATCAGATGGTTAGGAAAGGAGATCTACGAGGATGCAAAACGTTTTCTGAAAGCCGAGCAAGTAATTGCAGATAAATTGCCTCATTTCCTAGAAGACAGCATTTCGTTCTTTGAGAAACGTCACGAGCCACACGTGGGGTTGCTATTTGCATTCTTACGATTGTTCAAGCAATTTCAGGGTGATCTCAACTCTCTGACCCAGAAACATCTCGACTACTTTTATATTCATGTACTAAAACTGCGGCATCGAAATTTGATGCCGGACCGAGTCCATCTAATCTTTGAAACCGCGAAACACTTGCCAACACACTTGATTGAGCAAGGAACATTATTCAAAGCCACGAAAGACAGTAATAGCATCGACATACTATTTAGTCTGGACGATCAGATTATCGTCGATAAGGCCCTTGTGGTTTCACTCAAGACGTTATACCTCGATCGATCGTTAAGGCTACCCGACGTTAGCGAAGAGGTTGAGACAAAGGGCCATATACACGAACTTTATATTGCTCCGGTGGCAGATTCAGCAGACGGTAAAGGTGAAGCATTTACGGAAACAGCTTCCAAAAACTGGCCAACTCTTGGGGCAAAGCTGAGTAAATTTATACCAACGGGTGAGAGTCAACCGGCACAGCACCCGTTCGGTCGTAGCGGTTTTGTTCTCGCTTCCCAAGTGCTCTGGCTTAACGAAGGAGATCGAGCGATATCGATCCGAATTGATTGTAAAGTCAAAGAATTCGACGATTGGTATGACTACTGTTTTAAGCAGGCGTTTGGTGAATTTTCGGAAGGAAGTATATTAAAAATTACAGAAGCAGCGCGTCATTTTCTGGAAGATAAGACATTCTCTGATGAATCATTACTCCTGTTGAAGCGTGATTTCAAAAAGGCATCGGAGTTGGAGTTTCCGAGAATACTCAACTTTGATCAGCAAGATCAAATTGGTAGCAAGAAGAAAGGAAATAATATTCAATCGAAAGTTCAAGAGCAGAGTTGGGAAGACTACCTTTCTAATTATTCCGAGAGGGATCAACGTCTTTTAAAAGAGAGAGTGATCACGGAAGATGATGGAGAAACGCATATTATTAAGGCTTTCGACCCGACGCTCTCAATTCTTTCTCAGTGGCTGAAGACCCATGAAGGTCAAGAGTTCATAATAGAGGAAAATGATACGTTTGATTTTTCTGAGGCGGTGCATAAATCGTCTGACGATTTTCAAGTCCCCGAGAATATGCTGCTAGAAGTAGCAGATCAACTGGAAAAGATAGAGGGAGTAAGATTACTCGATATATCAAATTACCTAAAAATAAGTTTTAGTGGTGAGAAAAGTTGGTTCTCTCCTGAGAAAGTAAAGGTATATTTGGTTCAATACCCGGACGGCGAAGAGGCAAGCGTAACTTTACGTCTCGAAACATTTCTACAATCCGGAGAGCCTTCTATAGCGTTTTATAAAGAAGACAGGCTGACTGAGAACTTTGTCAGCAACTGTCTATTTCCTATGGTAAAAGTTGAGCTTCAGACTGGATTGGAGATGTCCTGTGATAATGGTATGTCGCAGGATCTTTGTTGCTTGGACCGTATTCAGCAAGAGAAGATGCCTGTTGGTGTATATCACTTTTTGCGCCATTTACATGTAATAAACACTGATATCTGCGTTTACGTCGATGGCGTAAAGAACCTGGTTGTTCAAAACGAGGAGAGCCTACAGGACGTCAATAGTCTGATCTATCCATTCGGTGTCAGACCAAAGCTCTACTCAGAGTTCTATGTGGGGTGTAAGGAGCTGCTATGTAAAAATTGGCAGGAGTTCTCGCTAAATATAGAGTGGAAAGACAAGCCAGTAGTTGGTTTTAAAGAACACTATAGTTCTTATGAGAAATATGCAGATTTGGAAGTCGAGAATAATCTTAATATCGAAATTTCGGATGACTTGTTTAAGATAGATCGCGCTATTCTCGAAGATGGAAAATGGTTTCCTCTTGATGAAGTCGAGCTCTATCCGGACCCACTAAGCTCCACACATCACTATGGCTTTTCAAGAGCCGACATGCCGAACGTATACAAACATACGTTCAAACGCTTTGATGATTCAATACTAAATCCCAAAAGTATTGATTCACGTGATGCCTTTTTCAGTTTGACTTTACGCGGTGCAAGTTTTCAACACGCAATATACCCCATGGTACTGGGGCAGTATATGGTTGAATTAGCCAGTATTGAAAACGAATCGCCTATAGAGTATGAATTTAGATTTCCTGGTGATGGTGACAGCGGTGATGCTACTAATAGCATTTCTGTGCTTCGCAGTACTATTCCTAAGGACCCCGGTAAGTTACCGAAGGAACCGTACACGCCGATGATAAAAACAATAAGCATTGATTATTCAGCCCGCTCCGAAAAAGTAGAATTGATACACCTATATCCATTTGCTGAGACTTCTAAATCCACCGGCTGGTGCGATCTTGATCCAAGCGTAGCCATAGATCTCGAAGACTTTCCAACGTTGCTACCTTCCCATAATGACGAGGGCAGCCTGTTTATTGGCTGCGAAAATCTGCGGCCAAACGCCAACCTCAATCTGTTATTTCAGTTTGCCGAGGCGAGTGCGGATACGGAATCAGAGTCTGCTGATATATCCTGGTCTTACCTCCTGGATAACAATTGGAAAGATCTGCGCCCTGGGTTTGAAGTGATAAAGGATGAAACCGAGCAATTAACTCGCTCAGGAGTAGTCACGATTGCTTTGCCAGGAAATATTTCCAATGTCGATAACTCCTTACCCGACAATTTTTCCAATCGTAACAACAGCCTTATGCCACTTTCAGATGATGGTAAGCCGCTGTTTTGGCTGAAAGTGTCGGCACAGCGTAATGTCGCGAGCGTTGCCGAGTTGCTGGGTGTGCACGCACAGGCGGCCCAGGCCACTTATGCGCCAAAGGAGGGGAGCGATCTCAGCCGCGTCGGCAGTCCCCTGGCATCGGAGCAGGTCGGTAAGCCTCTACAACCTAATTTCGCTATAAAAAGTGTTCTCCAGCCATACAAAAGTTTCGGTGGTCGGCTCGCCGAAGCTGAGGGCCTAACGCCTGTGCGTATGGGTGAGTTACTGCGTCATAAAGATCGCGGTGTGGATCCGTTCGATATTGAACATTTGGTTCTGGACGCCTTTCCCGAACTGTTTAAATGTAAATGTATCAGTCATACCTTAGGTCTTTCCGCAAATCAGTATCGGCGTGATCTTGAAGTGGCACCGGGTTTTTTAGTCGTCGCCGTTGTGCCCGATCTCAATAAACTTGACCCAGGAAACCTGCTCCAGCCCAGAGCCCCGAGGAGCGTTTTGGGTAGGGTCGAAGAGTTTTTGCGAGCGCGCTTATCGATGTTCGCCAGGGTGCGGGTAATGAACCCGAGATACGAGCCCATTCACGTGAATATCATCGTTAAGCTCAAGCCTGGGGTAGATAAGAACTATTATCTTGAACAGCTTAAAATTGATATGGGGCGGCTGCTCTCTCCCTGGTATCTTGGCGATTCGGACAAGCTCTCGTTCGGTCAGCAGGTCAGTTACTCCGATGTTCTCAGGTATGTCGAGGGGCTAGCCTACATTGACCAGGTGACGAGCATGCAACTGTATGACTTCCGGTCACCACCGGATGTTCAATCTCTCGATCACGCTGGTCTAAAAACGATTGTACCTTTAACCGCTCGATCAATACTCACCTGCACGCCGGCAAATATTCAGGCTAGCTTACATGATCCGAAATGTTGCGAACTGCGGAAATTAACCACAGGCAATGATGATCTTGTAGTTCCAGATCAGCCACGCACATCGAGTGGCGCAGGCTGATGGCTGCCGGGGGAAATAATTCGGCTCGCGCCATAGCGAAGGAAGATCCGCTGTTTAGCGATCATCCACACTTCGATTTTCAATGGTTGCGCCGCGAAGGCCTGAAGCATATCGGCGAATTATCGGGAAATATTTGGACCGACCACAACGCCCATGATCCAGGCATTACGCTACTTGAAGCCCTGTGCTACGCATTGATTGATCTTGGCTATCGCACCACACTGCCTTTAACTGATCTGCTTGCCACTCCACAGGATCAGCCGGTTCCTTCATCTCAGGATTCTGTAGGGCCGAGGCACGATAATTTCTTTACACCGCTGGAAATACTCAGTTGCAATCCGACTACCGAGTTAGATTTTCGTAAGTTACTTCTGGATCTGCCGGGGGTACGCAACGCCTGGCTGGAACCTGAGAACGTTGAAGTTTTTGAGTTAAGCAGTAGCCACTTGTCAGATTCAGGAGAATCATCAAATAAACTGTTTCTCAATGGCTGTTATCGCGTCTTGATCGAACCCGAGGCGGATGTCGACAATAAACAATTGACGACAGCAGTTACCAACTGGCTGTGCGCGCATCGCAATTTATGCGAGGACATGAATAGTCTCGTTGTGCTCGAGCCCTGTGAGCTCGGGATCTGTGCTGAAGTGGAACTCGAGGCGGGAGTAGAGGCCAATGTGACCTACGAGGCAATACTAAGGGCGGTGATGGAGTACATCTCGCCAGAACTGCGCTATTACAGCCTCAAAGAACTACTGGATAAAGGCAGGTCGATAGAAGAAATTATCGCCGGTCGTCCTTTCAATCACAGCCTGGAACCCATGACTAGTGCGGGCTTTGTCGATACCGAAGAGCTCTTGGCACTACCTTATCGGTATGAGCTTTACGGATCCGACCTCTGCGCGTCGATCCTGCGGATAGACGGAGTAATCGCCGTTCGTGCACTCTCATTTATCCTGCCGGATTGTGCCGTTACACCAGATCAAGATCAGGCCGGCATGCTCTGCGAAGTATGTATCCGCCCCGGCCATGTTGCCAGGTTTTCATTGGATGCAACCTGTATTCAACTACAAACCAGTCAAGGTGTCTTGAACCTGGATAAGGGACGTATTCACCGTCGTCTTATTCACGGTGGTAAGCCGAGTCGCGGTCTTGATCAACTGGATTTACCAGTACCGCAGGGCCGTTATCGACCGGAATTGACAGACTATCTCTCTGTCCAAAGTGATCTTCCTTTGGTCTATGGCGTAGGGGCGGCCGGGTTACCACGCAGTGCTTCTCTGGAAAGAAAAGTACAGGCTTTGCAGCTGAAGGGCTATCTGCTGTTTTACGATCAATTACTCGCCAACTATCTGGCGCAGCTGGGTAATTTCACACAACTTTTTTCATTGCGGCAAGAATCAAAAAGGGCAGAGGTACATCGGCAAAGCTATTTTAGCCAAGTCGTTGAGTCTATGTCCGATCAGGATAAGCTGTCGGTGAAGGAAGCTGTCGGTGGCTTGGATGATGGGCAAATTCTAGCACTGCCCGTTGCCAACAACGAAATGCTGTCTGAAAAGCTGTCAGAGCTAAAGCTGTCTCTGTTAGCAGAACTGCGAATCTCGGGCAGTACTGAAGCGGCCTCGGGTGATCTGCCGCATCTCACAGATCCATCACAGGCACAGCTGGAGTTGCGAATCCGCCAAATGACCCGGGATTTTCAACAGAGTGCCTTTTCAACAGAATTGTTGCGCGACGCCAGTGGCCATCTATTTATTTTACGGGGCAATCGCGTCTGCAATTCTCTGCTGATCAGTTTCCGCCGTTATCCAAGCCGGGAAGCAGCGCGTGAAGCTGCACACTTTACTGCCTTTCTTGCGGGCTTCGAAAACTACTACGTGCGCCGAGCCTTTCCCGATGGAGGCCCAGCTGGGAAGGTGGCATACCAGTTTGATCTCGCCTACGACCCGACCGCTTACAGCGCCTATCTAAATCACCTGGTGGAAACCCCTGAGCTCTACCTTGAGCGCCGCGACGCCTTTCTCAATCATCTATTAGCCAGATTTGCCACTCAGTTCACTGATTACGCGATGTTACGGTTTGGCTCGGAGCTATCCAATGCGAAGCAAAATGCCCAGACCGTTGAAGATAAATCGCGCTATCTCAGCCAGATCGATTTACTGACCCGCGATCGCGGACGTGCCTACAACTATTTGCAGTCATCCTGGGGCACTGATAATGTCTCCGGTTTTGAAAAACGGGTGTCACTCCTCGCTGGGATGCCATCTTATCAGCGGCGTTACCTCAATAAGTTCGAGGTCGAGCAGCGCTTTCGCATCGAGTTTACCCATCCGCAGGGGCAGCGCTGGTTTTCAAGTATCGACAGCTTTGCGACCCGCGAACAATTTGCCGACGCCCGCAACAGGATGATCGAGCAATTGGCCGATCCGCAAAACTACGTTGAACTTAGCAAACGCTACCGTGAGTTTGACCCGCAGGGTGTACGACAGATTTTTTCCAGGGTGGCAACAGCAGCAAACCTGGAGCCCTCTCGCTATGTTTACGCACTGATCCTGAGAGACGTTGCGGATATCGTCGACATCAGCTCCAAACAGGATTATGTCAGCGACAAAACGGCTTGGAATGGCCTCAACAAATTTATTGGAGAGATCAAGCGCAACCATGCAATGGCGCTGGTTGAGATTAACTCAAAAACGCCTCTACAAATCGATGGTCAACCCATCCATCTGTATTACGATCAGGAGCAGATGCAGTGCATCGTCGATCCGATCATTACCTACAAGTGGCATCGTAATTTTTCCCACACAGCCAACCCAGTTTCGGCTGATGGGGTATTTACAAGCCGGGAAGCTGCATTCTCGGACTTTGTCCAAAATGGTGACTACGGGGAGTTGATCGCACAGAAACAAGATGCGGTTTTGTGGGTTCTTAAAACGTCTCCGAAGTTTCCGCAATTGGAAAGCCTGCATGCGTTTAATCATCGAACCGAGGCTGAGCACGCGTGGCGCCGTTGCCGCAGCGATGGAAAACTTGAACAGCGCTATCAGAGGACAGCGATACCTGGCAAATCGGCCACTCGAATAACTCTGCACAGTGAGGACGGTTTCGCACTGGCAAGCGCTGAATTGAATGGCTGTGATAAAGCCAACGCTGAGCAATTTATCGAAGCCTGCCAGCAAGCCTTCTCGGATAATGAAGCGCGCCCGGAGTTTGACATTCTGGACAGGGCTTACGGTTGGCGAGTCGCAGTCGAAGAGGAATCCTCCGAAGCACCAGTGGCTATTATGAAGAGCACACTGCTTTACCGCGCCATTCCGGAGGCACTGCAGGCACTTGTTCACGCCCTTGGGGTAGCCCGCAAGGCAGATAATTATCTTGAGGCCGGCAGCGAAGAAAATCCCGACTTTCGTATTTTTTTGAGAGTTAAGGGAGGGCCTTTTCTCGGTGTTACGCGGCGTTTTGCGGATGCGGACGAGCGCAAAGCTCAGGTCAAAATCATTCGGGAAAAAATGCAGGGATATGAGACACCTTTCGAGATCAGGGAAGAACCCCGGCGTTACCGCTGGACTCTGACGCGGGAGGCAAGTGTGTTGATGCAATCGGCAGCCGGCGAGAATTTCAATAACGAAGCTGCTGCCAGGCAGGATTTTGAGCGGAGCCTTTTGCGACTGCGTGAGGTCGATCCCGCGGCAGAGCCTGTGCGCCTGCTCTATACCATCGCGACGCTCGAATCCGAGGATAAATTCCGCTTTGTCTATCCGCTATACGGTACGGAGGGAGATGAGCCGCTGGTGCTAAAGAGCGAGCAGGAGTTTTCTCACGATGAGGTCAGCGACAGATACTCTGAGTTTGTGTCGGCGTTGCCAAATATGGAATTAAAGGAACTAGATGGTGTCGCTTGCGTTACCCTTCCTGAAACTCAGAGTGAGATTAACGCAGTTCTGATCGACGATAACGAACACAGGCGTGATCAGATCGAAAAGTTCCTAGCCTATCGTCGGGATGTATTGTCCGATCCCACCGCAGAAAGTAGTTCACCTAACTGGATTTACCGGGTACTTGATCGCGATAACCCGATCGCTAAGTCCTGCGAGGAATTTAACAACCGGCAAGCGGCTGAGAGCGACAGAGAAACACTCTGTGATTATCCCGCCTGGGATCTGAGACACGATATCTTGCGTGTCATTTGTCCAAATCCGAAGGAAAAGCTGCACCATTTCGCGTTGTATCTTGGCAGTCGAGACGAGCACGACAAACTCCGCCCGACCCTGATTTCTCACATGGGTTACGAGACCGAGGAAGCGGCGAGAAACGCCGGTCAGAAACACTGGCTGAAATTGATCGAGCTGGCCACCGATCCGGATAACTATGGCGCAGACCGAATTATCGTCGATCGTGAAGTTTATTCGAACAGTTCAGGTGACGACTGCGATCGGGCGGCAACCCATCTGGCGGTCAAGCCCACGGCAATCACCATCGAAAACGCTACCGAACTTGCCAGGCATTATCCGTTTCGCAATAGCTATAAAAAAGATCAGCAAGGTAAGCTGACCCCCGACATTATCGGTGTACATTTTCAAGGCAACGATCCTAACAGTAAGCGCAGACTTTGGCGCAGCAGTGAGGATTTCGCCAGTTTTCAACTCGCCCAGGAGGCCTACCAGCTGTTCCTGACCCTGCTGAAATACACCGACAGTTGCCGGGTTGTGTGTGAGGAAGGCGTCTTTCGATACCATCTGGTGGAAATTCTCGCTGAAAGTTCGAGCGAGTATCAGGAAGAAGCCGAAGCCTGGGGAGACTTCCCGCCCCAAACGGGTGATGAATCGGAAGGGGGGTTATGTAATGTCACCGGTGTGCGTCAGTTTGCACAGAGCGCGACGACCGCAACCGCGTTTGTATCTCAGCACGAAGGCGATTGCTACCGGTTTATGGTTGTAGAGACAGGTTACCGACTGGCCAGACCCACGCGCGAATACTTTTCACCGCAGGAGCGCGACGAGGATATCGAAAGCCTGGGTGAGTGGTCTACAGAATTGTTAAATCGGCTTTGTACTCCAATTTCCGACGAAACGGCCGCTGGCGTATCGCCACTCACTATAAAGGCCGAAACCGTAGCGGTAGAAGCACAGAGCACTCAGTACGTAATTCATGTGTCCCTGGGCAATGGCTATGTTTTACAGAGCCTGCAGACATTTAATAAAGAGCCAGACGTGCATGCTCTTGAGGCCGCTTACCGTTGGATCTGGTTGGCAACCGATAAGCGCAACCTGCGCTCTGATTCGGAGCAAGGGAACTGGCAATTGTTCGATCCCTTTGCCGATCAATTTATCGCCAGTATTCACCGACAGGCCACTGACCAATCTGCGGAGGTTACAGATACCGTTGATCGTGATGAGCTCGCTGAGTGTGCCAGGAGCTATCCAGTTTTTGAACGGGAAGACCGTTATTTTTTCAGGCTCTACCACCCTAAAAGCTCAGCACTATGGGATGAGACCTTCGGGTCTTTCTGTTCTCCGTTCTATAGATCTGCATCCTCCTCGTCCAGCGAAAATCAGAACCGGACGTATATGTTGGAGAGCTGCGAATCTTATGCAACCCGCGTTGAGTCAGAGAGAGCCTTTTGTCGTTTACTGGAGTTGTTATCTGATACCAATAATTTCAATGAGGAGCAGGATGCGGCAATTGGTACTTATTCCTTCACTGTTATAGATCCTGCTCGGGAGTTGGCGTCGCATCCGCACTGCCATCCGAATCGCGCCAGCGCCAGGCGCGCGGAGCAGCGCACTCAGGCATGCATGCAGGATGAGGGTATGCATCTGGTCGAACACCTCCTGCTGCGGCCAAAAAATCAAGGCGATTGTCAGCTGCCAAGCTGTCCCGAGGAAGAGTGTCTGTTGGAGTGGCAGCAGCCTGTCGATTTGAACGACCCCTGCGAAAACCAGGACCAAGCCAGTGCAGCGGGCTCTCGTCAAACCTATGTGCCAGGTCTGGATCCCTACTCATTCTGGGCAACTCTGATACTGCCGAGCTGGACTGAGCGATTCCGTAACAGCAACTCCAGGCAGGTTTTCCGCCAGATGTCGCACCGGGAAGCCCCCGCGTTGGTTGGTTTGAATATTGTCTGGCTGGGTCCGCGCCAGATGGCCGAATTTGAGCAGGCGTTTAAACCCTGGCTGGATTCTCTGCGACAGCCTGACGTATTGTGTCCGGGCGAGTCAGGCCCTGAGCGCGCGTGCGATATGGTTGAACAGATTGCAGGGCTTCGCAATGAGCCTGTATGTACCGATGCCACAACAACGGGTGAACAATGCCGCTGTGATTCTGAGCCGGGCGAGCTTGCACTGGACGACTGTATTCAAGCCCCGGATAACCTCTTCTGGGGGCGAATCGAAGAGCAGGACGCGTCCCGGTCGCCCGTTAATCCCGAGTCTGTCCGGGATGGCGAAGCCGACAGTCGGGAGTCGCTATGAGCAACCGACACCTTATCGCCAGACAGGTATTTGAACTCCGGGCCGCGATTGATCAAGCCGATTTACATTGCGTACAGGATTCACTCAGCAGGCAGTATTGGCAGTCAGTGGTTCCTGCATTTGAGCAGTTGTTTGATCGTCTGGTACCGACCGATCAGTTACTGCGGGTTGATCATATTGAGATCGATTTGGGGCGCTGGTCGCTGGAGCAGATGTTAACCCGCCAATTTGTCGATAACCTGGTGGTGCAGTTGGAGGTGGCCATCGCCGATGCCCTGGCGGGCAGTGTCAATTCCGTACAGGTGCAACCGTTTGCTGCTGGCCAGTTCGAGCTGTGGCTCTATTTTTTGGAGCGCGGGTCGCTGCCTGCTGCAGCAGTGCTGCCGGATTCTTTTACAGAGCTTCAGAGCCAGATTGTGGCTGAGCTGGGAGAGCGAGAGAGCGCCGTCAAAGGGTTGCGCCTTTTACTGTCGCGTCAGCCACAGGCACTTCAGCGCCTGCTGCTGCAGCACGACGCAGAAGTGCTGATGCAGATTCTCGCGCGACTAAGCGGGGCCAAACACTCCGATTTAAAGCAGCTTATAGAGCAGGTGATCAAACGGATAGTTCAACACCACACGTCTCTGGTGGAAAGGGTGCAAGTTGTCGGAACCGGCCAGCCCCATCTGCAGTCGATTGCCGAAGTCCTATGTGAGCTGGCCACATCTTTATTGACCGAGGAAGGGGCAGCTCGCACTAAAACCGCTCTGCAATCGCATATTGAGCAATGCTTGACTACCCATTCGGAAGATCCCGCGGCTTTAGCGAGTGCTCTTCTTAGTCACACTTTCTGGGGCAAACTCTTTGCTGGTTTTGCTCGCCCGGTAGGCGCTACCCGCTTGAGCCAGCAGATGGTTGCCGTGCTGCTGCAAAGCACGGATCTGCGGCGGATCGCTGCCTCTGGGGTTGTCAGCACGCCGGCGCCAACGCGACCTGTGCCAGACCGCATTCGTCTACTGGTGGTAGAAGCATTATTTCTGCAGATCCTCAACTGGCAGGGAAAAGGCGATCTTACTGATGTGATGGCTGCGGCCATACATTCGCCGGTTCTGCGTCCCTGGCAATCACTGCTAGGTAGCAGCCCCATCCTGGATGAGTCAGCAGCGTCTAACACCGTTGATTGGCCGCAATTGACGCAAGCCATTGACAGGTTGCAGTCGAATTTACCGGAACCAGCAACAGAGGCGCTGAGCTATTGGGAAACAATGGGCAAGCCCGATCCCGCAACAGGTGTTAATACAAGTCCTGACAATGAACCGCAGCAGGACAGCGACTGTTTCTATGTAAAGACGGCAGGGATCATCCTGTTTCATCCATTTTTACTCAGATTTTTTACGAATCTGGGCCTTTACCAAGATGGTGAGTTTGTCGATAACCTCAGCCATCAGCGCGCGGTTTATCTCCTGCATCACCTGGCTACTGGCGAGGTACGTACCCCCGAATACTCGCTTGTGCTCGCCAAGTTCCTGTGCGGCATGCCGCTTAATAGGCCGCTGGATCACCGCTTAGAGGTCAATGCAGCGGAGCGATCCGAAACCGAAACGTTAATTGAGACAGCGATCAGCCACTGGGGCGCTTTGGGCCAATGCTCAGCCCAGTGGTTGCGAGACATGTTTTTGCTGCGTGATGGAAAATTGGAAAAACGTGAAACTGGCTGGCATCTCCTGGTGGAACGCAAAGCACAGGATCTGCTGCTCAACAAATTACCCTATGGCTGGGGGCTTGGCATGGTAAAGCTACCGTGGATGAATGAGTTTCTGCACATAGATTGGTAGAGGCAAATGGGGTGGATTAACGATGAGAAATGCATTAGTACGGGTAGACAACCCCTTAAAGCGAATGTACGAGCAGGTCAGTACTGTTGATCTGGAAAGTTTATTAGCAGGACTGACAATTCTGACTAAGGACACCGCCACCTACCTGGCAACCAGCGGTATAGAGGGTTCAACCGCGGAGGGTTTCCGGATGGCGTACCTGGATATGCTGGGACACAACCGCTACTACTGGGAGCGATTTGGTCCTCAGCTCTTCCAGCCATTGCAAGAGGCGGGTTTGCCGGAGGGTTTTGCACGAGCTGCTGCAAACTGCAAAGCGGATTTAAGCCCTCTGCTCGACTGTGATCTCAAAAAACCTTGGCTGCACGCACCGGGTTGGCATTTTTTTCAGACCTTTGGGCCGCAATGCAGACTACAAATATTATGTGGTAAATCTCTCGAAGAATTCAGAGATATTTACTACCAAGGCATCGATCCTTGCAGTCCGGCAAGTAATAACTCGGGTGATACCAGAGACCCATTTAAACCGGTAGCTGCTATGGTCGAGCGACTGGCAGGGAATGAGCGACCCCTGAATAATTTCTGGTACCCGGTGATGCTCTATCTGGTTCTACTGTTACATAAAACCAATTTTGTTGTTCTGGAATAGATGGAGAGTCGCGCCTGGAATTAAGTAATAACGGATATTCCCTGATAGAAGGGCAGTCTGCTGGCTTTAAGTTAACAGAATATTCTAAGCCGTTAAATTATGGAACATGAGGAGGATATCATGGAGGAGTATGATCCACCCCTGGCCTGGCATTGGAACCGGCTGACGTGCGCCGCCATCCACCAGGCCCAGCTTCCACCCACACTGGCCGCGCGCGCGCTGGCTATGGTACACACTGCCATGTACGACGCCTGGTCCAACTATATTGATGGACCCTGTATCAGCACCACCACCGGAGATCGTCTCCAGCAGCGACCGGAAGATCTCACTACCCAAAATCGTGAGCTGGCGTTTAGCCGCGCCGCCTGGGCGATCCTGGAAGCTTTATTCGGCGACGTTCTAGCGACAGAAGCGTTTAGCGAAAAACTCGACATTCTGCCAAAAGCAATTCTGGCATCGATTAAAGAATGCAGAGCAAGTGATCACTCTCTGGACCTAACTCAGCCACAGGGCGTCGGACAGCTCAGTGCTCAGTTGGTGATCAACAACCGTTTAAGCGACCCCTACAGTGGAGATGGCTACAACGATACCGGTAGTTACCAGCCGGTCAATCCGGCGGAGCCTGAGCGGGCAAAAGATGTCGCTCGTTGGCAGGCACAATCCTACGATGGTGAAAGAACCCAAGTCTTTCTCCATCCGGATTGGTGGCTGGTACGGCCTTTTGCCCTGACCTGTGTCGGTCAGTTTCGGCCGCCTCCGCCAGCAGGAAACGATGCCTGTGGATTAAACGACGATATTGAAAAAATTATCGACATCAGTGCAAAACTCACCGACCAACAAAAACTGACCGCTGAGTATTGGGCGGGAATGTACGAAGATCGATTTGATGATTGGTTTAAGTCCTGTGGGGGACAAAACAGCAACTATTGGGCCGTGGCTCCTGTCCAGTGTTGCCGTATCGGTAGGCAATTGGCAGCCAGCAATAATTTTCGCAACTCCAATGTCATCAAGCTGTATTTTGCACTCAGTAATGCGCTACTGGATACCTCCATTGCGGTATGGGATGCCAAGGTATTCTACGATCATGCCCGCCCGGAATCGGTAATTCACCACCTTAAAGACGATGAGGAATTCAACGCCTGGGGTGGTGCCTGTCGCGGCACGGTAACCATGCAGGGGGAGGGGTGGCGTCCCTATCTACTGCGCACGCCTGCCTATGCGGAATATCCTTCTGCCCATAGCGCTTTTTACCAGGCGCTTGCAGAAATTATCCAAAGTTTTTGCAACCAAAATGACTATCAGACGTGTATCGAATTCGAAGCCAGAAGCTCAAAGATTGAGTCCGATTGCACTCCCGCTGAAGCGATAGAATTAAGTTGGAACTCTATTATTGCAACAGCAGAGAGCGCAGGAAGTTCGCGGCGATTTGCAGGGGTAAATTTCCCGGAGAGCGAACGACAGGGGTGTAAGCTGGGGGAGAAAGTTGCTGACCAGGTTTGGTGCCGGGCGATCAGCTTTTTTAAAGGTTGTACTGATAATTAGCGGGAGAGGCCAATGGATGGTAATTCGAGCGCTGTTAGAAGGGGCGCAAACTGTATAAATCTACGGTGTTCCCTTGCTTTTTCGGAAAACAAGTGGAAAAAACAGCCGTTGATTAAGCGACTTTGTTTAACCTGTAAAAACAACAGAGTATCTCTCTGTGAAAGTCGCCAAAGCTAAAACGACGGCGACAGCCTCCCAACTCCAGACGAAAAGTCAGGCTCAGCCTTTCTTTCAGAAGACATCTGGCTATCAAAACCATATCGGTGAATCTGCAGAGAAGCCTTTTTTTACTGGTAATTCAATCGTACAAACCAAGCTGACAGTTGGCCAGCCTGGGGATAGGTACGAGCAGGAAGCGGATCAGATGGCTGACCGGGTGGTGCAAAGGCTGAGTGAGCCCAGTGCACCAGCCCTTCAAAAGAAACAATGTATCTCAACACCTCAGGTGAGTGCACTTCCTTCATTGCAGCAGAAGCCTGAAGACATTTCACAAGAGCAAGAACAGAAAGTTGAATCCGATGAGCTGTTACAGAAAAAGCCCATCTTTGAAAGTGCTGCAGCTCCAGAGGGCGAACCAAATTTACAACGTGCCTGCGAGGAGTGCGCTAAAGAAGAAAAGATTCAAGCAAAACCCGATACAACAAGCAATACTACGAGCTTAGAAAACCAGCTTACGGGCTCAAAAGGTAGTGGCAGTCCTTTGCCTGCTGATACCAGGAGCAATATGGAACAGACCATAGGCGCTGATTTTAGTAATGTGCGGGTGCATACCGGCAGTGATGCGGTGCAAATGAATAGGGGTTTGGGGTCACAGGCGTTCACCCATGGTTCGGATATTTATTTTAATGCCGGAAAATATGACACGGGCTCGCAATCGGGAAAGCACTTATTAGCACATGAATTGACACATACGGTGCAGCAGGGCGCTGCTGGGAGTGTGCCAACAACTCAAACCAAAATTCAACGTCTGCCAGCATGGGTAAACAGTGCAGCGAGTTGGGTGAGCGATACCGCATCAAGCGCGGCGTCGGGTGTCGCAGATGGAGCGCGATGGGTTGGTGGGCAGGTAGCAAGTGGCGCTCGCTGGGTAGGAAACCAGGTTTCTGCGGGTGCCCAATGGGTCGGCGAGCAAATTAGCGCTGCTGGCCAATGGGTTTTTGATCGCATCGGAAGCTTGATCAATTCGGGCAAGAATTGGCTTAACGAGAAGTGGGAAAGTATCAAAACCTTCGGGCGTACTTGCTTTGAAAGCATAAATAAAGGATTTAGCAGCCTAGTCAATTTTGTTACTGAACCTTTTTCCCGATTGGTTTCCGCATTTTCAAGTTTGAATGCGGAGAGTGTGGGAGCGATCTGGAGCTTGATCAAGGCGGGTGCCAGTGGTCTTTGGGCTGGAATTAATTCGGTTATCACCGGAGTTTTGCAAGCCGGCAGCCGCTTATGGACTACCGTTTCAGGATTCATAGGCAGAACCATTACGTCTATCGAGGGATTATTTAATCGCACGGCGTTCAATCTTTTGCCTAATTGGATGAAACAGCGAGCTAGATCGATATTTAATGGATTGAAATCTCTGTGGAGCCGGGTGTCGACATTCTGGACAAACCTGCTGCAGCAATTGACCAGCACTGTCAGCGATATTTTGGCTTCTGTACGCTCTTTCGTGATGAGGGTGGTGAGTTATGCCATTTCTCCGGTGATTGCAACCATCAGAAAGATAAAAGAAATTTATGACTTTGTAGCGAAGATTGCTGCTGACCCCCTTGGCTTTATCGAGCCTTTGTTGGTGCGGATAGCCAGCAAAATCAACTCTGAGGCGCCACCAAAGGCCAGAGAATTCGGAAACAAAATATCACGAGAGAATTATCCTGGTTCGAGCTCGGTAAGCGAAAGAATACAGCGCTACGGGGGTGGAGTAGAAAGGGACACAGCATCGTTGACCGAGGTTTTGCAGGGAGTTTGGTACTACATTAGCCAAGCCTGGAAAAATCTGGATATTCTAAAAATGCTAAGGGATACCGTGGTCAACATGTTTTGGCCACCGGCTACCCTCCGGGCTATTGGCCAGGAATTTATAAATCTCTGGAATAATGAGTGGACTGGTACAGTTAACAGCTTTTACATGCCGAGGAATTTCTTTGCGGACCCCATCGGCTCGCTCCACGATATATGGTCTAATTTCTCGTTTTTATTTGAGTTTCCAACGGCTCTGTGGCGAACCCTGAACAATGTTGTTGGATTGTTGATGGGGTATATCACCATCATTTTGATAATCGCAGGGGCAATTATTGGCGGCCTTGGAGGCGCTACACTTTTTGGTGTGGCGATTCCTGCCGGTATTGTCGTAGGCGCAGGAGCGGGTGTTGGCGCTGCTGCCGCGCTCGGAGAAGGGGTAGCACTTTCCTTTCTTGCTGCATGGGGGCTGGATGCGCAGTTGAGGGCCGATCAGCTTTACTCCGCAAGACAAGAATGTAGGGAGAGACAACGAGACATCAAAACAATGACTGCAAACGTGATTGGAATGGGTGTTGTTGTCGCAATGGCTTTACTCATGGCCCTTTTGGCGCGTTTGGCTTCTGCGATTGTCCAGCTGGTCAAGGGGGCTGGTCGAACTGTGCCTGCTCCCGCCCCGGGGCGGCCAGCCCCTCAACCCCAGCCTGTACCTCGGCCAGCTCCAGCGCCCGCACCGGGAAGACCAGCTCCGGCACCAGCCCCGGCACCAGCTCCGGCACCAGCCCCGGCACCAGCCCCGGCACCAGCCCCGGCACCAGCTCCGGCACCAGCCCCGGCACCAGCTCCGGCACCAGCTCCGGCACCAGCTCCGGCACCAGCCCCGGCACCAGCTCCGGCACCAGCTCCGGCCCCGGCACCTGCCCCAGCGCCGGTAATTCCTTTCCCTGGGCCTCGACCTGCTCCAGCCCCGGTGCCTGGGCAGCTACCGATTGCGGCGAAGTTTGAGAGTGGCAAGAACGGAAATAACATCTCAAGCGAAGCAAACGGAAGTAACCTGCGGAAAAAAACAAGATTCCAGGGTATTTCGTCAAATGGCTCTAGCCCCGATATTCAAAAAGATCCCTTTGATGGAATTGATCCAGACGCGTGTAAGACAAATAATTGTGAAGGTGTGCCAACGGGTAAAACGCGCAGTGATCCAATACCTATTAGATGGTACAAGAAGGGGCATCCCATTGTGATATTGCTGAACCCGCGACCGGATCGATGGCTCAGGCGAGGCCATACGCCACCTCCAGGAAATATTAGCGCGCCCATGTCTGGAAGGTATAGTCGGATCGAAATACCTCCTACTCAGAGACCGTCATCATTCCCAACTGCACGTCGAGGTGTGCGTAATGGTAGGGTCGTGTGGTACGTGAGTATTGGTGTAAATCCAGCATTTCTGCCTTCACCAGGAAAAATAGTTAGACGTAAACTCGCTCGAACGGTGCGCCGAAGAATGCAAGGGCGTTTCAGAGCGTTGTTGCGTAACTATCAATACAATTTTTCAGGAATTCAAGCAGATCACGTGCTCGATATAGGTTTCAGTGGTCCCGACGTATTAAATAACCTTTGGCCATTGTCGGCAGACAATAACCTGGCAGGTAATGAAACGTATAATCAAAAAGTTAAGTACTGTGATGACAGCGGCAATGTAAGAGAGAGTACTCCCTCGCTACTACATACTCCGAGACGGTACTTTATTATTACGACTGTGGGTTAATTTAATGAGCAAAAGATTAACAATATTAGATTCCGTAGTAAAAGGTGAATTTAAGGCGGTTGAAACCTACCTGGACTCTGGTGGCGACCCAAATATCCGTGATAAAAATGGTGCGGTTCCATTGCACGAATTACTTGTATCAGGAAATATAAAAGATATTTTTCCTATTGCCAGGCTTCTCATTGAACGTGGGGCTGATGTCAATGCAAAGCGGAGTAAGGCTGCTTTTTCTTCGTTACATATGGCAGTAAATCGCCAATTGTTGCAGATCGTGACACTTCTTCTCGAACATGGTGCTGATGTGAATGGCTGCGAGAATAAAAAAGGCTATGCTCCAATTCATCTTCCGACTTCACCTGATATTACAAGCCAACTTATCCAGGGGGGGGCAGACGTAAATTTAACGGACAATTCCGGTTTAAATAGTCTACATCACGCTCTATCTGCTGTTACTTCCGAATATAGCGAATTATCAATGAAGCAGCGAATTCAACTGCTTATTGATGCGGGTGTTGATATTAACCAAACTTTTCCAAATCATACTTCACCACTTGCACTCAGTATTCATCAGTACTCTCCTGAAATAGCGCTTCTGCTGATAGAAGCTGGAGCGGTGGTAAATTACAATTCAGCAGAGCAGGAAACGCCTCTTCATGCAGCTGTAAGTCGAAATTTAGAGGATCTTGTGAAGGTGCTACTGTCTAAAGGCGCTGACCCAAATATAGAAAGCAAAACCGATGGTTGGACACCACTTTTTATCGCTGTTTTAAATGGCTACGTTAATTTGGTTAAACTGCTTATTGGGCATGGAGCCAATACACTGGTAAAAGATAAATTTGGAAATAATCTGATAGATTTAGCCGAAAAAGAAGAGGTGAAAAAATTATTAAAAAATGACGCATAATAAAATATTTCAGGGTTTTAAATGAGGGAAAAAGTCCGATTGGATAATAGCTGTTCAATGAAATGAAAACCTGGTGTAAATATGTTTGATTTCCTGCCTGTTACTTTATATTTTGAATTGGATTGAGCAAAATAAGACTTGGATTCAACTCACTAGTGCAACCGATGGATTGATTCCTAAAAATACCTGATTAGGTGTTTTCATACCAAGACATTTTCTTGGTCGATTATTGAGTTTGTACATGATCTGATTGATCTCCTGTTGAGTGACTGTTTTCAGATCGGTGCCTTTCGGTATGTATTGCCGTATCAGGCCGTTGGTATTTTCGTTCAGCCCACGCTCCCAGGAAGCGTAGGGGTGAGCAAAGTAAAAGTCAGCATCAAGTTGGCTGGCTATTGTTTGGTGATCGGCGAATTCTTTGCCATTGTCAGACGTCATTGTGATAACAGAGTCACTGTATGGCGAAAGCAAGTTGATGATAGCTTGCGTGACGCACTAGGCCGTTTTTCGCTCTACCCTCTGAATGAGGGTGAAACGAGTACGGCGCTCGGTCAGGATAATTAATAGGACACCCATATATTTGACTTCCTTTCGCGGTTCGTGTAAATTCCCATGTCATGACAAAAGCCCGTAACGAACAAGTCTCTCTCGCCGATACTTCCTTCTATCACTGCATGGTGCGCTGTGTGCGACGTGCGTATTTATGCGGTGTGGATAAGGAGACGGGTGATAATTTCGATCACAGAAAGCAGTGGCTGGTCTCGCGGCTACGTTTTCTTTCCTATGTATATGCGATTGATATCTGTGCCTATGCCGTAATGAGCAACCATTATCATGTGGTGCTGCATGTGGACGAGGAGAGGGCTCAGGGGTGGTCGGATGAAGAGGTGGTTGAGCGCTGGATGCAGCTGTACAAAGGTGATCTGCTGATGCAGCGCTGGTGGAGTGAGCGGGCGTTGCTAAGCCCTGCAGAGCTTAAGCGAGCCGAACTGGTGATTGGTGAGTGGCGGGAGCGTTTGTGTTCCATCAGTTGGTTTATGCGTGGCGTCAACGAAACCATTGCCCGTATGGCGAATGAAGAGGATGGCTGTAAAGGGCGTTTCTGGGAAGGGCGGTTTAAATCCCAGGCGCTATTGGATGAAGGTGCGTTGTTAACCTGTATGGCGTATGTCGATCTGAATCTGGTGCGTGCCGCCATGGTGGAAGACCTGGTGGAAAGTGATTTTACGTCTATTCAATCGCGCTTGCAGGATTATGCTAAGCGCAAGCGCAGCCGAAATTCTACCGACAACAAGCTGTTGCAAAAATCCCATCAGCAGCAGATGATTAAAACACAATTGAAGTTAGATGATTTGCCAGAGGCGCCGTTAATGGCGTTTGGTGGTAGTAGTCATCATTCCATTCATCGAGCCTTACCATTTACCCGAGAAGACTATTTTGATTTAGTGGATTCCACCGGTCGTAGTGTTCGGGAAGATAAGCGGGGTACCATCTCCGCACGTTCCTGTCGTCTTATACACCGCTTAGGCATAGATCCAGATCGATGGCTGGAGCATGTACGTGGATTTGGAAAGAATTACAGTGAATGTGCCGGATCTGGCGATGCCATGCGCAGCTATGCCAGTAATTTTCGACGGCGATGGAGTAAGGGTGTCCGGGTTTCCGCCGAGGCTTATCAAAAAGCGGGATAACTCAGCTGTCATATTTTTTTCTAGCGACGAATGCTGCGAATGAGTCACTTTCGCTTCGTATAGTTTTGGCGTACAGTCAAAACACCTCTTTTGTTTTTTTGATGCAAATACATTGCACTGTAGTTCCTTTAAACACGGGGTTGAGGCAGACTGTATTGTCACGATATTTCGTAGAAGTTCATTTGTGCAAAATTGTTAGGTTTGGCTTAAACTCTGTGGCTCGATTGTCAGTTTTATAAACGATTTACCTGCGTTGTACGGAACTCTATAGACAGGAGGATGAGCATCGTGAAATTTTCCTATTCCCGACGGCTCCGCAATGCGCACCAGCATGAAAAAAAGCAGAAAGAGTCATTCTTCGCGAAATCTAGCAACCAAGAGCGACAGTTTTTTTAATAGCCGCGCTCCTACAGGACCCGCGGTTCAGGCTAAATTAACCATCGATAAGGCCAACGCCCCTTCCGAAAAACAAGCGGATCAGGTTGCTGCCAAAGTAGTGGCTCAAAAAGCTGACTCATCCATCCAGCGTGCTTCGCTAGTTTCATCCTCTGAAGATAAAAAACTAGATTCTACTAATTCTCGAATGGAGAAGGATAAACTTATCCAGGAAAAGATTCAGAAGATGACATCTCCGGAAGAAGAGGCGGAAGTACAAGAAAAACAAGACGAAGAGGAAGTGCAGGCCAAAGAGGAAGGAGAGGTTCAGGCGAAGGCGCAGAATGATAATTCTGGAAAAGCTTCATTATATAGCTCTTCTAGCATCGTATCGATAGCTCTGGATAATTCGTATTAACGGTAAGTATGTTCACCATATTAACTAGTGAATACTTTGAAAATGCAAAAATACATTGTTT
>NZ_JBSWVF010000021.1:0-72850 GCF_056159445.1 Pseudomaricurvus sp. ABR4_320 | reverse complement strand
TTCGCAATTGAACCTTTACACTTCACGTTATGAATTGTCAGGTCACTTGTGAACGATAATGTATTGCCTTATCGCCCCACAAGCGCCCACACGCATTGCTTGATCGTCTTTTTAATAAGCTCACAGAGCGCCAGGCTTCTGTGTTTTTTCGGTTTTGAGTTAAGCTTTTTGGCTTAGCCCCTGAACCGTGGGATGCGAATTATACGCATCTTTTCGAGGTTGGCAACTCTTTTTTTCAGTTAATTTTGAAAGGCTTAAAAGCTTTCAAAACTACCTGAGGTGGCTGCCACCTCACCCTGTTAAGGGCCGCGAATTCTACGCGCTTTCTTAAGTTTGGCAAGCGTTTTTTTCAATCTTTTTCAAAGACTTAAATCTCTGAAAACATCTTCTTGAAATGCGTCGCTGCCCCCTCAAGAGCCGCGCATTATACAGAGGCTAGACCGCCCTGCAACCGCTAATTTAATTTTTTTTAAATTAATTTCTGAACCGCCTAACGCAAGGGTCTGCATGCTGTCGCATTCAGCTTGTTGGCCTCGCTCGAAACAAGTTCCAGGCCCAACCTATAACGCCAGAGAGGGCATAGGCACCAAACATAACCAGTAGAATCCTTGGAGGGTCGATAGATACAACGCCAAAGATAATCACAACCAGCAAAATCATTACAAAGGGTACGCGTCCACCCAGGTCTAGCTCTTTAAAACTGATGTAGCGTACGTTGGTAACCATCAGCATACCCATCAGCGCAGTTATGATCCCGGCAACAAATGATGGTCTGCCTGACATGGCGACGTCGTAGCCAACCCAAACCATACCGGCTACAACGGCGGCTGCAGCAGGACTTGCGAGCCCAATGAAAAAGC
Organism: Pseudomaricurvus sp. ABR4_320; assembly: GCF_056159445.1. NCBI lineage: Bacteria > Pseudomonadati > Pseudomonadota > Gammaproteobacteria > Cellvibrionales > Cellvibrionaceae > Pseudomaricurvus > Pseudomaricurvus sp. ABR4_320. The sequence goes on along the minus strand of NZ_JBSWVF010000021.1, from coordinate 71,990 downwards.
GCTTATCCACGGATCCGACCTGAGTATTGAAACGCGCCAAACGTAGCGCTGCTCCCGCGACATATACAAAGGCGGCGCCTATTCCAAACTTACCAAGATCGATCAGTGCCCACATATACATGACAACCGCCGGAGCCACCCCGAAGGACACCATATCGGAAAGGCTGTCGTATTGAATGCCGAATTCACTGGAGGTGTTCGTCAATCGTGCGACTCGCCCATCAAGGCCATCGAATACCATTGCAGCAAATATTGAGAGCGCCGCCACTTCAAAGTTGCCCTGTAAGGACGCCATAATTGCATAGAAGCCGCTGAAGAGCGCCGCTGTAGTGAAGAGATTGGGAAGTAAATAAATCCCCTTTCTGCGCACCCGCTTGCCGTCTACGTTTTCCTCTTCAAAATGCTCATCGAAAGGGATCAAGTGATCTTCCAAGCGAGCGGCATCCGCTGCGGCTTGTTTCTTTGCCTTTAAAGGCTCAGTAGTTTGATCCTGTGAGCTATTGTCTGCCATAACCTTTCCTCAAATTCCGGTCCTGTGTGTACGCGCGATCATCCCAGCCGAGCCACAAACTGCAAGCAAACAAAAAAAACGCGGCTTATGCCGCGTTTTGTTCTGACTTTTAGTTCTTGGTTTTATCGATGATCTTATTCGCCTCAATCCAAGGCATCATCGAGCGAAGCTGCTCCCCAACCTGCTCAATGGGATGAGCCGCATTGTTTCGACGACGAGCGGTCATAGAAGGATAGTTTGTTTGGCCTTCAGAAATAAACATCTTCGCATAATCGCCGTTTTGAATACGTTTGAGCGCATTACGCATCGCCTCGCGAGACTCATCATTAATCACTTCTGGACCAGTCACATACTCGCCATATTCCGCATTGTTTGAAATCGAGTAATTCATGTTGGCGATACCACCTTCGTACATGAGATCCACGATTAACTTTAATTCATGCAAGCACTCGAAATACGCCATTTCGGGAGCATATCCCGCTTCTGTGAGCGTTTCAAAGCCAGCCTTGACCAATTCAACGCAACCGCCGCACAGAACCGCCTGTTCGCCAAACAAATCTGTCTCGGTTTCGTCTTTAAAGGTCGTTTCGATGATGCCGGAGCGTCCACCGCCAACACCACTGGCATAAGAAAGCGCGACCTCTTTTGCCTTGCCAGAAACATCCTGCCAAACAGCGATCAAATCGGGAATACCACCACCATTAACAAATTCATTACGTACCGTGTGGCCAGGAGCCTTAGGGGCAATCATGATGACATCCAGGTCCGCACGTGGCACAACCTGATTGTAAAACACAGAAAATCCATGAGCGAAGGCCAGAGTAGCGCCACGACGAATGTTTGGCTCGATCTCATCGCGATACAACTGCCCTTGAAACTCATCAGGCGTCAGGATCATCACCAGATCAGCCTCTTTTACCGCCGTAGCTACATCAGCAACCTTTAATCCGTGGGCATCAGCTTTAGCCACCGACGATGACGTTGTGCGTAAACCGACGGTGACATCAACACCTGAATCTTTCAGGTTACAAGCATGGGCATGGCCTTGAGAACCATAGCCAATAACCGCAACTTTTTTACCCTGAATTATGGAAAGATCACAGTCGCTATCGTAATAGACTTTCATTCGGAACTCCTCAATTGGTGGATGCAGCCTCGCATCGGACACTGAACATATCGCTTAACAAGTTTTAGCTGGCGGCAAGTGTAATCAAACCGTGTTGTTGCGTAAAATGAATTAAATGAAATACATTATTGCAGTTTACGAAACACTCATTCCATGATGAAAGACATTCACTATCGATCTCTACGGCAGTTCCTCTTGCTTGCCGATACGCTGCATTTCGCCAAAGCCAGTGAAAAATGCAATACCAGCCCCTCTTCTTTAACCCGCACCATCAAGGACCTTGAGGAAAATCTTGGTGTTGTGCTGTTCTATCGAGATAATCGACGTGTCGAACTCACAAATGCCGGTGTTCAGCTCCAAGACTTCGCTCGCGGCGCCATCGAAGGGTGGGATGGTTTTCTAGACGAAATGAGGGATGACGACGCTTATATTCGTGGGGAAATCGCCATCTACTGCTCTGTTACTGCGAGCTATAGTTTTCTGTATGACATTCTGAGTGACTTTCGAAAACTGCACCCCCGTATCGATTTGAAACTCCATACCGGTGATCCCGCCCACGGCATCAACCGAATACTTGCCGGCACGGAAGATATCGCGATTATCGCTTGCCCAGAAAAACTCCCTGGAGACATGGTTTTTCGGCGCATGGCCGACAGCCATTTGGTGTTTATCGCGCCACACGAACCCAGCCTCCACTGTCCATTGACCGCTCCGATATCCGATGCCGAGTGGCAAAAGACCCCCATGATTGTCTCTGAAGCCGGCGTAGTGAGAGAACGGCTCGACAATTGGTTTGAATCCCTGCCCTCGCCGCCTCAAATCTACGCGCAAGTCGCCGGCCATGAAGCCATCGTTAGCATGGTCAGCCTGGGATTTGGGATTGGCGTGGTTCCTGAGCTGGTTTTGAATAACAGTCCACTGATGGATTCCGTAAAGATCCTATCGCCACCTTACGAGCTTGGCAGTTTTGAAATCGGCCTGTGCGCGCTCCGGCGTCGCCTACAAAATCCCGTAATTTCAGCATTTTGGGAAAGCCTTTAAGTCAATCATCAAAAAACTAGGCCTCCGCATGGGCAAAACTATGAATGCGGCATTCAGCCAGTTAGAATTCCCCGTTTCCTTTTTCCTTACTGTTTAAACTATGCATATTCGCGACGCGCTCAATCAAATAATCCAGACTGCCATGCAGGCTGCAGGAGTTCCCGAGCACTGCCAGCCCCATGTCACTCCCGCGAAAAACGCCAAATTTGGTGACTATCAAGCAAACGGCGCCATGGCTGCGGCCAAGGCACTGAAAACCAACCCCCGCGAGCTGGCGACAAATATCATCGCAATGTTGCCTGAAAACACTATGATTGCGCGCGCGGAGTGCGCCGGCCCCGGATTCATTAATTTATACCTATCCGACAATTGGATCGCCGACGGACTGCAAAAAGCTCGCACGTCTGAGCGATTACTCTACGAGGCTACAAGTCAGCCACAAAATATTGTCGTCGACTATTCTTCCCCTAATCTCGCCAAAGAAATGCACGTCGGCCACTTGCGCTCAACGATTATTGGAGACGCTGTCGCGAGGGTCCTTGAATTCCAGGGGCATAACGTGATTCGTCAGAATCATGTGGGTGACTGGGGCACGCAATTTGGCATGCTGATCGCTGAACTTGAAGATCATCTCGATGACGGACAAGCTCCTGAGCTCGCCTTACAAGACCTTGAGACCTTTTACCAACAAGCCAAAAAGCACTTCGACAAAACTCCGGGTTTTGCCGACAAGGCAAGAGATTACGTCGTTCAGTTACAGTCTGGGGAGCCAAGAATTCTACAGCTGTGGACCCAATTCCGAGAGGTTTCTTTACAGCACAGTTCAGAAATCTATCAGCGCCTGAATGTGACTCTATCTGAAGACGACGTACACGGAGAGAGCGCTTACAACCCTGACCTGCCAGATATCGTTACTTCCCTTCAGGAAGCCGGACTTGCAACAGAAAACCAAGGTGCTCAAGTCGTATTTCTAGAAGAGCTCGCGGATAAAGAAGGCAATCCTAGCCCAGTCATTGTGCAAAAGCAGGATGGCGGTTACCTCTACTCCACCTCAGATCTTGCAGCCCTGCGCTATCGGGCAAATGTGCTCAACGCAGATCGTATTCTCTATTTCATCGATGCTCGTCAATCGCTGCATATGAAACAGGTGTTCTTGCTCGCAAGAAAGGCCAACTTCGTACCAACTCAGCTGAGCCTAGAGCACCACGCCTTTGGGACCATGATGGGACCAGATGGAAAACCGTTTAAAACTCGCAGTGGCGGCACGGTGAAATTAGCGGAACTGCTCGATGAAGCGGTAGAAAGGGCGAGAGCCCTGGTAGAAGAGAAAGCCACTGACCTCAGCATTGAAGAAAAATCACGAATTGCAGAAATCGTTGGTATCGGGGCCGTCAAGTACGCTGACTTATCGAAAACACGCACTAACGACTATATATTCAACTGGAAGACAATGCTTAGTTTTGAGGGTAACACAGCCCCCTATTTGCAGTATGCTGTCACTAGAGTTAAAAGCATTTTCCGCAAAATTGACCAGGCAGAAAACACAACGGGAGAAGTGACCATTAGCGATCCGCACGAGCGGGCGCTAGCTTTACAATTGCTACAGTTTGGAGAAACCTTAGACCAAGTTGCAAAAGAGGCTTTTCCGCACATTTTATGCAGCTACCTTTATGATCTGGCAAGCCTGTTTATGCGCTTCTACGAAACCTGTCCGATCTTAAAAGCAGATGTCCCCGAAGAAACTAGAAGCAGCAGACTGTCAATCGCAATGACGACAGCAAAAACATTAGAGGAAGGATTAAATTTGTTGGGAATAGAAACCAGCGAACGTATGTAATTAGAGCCCTCAACGTCCAACCAATGGACGTTGAGGCAATGCACCTTTAATACAAGGATCAACGGGCGACAGACAGCCCTCGCCCTATGGCGTAATAGTCTATACCACGCTCAGCCAAACGATGGGGATCGTACAGGTTCCGGCCATCAAAAATTACCGGAGAGCTCAAACTGGATTTGATTAACTTGAAATCTGGCGCTTTGAAATTCTGCCACTCGGTACAAACCACTAACGCGTCTGCACCTTTGAGGGTAGATTCTTTAGTACCCATCAGGGATAGATCGTCCCTAGCACCATAAATCCGCTGACATTCTTCCATCGCTTCAGGGTCATAGGCCTGCACCTTAGCGCCTGCGGCCCAAAGGGCTTCCATTAACGTGCGACTGGATGCCTCGCGCATATCATCGGTCTTTGGCTTAAAGGACAATCCCCAGACAGCAAAGGTTTTGCCAGCAAGATTTCCTTGAAAATGCGTATTGATATATCCGAACAATTTTTGTTTTTGCTGATAGTTTACCGCCTCAACGGCTTTAAGGATCGCCGGACTGTAATCAATCCCATCTGCGGTACGAATCAGCGCTTGCACATCTTTAGGGAAACAAGAGCCGCCATAACCGGCACCAGGATAGATAAACTGGTAACCAATCCGCTCATCGGAACCGATACCATGACGAACATTTTCAATATCAGCACCAACCCGCTCTGCGATATTCGACATTTCATTCATAAAGCTGATCTTGGTGGCCAACATACAGTTGGCTGCATATTTGGTTAGCTCGGCACTGCGGGCGTCCATGAAGATCATACGCTCATGATTGCGGTTGAAGGGCGCGTAAAGCTCTCGCATTACCCCTTCTATGTATGTTTCATCGTCACCAGGGCGAACACCAATAACAATTCGGCTCGGCGCCATGCAATCAGATACCGCTGCACCCTCTTTCAAAAATTCCGGATTGGAAACCACAGAGAAGCTCAGTGAGCTCTGCCGCTCGGCAAGCACAGCAGAGACTTTTTGTGCAACTTTATCAGCAGTACCGACCGGGACAGTGGATTTATCGATGATAATCTTTGGTTCTTCCATATGCGTGGCAATAGACGAAGCCACCGCCAACACATATTTTAAATCGGCTGATCCATCTTCATCTGGCGGAGTGCCAACGGCGATAAACTGAATCTCTCCAAACTCTACCCCCTCTTCTGCCGACGTGGTGAAACGGATACGACCCGCCTCATAATTTGCCATCACTAATGGCGTTAACCCGGGCTCATAAATGGGTATCACACCGCGCTTAAGATTTTCTATCTTCGCCTCGTCGACATCCACACAGCAGACATCGTGGCCAACGTCGGCCAGCACTGCGGCTTGTACCAGTCCCACGTAACCTATACCAAAAACGGTCACTTTCATTGTGTCGTCGATCCTCCAAAACTAAATAACGTCCCTATTAATGACAGGGATTCTTTACCGTTAAGCACTTTACCACCAACAGCGCTTGAAAAAACCCTTTTCCCTACTACACATCATAGACAATGCTGATCATCGTCAAGGAAACAACCACATACGCACAAAGCACCGGTAGCCCTAACTTGATGTAATCTCCAATACGGTAGTTCCCGGCGGTGTAAACCATGAGATTCGTTTGATAGCCATAGGGTGACAGAAAACTGGCGCTAGCGCCAAACGCAACAGCCATAATGAATGGCATCGGGTTGTCGCCCCATTGATCCGAAATCGCCATCGCCAAGGGAAACATAATTGCAGCTGCGGCATTGTTGGTAACCAATTCGGTAAAAAGCCAAGTTAGGAGAAAAATACCAATTAAAGCCCCGATAGGAGGTAATCCACTAAATACTGTCCCGGCATAGAGGCTGATATCTGCAGCCAGCCCCGTTTCAAACATGGCGCGGGAAATCCCCAAGGCACTACCAATAACAATGACGAGCTGAAAGGGAAATCGTGCTTTTAGATCCTCGCGACTGATCACTTTCAAGGCCATCAGCCCCAACAGAAGAATTGCCAATCCTTTTATGAGAGGAAAAATTCCCGTCGCACCCAAAATAATAACCAGAGCAAAACCCGCATAAATCGACCACTCTTTAATAGGCACAATCAGACGATTCGTTTCAACGCCTCCTAACACGATAAACTCGGGGGCAATCTCCCGGCGGCGATTGAAATCATCCCCCACGGCGAGGACTAAGGCATCACCCGCCTGTAATTCCAAGCGCCCCAGGCCGCCACCAATTCGTTGGTCACCGCGACGCACGGCAACCACCGCGGCATCAAAGCGGGCGCGGAAATCGACTTCTTTTATTGTACGTCCTACCAAGCTGGCCGATGGGGAAACTACGACCTCTACCAGATTGTCACGCACCTGTTCATCGAGCAGATCCAGCGATTCCAACCCCTGAAATTCATCGAGCAAATCAATCGCATGGATATCGCCCGTGAACACCAAAGTATCTCCCGCTTTTAGTATCTCCTGCGGACTGACAGGGGCATAAACCTGATGATCACGAATTACCTCAACCAGAAAGATTTTTTCCAGCTGACGTAATCCATTATCCTGCACAGAACGACCAACAAGTGGCGAGTTCGAAGCAATACGCCTCTCCAAGAAATACTCCTGGGTCGCGCCGGAATCCTGCGTACGCCGCTCAGGTAATAGTCGAGCCCCGAACAGCACCATCAACCCCAAACACACCACTGTGACGGGCAGCCCAATGGCGGTAAATTCAAAAAAGCCCAGGGATGGCATACCTGCCTGCTGTACAAAACCGTTCACAATCAAGTTCGTCGACGTGCCGATTAAGGTCAGCGTTCCTCCGAGAATCGACGCGTATGACAGAGGCAGGAGCAATTTAGACGACGCAATTTTCTGCTGCTTTTTAACCGGTCCCAATAGAGCCGCCACAACAGCCGTATTGTTAACAAATGCGGAAAATGTGGCGCTAAAAATACCTAACTTTAGAATAGAGCCCGAAGCACTCCCAGAAGAGACGAACTGGGTCATGCGACGCATAATTGACGTCCGCTCCATCGGAATGGAAATGAAATACAACATGACCAAAACGATTAGAGATGAATTCGTGAAACCCTGGGTGAGCGTTTCCAGCGGTAGAATATTGCATAGAAACAAGATTCCGCTGGATCCGAGAAAAATCATCCACGGGCGTAAATTGGAAAATAACAACAACCCAACAATAGCAACCAGATTGAGGGCGACGATCGTGTCGGCGTGAGCATCCATCAAAACTGCAAATCCATACCGTAAAATATCAATGACACATGAATGAGCGCGGCACTATGCCCGAGAATTCGCCCCAAGAGCAATGTCTATCCGAAGTGGCTTGACCCAGCGCACAAAAAAATCAGGCACTGTGACCACAAAGCTGCAACCAACGTTCAACGGCTGCGGTGCGATTTACCCGACGATGTTCGACAAAATAGAAATTTCGAAACATTGTCCGCTCACTCACAGTAAGCGGAACCACCGCACCACGATCAATTTCCTCACTTAATGCAATCTGGGACAGACATCCAACCCCGAGACCCGCCTTGACCGCATTTTTAATCGCCTCGTTGTGAGGTAACTCCAGCAAAATATGCAAATTAGGCAATAGGCCCCGCATCGCTCGATCGAAAGTCTGACGATGTCCGGAGCCGGCTTCCCGCAAAATCCAGGGAATTTCCAGCAGTTGCTGATCAGAAAGGCAACCACTGCCCGCGTATGGGCTGTCTGGACTGCAAAAAATTTGCATTTCGTCTTCTCGCCATGGGGTCAACTGCAACTCTTCATGTTGAAGCTCACCTTCGATCAAGCCGATATCCAACTCAAAATTTAGCACCTTAGCGACAATTTCAGGAGTACTTCCAACCACAAACTGCACCTCAGCTGCGGGGTTTTCCCGTAGAAAGTCCGCCAGATACTGTATGGCCAAATAGTTACCAATTGTGAAGCTCGCACCAACTCGAAGATGGCCACTGTCTTCCTGACCTCGGAGTTCACGATCGAAGTCGTAAATTTGGCGTAACAGTTGCTCTGCCTTCGCACGGACAGAATGTCCAAAACTATTTAGTTTCAAACGCTTAGCGCTACGGTCGAACAATTGAATACTGTAACGCCCTTCAAAGTCCAACAACGCAGCGCTGGTTGCAGATTGAGACATGTGCAGCTTTTCTGCGGCTTTGCTGATGCTCTCTTCACGAGCCACCGCGAGAAAAACCTCCAACTGCTTTATGGTGTACTTAGACGATCGCAATAGGTCCTCACAAGAAATCCTAAAAAAACGATATTAAAATCCATAATATCCTGATTTTCAGATCCATTGGAATACCTTAGACTGCACACACTTGAAAAATTTTTGGAAAGGAGCACGTTGAATGTCAACGAGTACCGCTCACGGTGGTGAGTTACTCAATCTGTATGCCACTGGCGATGCCCTGGCACACGAGAAAGAAAAAGCTCGATCCAACCTGTCATGGGATCTGACTGCCCGCCAGATGTTCGATATCGAATTACTGCTTAACGGTGCGTTTTCACCGCTGACTGGCTTCCTCAATAAAGCAGATTACGAATCGGTCGTGGCCGGCATGCGCCTCACCGACGGCACCCTTTGGCCGATGCCGATTAACCTGGACATTACTCGCGAGTTTGCAGACCAACTCGAAACGGGTCAGGAAATTACCTTGCGTGATCCCGAAGGTGTCGTTATCGCCAATCTTACTATTGGCGATATATGGGAGCCTGATCGCAATTATGAAGCTGAAAAGGTTTTTGGCGTACAGGATGAATCTCACCCGGGCGTACGCGCTCTGCTCCAGGCAACCAACCCCATCTATGTGGGTGGTAAGCTGACCGGAGTCACACCGCCACTGCACTACGACTTCAAGCAATATCGCAACGACCCGGCGCAACTGCGAGACTATTTCGCAGAGCAAGGTTGGGGCAATGTCATCGCCTTTCAAACGCGCAATCCGATTCACAAAGCGCACATCATTATGATGAAGCGTATGATGGCCAAGGCTCAGGCAAATGTGGTTATTCACACAGCCGTCGGAAAAACCAAACCAGGTGATATCGATCACTACTGCCGTGTGCGCTGCTACGAGAAAATCGTTAATCATTTTCCTCAAGGCAGTGCTGCCATCAGCCTTCTCCCTCTGGCGATGCGCATGGCAGGCCCCCGCGAAGCGCTTTGGCACGCCATTATCCGTCAGAACTACGGATTTACTCACTTTATCGTCGGCCGCGACCATGCCGGACCTGGACGCAATAATCGTGGTGGACTCTTTTACGGCCCCACTGACTCACAGGAATTGGTTGCCAGTTTCCAGAATGAACTGAACATTGAAATTCTGCGTGCGCCTTTCCTCCGCTTCGTCAAAGAACGGGGAGAGTTTTGCGAAGAACACGAGCTACTGTCAGGAGAGGCTGGTCTCTACATCTCCGGAGCTGAGCTGAAGAGAATGCTGGCCAATGGTGAAAAGGTTCCTGAATGGTTCGCTTATCCGGAAGTGGTTGAAGAACTGAATCGAACTCTCCCCCCACGTAGCAAACAAGGTTTTACTCTGTTTTTTACTGGCTTATCAGGTTCAGGAAAATCCACTCTCGCCAACGGTGTTATGGTCAAATTGAAGGAGCTGGGAGGACGTCAGGTTTCCCTGTTAGATGGCGATGTCGTACGCAAAAACCTCTCCAGCGAGTTGACCTTTTCTAAAGAGCATCGGGACCTCAATATTCAGCGTATTGGATATGTCGCTAGTGAAATCACTAAGAACGGCGGTATTGCTATCTGCGCCCCCATCGCGCCCTATAAAGTGACCCGTGCTGCGGTGCGACAAATGGTGGAAGAAGGCGGTGTCTTCGTTGAAGTTCATGTCGCAACGCCCATCGAAGTCTGTGAATCCCGTGACCGCAAAGGTCTCTACGCCATGGCTCGAGAGGGCAAGATTAAAGGATTTACCGGCATCGACGATCCCTACGAGATTCCAGAGAATCCGGAGCTGCGGATAGATACGTCGCAGTACTCCATGACCCAGGCCGTGGAAACGGTCATTAATCAACTGATTGAAATGGGGTTGCTGACCGCTTAGTCAGCCCCCTCCAGATTAACCCTTTGTCGTTAAGTAAGGCCCACTATGACTGATTCAAAAATGACTCACCTGAAGTTGCTCGAAGCGGAGAGTATTCACATCTTCCGTGAGGTAGCAGCGGAATTCGACAATCCTGTCATGCTCTATTCCGTAGGTAAGGATTCTTCCGTACTGCTGCACCTCGCACGCAAAGCGTTTGCCCCAGGCAAGATCCCCTTCCCTCTACTCCATGTCGATACCACTTGGAAATTCCATGAAATGATCGAATTTCGCGATCGCATGGCGGTGGAATATGACTTTGACCTGCTGGTGCATATCAACCCCGATGGCATAGCGATGGGCGTAGGCCCGTTTACACACGGCAGCGCCAAGCATACCGACATCATGAAAACGGAAAGCCTCAAACAAGCGTTGAACCACTACAAGTTTGATGCTGCTTTTGGTGGCGCCCGCCGAGACGAAGAAAAATCTCGCGCCAAAGAGCGTGTGTATTCCTTCCGTGACAAAAACCACCGCTGGGATCCAAAAAACCAGCGTCCAGAATTGTGGAACATCTACAACAGCAGCGTCGATCGCGGCGAAAGTATCCGTGTATTCCCTCTCTCCAACTGGACTGAGCTGGATATTTGGCAGTATATCTACAAAGAAAACATTCAGATTCCAGACCTCTACTTTGCCAAAGAGCGTCCTGTCGTAGAGCGCGACGGAACCTTGATCATGGTAGATGACGATCGCATGCCACTGGAAGACGGTGAAACCCCTGAAATGAAGATGGTCCGTTTCCGCACCTTGGGATGCTATCCGCTGACAGGTGCCGTCGAATCTTCAGCGGCAACACTGCCTGAAATCATTCAGGAAATGCTGTTGACCAAAACATCTGAGCGTCAAGGCCGAGTCATCGATTCAGATTCAGCCGGCTCAATGGAAAAGAAAAAAATGGAAGGCTATTTCTAATATTTTCTTTTCTAAATTTCGAATATCCGGAGTGCGGTTATATACCCGCTCCAAAGCAACAGTTTACGGAACATAGATATGATTGAATCTGGCGCACTCGCTGAACAGGATATCCTCACTTACCTGGATCAGCACGAAAACAAAGAGCTATTGCGGTTTTTAACCTGTGGTAGCGTGGATGACGGTAAAAGTACGTTGATTGGACGTCTTTTACATGACTCTAAAATGATTTTTGAAGATCACCTCTCCGCGATCAAAAACGACTCTAAAAAATTCAATACCACGGATCAGGAGTTCGATCTCGCATTACTGGTAGACGGCCTTCAAAGCGAACGTGAGCAAGGTATCACTATTGATGTAGCCTACCGCTATTTCACCACAGATAAACGTAAGTTTATTATCGCGGATACGCCTGGGCACGAGCAGTACACACGCAACATGGCTACTGGCGCATCTAACTGCGACCTTGCAATTGTTATGGTTGATGCGCGTCACGGCATCATGACTCAAACTCGCCGCCACAGTTTTATCGTTTCACTGCTTGGCATTAAGCATGTCATCGTTGCAATCAACAAAATGGACTTGGTTGACTACAGTGAAGACCGATACAAAGAAATCGTCGCTGAATATATGGAACTGTCTAACCAGCTGGATATTCCTGACATTCGTTTCGCGCCCATTTCAGCGTTACGCGGTGACAATGTCGTTAATCCATCTGAACATATGCCTTGGTTCGATGGCCAACCTCTGATGAACTTGCTGGAAACCATCGAAATTAATCGCGATGCCAAAGATGAAAGTTTCCGCCTGCCAGTTCAGTACGTCATTCGCCCTAACCTGAACTTCCGTGGTTTTGCTGGCACGATCGCCTCTGGTACTGTAGCTCCTGGCGATGAAGTGGTATCTCTGCCATCCGGCAAAACCAGCACAGTTAAAACCATTTCCACATTCGATGGCGACATTCCATCCGCTTCAGCAGCTCAGGCAATTACGCTCACGCTGGAAGATGAAATTGACTGTAGCCGCGGCGATATGCTGGTGAAAAAGGACGCTCTGCCACAGGTGAGTAACGGTGTTAAAGCACATGTTATTTGGATGGCCGAAGAGCCGATGATCAAAGACAAGCGCTATGCGATCAAATTTGTTAGTAAAAAATCTGTCGGCGCAGTAACCGGCATAGATTACAAAATTGACGTTAACACATTCGAGCAAAGTGCTTGTGATCAGCTGGAACTGAACGAGATTGCTGTTTGCAACCTCTCTTTTGACGCGCCAGTGATTTTTGATAGCTACAAAGAAAACCGCATTACCGGCGCCTTCATTATAATTGACCGTCTCACCAATGGGACTGTCGGCGCAGGTATGATTATTAGCTCTGCGGAAGGCCAAGGAACAGGCGGCACAGCTGCGTCTGAGCAGCTGAAAGAAGAAGTTCTTGGACGTCTTCAAGAGCTTTCAGGAAAGATTGATACTCTTTCTGAGTCAGACCTTGTTGCTTTGTTCAAGTCACTGAAAGAGTTCAACTAACCGTCAGTGACGCATAAAAAAAGGGGCTAATTGGCCCCTTTTTTTACAAAAATCACGATCAAATTCCGTCAATCACGCCCATAAGTATCTTCGTAGCGAACAATATCATCTTCCCCTAAATACGAACCGGACTGCACTTCAATCATCTCCAAAGCAATCGTGCCCGGGTTTTCAAGTCGATGAGTGGTACCCAAAGGTATATATGTAGACTCATTTTCTGTTACCAAAAACACCTCTTCACCACGTGTAACCTGGGCCGTGCCACTGACAACGATCCAGTGTTCTGCACGATGATGATGCTTCTGTAAGCTCAATTTTCCGCCAGGCTTTACTACAATTCGCTTAACCTGAAAGCGCGCCCCAAAATCAATAGAATCATAGTACCCCCAAGGACGATAGACCTTACGATGTAATTTCGTTTCTGATCGGCCTTCCGCCTTTAGATGCGAGACAATATCTTTAACGTTTTGCACTGCCCCTTTGTCTGCAACCATAATGGCATCATCGGTTTCGACAACGACCAGGTTTTCGACACCAACGGTCGCAATTAACTTAGAATCACTGCGTACATAGCTGTTTTTCGTCGACGTTAAAATGACGTCCCCATAGAGCGCGTTGCCAGACTCGTCCTTTTCAGCTACCTCCCATAGCGCAGACCATGAACCAACATCACTCCAGCCACAACTGAGCGGAACCACCATGGCATCGGACGTTTTTTCCATCACCGCGTAGTCAACTGACTCATCTGAACACGCTAAAAACGCACTTTTCTCTGGGCGCACGAAATCCATGTCTTCTTTTGCAGAGGACATGGAGGTTTCACACGCGGAAAAAATGTCAGGCCGATAGGTCTTTAATGCATTAAGGTAAGCGGATGCCTTAAATAAAAACATCCCACTGTTCCAGAGGTAAGTCCCGGCGCCGACGTATTTTTCTGCAGTAGAAAGATCGGGCTTTTCGACAAACTCGTCAACATCGAAAGCACCATTGGGAGATTGGCTGCCGGTTTTGATGTATCCATATCCTGTTTCCGGACCTGTGGGCACAATTCCAAAGGTCATCAGTTTACCAGACTCGGCATAAGAGGCAGCGATATCGACTGCCTCATGAAAGGCTTTCACGTCACTCATAGAATGATCTGCAGCTAACACCAACAGCATCGCATCCTCTGCCGGGAAGCTCTTTTGCACCTGCAAGGCCGCCAGCGCTATTGCTGGCGCGGTATTACGTCCTGCGGGTTCCAGAATGATACTACTGGCATCACAACCAGGCATCGCCCTAAGCTGTTCCGCTACAGTAAACCGGTGATCTTCACCACAAACAACGATTGGCGCTTCAATGCCTAACCCATCAAGACGCTGACAGGTGTCCTCCAACATGGTCTTTTCATTGACTAATGGCAAAAACTGCTTGGGATAAAGAGACCTAGACATCGGCCACAGCCGAGTTCCGGAACCGCCCGCCATAATGATAGGTACTATCATGGATCCATCCTTAACACTGTGATCTTTAAGCTATTCTAGCTCGATATAGAATACAAATCCCACCCTAAGCTTACCAATCGATAAGCCGATCCCGATTAGATAAACCCACCACAAATTTCAGGCACAAAAAAAGGCGCCTAAGCGCCTTTTCAGAGAAAGTATCAACCTTCTCTACTCTTCGACAGCTTCCGCATCCGCAGGACGATCGACGAGCTCAACATACGCCATCGGCGCTTTATCACCCGCCCGGTACCCACATTTCATGATGCGCAGGTAACCTCCGGGACGACCTTCGTAACGAGGACCAAGCTCATTAAACAACTTACCTACGGCCTTCTTGCTACCAAGGCGACTGAACGCCAAACGACGATTCGCAACGCTGTCTGCCTTACCAAGTGTAATGAGTGGCTCAGCAACCATACGCAGCTCTTTAGCTTTAGCTAAAGTAGTTTTGATTAACTCGTGCTCTACAAGAGAGACAGTCATATTCTTAAACATCGCATTCCGATGCGAACTATTCCGGTTGAGTTGCCGGCCACTATGGCGATGACGCATAACAAAAATCCCAATAAATTCTAATCTACATTAGGCCCCGATTAACAAATTGGCTTTACGCCAACTTGTCATCATTCGCCAGGCTGGCTGGAGGCCAATTCTCAAGACGCATTCCCAAAGACAAACCTCTTGATGCGAGTATGTCTTTAATCTCAGTAAGCGACTTTTTACCCAGGTTCGGGGTTTTTAACAGCTCTACTTCTGTGCGCTGAATCAGATCCCCAATGTAGTAAATATTCTCTGCTTTCAAGCAGTTCGCCGACCGAACGGTGAGTTCAAGATCATCCACAGGCCGCAACAGCACTGGATCAATCTCTTCCTCTTTTTCTTCAGGCTCGCTTTCCTTCTCACCTTCCAAATCAACAAATACCGCCAGCTGCTGCTGTAAAATCGTTGCAGCTCTGCGAATAGCCTCTTCAGGCTCGATGGTACCGTTGGTTTCCAGATCCAAAATCAGCTTGTCAAGGTCGGTGCGCTGTTCAACACGAGCGCTTTCCACCTGATACGCCAAACTGCGAACTGGGCTGAAAGATGCATCCAGATGAAGCTTACCAATCGCACGGGTCTCTTCATCATCACTCTGACGAGCGTCGGCAGGCTGATAGCCACGGCCACGTGCAACCGTTAACTTCATCTTCATCTCGACATCGCCGGTGACGTTAGCGATAACATGCTCAGGGTTTTTGATCTCGATATCGTGATCAACCTTGATATCACCCGCAGTAACAACGCCAGGACCATGGAAGTTCAAAGACAATGTAGCCTTGTCCTTACCGTGCATAACAACCGCAACGCCCTTGAGATTCAACATAATCTCAATAACGTCTTCTTGAACACCTTCAATTGCACTGTATTCATGCAACACACCATCGATCTCAGCCTCAACCACGGCACAGCCGGGCATTGAGGACAGAAGAATCCGACGCAACGCGTTACCAAGAGTATGCCCAAAGCCCCTTTCCAGCGGCTCTAAAACGACTTTTGCTCGGGTAGAGCTGCTTTCGGTAACGTCGATATGCCGAGGTGTTAAAAACTCGTTAACCGCACTTTGCATTAGGATACCTTCAGGTGTTAGCTGTTACTTGGAGTAAAGTTCTACGATCAGGTTCTCGTTGATGTCTGCTGGGAGATCTATACGATCAGGGTAACGTTTAAAGGTACCCTCTTTCTTCTCAGCATTTACGTCAACCCACTCTACCTCAGCTCTCTGGCTGGCATAGGTGAGAGCCTGTTGTATACGCATCTGATTTTTGGACTTTTCACGAACGGAAACAACATCACCAACCTTTATCTGATAAGAAGGGATGTTTACAGTCTTTCCATTAACTAAAATCGCTTTGTGAGAGACCAACTGACGAGACTCCGCTCGAGTGGCGCCAAACCCAATACGATATACGACGTTGTCCAGACGGCATTCAAGCAAGCGAAGAAGGTTCTCACCCGTCGCACCTTTAATTCTAGCAGCTTCCTTGTAATAGCTACGAAATTGCTTCTCTAAGACGCCGTAAGTACGACGAACTTTTTGCTTTTCGCGCAACTGAACACCGTAATCGGACAAGCGACCGCGTCTTACACCATGCTGACCGGGTGCGTGCTCCACTTTACATTTCGATTCCAGTGGGCGAGCGCCACTTTTCAGGAACAAATCTGTTCCTTCACGACGGGAAAGCTTACAAGTTGGTCCTATATAACGTGCCATGACTCTACCCCCTTATACTCTGCGCTTCTTCGGTGGACGACAACCATTGTGCGGAATCGGAGTAACATCCGTAATATTGGTAATTTTGTAACCAATATTATTCAGCGCACGAACCGCAGATTCACGGCCTGGGCCAGGGCCTTTGACCTCGACATCTAGATTCTTCAAACCGTATTCTTTCGCGGCCTCACCGGCTCGCTCCGCCGCAACCTGGGCTGCAAATGGCGTTGACTTACGAGAACCACGGAATCCTGAGCCACCTGCCGTAGCCCAAGAGAGAGTATTTCCCTGACGATCGGTAATGGTAACAATCGTGTTATTGAAAGACGCATGAACGTGAGCAACACCGTCCACGACCGTCTGTTTAACTTTTTTCTTTGTGGGCTTGCTACTTGGCTTTGCCATTGTAATTTAGACCTTTTCCAAAAATAGTGAGAACTAGAGACCTTCGCCTAACCTATCGTTTAATAGGTTTGCGAGGACCTTTTCTGGTTCTGGCGTTAGTTTTGGAACGCTGACCACGCACAGGCAGGCTGCGACGATGACGCAGACCACGGTAGCAACCCAAATCCATAAGCCGCTTGATACTCATGGACACTTCACGACGTAGATCACCTTCGACCTGGATCTTAGCGACCTCATTGCGTACTGCATCGATTTGCTGCTCATCAAGCTCACTGATTTTCGTTGCTTCAGCGATTCCAGTTGATGCACAGATCTGACGTGCAGTTGTTCTACCTATACCATACACATACGTTAGCGCAATAACGGTATGCTTATTGTCAGGGATATTGACTCCTGCTATACGAGCCATTTAATTTTACTCCACCTACAGGTTTTATTGCGGCAACGACGGCAAATAGAACCACCCTCGCCCAAAAAGGTGCGGAAGGATAGTAGCTATTTGTCTGAAATGCAATAGCCAAGGTATTTCTACCTTAGCGACAGTCGATGCCCCCAAAAATCCAGTCTTGCCAGTAAATGCTACGGATCACCTTTTTTGGATCCGCAGACAAGGTTAATTTAACCTTGTCTCTGCTTGTGGCGAGGCTCGGCGCTGCAAATCACTCGCAACACGCCTTTGCGCCGCACAACCTTGCACTTACGACAGACTTTCTTGATTGATGCTCTAACTTTCATGGTTTCTATAACCTCTTTATAAAATCAGCGCGATGCACCATAGCCTTTAAGGTTCGCTTTCTTCATCAAAGAGTCGTATTGATGCGACATTAGATGAGATTGAACCTGGGCCATGAAATCCATAACCACCACGACGACAATCAACAGCGAAGTTCCTCCTAAATAGAAAGGAATGTTTGTTGCCACCACAAGAAACTGCGGTAAGAGACAAACGGCTGCGATATAAATTGCACCGACAACGGTCAAGCGTGTTAACACATTGTCTATATACTTAGCTGACTGTTCACCAGGGCGAATACCAGGGATATAGGCACCCGAACGTTTCAGGTTATCCGCAACTTCACTTGGGTTAAACATCAACGCGGTATAAAAGAAGCAGAAAAAGACAATCAACGCCGCGAACAAAATAAAGTTAAGCGGTTGACCAGGACCAATCGCGAGAGCAATCTCCTGAAGTATCTCGCTACCGAGGCCTTCTCCGCCCTGCCCGAACCATTGCGCTATTGACGCCGGAAATAACAAAATGCTACTGGCGAAAATTGCTGGAATGACCCCGGCCATATTCACTTTAAGCGGCAAATGGCTACTTTGGGCGGCGTATACCTTTCGTCCCTGCTGGCGTTTAGCATAATTCACAGTGATCCGACGCTGGCCACGCTCCATTCGCACAACCAGCCAAATGACTGCAATGGCTAAGAAGGTCACACCGAGTAACAACAGTATGTGTAAATCACCCTGCCTCGCGCTTTCGAATGCTTGGCCGACCGCGCTTGGTAAACCGGCAACAATACCGGCAAAGATCAGCATGGATATACCGTTGCCGATACCCCGCTCAGTGACCTGCTCACCCAGCCACATCATAAACACAGCACCAGTAACTAAAGAGGTTACCGCAACGAAGTAAAAGCTGAATCCGGTCATGTACGCCTGGCCGGAGAACCCGACCGTCATACCAATCCCCTGAACCAATGCAAGAACCACTGTTAGATAACGCGTGTACTGATTAATCTTCCGACGACCTGCATCTCCCTCTTTCTTCAGCTGCTCCAGCGACGGTGTCACTGCCGACATCAACTGCATGATAATCGATGCAGAGATATAGGGCATGATGCCAAGCGCAAGAATACTCATACGCTCTAAAGCACCACCGGAAAACATATTGAAGAGGCCGAGAATCGTGCCCTCGTTTTGACTAAAAAGAGCTGCCAAACGATCCGGGTCGATCCCGGGAACCGGAATATGGGTACCAATCCGATAGACAACTATTGCCAAAAACAGAAAACGAAGGCGAGCCCAAAGCTCGCCCAATCCTTTCTGCTGGTTTACCAATGACCGGTTAGCCATCGTTGATTACACTCCAACGATTTGCAGTAATTACTCTTCTACCTTACCGCCAGCAGCTTCAATCGCTGCCTTGGCACCTTTAGTAACAGCCAGACCTTTAACGGTGACTGCTTTCTCTATGGTACCGGAAAGGAAGACCTTAGCTCGCAGAACGTTCGTGCCTACGACGTCAGCACGCTTCAATGCATCTAGATCGATGACATCAGCATCAATCTTGGCTAGCTCTGCGAGGCGAACCTCTTCTGAAACGCGACCGATACGGGACGTAAACCCGTACTTTGGTAAGCGCTTCTGTAAAGGCATCTGCCCGCCTTCAAACCCTGGCGCGACGCTGCCACCGCTACGAGCTTTAAGACCTTTGTGACCACGACCACCGGTTTTACCGAGCCCGCTACCAATACCGCGACCAACACGGCGACGGTCTTTGACGCGACCTTCGGCTGGAGACAGTGAATTCAATCTCATCTCACGCGCCCTCTACTTTAACCATATAATTAACTTTGTTGATCATGCCACGAACTGCCGGCGTGTCTTCAACGGTCACAGAGTGGCCGATTTTTCGCAACCCCAATCCGGACAAGCAAGCCTTGTGCTTAGCGAGCCGACCAGCGTTACTTTTCAGCTGAGTAACCTTCAGATATTTTTTTTCCATCTTTACTGTCCCGAATCTCTGCCAACTGACAAGGCGATACCGCCAATCAGTTCAAGATATCTTCTACTGACTTACCACGCTTGGCAGCCACGGCTTCAGGTGCAGCCATGTCTTCCAGCGCCTTGAAAGTTGCACGAACAACATTCACGGGGTTTGTTGAACCATAGCACTTGGCAAGAACGTTCTGAACACCCGCCATTTCAAAGACGGAGCGCATTGCACCCCCGGCAATAACTCCAGTACCTTGCGATGCAGGCTGCATGAATACCTTAGAACCACTGTGACTTCCAGTGGTCGCGTATTGCAGTGTATCGCCATTCAGCTCAACTTGGACCATATTGCGTCGGGCGGCCTCCATGGCCTTCTGTATCGCTGCTGGAACTTCGCGCGCTTTGCCTCGACCGAAACCAACACGACCATTACCATCGCCTACGACGGTGAGTGCTGTAAAGTTAAAAATCCGGCCGCCTTTTACCGTCTTAGCAACGCGATTGACTTGAACGAGCTTTTCCTGAAACCCTTCTTCGTTGCGCTCTTCTTTCTTGTTGAAAGCCATAACAGTACCTTTAGAATTCCAGTCCAGCTTCACGAGCAGCGTCGGCAAGAGCCTGCACACGACCGTGATATTTAAATCCAGAGCGATCGAACGCCACCTCGGTAACACCAGCAGCTTTAGCTCGCTCAGCAATTAACTTGCCTACGGCAGCTGCTGCATCTTTATTACCAGTAGCACCCTGGCGCAGTGAACTGTCCAAAGTAGATGCACTTGCAAGCACCTTGTCACCGCTACCAGCTATAACCTGCGCATAGATATGGCGAGGTGTCCGGTTGATACATAGGCGATTTACGCCCAGCTCTTTGATCTTCGAGCGAGCCCGACGGGCACGGCGAAGACGGCTCACTTTCTTTGCGTTCATTGCACTAATCCTATTTCTTCTTGGCTTCTTTTCTGCGTACGTGCTCATCAGAGTAACGCACACCCTTGCCTTTGTAGGGCTCTGGCGGACGGAAGGCTCTGATTTCAGCAGCAACCTGACCAAGCAGTTGTTTGTCCGCACTCTTAAGAACGACTTCTGTCTGGCTAGGAGTCTCTGCTTTAACGCCCTCAGGAAGCTTGTATATAACCGGATGAGAATATCCCAAGGTTAAATCAACTTCACTACCGGATGCTTTAACACGATAACCAACGCCCGTCAGAACTAATTTACGTTCAAAACCGGCAGAAACGCCCTGAACCATGTTCTGGATTAATGCGCGAGTAGTACCCGCCAGCGCGTTAGCCGACGCCGCTTTGCTTTTCGGCGAAATTTTCAGAACATTGTCTTCTTGCTCAACCTGAACACTGTTGTGGATGACATGCTCTAACTTGCCGTTACCGCCACTTACCTGGATTTCCTGTCCACTTAATTGAACAGTAACTCCCTTCGGCAGCTCGACAGGATTCTTTGCAACTCGTGACATGACGAATTCTCTCTATACAAAAACTATCAGTAAACTAACTCAGAAGACGGTACAGAGAACTTCACCGCCGACGCCATTTTTACGCGCAGCGCGATCAGTCATTACACCAAGACTGGTAGATACAATTGCCACACCTAAACCACCGCGAACGGAAGGTAGGCCATCTTTACCGGCGTAAGTACGCAGACCTGGACGGCTTACACGATCCAATTCAGCAATTACCGGCTTACCTTCATAATATTTAAGCTCGATGGTTAATACCGGCTTGGCGTCTTCGCTTACACTGTAGCCATTGACGTAGCCCTCATCTGTAAGAACTTTCGCCACGCTCACTTTCAGCTTTGAAGACGGCATACCGACTTCAAGTTTACCTACCTGCTGTGCGTTTCTGATACGGGTCAGCATATCCGCCAAAGGATCTTGCATACTCATATTTCAATTCCTATAAATTCAGCTGCTTACCAGCTCGCCTTGACGAGACCAGGAACATCGCCGCGCATGGCCGCTTCTCTTAGTTTGTTGCGGCACAAGCCAAACTTGCGATAAACCCCATGAGGACGACCGGTCAAGCTACAACGACGCTGTTGTCTTGCAGGGCTGGCGTCACGGGGCAGCTTTTGAAGCTTAACTTGGGCTTCCCACACTTCTTCTTCAGAGCTGTTAACGCTGCAGATGATTGCTTTAAGCTCTTTTCTCTTCTCGGCGTACTTAGCGACTGTCTTAGCACGTTTCGCTTCACGCGCGATCATTGATTTCTTAGCCATTTATCCTCTTCCTCAGCCTTTGAACGGGAACTGAAAAGCCTTCAACAAAGCAAGGCCTTCTGCATCGTTACGAGCTGTTGTCGTGATACAGATATCCAACCCACGTAGCTTGTCGATTTTATCGTAATCAATCTCTGGGAAAATGATTTGCTCATTGAATCCCATAGAGAAATTACCACGCCCATCGAATTGCTTTGGGCTGATACCACGGAAGTCACGTACCCGCGGGATAGCAATACTGATCAGACGCTCCAAAAATTCATACATTCTGTCGGAACGTAGAGTAACCTTGCAACCAATCGGCCATCCCTCGCGGACTTTAAAGCCTGCGATAGACTTACGAGCTTTTGTGACTACCGGCTTTTGGCCAGAGATCTGACGCAAGTCATTGACAGCATTTTCAAGAAATTTCTTGTCTCCGATCGCTTCACCCACACCCATATTGAGTGTGATTTTAGTGATACGTGGAACTGCCATTACGTTTTCAATCTTCAGGTCATCCTGAAGTTGCTTACTAATTTCGTTTCGGTAAAGTTCTCTTAACTTAGCCATTGCGATAAACCATTAAATAGAGTGACGATCACGAAATTACGCGTCGATAGTCTTTCCGTTCGATTTGAACACGCGCACCTTTTTGCCATCGTCTTGGACTTTAAAACCCACACGATCTGCTTTCCCAGTTTCGCTGTTAAAAATCGCAACGTTCGAGACGTGAATTGGCGCCTCTTTTTCTACGATTCCTCCAGCGACACCCATTTGAGGGTTTGGCTTCTGATGCTTCTTAATTTTCTGAACGCCCGAAACAATCACTTTATCGTCGTTCAATACCTTAACGACCTTGCCCCGCTTGCCTTTGTCTCGACCGGCAATGACGACAACTTCGTCTTCTCTTTTAATCTTGCGCATGACTAGTAATCCTGTGAATCGCTCAACCACTAAATCACTTCGGGAGCGAGAGAAATAATCTTCATAAATTTCTCGCCACGAAGCTCTCTTGTCACCGGCCCAAATATACGGGTGCCGATCGGAGCCTCTTGGTTATTCAGAAGCACTGCTGCATTGTCGTCAAACTTAATCAAAGAGCCGTCTTGACGACGAACACCTTTCTTAGTTCTAACCACAACGGCTTTCATGACCTGCCCCTTTTTAACCTTTCCTCGCGGAATGGCTTCTTTAATGGTCACTTTAATAATGTCGCCAACGGCAGCGTAACGACGATGCGACCCGCCCAGAACCTTGATGCACATAACACGACGGGCTCCGCTATTATCTGCCACATCCAAGTATGATTGCGCCTGAATCATCGCCTATCTCCAATAAATACTCGGTGCGTGAGATCAATTGATCTCTGCTGCACGCTCAACAATTTTAACCAGTGACCATGCTTTGGTTTTCGACAAACGACGAGACTCTTCAATAGTCACTGTGTCGCCGGCCTTACACTCGTTGTTCTCATCATGCGCCTTCAACTTTGTTGATTTGCTCACGTATTTCCCATAAAGAGGGTGTTTTACGCGACGCTCGATGAGTACAGTAATGGTCTTATCCATTTTGTCGCTTACGACCTTTCCGCTCAGCTGACGGACGAGTTTATCTGTCATGGTTACGCACCTGCCTTCTGATTCAAAACGGTCTTTATTCTTGCAATGTCGCGACGGGTCGATTTTACAAGATGAGTCTGATTCAGCTGGCCGGTAGCAGCCTGCATACGCAGACGAAACTGCTCTTCCAATTGCTTGACAAGCTCAGCTTTCAGTTCTTCAACTGACTTTTCCTGCAATTCCTGAATTTTCATCACATCACCGTACGCTTAACAAATGTCGTATTAAACGGCAGTTTTGCCGCCGCTAGCGCAAACGCCTCTCTTGCAAGCTCTTCTGAAACGCCTTCCATTTCATAAAGAACTTTACCTGGTTGAATCTGAGCAACCCAGTATTCAACGTTACCCTTACCTTTACCCTGTCTCACTTCAAGAGGCTTATTGGTAATTGGCTTATCTGGAAAAACACGAATCCAAATTTTTCCGCCCCTCTTGATATGACGAGTCATAGCTCGACGAGCAGCTTCAATCTGTCTGGCCGTTAAACGACCGCGTGCATTCGCTTTGAGGCCGAACTCTCCAAAGCTCACTTTAGAACCGCGTTGCGCTAAACCGCGATTACGACCTTTTTGTTGCTTACGAAATTTCGTACGCTTAGGTTGAAGCATGATGCGTACCCCCTATCAATTCTTTTTCTTGGACTGTTCTTCGACAGCTTCCATACCGCCGATAACCTCGCCCTTAAATATCCAGACCTTCACACCGATAATACCGTATGTGGTCAGACCTTCCGCTGTTGCGTAATCGATGTCCGCTCGCAAAGTGTGCAACGGCACTCGACCTTCACGGTACCATTCAGTACGTGCAATCTCAGCACCGCCGAGACGTCCACTTACCTGAATTTTGATTCCCTCAGCACCTTGGCGCATCGCATTCTGAACGGCACGTTTCATGGCGCGGCGAAACATAACACGACGCTCTAGCTGCTGAGCCACACTTTGAGCGACCAGGAACGCATCAAGATCAGGCTTGCGAATCTCTTCGATATTAATGTGTACTGGGCAACCCATCTGCTTGCTTACTTCTGCTCGCAGGCGTTCAACATCTTCGCCCTTCTTACCGATAACGATACCCGGACGTGCAGTGTGAATAGTCACTCGGGCAGTATTCGCGGGCCGCTCGATTTCTATCCGACTTACAGAAGCATTGGAGAGTTGCTTCCCTATGTACTCACGTACTTTCAGATCCGTG
This sequence comes from Pseudomaricurvus sp. ABR4_320, assembly GCF_056159445.1. Taxonomy (NCBI): domain Bacteria; kingdom Pseudomonadati; phylum Pseudomonadota; class Gammaproteobacteria; order Cellvibrionales; family Cellvibrionaceae; genus Pseudomaricurvus; species Pseudomaricurvus sp. ABR4_320. The sequence continues at coordinate 47,007 of NZ_JBSWVF010000021.1, read as the reverse complement.
TGGAGTTTATCCGCATAATTATCGCTGCCAGCATACCAAGTAGAGGTATGCTTCTTGATAATTCCAAGACGAATTCCAGTCGGATGTACTTTCTGTCCCATAAATTCAGTCTCTTATTGATCAGCTACTTTGACGGTGATATGACAAGTGCGCTTAAAAATACGGTCCGCACGTCCTTTCGCACGTGGGCGAATACGCTTCATTGTCAGACCTTCGTCAACAAACACTGTCGATACTTTCAGTTCATCAACATCGGCACCTTCGTTGTGCTCAGCATTCGCTATAGCTGACTCAAGTACCTTCTTGACGATTGCAGCACCTTTTTTAGTGCTAAAATTCAATATGTCCAGCGCCTCTTCAACGTGCTTACCACGAATCTGGTCAGCAACCAGACGAGCTTTTTGAGCAGAGAGCTGAGCGCCTTTTAATTTCGCTGATATTTCCATCGTTGAATCTCTTAGCGTTTCGCCTTCTTATCGGCCACGTGTCCCCGGTAGGTACGAGTAGCCGCAAATTCTCCAAGCTTGTGCCCAACCATCTCTTCGTTGATGATTACGGGTACATGCTGGCGCCCATTGTGAACGGCAATCGTCAGACCAACCATTTCAGGCATAATCATTGAACGACGAGACCAAGTTTTGATTGGTTTCCGGTCGTTTTTTTCAATTGCCGTCTCTACCTTTTTGATCAAGTGCAGATCAATAAAGGGACCTTTTTTCAGTGAACGTGGCACAGTAGCTATCCTCGTCGTTTCAGCTATCGCTTACTTATTTCTTTCCGCGGCGACGGACAATCATTTTATCCGTGCGCTTGTTTTTACGTGTCTTAGCACCTTTCGTTGGCATACCCCATGGTGAAACAGGGTGACGACCACCAGAAGTGCGCCCTTCACCACCACCGTGTGGGTGGTCAACCGGGTTCATCGCGACACCGCGGACTGTAGGTCTAACACCTCTCCAACGAGATGCACCGGCCTTACCCAGAGAGCGAAGATTATGCTCACTGTTAGATACTTCACCTAATGTCGCACGACAGTTGGCAAGAACTCGTCTCATTTCGCCACTGCGAAGCCGGATAGTAGCGTATTGACCTTCACGCGCTACCAATTGAGCTGATGCGCCGGCGGAACGCGCGATTTGAGCGCCCTTACCAGGTTTCAACTCAATACAGTGAAGCTGTGTACCTACCGGAATGTTGCGGATTGGTAACGCATTACCAGGCTTAATCGCAACAAATTCGCCAGATTCAACCACGTCACCAGCCTTAACATTTTTAGGCGCAATAATATAGCGACGCTCACCGTCTGCGTAACACAACAATGCAATGTGTGCACTACGATTCGGATCATATTCCAAACGCTCGACCTTCGCCGGAATACCGTCTTTATTACGTTTAAAATCTATAACGCGATAGTGTTGCTTATGACCACCACCAACGTGACGAGTGGTTATCCGACCACTGCTATTACGCCCACCGGACTTGGACTTCTTTTCGAGAAGAGGTGCGTGTGGAGCCCCTTTATGCAGGTCACCATTAACAACACTAACTACAAACCGGCGGCCGGGCGAGGTAGGTTTACGCTTTACAATTGCCATCGCCTTAACCCCTTAATTTCCAGCTGAAAAATCGATTTCCTGGCCATCGGCCAGACGAACATAGGCTTTTTTCCAGTCGCTAGTACGCCCGATACCGTGACGGGTACGGCGAGACTTACCTTTAACGACCATTGTGCTCACACCTTCGACCTTCACTTCAAACAGCTTTTCAACCGCTGCTTTAATTTCAGCTTTTTCAGCGTTGCGCACTACCTTAAACACCACCTGATTACTGGCATCTCCGGCGCCTGCAGCCTTTTCAGAAATCACCGGGCCCAGCAGAACCTTATAAATACGCTCTTCGCTCATCCCAGTATCTCCTCGAATTTCTTCAGTGCAGACACAGTTACCAGAACTTTCTCGTAACCAATCAAACTGACCGGATCTACACCCACTGCGTCTCTGATTTCGACCTTATGCAGGTTACGAGCTGCAAGAAACAAGTTCTCACTAACATCTTCAGAAACGATCAACGCGTCGTTAATGTTGTATTGCGCCAACTGCTGGAGAAGCAATTTCGTTTTAGGCGCTTCAACATCAAACGTTTCAACGACAACCAGACGTTCTTGGCGAGCCAATTCAGACAGAATGCAACGCAGCGCTGCGCGGTACATCTTCTTGTTCAGCTTCTGAGCAAAATCGCGCGGTTTCGCTGCAAATGTAACACCACCTGTACGCCAAATAGGGCTGCGTATGGTGCCAGCTCTCGCACGACCAGTTCCTTTTTGACGCCAAGGCTTCTTGCCGCCACCACTAACCTCCGAACGAGTTTTTTGAGATTTAGTGCCCTGACGTGCGCCCGCCAAATATGCGGTCACTGCCTGATGTACCAAGTCTTCGTTAAACTCTCTACCAAAAGCCACCTCTGAAACAGAGACCGTTCCAGCGGCACCCTCAGGTGTTGCAATAGTCAAATCCATCGCTTTAAACCTTTGCCCACTTAACCTTAACGGCGCTTAACTGCCGGCCGCACGATAACATCTCCGCCAGGAGCACCAGGAATAGCGCCTTTGACCAACAGGAGATTACGCTCTGCATCTACACGAACGATTTCGAGATTCTGCACAGTGACGCGCTCAGCACCCATGTGCCCAGCCATCTTCTTGCCTTTGAATACTCGTCCAGGGGTCTGACACTGCCCAATAGAACCGGGGGCACGATGCGAAAGAGAGTTGCCGTGCGTAGCATCCTGGGTACGGAAGTTCCAACGCTTCACACCGCCAGCAAAACCTTTACCTTTGGAAGTACCAGTAATGTCGACATACTGGCCGGCCTCAAAAGAAGCCACACCAATTTCACCACCAACATCAAAGGCTTCTTCAGCAGGATTGCGCAGCTCCCAAACACCTCGACCAGCCTCAGTTGAAGCTTTTGAAAAGTGTCCGGCTTGAGCCTTGGATACACGGGATGCCCGACGCTCACCAACGGTAACCTGTACCGCCGAGTAGCCATCAGTTTCTTCGCTCTTAATTTGGGTAATGCGATTGGGCGAAACCTCAATCACAGTCACAGGGAGGGACGCACCGTCTTCATTGAAAACGCGCGTCATGCCGCACTTGCGGCCGACTAGACCTACAGTCATTTTAGAAACCTCTCAGTGCACGGGGCTATCACCCGCTATGGCTGCCCTTTTCAGAGCATTACACGCGCCCGGCTGTTCCGGACTCGGTTGAACAAATTTGGTTAAATTACTACTGCTGCCGTAATACCACTACCGCTGATTAGCCCAAGCTAATCTGAACCTCAACACCCGCTGCAAGATCGAGCTTCATGAGAGCATCAACAGTTTTTTCCGTTGGCTCAACAATATCAAGAAGCCGCTTATGGGTGCGGATTTCGTACTGATCTCGAGCATCTTTATTAACATGCGGAGAGATCAAAACGGTGTAACGCTCTTTGCGAGTTGGCAGGGGAATCGGGCCGCGAACCTGTGCTCCGGTACGCTTAGCAGTCTCAACAATTTCCTGGGTAGAAGTGTCGATCAATTTGTGATCAAACGCCTTCAGGCGAATGCGAATACGCTGATTCTGCATTGAACCAAACTCCATAATGTCTCAAAGAACTAAAGCCAAGTAAGATGGCTTCACTGACCTTTTTCTTGATGTTCCCCGAAAAAGGAAGCGGAATTCTATAGAGCGGCCAATAAAGAGTCAACACTGAAATCAGGAAAAAATCTTATTTTTTTACGTCAGCCACATATTGGGCTAAAGCCAGGCAAGACGTTAATCCTGGCGACTCAATACCATATAGAGAAACCCAGCCCGGCATGCCGAACTCCTCTCCATACTGCACCATAAAATCTGCCGCAGCAGCCCCTGGGCCAACTATTTTCGGCCGAATCCCTGAATAGGCGGGTATTAACTGACCATCCGCTAGCGCAGGATAGTATTCTCGGACTGCCCGATAAAACTCCCCTACCCGCTCTTCCTCAACCTGATAGTCGATTCGATCAATCCACCTGGTATCTGGCCCAAAGCGAGCACGCCCCTGAAGATCTAAAGTCAAATGAGTCCCAAGCCCCACTTCATTGGGCAAAGGATAGATCAACCGTGAAAATGGTGTTTTTCCGGAAAGTGAAAAATAACAGCCTTTTGAAAGATATCGCGGCGGAATCCTGTCTTGGGGCATCCCCTCTAATGCACCAGCCACATCCCATGCTGATAGACCACCACAGTTATACAGCGCTGAGGCGGATATTTCCGCAGGATCCTCACCGCCAGTGCGAATGATAAACTCGCTGCCGCGATAGACGCCCCCTACAAACGGTGTTGCCAAAACAATAACGCCGCCAGCGTCCTCCATATCACCTTGAAGTGCTAGCATCAGTTCGTGACTGTTAATAATGCCGGTCGACGGAGAAAGTATTGCCCGATCAGATTGCAAAGCCGGCTCAATTTCTACCAACTCCTCTTGCTCTACATAGCGAACATCCGCCACTCCGTTGGTAAGTGCCTTCTCATAGATTCCCTTCAAACCCTCAAGTTGCCGCTGACCGCGCGCAACGATCAATTTACCAACGCGCTTGTGCTCGATATTCTTTTCAGAACAATAGGCATATAACATGTCACGCCCAGCGACACACATACGCGCCTTAAAACTGCCCTGAGGGTAGTAAATACCAGCATGTATCACTTCACTATTACGCGAACTGGTCTCTTCACCGATACCACGATGGCGCTCAATAACCAGCACACTGCCACCAGCCTTGGCTAACTCACGCGCCACCGCCAAACCGACGACACCTGCACCAATTACGACCGCATCAAAATCCGCCACATCATCTCCTTACGCATTCACTCAGAGCTATCATGCCGACCCTGCCTACCATGCCGAAACAAAAACGGGGAGTCAGACTCCCCGTTTAAGTATAGAACGACACCTAGAATGGACAGAATCACTCGAGGATTTTAGCAACCACACCCGCACCTACAGTACGACCGCCTTCACGGATCGCGAAACGCAGACCTTCGTCCATCGCAATCGGGCAGATCAGGGTAACAGTCATCTGAATGTTGTCACCAGGCATAACCATTTCTACACCTTCCGGCAGTTCACACGCACCAGTCACGTCCGTAGTACGGAAGTAAAACTGTGGACGGTAGCCTTTGAAGAATGGGGTATGACGACCACCTTCTTCCTTGGACAGAACGTAGACTTCGCCTTCAAACTTGGTGTGAGGGGTGATAGAACCTGGCTTCGCCAGAACCTGTCCACGCTCAACTTCGTCACGCTTGGTACCACGCAACAGAACACCAACGTTCTCACCAGCGCGACCTTCGTCCAACAGCTTGCGGAACATTTCAACACCGGTACAGGTGGTCTTGGTGGTGTCTTTGATACCGATAATTTCGATCTCTTCACCAACCTTGATGATACCGCGCTCTACACGACCAGTAACAACCGTACCACGACCCTGAATCGAGAAAACGTCTTCGATTGGCATAATGAACGCACCGTCGATCGCACGCTCTGGCTCAGGGATATAGCTGTCGAGCGTTTCTACCAACTTCTTAACAGCAGTCGTACCAAGCTCATTGTCGTCTTCGCCGTTCAGAGCCATCAGCGCAGAACCCGCAATGATCGGAGTATCATCACCTGGGAACTCGTAGGTATCCAGAAGCTCACGCAACTCCATCTCTACCAGCTCAAGCATTTCAGCGTATTCTTCTGAATCCACGCCGCCACAGTCTTCCGCCAGCAGGTCAGCCTTGTTCAGAAACACAACGATGTAAGGTACACCGACCTGACGGGACAACAGGATGTGCTCGCGAGTTTGAGGCATCGGGCCGTCAGTCGCACCACACACCAAAATCGCACCGTCCATTTGTGCCGCACCGGTAATCATGTTCTTCACATAATCCGCGTGCCCTGGGCAGTCAACGTGCGCGTAGTGACGATCCGGTGAATCGTACTCAACGTGAGATGTCGCGATGGTGATACCACGCTCACGCTCTTCCGGCGCATTGTCGATACCGTCAAACGCAACAGCCGATCCGCCCCAAACTTCCGCACATACGCGTGTCAGCGCCGCAGTCAGCGTTGTCTTACCATGGTCAACGTGACCAATCGTGCCCACGTTAACGTGCGGCTTGGAACGTTCAAATGTTTCTTTTGCCACTTTATTTTCCTCTGTTTCTAACTGTTCAAGTGAGATTAATTAAAAAGAGATTCTGTGACGGGAACCTCAGGTGTTTCTGGAGATGATCTCATCTGCCACATTTTTAGGCGCATCCGCATAATGCAGAAACTCCATTGTGAAGGTTGCACGCCCTTGTGTCGCAGACCGCAGATCTGTGGCATAACCAAACATTTCTGCTAACGGCACTTCGGCATTCACAATCTTGCCGGAAGGGCTTTCCTCCATTCCATGAATCAAGCCGCGCCGACGATTGAGATCACCAACCACATCCCCCATATTTTCCTCGGGAGTGACGACTTCTACTTTCATCATGGGCTCCAACAAAACCGCCCCCCCTTCCGAAGCCAACTTTTTGGTTGCCATCGAAGCGGCAATTTTAAACGCCATTTCGTTAGAGTCTACATCATGATAAGAGCCGTCATAAACGGTCGCCTTCAGACCAAGCAACGGGTAACCAGCCAGCACACCATTTTGCATCTGATCACTAATGCCCTTTTCAATGGCCGGAATATACTCTCTAGGAACGGCGCCGCCAACGATCTCATTGACGAACTCCAACCCCTCAGCGTTCTCATCGTCAGCTGGCTCAAACCGAATCCAGACATGCCCATATTGTCCCCGGCCTCCAGATTGACGGACGAACTTACCTTCGATCTCACTGGAGCGAGTTATCCGCTCTCTGTAAGCCACCTGAGGCTTACCAATGTTTGCCTCGACACTAAACTCACGCCGCATACGGTCGACGATAATATCGAGGTGCAACTCACCCATCCCAGAGATGATCGTCTGGCCAGTTTCTTCATCGGTCTTGACTCGGAAAGACGGATCCTCTTGCGCCAGCTTACCCAGAGCAATCGACATTTTTTCCTGATCCGCTTGCGTTCTCGGCTCGACCGCAACGGAAATCACTGGCTCCGGAAAGTCCATTCGCTCAAGCACAATTTTGGCAGATTCCGAGCACAACGTATCGCCTGTGGTCGTATCTTTAAGGCCGATAGCAGCAGCGATATCACCGGCCAACACCTCTTTAATTTCTTCGCGAGAATTCGAGTGCATTTGCACCATCCGACCGATTCTCTCCCGTTTTCCTTTTACCGAGTTATAAACCGCAGTTCCACTGGCCAAGGTCCCCGAATAGACTCGGAAAAACGTTAAAGTACCAACGAATGGGTCCGTCGCAATTTTGAACGCCAAAGCCGCAAAAGGGGCTTTATCATCAGCCTCGCGCGTTTCGATAGATTCGTCATCTTCCAAATGCCCCTCAATGGCTTTCACCTCAACCGGAGATGGCAGGTACTCGATGACCGCATCCAGCATTGCCTGAACGCCCTTATTTTTAAAAGCAGAACCTCCGACAACTGGAACAATTTCGTTTGCTAAGGTACGCAGACGAATCCCCGTCTTAATCTGCTCTTCTGAGAGCTCCCCCTCCTCCAGATAAAGCTCCATCAGTTCTTCACTGGCTTCCGCAGCCGACTCGACCAGATATTCACGCATACTTTCGCATTCATCTTGAAGCTCTGCAGGAATATCTCCGTAGTCAAAAGTCATCCCCATATCGTCGGGATTCCAATGGATGGCTTTCATCTTGACCAGATCGACCACGCCCTCAAATTGATCCTCAGCACCTATAGTCATCTGCAGAGGAACCGGATTTGCGTTCAACTTTTTCTTAAGTTGATCGACAACCATCATAAAATCAGCGCCAGCGCGATCCATCTTATTGACGAAGACTAAGCGCGGAACCTCATACTTGTTTGCCTGACGCCAAACAGTCTCAGTTTGCGGCTGGACACCCGAAGAACCACAGAGCACCACCACCGCGCCGTCAAGCACCCGCAGAGACCGCTCCACCTCAATCGTGAAATCAACGTGTCCAGGAGTGTCAATGATATTAATACGGTGCTGATCAAACTGCTGTTGCATACCAGCCCAGAAACACGTTGTCGCCGCAGAGGTGATGGTAATTCCACGCTCCTGCTCTTGCTCCATCCAATCCATGGTCGCAGCGCCATCGTGCACCTCACCAATCTTGTGAGACAACCCAGTGTAAAACAGCACCCGCTCTGTCGTTGTAGTCTTTCCTGCGTCCACATGGGCGCAAATGCCAATATTGCGATAGCGGGAAATGGGAGTTTTGCGAGCCATGAAAATACCTTCCGTTTCTGCCTGTTATGAACAACAAAAGGCAGCCTGATGCTGCCTTTTGTTTTGCTCTCTCTGAGCTATAGCCCTTATCAGGGTTCCCACAATAACGGTTAAAAACGGTAGTGAGAGAACGCCTTGTTTGCTTCGGCCATACGATGGACGTCTTCGCGCTTTTTCACGGCGCCGCCCTTACCCTGTGCTGCATCAATCAATTCACCTGCGAGGCGAGCGGCCATTGACTTCTCACCGCGCTTGCGCGAGAACTCTACAAGCCAGCGCATTGCCAGAGCCTGACGACGAGATGGACGGACTTCAACCGGTACCTGGTAGGTTGCACCACCAACACGGCGGGACTTTACCTCAACCAACGGTGCAATTTTATCGAGCGCTTCATCAAACACCTCGATTGCATCCTGTTTGGTTTTATCCGCAACGGTATCAAGTGCTCCGTACACGATTCTCTCTGCGACAGACTTCTTGCCACTAACCATAACCATGTTCATAAACTTGGCTAAAGTCACATTCCCGTATTTGGGATCTGGCAATACTTCGCGTTTCGCGACAACTCTTCTTCTTGGCATATTCGTAAACTCTCTTCAGGACTCTCCAGGATAAAGCACCCGGCCTTACTCTCACCACAAGGCGAGACTCAGTCATTCATTCAGCAAGCAAACACCCTCGCGTGCCAGGGCATTTGCTAAAGATTATTTAGGACGCTTGGCTCCGTACTTGGAACGAGCCTGCTTCCGGTTGTTAACACCAGAGGTGTCCAAGCTTCCGCGAACTGTGTGATAGCGAACACCCGGCAAATCCTTTACACGACCGCCGCGAATTAGAACCACACTGTGTTCCTGCAGGTTGTGACCTTCACCACCGATATATGAGGTGACTTCGAAGCCGCTGGTCAAACGCACACGGCAAACTTTTCGCAGTGCTGAGTTAGGCTTCTTGGGAGTGGTCGTGTAAACGCGAGTACACACACCGCGACGCTGAGGACAGCCCTGCAAAGCAGGTACGTCACTCTTGGCCAGCTTGCGTTTTCTCGGCTTACGAACCAACTGGTTAATCGTTGCCATCAATTACTCCAAAAACGTATCCCGCGCGGTGTTGCTGCGTCGGGAGCAAACAGGTGAATTAAATAAAAGATTTCAGGTGGCCCCTGAAATCCGATTGACACAAACAAAATAGGGTGGCGCATTCTACGCACCACCACATATTAAATCAAGACTGAAGAACGACAGAAGGATGGATAGCCCGTGAACCCCACTTGGGGGCTCACGTTGGAGACTTGTCTTAGGACGCGCTGGACTTCAAGGCTTCAGTCAAGGCTGCTTCTACCTCTGCTGCCGTTGGCCCTTCGGACTCAACCGACGCTTCCATATCACGACGACGACGGCGATCAGCATGATATGCCAGACCGGTACCAGCAGGAATCAAGCGGCCAACAACGACGTTCTCCTTCAGACCTCGCAGGCTGTCGACCTTTCCAGTCACCGCAGCTTCCGTTAGCACTCGAGTCGTTTCCTGGAAGGACGCGGCAGAAATAAAGGACTCTGTCGCCAAAGACGCCTTGGTGATTCCAAGCAGTTGCCGCTCATATTGAGCAGGCTGCCGATCTTCACCACGCAATTTCTCATTTTCCTCCAGAACCTTCACATACTCCGCCTGCTCACCTTTAACGAAGGATGAGTCACCCATCGAGGCGATCTCCACTTTGCGGAGCATCTGACGAATAATGACTTCAATGTGCTTATCGTTAATTTTCACACCCTGGAGGCGATACACCTCCTGGATTTCATTGGTGATGTAATTCGCCAACGACTCTACGCCCTGTAGACGCAGGATATCGTGAGGATTACTTGGACCATCGGATACAACTTCCCCCTTGGCAACCTGCTCCCCTTCAAACACGGTCAACTGACGATGCTTAGGAATCAGCTGCTCCCAGTGAGTGCTACCATCGGCTAGCAACTCGCCATTGCTCGGGGTGATAACCAAGCGACGTTTACCTTTAGTTTCTTTACCGAATGAAATAGTCCCTGATATTTCCGCCAAAATGGACGGCTCTTTTGGCTTACGGGCTTCAAACAAATCGGCAACTCGTGGCAAACCACCGGTGATATCCCGAGTTTTTGACCCCTCTTGAGGAATACGAGCAATGATGTCACCGACCTGAATCTTGTCGCCGTTACTGATACTGACGATCGCTTTTGAAGGCAGCATGTAATGGGCTGGGACGTTCGTATTCGCCAAATACAGCTCATTACCCTCATCATCAATCAGCGTAATCGCCGGCTTCAGATCTTTACCCGCCGCAGGCCGCTCACCGGGATCCATAACTTCGATAGAGGTCAAGCCAGTCAGTTCGTCTGTCTGACGGCGAATGGAAAGACTGTCTTCCATACCGGCAAACAAAACCGTACCGGCAACTTCTGTAACAATCGGGTGTGTATGCGGATCCCATTTCGCGACGATTTGACCGCCATCAACGTTATCGCCATCGCGTACACTGATCTCTGCACCGTACGGCACCTTATAGCGCTCGCGCTCACGACCGTTGGAATCAGCGACCGCCAACTCACCAGAACGAGACACAGCGACCAAGTGACCATTTGCGTTTTCAACCACTTTAAGGTTAATCAAACGCACAACACCGTCTTGCTTGACCTGGACATTATCAACAGCAGACGCCCTGCTCGCCGCCCCACCGATGTGGAAGGTCCGCATCGTCAGCTGAGTACCAGGCTCACCAATAGACTGAGCCGCGATTACACCAACAGACTCGCCGGGATTGACGCGGTGACCACGCGCAAGATCACGACCGTAGCACTGAGCGCAGATACCATGGCGAGTTTCACAGGTAATCGGGGAGCGAACCATGACTTCATCAATGCCGAACTCTTCGATGCGTTCTACCCATTTCTCATCGATCATGGTGCCAGCGGGAACCAGAATCTCTTCGGTGCCCTCACGCATGACATCGCGAGCAACCACTCGACCCAGGATCCGATCACCCAAAGATTCAATGACGTCGCCACCTTCAATAACTGGGGCCATGGTTAAACCGCCATCGGTTCCGCAGTCAGTTTCGGTGACAACAACGTCTTGAGCCACGTCAACGAGACGACGGGTCAGATATCCTGAGTTAGCGGTTTTGAGTGCGGTATCCGCCAGTCCTTTCCGCGCACCGTGGGTCGAAATAAAGTACTGACCAACGTTCAGACCTTCACGGAAGTTCGCCGTAATAGGCGTCTCAATAATAGAGCCATCCGGCTTGGCCATCAGGCCCCGCATACCCGCCAGCTGGCGGATCTGGGCTGGGGAACCCCGAGCGCCTGAATCCGCGTACATGTAGACAGAGTTGAACGAATCCTGCTCTTCCTCTTCGCCATCACGGTTAATGATGGCTTCTTTACTGATACCTACCATCATCGACTTGGCGACCAGGTCATTAGCACGAGACCAGATGTCGATCACCTTATTGTACTTCTCCCCTTGAGTCACCAGACCAGAGGCGTACTGTGATTCGATTTCCAGTACTTCGGCTTCCGCCGCAGCAACCAAAGATTCTTTCTCGGCAGGGATTTCAAAGTCATTCACACCGATCGAAGAACCTGACTTGGTAGAGTACTCATAACCCATATACATCAGGCGGTCAGCAAATATGACTGTCGCTTTCAAACCGACGGTTCGATAGCACAGATTGATAATCTGTGAAATCGCCTTTTTAACCATCGCCCGATTAACCTGGGAGAAAGGAATTCCTTTGGGTACGATATCCCACAGAAGCACTCGACCAACAGTGGTCTCCAGCAGCCCGGTGGAGTTCACCATTTCGCCACCTTCCTGCAATACATTCTGTTCAATCCGTACCTTAATGCGCGCCTGCAGCCCAACTTGCTTGGCCTGATACGCCCGTGAAACCTCCTTGGTGTCGGCAAAAACCATACCCTCGCCTAACGCATTGACGCGCTCACGGGTCATCCAGTACAGGCCGAGTACAACGTCCTGAGACGGTACAATAATCGGCTCACCGGAGGCGGGAGACAGGATGTTGTTGGTCGACATCATCAGCGCACGGGCTTCAAGCTGGGCTTCCAACGTCAGCGGAACGTGAACAGCCATCTGGTCGCCGTCAAAGTCGGCGTTATACGCCGCACAGACCAGTGGGTGCAGCTGGATAGCCTTACCTTCAATCAGCACTGGCTCGAAGGCCTGAATACCAAGACGGTGCAGAGTGGGCGCCCGGTTCAGCATGACCGGATGCTCACGAATGACTTCGTCGAGAATATCCCAGACAACCGCCTCTTCGCGCTCGACCATTTTCTTGGCCGCTTTGATGGTTGTTGCCAGACCACGGGTTTCCAGCTTGCTGAAAATAAAGGGCTTGAACAGCTCCAGAGCCATTTTCTTAGGCAGACCGCACTGATGCAGGCGCAAGGTTGGTCCCACCACGATCACCGAACGACCGGAGTAGTCAACACGCTTACCGAGCAGGTTCTGACGGAACCGTCCCTGCTTACCTTTAATCATGTCAGCCAGAGATTTGAGAGGACGCTTATTCGAGCCGGTGATAGCGCGGCCGCGACGGCCGTTATCCAGCAGTGCATCCACGGATTCCTGCAGCATGCGCTTTTCGTTGCGGACGATGATGTCCGGCGCGTTCAGATCCAACAGCCGCTTGAGGCGGTTGTTCCGGTTGATTACGCGACGATACAGATCATTCAGATCTGAGGTGGCGAAGCGGCCGCCATCAAGAGGAACTAGAGGACGCAGATCGGGCGGCAGGACCGGCAGAGCTTCCAAGACCATCCACTCGGGCTTGTTACCGGAGTTGTAAAATGCTTCCAGAAGCTTGAGGCGCTTAGACAACTTCTTGATTTTGGTTTCAGAATTCGTTGACGGAATTTCTTCACGCAGAGTCTGAATTTCCTGCTCCAGGTCGATGTCACGCATCAATTCCTGGATGGCTTCAGCACCCATCTTCGCTTCAAATTCGTCGCCAAATTCTTCCATGGCCTCAAAGTACTGCTCGTCGGTCAGTAACTGGCCTTTTTCCAACGTCGTCATGCCTGGATCGGTCACAACGTAGGATTCGAAATACAACACCCGCTCAATATTGCGAAGTGTCATATCCAACAACAGACCCATACGGCTTGGCAGAGACTTCAGGAACCAGATGTGGGCCGTCGGGCAAGCCAGTTCTATGTGACCCATGCGCTCACGGCGGACTTTGGAAAGTGTCACTTCAACGCCACACTTTTCACAAATAATACCGCGGTGTTTCATGCGCTTGTACTTACCACACAAGCACTCATAGTCTTTTACTGGGCCAAAGATTTTGGCACAGAACAAACCTTCGCGCTCGGGCTTGAAGGTCCGGTAGTTGATGGTTTCGGGCTTCTTAACTTCACCGAATGACCAAGAACGAATCATCTCTGGTGATGCCAGAGCGATACGAATGGAATCAAACTCTTCAGTTTGGCCTTGAGACTTTAAAAGGTTTAATAAATCTTTCAAGGTTGTGTCTCCAGTTATCTTAAAGTGAGTCCCGCCTAGCGGAACTCAAGAACTCAGGTGTACTGCCAGTCCAATGCCCCATCCCAGGCATGTTGCGATGCCCGGAAGGTACTTACCAACTGTCTTAACTTTCGTTTTCCAGTTCGATATTGATACCCAAAGAGCGAATCTCTTTAACCAATACATTGAACGATTCCGGCATCCCCGGCTCCATGCGGTGGTCACCATCAACGATGTTTTTGTACATCTTGGTACGGCCGGCCACGTCGTCCGACTTAACGGTCAACATTTCTTGCAAAGTATAGGCGGCACCGTATGCCTCGAGAGCCCAGACTTCCATCTCCCCGAAGCGCTGACCACCAAACTGTGCCTTACCACCCAGCGGCTGCTGAGTAACCAAGCTGTAAGAACCCGTCGAGCGAGCATGCATCTTGTCATCCACCAAGTGGTTGAGCTTGAGCATGTACATGTAACCAACCGTTACCGGACGCTCAAAGGCGTCGCCCGTGCGTCCGTCATACAATTGAGTTTGGCCAGTGTCTGAGAGATCCGCCAAACGCAAGAGCTCCTTGATCTCGGCTTCTTTAGCTCCATCAAATACTGGCGTCGCCATTGGCACACCCTTCGACAGATTGTGGGCCAACTCAAGGACGTCGCCGTCAGAGAAGGATTCAAGGTTTTCACGTGCCGTGGAGTCCCCGGCCTTGTTATAAACCTCATCAAGGAAACCACGAACCTCAGCAACAGCTTTTTGTTCTCGGATCATATTGTTGATCTTGTTGCCAAGACCCTTCGCTGCCATTCCCAAGTGAGTCTCAAGAATCTGGCCTACGTTCATTCGCGAAGGCACACCGAGTGGATTAAGCACGATATCGACCGGCTCGCCATTGGCATCATATGGCATATCTTCGATCGGCATAATTACCGAGATTACACCTTTGTTACCGTGACGACCCGCCATCTTGTCACCAGGCTGAATGCGACGCTTGACCGCGAGATACACCTTAACGATTTTCAGTACACCTGGCGCCAGATCATCACCGGTTGCCAGCTTGCGCTTCTTGTCTTCAAAGCGCTCATCAAGAATCTTACGGCGTTCGGCTAACTGCTCCTCAGCACGATCGAGCTGCTCATTGAGAGCATCTTCGGACATGCGCAGCTTGAACCACTGCTCTGGTGCCAAACCGTCCAAAACGTCGCCGGTTAAGGCTTCGCCCTTCTTAGCGACTGGACCGCTAGCGACGACCTGACCTTCCAACGCTGTTCGCAAGCGCTCGAAAGTCGCCAACTCAACGATACGATATTCTTCGTTCAAGTCTTTACGGACCGCGTCCAGCTGCGCCTTTTCAATTTGCAGCGAGCGCTGATCTTTTTCGAGACCATCGCGAGTAAACACTTGCACGTCGATAACCGTTCCACGGGTGCTCGATGGAACACGTAGAGAAGTATCCTTTACGTCAGAGGCCTTTTCACCGAAGATCGCACGTAACAGTTTTTCTTCTGGGGTTAACTGAGTTTCTCCTTTAGGAGTCACTTTACCGACCAGGATATCGCCAGGACCGACTTCAGCACCGATATAAACCACACCGGATTCATCCAGCTTGGAGAGCGCGCCTTCACCCACGTTGGGAATATCTGCCGTGATTTCTTCACTACCCAATTTGGTATCGCGAGAGATACACGTCAGCTCCTGAATGTGGATCGTAGTGAAGCGATCTTCCTGTACAACTCGCTCGGAAACCAAAATGGAATCCTCGAAGTTGTATCCGTTCCAGGGCATGAACGCGATACGCATGTTCTGACCCAACGCCAGCTCACCCAAATCAACGGATGGACCATCAGCTAGAATGTCACCGCGAGCAACCATGTCACCCGTTTTTACGATGGGGCGCTGATTGATACAGGTATTCTGGTTGGACCGGGTGTACTTGATCAGGTTGTAGATATCGACACCGGCATCGCCTGATTCAGTCTCTGAATCATTGGCCTTGACTACAATCCTCGCTGCATCCACGCGCTCGATAACACCACCACGCTTGGCAACAACACAAACACCTGAGTCGGAAGCAACATTACGCTCCATACCGGTACCCACCAGAGGCTTCTCTGCCTTCAAGGTAGGCACAGCTTGTCGCTGCATGTTCGATCCCATAAGCGCGCGGTTCGCATCATCGTGCTCGAGGAACGGAATCAGCGACGCTGCAACAGATACAACCTGACGCGGCGAGACATCCATATACTCAACTTCGTCGGCAGACTTGAAGGTAAACTCCCCCATGTGCCGAACCGAAACCAATTCGTCAACGAGACGGTTGTTCTCATCCAGCTGCGCAGAAGCCTGGGCAATAATGTAACCGGACTCATTGATCGCCGACAGATACTCGATCTCATCAGTAGCAACGCCATCGACAACACGACGGTAAGGCGCTTCCAAGAAGCCGTAGCTGTTAGTGCGCGAATAGGTCGCCAGCGAGTTGATCAAACCAATGTTTGGACCTTCAGGCGTCTCGATTGGGCATACCCGACCATAGTGAGTTGGATGCACATCCCGCACCTCAAATCCCGCGCGCTCGCGCGTCAAACCACCAGGCCCCAATGCGGAGACGCGGCGCTTGTGCGTGACCTCAGACAAGGGGTTGTTCTGGTCCATAAACTGAGACAGCTGAGAGGATCCAAAGAATTCCTTCACTGCAGCAGCGACCGGTTTAGCGTTGATCAAATCCTGAGGCATCAAACCTTCGGACTCGGCCATAGAGAGACGCTCTTTAACCGCCCGCTCCACACGAACAAGGCCAACTCGGAATTGGTTTTCCGCCATCTCACCTACAGAACGCACACGACGGTTACCCAAGTGGTCAATATCATCTACAACGCCTTTACCGTTGCGAATATCCACCAGGGTTTTAAGAACATCGACAATGTCGTCGTTCGACAGAGTACCGCTACCCTCGTCAACGCCACGTGCCAGCCTACGGTTAAACTTCATTCGTCCAACGGCCGACAAGTCATAACGCTCTTGCGAGAAGAACAGGTTCTGGAAAAGAGCTTCTGCAGACTCTTTGGTCGGCGGCTCACCCGGGCGCATCATGCGATAGATTTCGATAAGCGCTTCCAACTCAGTACGAGTCGGATCGATCAACAGTGTATCCGAGACAAAAGGACCGCAATCCAGCTCATTGGTATAAAGCGTCTGGATCTCTTCCAGGCCCAACTCTTCGACCTTAACCAGAATTTCTTCAGTGATTTCGGTGTTACATTCAAATAGAAGCTCACCGGTCTCCGTATCCGCCAAATCGCGAGCCAGGCGGCGCCCGAGCAAATAATCACGGGGAACAACCATCTCGGTCACACCGCTCTTTTCAAGTTCGCGGATATGACGAGCGGTTACACGACGACCTTCTTCAACGATTACGTTGCCATCGGTATCGACGATATCAAACGTTGCAATATCACCACGGAGACGCGACGGTACCAATTCCAACATGTACTGCCCATCAGCAATGCGGAAACGGCTGGTATCGAAGAACATTTCCAGCATTTGCTCAGAGGTAAAACCGAGGGCGCGCAAAAGAATGGAGGCCGGCAATTTACGACGACGGTCGATACGAACATAAACCAGGTCTTTGGGATCGAATTCGAAATCGAGCCAAGAGCCACGGTAAGGAATAACCCGTGCGGAATACAACAGCTTTCCAGACGAGTGCGTCTTACCCTTATCATGGTCAAAAAAGACACCGGGAGAACGGTGTAGCTGGGATACGATTACCCGCTCTGTACCATTAACAACAAACGTACCATTGTCAGTCATGAGCGGAATTTCGCCCATGTAGACTTCCTGTTCTTTAATATCCTTGATGGCTTTATTTGACGACTCTTTGTCGTAAATAATCAATCGGACCTTAACACGGAGCGGCACAGCAAAAGTCGCACCGCGCAATATGCACTCATTGACATCAAATGCAGGCTTGCCGAGCACATAGCTCACATACTCAAGCGCAGCGCTACCGGAGTAGCTGATGATAGGGAATACGGACTTAAATGCGGCATGAAGACCGACATCCATTCTCTGCTCAGGTGTTGAATCAGCCTGAGTAAACTTGCGATAGGAATCCAACTGTATCGCCAGGAGAAATGGAACATCCATCACATGTGGCAATTTGCCGAAATCTTTACGAATACGTTTTTTCTCAGTATATGAGTAAGCCATCTATATTCCCCAGCTTGTTCTCGGATAAGGCTTGACGTCGCTCTGTATAAGGTGACTAATGAGCACCTCGAAAAGGCAGATATATCCGCATTGCCAGCGGGCCCTGTTTTCACTCGCCAGGGCGGCGGACAACACAGCAGCAGGTTGTGTTAAAAGGCTGAGTTTGTCATCGTCTCCTCTTGTTGAACGGCAAAAAGGCCGACGGGCAGTGCCCGCCAGCCTCCTGTCTGTAATACAGTCTGACAGGTGCAGACTAACAGAATTACTTCAGCTCTACGGAAGCGCCAGCTTCTTCCAACTGCTTCTTAGCGTCTTCAGCAGCATCTTTCGCAGCAGCTTCAAGAACTGTCGCTGGAGCGCTTTCTACCAAGCCTTTAGCTTCTTTCAAGCCCAGACCGGTGATCGCACGAACAGCCTTAATGACGTTGACTTTCTTGTCGCCAGCAGCAGACAGAACAACGTCAAAATCAGTTTTCTCTTCAGCAGCAGCGCCACCGTCAGCAGCAGCGGCAGGAGCAGCAACGGCAACCGCAGCTTGTGCAGAAACGCCGAACTTCTCTTCCATAGCTGCAACCAGCTCAACAACGTCCATTACAGACATTTCTGCGATAGCGTTTAAAATATCGTCTTTAGACAGAGACATGATGTATCTCCTAAAATTAAAATGTGAAAGTTATTTAACGAAACCATTATTGGCAGAGACAAAGCTCTACCAGTTACGATGCATCCTGCTTCTGATCGCGTACCGCCGCAACGACACGAGTAACCTTGGTAGGAACTTCGTTGAAAGTTCTGACCAACTTGGTAACCGGTGCAATCATGACAGCTGCCAAGCTTGACAATGCCTGCTCCAAAGTTGGGAGGGTTGCCAGAGCGTCGATTTGAGACGCGTCTAAAGACTTACCACCAACTGAGAGAACCTTGACTTCAAACTTGTCATTCTCTTTAGCAAAATCCTTGAACAAGCGCGCAGCTGCACCGGGATCTTCCATGGAAAACCCGAACAACGACGGCCCAACAAGGGCATCGTTGACACACTCATACTCAGTTCCCTGAAGAGCTCGTTTCGCAAGCGTATTGCGGACAACTCTCAGGTCAACATTGTTTTCACGTGCCAGTTTGCGGAGTTCTGTCATTTTCGAAACATTGACGCCACGAGCGTCAGCAACAACCAATGACAGAGCATTACTCGCGGTCTCGTTAACCTCGGCCACAATAACTTTTTTGTCTTCGAGTGCTAATGCCACAAGATTTCTCCTGGATCTGATTACCCCCCAAAATTATTCAAGAGATAATCGTTACTCAATTCCGTCCGGCGTGCCGTTCGGAACCCATTTCGGTGATCAAATCCAGTTAATACTGAATGGGTTCACCATCTGCGTAGGCTTTGCTCAATGACTCTATTAAGCCTGCTCATTTAACATTCAAAAGAACAGACGCCTACGGTCTTTGACGGACCCCGCCGAAGCGAGGACCCCAAAGTCTTTTCAATTAAATATTCAACGAAGCCTGGTCGACGGACACGCCCGGCCCCATTGTGGTGCTGACAGAGATCTTCTTCAGATAGACACCCTTAGCTGTCGCAGGCTTAACTTTTTTCAAGTCAGCGATCAAAGCTTCCAGGTTCTCTTGCAATGCAGGAGCCTCAAACGTCAGCTTACCAATTGCACCATGTATGATGCCGCCTTTATCCGCACGAAAACGAACCTGGCCCGCTTTGGCATTTTTGACAGCGCCAGCAACGTCAGGAGTGACGGTTCCGGTTTTCGGGTTAGGCATCAAACCGCGAGGTCCGAGTATCTGGCCCAACTGCCCTACCACCCGCATTGCAGCTGGATCGGCAATTACTACGTCAAAATCAAGATTGCCAGCTTTCACTTGTTCGGCAAGATCTTCCATCCCGACGATATCTGCACCGGCTTCTTTGGCTGCATCTGCATTAGCGCCTTGCGTAAAAACTGCGACACGTACGTCTTTGCCTGAACCATTTGGAAGAGTGGTTGCACCGCGAACCGCTTGATCAGACTTACGAGGATCAATCCCCAGATTAATCGCAACATCGACTGTCTCACCAAATTTCACGGAGGAGACGTCTTTCAGAAGAGCCACTGCATCGGCAAAAGTATATGCTTTACCCAGCTCGATCTTTTCGCGAATCGCTTTTTGACGCTTACTCAATTTAGCCATCTCAGTTAACCCCCTCAACGTCAAGACCCATTGCTCGGGCAGATCCAGCGATTGTTCTAACCGCGGCATCCATGTCAGCAGCCGTCAAATCCGGCATTTTAGTGGTCGCAATTTCTTCCAATTGCGCACGTGTCACTTTACCGACTTTCTGAGTATTCGGGCGGCCTGAGCCACTTTTGATGCCTGCAGCCTTCTTCAACAAGAAAGATGCGGGAGGCGTTTTCATGGTAAATGTGAAGCTGCGATCACTGTAAACAGTAATGACAACTGGAATCGGAGATCCCGGCTCCATGCTCTGAGTCTGTGCATTAAATGCTTTGCAGAACTCCATGATATTCACACCACGCTGACCCAGCGCAGGCCCAACTGGGGGACTTGGATTGGCCTGACCGGCCGCTACCTGCAATTTAATGTAGGCATCGATTTTCTTAGCCATAACAGCTCTCCTGTAGTGGGTGATAACGCCTCGAGCTCACTCAGTGTAAACCGTCGCAGGCTCCCCGGTTTTGCTGACGACACACATCGCCAAGCGAGAATACTTACGCTTTTTCGACCTGGGAAAAATCCAGCTCGACCGGTGTTGATCTACCAAAAATCAACACTGCCACATGCAACTTGCTCTTTTCATAATTAACCTCCTCAACGACCCCATTGAAGTCATTAAAAGGTCCATCAACGACACGAACCATTTCTCCAGGCTCGAAAATCGTCTTAGGCTTAGGCTTATCGACAGAATCATCGACTCGCTGCAAGATTGCATTTGCCTCTTTTTCAGTAATCGGTGCAGGCTTATCGGCTTTTCCACCAATAAAGCCCATAACCCTGGGCGTCTCTTTAACTAAGTGCCAACTCTCATCACTGAGTTCCATCTGCACCAACACGTAGCCAGGGAAAAATTTCCGCTCCGACTTACGCTTTTGACCGCCTTTCATCTCTACAACTTCTTCGGTGGGGACCAACACCTCACCAAACTGGTCCTGCATTCCAGCGAGCTCGATCCGCTCTTTGAGAGAGGTCGCCACTTTCTTTTCGTAGCCGGAGTACGCATGTACTACATACCAACGCATTGCCATGTTTTGTCTCTATTCTCTATCCGATAATGAGCGAAGCCAGCCATCCTAACAGGGAGTCCAGCGCCCAAAGGATCAAAGCCATAACAATGACCACTGCAACCACAATAAGCGTGGTCTGATTTACCTCCTGTCGTGTCGGCCATACAACACGCCGAAACTCTTGCTGCGACTCTCGCAACAAGCTCCAGAAAGCATATCCCTTAGATGTATTAACCGCGATAAATAGCGCTACTGCGGCACCCGCCACCAACGCCAAAACCCGATAAAAGATCGGGAAATCTGAATAAAACGAGTTTCCAACTACACCAGCAGCCACCAGAGCAAACACAAGCAACCACTTGAGCCAATCCAGTCGAAACTCCTTGGCTTCAGCCTTAGTGCTCATACGCTCTTAGTTCCAAACCTTTAATAGTAGTACATAGAATAAAAATATGGCAGGCCAGGAGGGACTCGAACCCCCAACAGCCGGTTTTGGAGACCGGTGCTCTACCAATTGAACTACTGGCCTAAATGAAAAAATTGGGGCAGCGCAACGGCGTCCCCCAATTTTATCCTGACACCAATGGCGTCACTTCTTGCTACTTTTAACCCTCGATCACTCGAGGATTTTAGCAACCACACCCGCACCTACAGTACGACCGCCTTCACGGATCGCGAAACGCAGACCTTCGTCCATCGCAATCGGGCAGATCAGGGTAACAGTCATCTGAATGTTGTCACCAGGCATAACCATTTCTACACCTTCCGGCAGTTCACACGCACCAGTCACGTCCGTAGTACGGAAGTAAAACTGTGGACGGTAGCCTTTGAAGAATGGGGTATGACGACCACCTTCTTCCTTGGACAGAACGTAGACTTCGCCTTCAAACTTGGTGTGAGGGGTGATAGAACCTGGCTTCGCCAGAACCTGTCCACGCTCAACTTCGTCACGCTTGGTACCACGCAACAGAACACCAACGTTCTCACCAGCGCGACCTTCGTCCAACAGCTTGCGGAACATTTCAACACCGGTACAGGTGGTCTTGGTGGTGTCTTTGATACCGATAATTTCGATCTCTTCACCAACCTTGATGATACCGCGCTCTACACGACCAGTAACAACCGTACCACGACCCTGAATCGAGAAAACGTCTTCGATTGGCATAATGAACGCACCGTCGATCGCACGCTCTGGCTCAGGGATATAGCTGTCGAGCGTTTCTACCAACTTCTTAACAGCAGTCGTACCAAGCTCATTGTCGTCTTCGCCGTTCAGAGCCATCAGCGCAGAACCCGCAATGATCGGAGTATCATCACCTGGGAACTCGTAGGTATCCAGAAGCTCACGCAACTCCATCTCTACCAGCTCAAGCATTTCAGCGTATTCTTCTGAATCCACGCCGCCACAGTCTTCCGCCAGCAGGTCAGCCTTGTTCAGAAACACAACGATGTAAGGTACACCGACCTGACGGGACAACAGGATGTGCTCGCGAGTTTGAGGCATCGGGCCGTCAGTCGCACCACACACCAAAATCGCACCGTCCATTTGTGCCGCACCGGTAATCATGTTCTTCACATAATCCGCGTGCCCTGGGCAGTCAACGTGCGCGTAGTGACGATCCGGTGAATCGTACTCAACGTGAGATGTCGCGATGGTGATACCACGCTCACGCTCTTCCGGCGCATTGTCGATACCGTCAAACGCAACAGCCGATCCGCCCCAAACTTCCGCACATACGCGTGTCAGCGCCGCAGTCAGCGTTGTCTTACCATGGTCAACGTGACCAATCGTGCCCACGTTAACGTGCGGCTTGGAACGTTCAAATGTTTCTTTTGCCATTGCGAGGACCTCCTCAATATGTAATAAATAACCGTCAGCCCGAAAATAACCGCACGATGCTGCGGGGCCGGCATATTACGCCAAATGGAGCTCTTGAGCGGATTTGAACCGCTGACCTCACCCTTACCAAGGGTGTGCTCTACCAACTGAGCTACAAGAGCCAAACGAGGTAATATTAAATATAAATTGGAGCGGGCAGCGGGAATCGAACCCGCATCATCAGCTTGGAAGGCTGAGGTTCTACCATTGAACTATGCCCGCTAACTACTGCCTTTACCGAAGCTTATGCTCGGTGAGCTTGCAGCCCACTCACTTTCCGCAACAACCAAGGGCCGCTTGCGTATAAATATGGTGCAGGGGGGTGGATTCGAACCACCGAAGCTTGCGCGTCAGATTTACAGTCTGATCCCTTTGGCCACTCGGGAACCCCTGCGAAAAAAGAGGCGGTATTCTCCGCCTCATTTTGCGCACTGTCAACAGAAAAAAGGCGTTAACCCAACCTATCAACAAGAGCCTGAATTAAAATGGAGCTGGCGAGAGGAGTCGAACCCCCGACCGGCTGATTACAAGTCAGCTGCTCTACCAACTGAGCTACGCCAGCTCTACACACTAAAAGGACCTCATCCTTAGTGAGGGCGCGATTCTAGATAAACTTTTCACCCGAAGCAACACCACAAGAGAACTTTTCTTGTTCTGATGACATATTGATGTCTATCCGAGTTAATTTGTGATCGTAGGAGGCATTTTTTGATCGAATTACGATCAAATCAATGAGCACCTTCGGCCTGCTCCCAGGGCCAATAGCGATATTCACACCGATCCAGGCCATCCAATACCAGATCTTCTATAAACTCAATCGCACCACGGAAATCTGCAGCCACCCTCGCCTTCATCATTTCCGCGACGAACCGACCATCCCCACCGGTCACCAACAGCTTGCCTGTCAGCGAGCCACCCCACCAACCTTCCTTTCGCAAACTGGCTAACACCTCACTGATAAATCCTGTCACCATTAAAGGCAACCCATAATTAACAGCATCACTGGTATTCCGCCCTGGAAAACCCTCGCGCATCAGATGAGGATCCCCTCGAACCAATTCGGTCCCTTTAAACAACCCTCGATGCATCATAGAAAATCCAGGAATAATATAGCCACCTAAATGACTGTTATCCCTCAACACATCAAGCGTTATGGCACTGCCACAATCAACCACAATTGCACCATCGACGTCATATGCTGATGCGGCAAGCACCCCGAGCCAACGATCCACTCCGAGCTGCCAGGGCGTATCATAGCCAACAGACACCCCATAGCTGGCTTTGCTGACCACCGCAAACTCAGGCGCAACTTGAAAAGCCTCCCTGGCCCAAACATCCAGATCCTCGCAAACACTGTCCCCACCAACACAGGCGATTTGTATTCGCTCAATAACTGCAGAGGCAACCAGCTGTGTGAGAGCATCCAACAGAGCTCGATTAGACGAGTAATCGCGACGCAGCATAGCGCCTCGGGTGGTTCCACGCTCACTGGATCTTAACCGCCACTTGAGCCTGGTATTGCCGACATCAACCTGTAAAGACGCCACTTAGACCTCCCTCATACTGATCTCTCCACCAGAAAACTCGCGAATGCCATCCGACAACTCTAAACGAAGCGCACCGGCTTCGGACACGCCCCGGTTGACTCCCTTGATGGACGATGCCGGCGTCGTCAACGCGACTTCCACATTTCGATGCGCATTAAGCTCATTCCATCTCGCCCGCAATGGCGCAAAACCAAACTTCTGAAATCGCGCCATTTCCGGAAGCAGACGATTGAGCAATGCTGCCGCAACCTGATTGCGAGAGACATCAGCACCGGCAACGTCCTGTACACAGGTATAGGGCTGATCGATTCCACCCGTAACTCTACCAGCGCCAACGACATTAACCCCCATACCGGCGACCACTCGGATAGCACCTTCAGGATCCCCGGATATTTCTAGCAAAATTCCCGCGAGCTTGCGGCGCTCATGCAACAGATCATTTGGCCATTTAAGACCGATCCCATGACAGCCAAGATCCTCAAGCGCATTCGCCAGAGCAACGCCCACCGCCAAACTCAGTCCCTCAACAGCACTAATGCCACCTTCGAACTCCAGCGATACAGAAAGATAGATATTTTTTCCGAGTGGACTTACCCAGCGACGCCCCAGACGACCTCGCCCCGCTGTCTGACATTCAGCCAAACAAACACTTCCCGGAGGTAGCGAGACTCCCGCCCCATGAAGAAAAAAGGTGTTGGTAGAGTCAACTCGATCAAGCAACTCCAGTCTCGCCAAAAGATCCCGAGCAGCCTCATCAAGCTGCGATAAAATCAACTCACGCTCAAGCAGCTCGATACCGCCAGGAAGCCGATAGCCTTTTCCGCGCACCGACTCCACAACGAGGCCGACATCCTCAAGCTTTTGCAGATGTTTCCAAACCGCCGTACGACTAACCTGCAACGCCTCTCCAAGATGCTCACCGGAGTGAAACTCTCCGTCTCCGAGCAATCTGAGAACTTCTTTGAGATCCAACTCAGACTCCAAACCCTTGAAGCAAAGGCGAAAGCGGCTGACGCTCTGTCAGCCCGACGATTTTCAACAAAAATAAGATCGCTTAAATATAGCGCACATCATCAATTTCGTATTCCACCTCACCACCTGGAGTACGAATCATTACAATGTCGCCAATCAGCTTACCAATCAGCCCTCTGGCGATCGGAGAATTGACTGAAATCTTATTGGATTTTACGTCAGCTTCATCATCACCAACGATCTTGTACGACACGCTTTCATCCGTATCGACATTGATGATATCTACGGTGGTGCCAAAGATAACCTTATCACCCTTAGGTAGTTGAGTAACATCAATCACTTGAGCACTGGCAAGCTTTCCCTCAATTTCTTGAATGCGCCCCTCACAAAACCCCTGCTGCTCACGAGCAGCATGGTATTCAGCATTCTCCTTAAGATCACCATGCTCACGAGCCTCAGCAATCGCAGTAACAATGCGAGGACGATCTACCTTTTTGAGATGATCCAATTCTACTCTCAGCGCATCTGCGCCTTCTTTTGTCATAGGTACTTTGTTCATCGACCCATTCCCCTTAATTCTTTTGCGTTTCCCAACCGATCAACCCGCCTGGTGTATACGTGCATGCAGCTCTTGCAAACTACGCACCTGCTGGCGCTGACCAAAACGAATAGCCATGCAAACTGCCTGCGCACCGGCGAGCGTTGTCGTGTAATACACTCGCTTATTCTCTGCACTGCGCCGTATGGATGCTGAATCTCGAATGGCTTGCTTGCCCTCAGTCGTGTTGAATACGATCGATATTTCATCATTCTTGATCATATCAACAATGTGAGGACGCCCCTCTAGCACCTTATTGACGATTTCAGCTTCAATACCATGCTCAGCAAGAAAGCGTGCAGTACCGCGAGTAGCCACCAATTCAAAGCCAAGATCCTTAAGCTCATTTGCTACTGGTAAGAGGTCTTGTTTATCAAAATCTCTCACACTGATAAAGACCTTCCCCTGAACAGGAATTTCATCACCCGCGCCAAGCTGAGCCTTTGAATAAGCTTCTGCAAAAGTATCCCCTACCCCCATTACCTCACCGGTCGATTTCATCTCCGGTCCAAGTATCGGATCGACGGCTGGGAATTTGTTAAACGGGAACACTGCTTCTTTAACACTGTAGTAATCCGGCGTCACTTCCTGAGTAAAACCCTGAGCGGCCAAAGTCTTACCAGTCTGAACGCGCGCAGCCACCTGCGCGAGTGAAGTACCAATACACTTGGACACGAAAGGTACGGTGCGAGATCCCCGCGGGTTGACCTCAATGACATAAATTTCGCCATTTTGATAAGCCAACTGTACGTTCATGAGGCCAATCACGCCGAGCTCTACCGCCATCTTACGAACCTGGTGACGCATCTCTTCTTGCACATCAGCAGGCAACGAATACGGAGGCAACGAACAAGCCGAGTCACCGGAGTGAACACCGCACTGCTCGATATGCTGCATGATGCCGCCGATAACAACATCAGCACCATCACAAACCGCGTCGATATCGACCTCGATAGCCGCATTAAGAAAGTGATCCAACAGCACCGGCGCTTCGTCTGACACCTGAACCGCCTCTCGCATATAGGTACGCAACTCTTCCTCTTTATGGACAATCTCCATCGCGCGACCACCCAACACATAGGAAGGACGCACAACCAGCGGATAACCGACGTCTTCAGCTCGCAAAATTGCCTCTTCGGTAGAGCGAACAATGGCATTGGACGGCTGCTTTAGGTCTAACCGCATAAGCATTTGCTGAAAACGCTCGCGATCTTCGGCCCGATCAATCGCTTCGGGGCTGGTTCCAATGATAGGAACCCCCTCCGCTTCGAGCGCTCGCGCCAAGTTCAAAGGTGTTTGCCCGCCAAACTGAACAATTACCCCTTTAGGCTTTTCTTTTTGCACAATTTCCAGAACATCTTCCAGAGTCACTGGCTCAAAATACAGCCTATCGGAGGTGTCATAATCCGTGGAAACCGTTTCCGGGTTGCAGTTGACCATAATGGTCTCGTAACCATCCTCGCGACAAGCTAACGCCGCATGGACACAACAGTAATCAAATTCGATCCCCTGGCCAATGCGATTGGGCCCCCCTCCCAACACCATGATCTTTTGGCGATCACTGGGCTGAGCCTCACACTCCTCCTCATAAGTGGAATACATGTAGGCTGTCGATGTTGAGAATTCGGCCGCACAAGTATCCACTCGCTTATAAACGGGATGCACCCCCAACGAGTGACGACGCTGACGCAGGGTTTTTTCTGTAACCGACAGCAACTTGCCCAAACGCTTATCCGAGAAACCTTTGCGCTTCAGCTGCCACATAAAGTCCTTGTCCACCTCACTCATCGGCATTGCGCTGAGCTTAGCTTCCAACTGAATTATTTCTTCAATTTGCACAAGGAACCAAGGGTCGATCGCCGAGCGCTCGAACACCTCTTCAACGGTCATCCCAAGCCGAAAGGCGTCACCCACATACCAAATACGATCAGCTCCCGGTGTTGCCAATTCACGTCGCACCCGGGCCAGCGCTTCATCAGAGCCGAGATCCACTTTCGACTCAAAACCACAAGAGCCAACCTCAAGACCGCGCAAGGCTTTCTGCAGAGACTCCTGGAAGGTGCGCCCTATCGCCATAACCTCACCCACTGACTTCATCTGAGTCGTCAAGCGAGCATCCGCTTCATTAAACTTCTCGAACGTGAAGCGTGGAATCTTAGTAACCACATAGTCGATAGATGGCTCGAAAGACGCCGGCGTGGCACCTCCGGTAATGTCATTTTGTAGCTCATCCAAGGTGTAACCGACCGCCAATTTGGCCGCCACCTTGGCAATCGGAAAGCCGGTCGCCTTAGATGCCAACGCTGAGGAACGAGACACCCGAGGATTCATTTCAATAACCACCAAGCGACCCGTTTCCGGATTCATGGCGAATTGCACATTGGATCCACCGGTTTCTACGCCAATCTCCCTCAGCACAGCGACGGAAGCGTTACGCATGATCTGAAATTCTTTATCGGTCAGCGTTTGCGCAGGAGCAACGGTAATGGAATCACCCGTGTGCACCCCCATAGGATCGAAGTTCTCGATGGAACAAACAATAATACAGTTGTCGTTTTTGTCCCGCACCACTTCCATCTCATACTCTTTCCAGCCGAGCAAAGACTCATCAATGAGCAACTCATTGGTGGGCGACAGATCTAATCCGCGAGCACAAATTTCCTCGAACTCTTCCCAGTTGTATGCGACACCACCACCGGAGCCACCCATAGTAAAAGAGGGGCGAATAATGACCGGAAAGCCAAAGGCTTTTGGCACCTCGCGGGCTTCGTCCATTGTGTGAACGATCTCAGCACGAGCACATTCCAGGCCGATACGTTTCATGGCCTTGTCAAACGCATCGCGATCCTCAGCTTTATGGATCGCCTCTTGATTGGCGCCAATCAATTCGACGCCGTACTTCTCGAGCACACCATGCTTGTGCAGATCCAGCGCGCAATTGAGCGCGGTCTGCCCACCCATGGTTGGCAAGATCGCATCTGGACGCTCTTTCTCAACAATCTGCTCGACTGTCTGCCAGACGATCGGCTCGATATAGGTGGCGTCCGCCATGGCTGGATCCGTCATAATGGTCGCTGGATTGGAATTTACCAGAATGACGCGAAACCCTTCCTCACGCAGCGCTTTACACGCCTGGGCGCCGGAGTAATCGAATTCACAGGCCTGACCAATAACAATTGGACCAGCACCAAGGATCAGAATGCTTTTTAAATCGGTTCTTTTAGGCATATGCTGCTCTGACTGAATGAATTTGAAATGATGAATTGTCTCGCCGTCGCGCTATTTGCGGGCTTCCATCAACTCAATAAAGTGGTCGAACAGGGGAGCGGCGTCGTGCGGCCCCGGGCTGGCCTCGGGGTGCCCCTGAAAACTGAACGCAGGCTTATCGGTACGGTGAATTCCTTGCAAAGTACCGTCAAAGAGCGAAACGTGGGTGACTCTTAACGTGTCAGGCAGTGTCGCTGCGTCAGCATTGAAACCGTGATTCTGACTGGTGATCATCACACGCCCGGAATCTTCATCGCGAACAGGGTGATTGCCCCCATGATGCCCATGCCCCATTTTCACTGTACGTGCACCAGAGGCCAGAGCCAACAGTTGATGACCGAGACAAATTCCAAACATGGGCACCTCAGCTTCCAACAACTCCTGGATCGCACTAATGGCATAATCACAGGGTTCAGGATCACCGGGACCGTTGGATAAAAAGACGCCATCAGGGTTGCGCGACATCACGTCCGCAGCAGGCGTTTGCGCAGGCACAACCTCAACCTCACAACCGCGATCTACCAACATGCGAAGAATGTTACGCTTAACGCCATAGTCATAAGCGACAACCTTGAAGCGAGGCTCTTCCAGCAGAGAATATCCCGCTCCCAGCTTCCAACTCCCCTCTTTCCAGGTGTAGGCTTCCTGGGCCGTCACCACCTTTGCAAGGTCTTTCCCTTTAAGGCCATCGTACTCTTTGGCTGCCTGCAGGGCTTTGGCGGTATCAACTTCATCACCTGCCAGTATGCAGCCATTGAGCGCACCTTTTTCCCGCAAGATTCGCGTTAAACGACGGGTATCAATCTCTGCGATGGCGACAACATTGTGGGAGCTTAGATATTCATCTAGAGATTGCTCGCTACGGAAATTACTCGCAAGTAGCGGCAAATCACGAATAACCAATCCTGCAGACCAGACCTTTCCACACTCCTCGTCTTCGGCGTTGGTACCAACGCTACCGATGTGGGGATAGGTCAAGGTGATGATTTGCTGTGCGTAGGAGGGATCCGTGAGAATCTCCTGATACCCGGTCATCGAGGTGTTAAACACAACCTCTCCGACGGTCATACCTTCGGCACCTATGGCTTTACCCTTGAAAATACTACCATCCTCAAGGACGAGGACCGCGGCTTGCTGGCGCACTGTCTTCAAAGAGACCTCCTGCTCTGGATTGATTGGATAAATCGACGGAAACCGTCGCACACCTCTTCCTGAGACTCAGGCCGCATCCTGACGGCTATGTGCTGCGGCGGACAGGCAATCCGCGCGAGTGTGCAGCATTCAAAAAAAAGCGAGGTGAAACCTGACGCTTCAACTCGCTTTTGATATGAGATTCTGAACACTGATCAAACTATGATCTTATTGGTACTGGATTAACCGAACCGTAGCCACGAATCTGTTTCGCCGCGGCCATTCACTGGGGCGAATTGTAACGGAAATTGCACTTTTCTGTCCAACGGCGAACCCAATTCAATTCCCCGACAATGCAGCAGGCCAATACAAATTTTTTATTGATAAAGACTCGCGTGCATTGCGGCATACCAAAGAAAAGAGCAAGTCACATCTACTTGCTAATCAGAACAAAGAGAGCAAGCACAAACTGCCTCTGCGCTAATTAAGAGCCAGCACATCCTGCATAGAATAGACACCCGGCTCCTTGCCCGCCAACCACTGCGCCGCACGCACCGCGCCGCGAGCGAAAGACATACGACTGGATGCCTTGTGCGTCAGTTCAACCCGCTCACCATCTGCCATAAACATAACACTGTGATCGCCGACGACATCACCACCCCTAACCGTGGCAAAACCGATGGTCTCCGGATCTCTTGCTCCGACCAATCCTTCACGCCCGTAAATGGCAACATCGCGTAAATTGCGCTCGACACCACGAGCAGCAGCCTCACCCAACGCCAACGCCGTTCCGGAAGGAGAATCCACTTTATGCCGATGATGGGCTTCGTAGATTTCGATGTCGTAACCTTCTTGCAGCAAGTTTGCCGCCTGCTCCACCAACTTCAACAGAAGATTCACACCTGTACTGAAATTCGCCGCTTTACACATGGGAATTTGAGTGCCGAACTGCTCCAGCCGTTGAGTCTCGGCCTCAGTAAAACCGGTAGTACCGACGACAATCGCACAACCAGCGTCGGCACAGGTCGCCGCATTGGCCAAGGTCGCCGCCGGCGCCGTAAAATCGATCAAAACGTCAACCTGCTCAGCAATCGCCGCAAAATCATCAACGATGGATACACCTGAACGACCAACACCGGCCAATTCGCCCGCGTCGACACCAATTAAGGTGCTGCCAGAACGCTCCAGCGCCCCAGCTAACTCAACACCGGATGCTGCATCGACCGCTTCAATCAAGGTTTTACCCATTCGCCCGCCAGCACCGGCGATCGCCACTTTTACCATTTGCTCATTCCTATCCAGCTCGCCTATGCCCATACCAACGACGCGGTCAAAGCTTCATATCTCCAAAGAAATTTTTCATCCCCTCAAACCATGAATCCTGTTTTGGAGAATTTTTATCTCCTTTCATGGATTCTTTGAATTCTTTCAGGATTTCTTTTTGCTTGTGACTCAGGTTAACTGGTGTTTCAACGACAATCCGACACATCAAATCTCCGGCTGCACCACCACGTACAGGCGTCACCCCTTTACCCCGCAAACGGAAGAGCTTGCCGGTCTGAGTTTCCGCAGGAATCTTAAGCTTTACACGCCCATCGAGAGTCGGGACATCTAATTCACCACCGAGCGCCGCATCAACGAAGCTGACAGGAACTTCACAATAAAGATTTTTGCCATCACGCTCGAAGATGGCGTGCTCTTGAACAGAGACCTGCACGTAGAGATCACCAGGAGGACCTCCGTCTGGACCCGCCTCGCCCTCGCCCGTTAAGCGAATACGATCGCCGGTATCGACACCTGCAGGCACCTTAACCGACAAGGTCTTGGTTTCTTCAATACGCCCCTGACCGCCACAATCATTACATGGGTCAGAAACAATGGTGCCTTTACCACGGCAACGTGGACAGGTTTGCTGAACCGCAAAGAATCCTTGCTGCATTCGAACCTGCCCAACACCACCACAGGTGGTACAGGTTGTCGGCTTGGTTCCCGCTTTGGCACCGGATCCATCGCAGGTGTCACAGGTTACAAGGGTCGGCACACGAATTTTTACAGACGTCCCTTTAACGGCATCTTCCAGAGACAGCTCAAGGGTATACCTTAAATCGGAGCCTCGTGCAGGACCGCGGCTGCGACCACCACCGCCGCCACCGAAGATATCGCCAAATACGTCACCAAATATGTCACTGAAGCTGCCACCATTGAACCCTCCACCGCCAAAACCACCGGCTTGAGGATCGACGCCAGCATGACCGAACTGATCGTAAGCAGAACGCTTTTGCTCGTCAGACAGGATCTCGTATGCCTCGCTCGCTTCCTTGAATTTCTCTTCGGCCTCTTTATCACCAGGGTTTCTATCCGGGTGAAATTTCATCGCTACTCGACGGTAGGCCTTTTTGAGCTCCTTCTCATCAACGTCACGACTGACGCCGAGAATTTCATAGTAATCACGCTTAGACATAGGCTATTTGGATAATCTCTACACGAATAAGCGCGGGACTGGCCCGCGCTACTTAAATTTGCTCTCAAACAGGGCTCCTGAAGAGGTTACTCAGAGCCCAGATAAAGAGGCGCCCTTAAAGGACGCCGATCTTGCAATCAATTACTTCTGATCGTCTTTGACTTCTTCAAACTCAGCATCGACCACACCGTCATCAGCCCGGTTAGCGTTGCCGGCACCAGCGCCTGCATCGGCTCCACCCGCAGCCCCTTGAGGACCACCCGCTTGCGCAGACTGCTCAGCATACATCTTTTGTGCCAGAGAACTGGATGCTTCGGTCAACTTAGTCGTCGCTGCGTCCATGGCTTCTTTGTTGTCGCCTTTCACCGCTTCATCAGCGTCTTTTAACGCGGCCTCAATGGCAGTCTTGTCTTCTTCAGTCGCTTTATCACCCGCTTCAGACAAGGTTTTGCGCGTCGCACTGATCAACCCATCAAGTGTATTGCGCGCGGTCACCAGCTCTTCGAACTTCTTGTCCGCTTCAGCGTTAGCTTCTGCATCGCGAACCATCTTATCGATTTCGTCGTCGTTCAAACCAGAAGACGCTTTAATAACAATAGACTGCTCTTTGCCGGTTGCCTTGTCTTTCGCACCGACATTCAGAATACCGTTTGCATCGATGTCAAACGTCACCTCGATTTGAGGCATACCACGAGGCGCTGGCGGAATATCAGCCAGATCGAAGCGCCCCAAAGACTTGTTCTGAGCAGCTTGCTTACGCTCGCCCTGCACCACGTGAATGGTAACGGCAGTCTGATTGTCTTCCGCAGTTGAAAACACCTGCGACTTTTTCGTCGGAATCGTGGTGTTCTTCTCGATTAACGGCGTCGCAACCCCACCCATGGTTTCAATACCCAGGGTCAGAGGTGTTACATCCAACAACAGAACGTCTTTTACGTCGCCGGAAAGAACCGCCCCTTGAATGGCAGCACCAATTGCAACCGCTTCGTCTGGATTCACATCACGACGCGCTTCCTTACCAAAGAATTCGGCCACTTTTTGCTGAACCAACGGCATACGAGTCTGACCACCCACCAAGATGACATCATCGATGTTGTTGACGGAAAGATCCGCATCAGCAATAGCCGTTTTAACCGGCTCCAAAGAGCGCGCAACCAATTCTTCTACCAAAGATTCCAGCTTGGCACGAGTCAACTTGACGACCAAATGCTTAGGACCAGTAGCATCAGCAGTGATGTAAGGCAGATTAACTTCCGTCTGTTGAGACGAAGACAGCTCAATCTTGGCTTTTTCCGCCGCTTCTTTCAGACGCTGCAATGCCAACGGATCATTGTGCAAGTCGATGCCATTTTCCTTTTTAAAGGACTCGGCCAAATACTCAATCAAGCGCAAATCAAAGTCTTCACCACCTAAGAAGGTATCACCATTCGTGGAAAGAACTTCAAACTGATGCTCGCCATCGACATCGGCAATCTCAATAATAGAGATATCGAAGGTACCACCACCCAAATCGTAGACTGCAATGGTGCGGTCACCTTTGGCTTTATCCATACCGTAAGCGAGCGCGGCTGCGGTTGGCTCGTTGATGATGCGCTTAACATCAAGGCCAGCGATACGACCGGCATCTTTGGTCGCTTGACGCTGAGAATCGTTAAAGTACGCAGGAACCGTAATAACCGCTTCGATCACTTTCTCGCCGAGGTAATCCTCAGCGGTTTTCTTCATTTTCTTCAAGACTTCCGCAGAAATTTGCGGCGGTGCTTTCTTATCGCCTTTCGCCTCAACCCAGGCGTCGCCGTTCTCGGCTTCAACGATTTTGTAAGGCACCATGGAAATGTCTTTCTGGACGACAGTGTCCTGGAACTTACGCCCAATCAAACGCTTAACCGCAAACAGGGTATTGGTTGGATTGGTGACAGACTGACGCTTGGCACTCTGACCAACAAGAATTTCAGAATCGTCAGTGAACGCGACGATGGAAGGTGTTGTGCGATCACCTTCAGCGTTTTCGATAACTTTGGGCTTGTCCCCCTCCAGCACACACACACAAGAGTTGGTGGTACCGAGGTCAATACCGATAATTTTTCCCATCTGGATGTTCTCCCAAATAACGTAATTCGATGTAATGCCGGGATCTCGCCCGAAACGGCCGCTGGAATTTTCAGTCGGCCTAAAAACCTTTGATCTCTATATTGATGCAGCTAACGGTTTTTCAACCCTTAACCCACAATTTCTACGGGCTTTTACTGGGCTGGCGCCTTTGCCACAACAACCATCGCAGGACGCACCAATCGACCATGCAATGTGTACCCCTTTTGAAACACATTGAGGACTGTATTCGGCTCAGCATCTGGGCTCTCAACCATGGTCATCGCCTGATGCAGCTGGGGATCAAACGGCTCCCCGACAGGATTCACAGCGACCACCTGATGCTTCGCTAAGGTATCCTGAAAAGACTTAATCGTGAGTTCGATACCTTCGACAACCGCTTTCTGCATGCCTTCGGCGGAGCCAACCGCTTCGAGCGCACGCTCAAGATTATCGATAACCGGGAGCAAGTCGCTGACCAGTTTTTCCTGGCCATATTTGTGCGCCTTTTCGACATCCATTTCCGCACGGCGGCGCGAATTTTGAGCTTCTGCCTGCGCGCGCAACACCTGCTCGCGAGCATCATTAAGCTGAGTCGTCAGACTCTCGAGCTCGGCCTGGATGGCATCGACGGTTTGACCGTCCCCGGTATCAGCGCCTGCATCTGCTGCAGCTTCAGTTTCCGAGGCCGCTTCAGCGACGGCCTCTGCGGAAATCTCAACCTTCTCTTCTTCGAGATTCGTGGTTTTTTCTTGGGACACTCTGAACTCCTAAGCGAATATGCAAAATTGTTAAGCAATAGGATCTTTGCAGCGTTTAATGGGGACAGAGATTCGGCTTTCAACCCTTTAACGAAACACGAGCCAAAATATTATCACCAGGACATGCTTTACCTTGCGTAAACTCGCATTATACTGTACATATAAACATGTTTATTCATACAGGTTTTGCTTTCGGAGGCACAGCATGCTGACGCACCTCGCAATTCAGGATTTCGCCCTGGTCGACAACCTGGAATTGGATTTCCACACAGGTATGACCGCCGTTACCGGAGAAACTGGCGCCGGTAAATCGCTTGTGATTAACGCTCTCGATTTGGTTCTCGGTGGTCGTACCGACCCCAGCCGCGTAAAAACCGGAGCCAAGCAATCCGATATCGCGGCAATTTTTGATATCAGCACCTTGCCAACGGCACGATCCTGGTTGGCAAAACAGGACCTACCATCAGATCAGGAATGCCTGCTGCGTCGTGTCATTACCGCTGAAGGTCGGTCCCGAGGCTACATCAATGGCCGCAGCGTTACCTTAAATCAGCTGCGGCAACTCGGCGAACATTTGGTTTCACTACACGGCCAACACGCCCACCAACAGCTACTCAACAGTGAGCACCAATGTGAATTGCTCGATAATTTTGGCCAGTTAAGCGACACAAAGGATCGATGTCGGCAGCGCTGGCTGCACTGGCAAAGCCTGCAAAAAAACTACGACTATCTGCATTCGAATCAAGCAGAGCGCCTCGAAAGAATACAGCTGCTGGGCTATCAACTGCAGGAACTGCAGGCGCTCGCCCCACAAAAAGATGAGTACGCGGCTCTCGAAGACGCACAACGCCAACTGGAAAACGCCGAATCCCTGATTCGCTCAGCAAATAATTTGGCCCACCTGTGCGACAACGAAGAGGGCGGCATCAACCAAATGCTCACCCAGGCACAAAACATTATCGATGACTGCCTGGACCACTCCCCCGCCCTCTCCCCCATTGCCGAGCTTCTAACCAGCGCACAAATCAGCATCGAAGAAGCCGGACGCGAAATTACACAGTTTGCTGAAAGCTGCGAAGTGGATCCGGAAAAGCTGGCGGACGTCGAACAGCGGCTCTCAACCTATTTCGACCTCTCCAGAAAACATCGTATCGCTCCGAACCAGCTTTGCGACCTCACAGAGAGCCTGACAATGGAATTGGAACACCTGCAAGGTAGCGATCAATCCATCGCAGACCTAGAAAAACAGTGCGCCGCCGCCGAGAAAGCCTATCGCGCCGCTGCCAAACAGCTGTCTGACGCTCGAACAAAAGCTGCCGATCAACTACAGAGTTCTGTCCAAATGCAACTTAACGCGCTTTCAATGGGGGACGCTCATTTCGTCGTAGAAGTGGCCAAACAACCAGACAAGCCCGGCGCGACAGGCATAGACAGAGTTGAATTATTGATCAGCACCAACCGAGGCCAACCCGCGAAAGCTCTAGGAAAAATTGTTTCAGGCGGTGAATTGTCCCGCATAAGCTTGGCCATCCAAGTGGTCACCGCAAAGACCACAGCAACACCAACCCAGATCTTCGATGAAGTCGATGTCGGAATTGGTGGCGCGACAGCAGACATCGTTGGGCGTCTACTGCGAACCCTAAGCGGAAGCGGGCAAATAATCTGTGTCACACACCTGCCGCAAGTGGCCAGCAAAGGACACCATCATTTGCACGTGGCAAAGCAGCGCAGCCGCAACAAAACTCGCTCGACCCTTCGGGAAATTCACGGGGAGGATAAAATCATGGAAATCGCCAGAATGATGGGCGGTACCGAGCTAACACGTCAATCGATCGCTCACGCGC
The DNA here is from genome assembly GCF_056159445.1 of Pseudomaricurvus sp. ABR4_320. NCBI lineage: Bacteria > Pseudomonadati > Pseudomonadota > Gammaproteobacteria > Cellvibrionales > Cellvibrionaceae > Pseudomaricurvus > Pseudomaricurvus sp. ABR4_320. Next base: position 9,111 of record NZ_JBSWVF010000021.1, on the reverse strand, counting down.
GTGAAATGCTGGCAAATTAGAAAAATTAGAGAAATCGCCCTCTAGTCAGGCATGCTGCTAGAGGGCATCGTTAGGCGTAATCGCATAACGCAGTTAAGCTTGTGAGCCTTGCTCGGCAGTAGCCTCATTCGCACTGGCTTTCTGCTGATACTGCGTTGGGCCAACAAACATCAGCTGCACTATCATTGAGCTATCCGGGCGCGGCTCTATGGCAAAGACCAGCACGTTCGGCTGATCTTCCACCGCGACGACACCTGGATGATGAATTAAAACGCCATCAGTGGCCTCATTACGGAGGATTTTCAGCCCTTTGGGAGACTTGAGCCCTGTTGCCGTGGCGTTCAACATCATTCGTAACGCCGATCGAAACAATGGAAAGCTGAAGCCCTTACCCACAAACTCGCTGTGATCCAACGATACACTGACAGTGATTTCTCCTTTGCGCTGCGCCTGTGGAACACCAGCACCAACCGCAGTGTCCATCAAAGCTGGCGGCTTGGATTCGACCGTCAGCTTGCCACAACCGATGGATTTACCTTGCTTCAGCGTTTTAAACGCCTGCTTGGCATTTGCCTCGTTCTTGGGAAAAAACAAACGGTTGAGAATCTGACACGCGAGCGAGGTCAGTTGGGGAATCTCCAGCTTAACTTGGCCGCCTGGAGCTGCGGAATTTACAGAATTTTCTGCCATAACGTCGATTAATTCATCCAGAAGAAGAACGCCGTAGCGATGAGCACTACTTTTTCGCCGGCTTTACATATAAGACCAAGCTGTGACCGGTGATCTCAAATCCCCGTTCACGAGCGATTTCTTCCTGAATTTTTTCGATTTCTTCACTGTGAAACTCGAGCACCTGACCGGATTCTACACAGACCATATGATCGTGGTGATAGCCCCGCTCAAGCTCAAACACCGAATGACCGCCATCAAAGTTGTGGCGCATGACCAGCCCAGCAGACTCAAATTGCGTCAACACTCGATAAACGGTAGCCAGACCGACATCCTCCCCGGCCTCCATCAACTGTTTATAGACATCTTCTGCGCTCAGGTGGCGCTGCTCTGACGCCTCCAACATTTGCAGAATCTTAACCCGCGGCAAGGTAACTTTAAGACCTGCCTTTCTCAGCTCCTGATTTTCGTCTTTCATTTTTTCCTCAGGTACAAAAATTGGATGCCAGAGTTGAGCGCATTAGATGGTAAAAACCCGGGACAAATGAACTCAACGGCTTCTCACCGACTCTAACGGCCGGTATTATCCACCTTCGCTAAAAGATGTGGAACCCCTACTATGCGAAAACGCATTATCAGTGCCATCGGGCTAACGTTGCTCCTGGCCTCTGTCACCGGTTGTCAGTACTTTGCCTTTCCCGGTGTGTACAAAATTGATATTCAGCAAGGCAATATCATCACTCAGGAGATGGTCGACCAGCTCAAACCCGGCATGACTAAGCGTCAGGTCCGGTTTGTCATGGGTAACCCCCTGGTTGAAGATACCTTCCACCCCGACCGCTGGGATTACGTCTATACCATGCGCCCAGGTAAGGGAGAGGCCTCTGAACACCACCTTACCGTCTTTTTTGAAGACGACAAACTCGTCAGCATGACCGGTGATTTTGCCCCCGGCCAAGCGCCCGCCGCAGCCACATCGGGTTCTGCAAGTTAACGCATCGCTACGGAGCGAGACCGCTCCTATGTAGAAATCATAGTGGCACGCCCAGCATTAAATCGCTGGGCGCCTCTACTATTCCGCTTTTTGTTTCTTTTCTTTCTCAGCCCTGCGCTTACGTGCTTCTTTGGGATCCGCCTGCAAAGGGCGATAAATTTCAATCCGGTCGCCACTCTGCAATTCGTACTGATCCGCAGGCTTGAGACCTTTGGCGCCTAGAGCCTGCCCAAACAATCCCAACTTCGCCGTCGCCAAGTCAATTTCAGGAAAATCCTTACGTATTTGCGAACGCTCCACCGCTTGCAACGCCGTCGTGCCGGGAGGGACTAACAATTCAACGATTTTTTGTTTGTGGGGAAGAGCATAGGCCACTTCCACCTGAATATCCTGGATATCAGACATATTCCCGCCCTCGTAAATATCTCATACCGCCCGATACACCTCGCCAGCCCTACGGCAGACGCCATCCACGAGCTCATTCGCCACAGATTCAAACCACTTCTCAGCGACCTTAGCAACCACCGCGCTGCGGAAATGGAAATCCATAGTAAAGACAACCTTACAGGCGTCCTCGGCCAATGCTTGAAATCGCCAACCGCCGGAAAAACGATCGAAAGGCCCTTCCACCAAGCTCATGTCAATCACTTCGCCAGCCACCAGGCGATTGCGTGTCGTGATGGTATAACTCAGCCCAAGGCGCGACAGTGACATGGTCGCAACCATCTCCTCCGGGGTATGCTCCAACACCTTCGCTGCTACGCAACCCGACATATACTGAGGATAGCTCTCAACATCGTTCACCAGATCATACATCTGCAAGGCACTGTATGGCAGCAGCGCTGTTCTCTCTATCCGCGCCACAGAGCCACCCCGCAAACGTCACGACACCTTGCGGGTACCATCACTGAAGCTTCACCACTAAGAGGGGTGCCATTCGCCCTTGCTACCTCAACCAAAAATCTTTTCCTTTAACAGCATGACAAACACTAATCCCACCAAGACCGGAGAGAGATAGCGCAAAACAAACAACCAGAGACGGTAAAATCGATCCGACTCCGCGTGCAGCTCTCCCCGCACATGCTGATGTTTCATACACCAACCGACGAAGACCGCGATAAACATCCCTCCGAGAGGCAGCATTATATTCGCCGTCAGGAAATCCAGGAAATCGAAGAACGTCATGCCCAAAAAGGGCTTAAACTCAGCCCAATCATTAAACGATAGCACGGTGCCATACCCGAGCGCCCAAGCGACGCCCCCCAAAATCAGATTGGCGGTAACCCGGTTAAAGCGACCAGACTCCACCATCCAGGCCACGCCCGGTTCGATCAGGGATATCGCAGAACTCCAGGCGGCAACGGTAACCAACACAAAGAACAGGGTGCCAAACAGCAACCCGCCCGTCATATTCCCAAACGCCACCGGCAGGCTGATAAACATTAAACCGGGACCGGATCCCGGCTCCAATCCTGGGTAGGCAAACACGATCGGAAAAATGGCCAAGCCCGCCACCAGAGCAACCAGCGTATCCAGCAGCGCCACGGTAAACACCGTCTGAGAAAGCGATGCCTGCTGCGGCATGTAGGCGCCGTAAGCCATAATCGCCCCCATGCCGAGGCTCAGCGTAAAAAACGCATGACCCAACGCAACCAGAACCGCCGACCACGTCAGCCGGGAAAAATCAAAGCTAAAGAGAAACGACAACCCCTGGGAAAACTCACCTTCTGATAAGGCATACCCCAACAGCACCAGCAGCAGAAGAAACAGAATCGGCATCAATATGCGAACGGCATTGCCCAATCCTCGAGTGACGCCCCCCATAACGACACCGACGGTCATCACCATAAACAGGCTCTGCCAAAAGACCAGATCGCCTTTATTCGCTAACAGCTGATTAAACTGCTCTGCGGCCTGAGCGCCATTCACGTCCGTGAAAGTACCGCTGATCATCCGCTCCACGTAAGCCAGCGCCCACCCGGCGATCACACTGTAAAACGAGAGGATCAACAAACCGGCAACAGCGCCAATCCATCCGATACTGGCCCACCATTTGGGCATACCAGCTTCGCGAGTCAGGCGCTGCATGGTAGCGATTGGACTTTGACGGCCGCGACGGCCGATCAGTGTTTCGGCAATCATGATGGGAACGCCGACAACAGCAATACACGCCAAATAAACGAGTACGAAGGCGCCACCACCGTTTTCACCCGTGATGTACGGAAACTTCCAGATATTACCGAGACCGACCGCCGATCCAGTCGCTGCCAGGATAAAGGTCCACCGACTGTTCCAAATCCCATGCTCGGATTTTGTTTCCGACATCTGCTCCCCCAAACTTAGTAATAAAAAGACGATGCCGGTCCGCTACCACCACCCTAAGCGCATTGTATAGAGCTTAACACAGTGATTTCCATAGGCTTTTACAGAGTAACGCGCGTATAATCCGCACCATTATGAAGAAAGCCAAAAAGAAACCCGGTAGCAATACCATCATCCTCAACAAAAAGGCGAAGTTCGACTACCACCTGAGCGACCGCTATGAAGCGGGCCTAGAACTCAAAGGGTGGGAGGTTAAAAGCCTGCGCGAGGGAAAAATCCAGATTATCGACAGCCACGTCTTTTTTAAAAACGGCGAGGCCTGGTTACTTAATGCCCTCATTAACCCGTTGCAAACCGTATCGACACACTTTGTGATTGAGCCAAATCGGCAACGCAAACTGCTTTTGCACAACAAAGAAATCGCACGCCTACAACAAGCCGTTGCTCAAAAAGATTACACCTGTGTGTGCACCGCCCTTTATTGGAAGCGACATCTGGTCAAATGTGAGATCGCACTGGCCAAAGGTAAAAAGCAACACGACAAACGGGAAACCGAGAAGCAGCGGGATTGGGCTCGTGAAAAACAGCGACTGTTCCAACGCACCAGCTGATTAAGCCTCATTTGGCAAGAACCCACTTTGCCAAGATTGTACAAGCCAACCCGGCGAAGTAACGGTATAACGGTCGATAGCCCCTGAGCATTCACCTTTGTGCCACTTTGCCGTTTGTTGGAGTTTTCGCCATGACCGTCAGTCACCACCCGAGCTGCAAGAGCTTTATCACAGCTTTAGACGGTTGCGAGGTGACCTGGGGGCGCTTCAAAGAGTTTCCGAAGCACAGCCACGATGGCTTAATGCTTTCCATCATTGATTCAGGCTGCCAGCCTCTCGCGGTAGACGGCACACAACAAACAGCAATAGCCGGCACCCTGGTCGCCATCTCGCCAGACACGCAACACGCCAGCAAAACCCAATCAGACTGGTGGTTTCGCTCACTGGTCATCCCCAGATCGCTAAGCACCCGCCTCCTCGGCCACACACCAGATCACTTCCATTGCGACCTGCTGATACAAAACACGGCACTTATCAATGTGACGGACCAAATGTTCCGAAGCATTCCCGAGCAACAATTGTTGCAACTGGAAACACTTATGAGCGAACTACTATCGCTCTTCTACCGACATCACTGCCATAAGTTGATCCCCGAGCGCCCGGGAAATGACTCATCCCTAGCGCCCACACGTGCACGGGAATATCTCGCCGCTCACAAGCACCGCAATGTGAGCCTCACAGAGCTGGCGCAGGCGTCAGGTATGGATGGCTTTCACCTCAACCGGGCCTTTCGCCGCAACTATGGACTGCCACCACATGCCTGGCATCTGCAATACCGACTGAGATTTGCACAAACACTTTTAAAGGCAGAGAGACCAATCATTGACGTTGCTTTGGCATGCGGATTCACGGATCAAGCGCACTTCTCAAAAGCGTTTAAACGACTTTTTGGGATCACTCCCGCGAATTTCCGCGCCCAACAATGTGATCAAAATATCTACCGCTCTCTGGCGGACTGGAAAGCTCGCCCCGCTTAGCGGCCACCGATAACACTCACACCAACACACCAAATACTGACCAACGGATACCGTCGATGGGCTATAGCATCGCCTGCGCATTACTTTGGGGAACAACCGGCATCTTCGTGAAATTGCTGTCCGACTTGTCGGTACTGCACATCATGTGGGGACGCTTTACCTTCGCACTCATACTCAGTACAGCCCTTTGGCACCTGCACTTCCGGCGTCGGCAGACCACGTCAACGACCGAGCCGTCGCCAGGGACCTGGCGCCTAGCCACGTTGATGACCAGTTACTACCTGCTCGCCACGACCGCCTTCAGCTTGGCGCCTGTTTCACTGGTGGGCCTGATCGTCGCTACCTCGCCTGCATTTACTTTCGCATTGGAGTATCTGCGAACAGGCCGCGGAAAGATGACGCAACTTGTCGGCTTTGGCGTTACCTTTGCCGGATTGGCCGGTTATCTTCAAGTACAAAGTCATAGCGGTCATTTGGAGATGTCGACAGCCACCGGCATAGGCAGCGCATGTGCAATAGGTGCTGCACTCGTCCGCGCCAGCTTTGCCGTAAAGGTATGGTCTTACGCCGAACAAGGTCGCAAGACCAATCTACCGCAAATGAACCTGCAAACCATGCTGTTAGGCTCGTTACTTTGCAGCACAGCCCTTCTCACTTCTCTATTCGCACTCCCTTCAGAGAGTCAACTAACAACCAACACACCCATCGTCTTGATCATCAGTTACTTTGTTGGCTTGAGCGCCCTTGCCACCATCTTGCCGACCCTACTCAACGTCCTTGGCGCCTCACGCATTGACCCAGTCACCCACAACATTATCGGGATGAGCACCCCGTTAATCGGCGGTTTCCTAGCCTGGCTGATCCTCAACGAAGAACAAACCTTAGCCTCGATAGCCTGCGGGTTGGCGACAGCCGGAGGCATCGCACTGTCTTTAAGACTCAGCACAAAAAACGTCGCAAAACCCACCATGACCAGAGAAACAGAACCACCTTCGCTGACCAGCGAGGGCAAATGTGGCCAATAATCTCTCAACAGCCAACAGATAGGGTGCGTTCCTACGACAAATGTTTTATACTGGCCGACTCACTTTTAGGGGCCGATTTGGATTCGACGTCGGTAACAAAACCTTAGGTGCATGCCGTGATGTCAGCGAATCACGTAAACTCAAAGCTGAACTTTATTAGTTGCCAATGACGACAACTATGGTGCACAACTGGCCGCGTAAGTAGCCTTTTGTTGTACCTCTAGCGGTACGTCCGCTAGCGGTCTTTAGCAAGGTGCCAGTACCGCGCTAACGACTGTCATATAGAACTGGATCGCCGTGAAGCCTGCCTGGGGTGGATCAGCTAAACATTTATCAGGATCGTGCTATACGTCTCGGCCGCTGGGCTGTATGGCATTAAATCAAAAGGCGGAACTAAGCATGTAGAGCCTCAGGCGGAGTGCTGGCGGACGGGGGTTCAAATCCCCCCGGCTCCACCACCTTAAAGGGCTTGGAAATTCTTCAGACTCTTCTTTTCCCCAACTCCTGGCCTGTTTTCGTTCTTCCGATTATCTTCCGATACGCTTTACCGAATCCGTTGTTTCTAAAACCCTAAATGGCTCAATCCTCCGTTTTACCAACGGGTAATATTAAAAAGACGCATCGTATTTTTTATCCTTACGAGGGAAGGTTTATCGGGAAGTAATGCCGATGACAGATTTTTGAACGACTAGAAATGCTGCGAATCATGGCCTATCATGATAGCATCAAGATAGATCATGAAGGAAATTGACATGCCCACCCCAGCTCGTGAAAAATTTTCCTCTCAAGCCGCGCCAGAGGTATTGGCTGCCCTACGTCAAATCGCAGAAAGCCAAGGCCGTCAGTTTCAAGCCGTGCTGGATGAAGCCCTGCGCGACTATATCGACCGCCAACAAAAAGAGCGGCCACGTCGCCATGTAATGGCTGCTTTTGCCACCAGCCTGGAAGAGTTTGATGATCTTTACCGCGAGCTTGCAAAATAATATATGGCGCACGACTACCTTACCGTGGCTGATGTGCTGGGTATGCACAGGATTCTGATGCAACGATATGGCGGTGCGCTAGGCTTGCGAGATCAGGGAGCACTGGAAGCAGCACTGTACCGACCGCAAACAGGCTATTACGAAGACATAGTAGCGGAGGCTGCCGCCCTGCTGGAAAGCCTCGCAATTAATCATCCCTTTGTTGACGGTAACAAGCGCATTGCCTATGCGGCAGCCGATGTATTTTTGCGTATTAATGGATGGGTGTTGCAGCGCGAACCAATGCTGATTCATGCTGAGATGATTCAAATGTTTGAAACCAGTACTTTTGATATTGCGCACATCGAACCTTGGTTAAGATCGTTCTCTGAAAATAAATGAGAATAAAAGCACCTTATTATTTGCAACTAAACGAATCAGAAAGTAAGCCATCACTACTATCACATGAGCCTGATTGGGTGTACTCAGGAGGCCTCTACTGTGCAGATCTAGCATTACAAAGAAGATTCAGTTTCAGCGATATTCACCGAAGCATCGGCAGAGAAATTCATCCCAAGCGCGCATAATCAAAACAACAAATTTCAACGTTCTATAGACATTAGGTACAAAGATTAGGTACTTACCAGCCATCGGTGTTGGAAGTAAACATAAAGAATGAACAAACAACAACTCGTCGCCAAAATCTGGGAATCTGCAAACCAGATGCGCTCTAAAATTGAAGCCAACGAATACAAGGATTACATCCTCGGCTTTATCTTCTACAAATACCTCAGTGATCAGCTAGTGCAGCTTGTTAGCAAAGAAGACATGACGGAAGAAGACGCCGAAACCGTAAGCTATATCCAAAGCAACCTCGGCTACTTTATTGGCTACAACAACCTGTTTTCGACATGGGTAGATCCAAAATCCGACTTCGACGAATCCAATGCACGCGATGCGCTCGCCGCCTTTAGCCGTTTGATCTCACCCAACCACAAAAAACTGTTTGAAGGCATTTTCACCACACTGGAAACCGGACTAAGCAAACTTGGCGAAAGCGCGAGCAAGCGCACCAAAGCCATTAGCGACTTGCCGCATTTGATCAAAAGCATTCCCATGAACGGCAGGCAAGGCTACGACGTACTGGGCTACATTTACGAATACCTGATTGAAAAGTTTGCCGCCAATGCTGGAAAAAAAGCCGGTGAGTTTTATACGCCGCACGAAGTTTCAGTGCTAATGTCACACATCATCGCCCATGAATTGCAACACAAAGAGACTATCGAAATTTACGACCCAACCTCTGGGTCTGGCTCATTGCTGATTAACATCGGTGAAGCCGTGGCCAAATACGCCAAAAGCAAAGACAGCATCACCTACTACGCCCAAGAACTAAAAGCTAACACCTACAATCTTACGCGGATGAACCTGATCATGCGTGGCATCAAAGCCGGCAACATCAAAACCCGCAATGGCGATACCCTAGAAGACGACTGGCCCTACTTTGACGAAAGCCATCCGCAAGGCACCTACCAAGCCCTGTATGTAAAC
>NZ_JBSWVF010000020.1:0-74316 GCF_056159445.1 Pseudomaricurvus sp. ABR4_320 | reverse complement strand
TAGAATTTCTATGTTATTTCCTAAGAACAAATAGATCAATCGTTTAGAGCTCTTTGTGGCGCCTTAATCTACATTGTAGTGGCTCCGTAAATTTGTCTTTACATAACGCAGAAAAGAACACCCGAGAATGGATGGAAAAGGAGGGGGGCAGCCGATAAAAGTAGTGCTCTCTCTACGCATAACATCGTGCCAGAGCCCGATTTTCCGATCGTGAAAAAAATGAGTGTGTAAGCAGCTTGCAGCTTTCCTGGAGGGATGGTTTCCTCTGACGCCGCCGCTTTCCAGAGCGCCAATCAGCAGTGTGTGAAGCCGATCAACAACGTAATAGCAGTAAGCGATTTCTTGCAGGTTTTTCCGTAGTTCGGTCAGTGGGTCTGTAGTCTCATCTCGATCTGATAGCTCAACAATGTTACTTTTCCCATAGCGGTGTATCCTTTAATTGACTTGCTTTGTTTGGCGACAACAAATCAATTAGATACGCCGCTTCTTTTCAATCCTCCTGAACACCACTTTCAGTTATAATTAGTCTTATTAATCTCATCGATCATTCCTATCGAAACTAATCAATTATTCCATAAATGTCCAGCCGTTACTCTAATTTTTCAATAAACGCTGCAGCGGCCGCGAACTTCACAAAATGATATCGAGGTTCAGAAGAGCCACTGAAATGACAAAGAGATTTCTATTATGAAAATTGGCAAAGAGACGATCCCCAGGTCTGCCATTTGCACATCCAATGAAGACACGATTTCTGTCCGAGGGTTGGATCTCTGCCAAGATGTCATTGGCAAACTGAGCTTTAGCGACTACTTCTTTCTGCTGCTCAACGGTCAGCGTCCGACGGGCACTTCTCTCAAAATAGTTGATGCAGCTCTCGCGGCCATTTCGGAACATGGCTTTGTTCTGAGCGTACAGGCTACAAGCATGACCATGCGGCCTTTCCTGAGGCGCTTCAAGGCGCCGTAGCGGCCGGAAATCTGGGGCGTGGCTCCGTTATCCTGGGAGCGTCTGAGCAAGTCGGAATATTATTCAGTGAAAGTTTTTGTTCGACAATGTTCTGAACAACTTGCCCTTGCAGGCGCTGCGGCAATCCCCCAAAAACTCCCGTGGGGCTCTAGAGGGCATCTAGGAAAAGAGAGCGGCGTCGCTGGAGGTGAGGGTCCAATTGTCGTCGCAACAGACCATGGAAACGGTGATGTCGTCATTGAATGATTGGATGGAGAAACAGCAGGGCAAAGAAGGGACTGGTAGTTCAGGAAAAAACCGGTAAGTGTCTGAATTTCTACAGAACGCTTGTTTAGATATCTTGTTCGAGAGAGCCCAGGAGATTTCTACACTGGAAACCTTAGTGCGTGTTAATATTATTAGGAAATTTCTTTATTAGTTGATCGTACTGATTCTTATGCCAAGCTTTAGGATCGATAATATCGAGGCAACACAGATTAGCCATTTTAAATAAAGCTCGAAGGCTTCTGTCCGCAGTTCTAACGGACGCTAGGCTGAGGTTGTACTGGTCAACAAAAACCGGACACTAAATATTTAGAATTTACAGGCTGCCTGAGTCGCGACGGTATGCTGCACATGAACTTCAAGCTGGGCGAGTGCGCTCAAAAAACTGGCGGAAGCATAGGGGTTTTCGTTACCTGGCCAAGGTCGTCCAGGGTATTAAATTCAAGGATGGTGAAGAGGTGACAGCAGCCGATCAGAACGTCGCTTGATCAAGTCCCTGGACACCACTTTTGACAATAACTCCGGAGAGCTTTGTATCATCGTCTATCTCAGATCACACCCGGCTAGAGCTTGCTTAGAACAGGCTTCTATGGGTTGTCGAGCACTTTATCCTCGATGAACAACAGTACAGATACAGTCTTCGAAGGAGGAAAGCGATTCAACGATTTTTGCTCCACCCATAAAATAACAGGGCCCCAAAAAGAAAAAATAGAGTCTTCGACAATATCTGTATTAAATCCCAGTTTTAACGCCGAAAATAGGTGTGTTGATAGAAACAAGCTTGGCATCGTAGGGAACGGATTAGTAGCACCCACTGTTTGTTCTCTAACTCATTTTTCTTTGCCAACAAAAAAGTGTGCCTAAACATCTATAACCCGTTTTGTAATCTCCCAAAGAACACTATCCGTCCTGTCGATATCATTTTCAGGTATATCGTCTACCAAGTGAGAAATTAGTTCGGCTAAGGGTTTTCGAATCTCTTTGAAAACTCGTTGACCTTCGTTACTTAGTGAGAAAAGCGGGCTACGACTGTCAGATTTATTTTCTTTTCTTTCGACCCAGTTACGCGTTGATAGATCTCTCATTATACGACTGACCTCAGCGCGTTCTATGGCGGCTCCATCCGCCAGAGATCGGACCGTACTTGAGCCAATTACACCTATCTGAACCATAATTCGCCATGTATTGACTGATATGTCAGATCGTTGTTTAAGTGCCTGGCTAAGGGATCGGTCTATCAAACGACCAACCAAAAGAATTCGATAACCCAACATTGCCTGACCTCCGGCGCCAAAAAGCGGTAATAGGTGCTTTCGGTCTGCAGGAGGTCTCTTCCCCCGATTTTTTTTGGGTTTTATATCATCAACCATAAATGTATTTTTCCGTTTTGTGCTCGAGTTATGGCGAAATAAGACGCTCTTACTTTGAATCTAGAGAAGCATTGACAAGTTAAGAAAGTAGCTGAATAATAAATTATAACGTTGTGTAACACAACGATAGGCGTCATTATGCTATTTGTTTGGCCATCGGCCTTTATACCCTTAAGAATATAACTACAAGAGCGGAGTAACAAAATGTCTGACGAAAGAATTTTGAAGTTGGAAACGCAGGTTGCCGATCTTTGTCGACGCCTCACAGCCTGCGAGGACGAGCAGTCCATCCGCAAGCTTCACCATCTATATGGATACATGATAGACAAGTGCCTCTATAAAGACGTCGTGGAGTTGTTTACCGAAGATGCCGAAGTGAGATTTATGGGAGGTATCTACAAGGGAAAAAAGGGGGCAGAAAGGCTTTACGTAAAAAACTTTCAAGCACGTTTCACCGGCGGTAATAACGGACCCGTTGACGGGTTCTTACTAGATCATCCACAGCATCAGGATGTCGTGGATATTGCAGACGATGCAGTAACGGCCTATGGACGTTTTCGTTGTACGATGCAAGCCGGACGCCATAAGGACCATCAAGGTGATCTACCTCATCAGAAAAAACGTCAATGGTGGGAGGGCGGGCTTTACGAAAATATTTATAAAAAAGTGGATGGTATTTGGCGCATCCACCTACTGGATTATCGCCCGCAGTGGCATGCGGACTTTGAAAATGGGTGGGCGGAAACTCGCCCAGAATATGTTCCTTTTGCCAGCACGACTTTTCCTGAAAATCCCACTGGCCCGGATGTACTAATGTCCCCAGGAGACGTTTGGCTTTGGCCAACCTGCAAAATATTACCTTTTCACAATTTGCACCCCGTAACTGGTGAGCCAATCATCGCTGATACAGAAACAAAGCCAATAGAAGCCAAGGTTAGCAAGTAAAATAATATAAAGGTAATACCTATGAAATACCCTAATCTGCATTTGGTCATCGCAGGTGAGCACGTCTTTGCTGGTGATCGGAAAACGGTCGAAGTTGTCAACCCAGCCGACGGCAGTGTACTGGGAAATTTACCTGTGGCAACTACTGCGGATCTGGATACCGCGCTTTCCACTGCCGGCGAAGGGTTTGAGATCTGGAAGACAAGTTCTCCTCAAGAGCGTGCAGCTGTGTTACAAGGAGCAGCTAGGCTGATGAGAGAACGAGCGGAACAAATTGAAGTCACAGCTGTAATGGAACAAGGAAAAACCCGGCAAGAAGCTCATATTGAGCTAATGGTCAGTGCAAGCTTATTTGAATTTTACGCTGGCGAAGCTTTTCGTCTCTATGGTCGTTCTCTAGTGAGGCCTGAAGGGTTTCGGTCGACTGTTATAAAGGTACCCGTGGGGCCGGTTGCTGCGTTCGCACCTTGGAATTTTCCGCTCGGTAACCCAGCTCGTAAGCTGGGCGCACCAATTGCTGCTGGTTGCTCCGTAATCATGAAGCCCGCCGAGGAAACGCCTGCGTCTGCACTAGCAATATTACAGTGTCTTCTCGATGCGGGGTTGCCCAAACAAGTGGCTCAGATGGTTTTCGGAGTTCCTGAACAAATATCAAATCACCTTCTGGCTTCTCCGGTCATAAAGAAAATTTCGTTTACAGGCTCTACTCTCGTGGGCCGCCACCTCGCACATCTCGCTGTAAATGACTTGAAAAAGACGACCATGGAATTAGGTGGTCACGCCCCAGTTTTAGTATTCGATGACGTATCGATGGATAAAGTTCTTGATACGGTAGTGACACAGAAATACCGAAATGCCGGCCAGGTTTGTGTATCGCCCACAAGGTTTCTCGTTCAGGCAAACTGCTTCGAGGAATTTTCCCAAAAATTTGCTGAAAGGGCTGCGTCCTTAGTCGTGGGTAACGGGTTGCATGAAACAAGTCAGGTCGGGCCGTTGTTAAATCAGCGCCGCTTAACATCGGTAGATACTTTGATCCGTGAAGCTGTAAGCGATGGGGCCGAGTTGTTGGCTGGAGGCAAGCCTTTAGAGCGCAACGGTTTTTTCTATGCCCCCACTGTTATTCGGAATGTTCCTCAACAATCTCGAATTATGAATGAGGAGCCTTTTGGCCCTGTAGCATTGATTAATTCTTTCAAATCAGAAAAGGATGCTGTCGCAGAAGCCAATCGTTTGCCTTATGGCCTTGCAGCCTTTGCTTGGACTGCTTGTGCGGAACGACAAAAGCGACTGGGAACAGCTATTGAGGCGGGGATGGTTGGCATTAACACTAATATGATCGCGGCTGCAGACAGCCCTTTTGGCGGGGTCAAATGGTCTGGATCAGGTTCCGAGGATGGCCCTGAAGGCGTTGAAGCGTGTTTGGTAACCAAAGCAATACATGAGGGTAGCTTACAGTGACACATGAACTAAAAACGGGTGGTGGTAGAGGCTATTTTCGTATAGCGGCGGAGGAAGCCTTTGCGACAAGGGAGCAGATAGACGTTTACTTGGAGATGATAAAAGAAGGCCGCGCTGACAAGGGGATGAATTCTCTTTGGGGATTTTACGGTGCCTCACCGACACCTAGAGCAACAGAAATTATGGATCGGCTTCTCGATCTGGACGATCGGCGTATTGCTGAGATGGATGCTACGGGAATAGATATTGCAATATTGTCACTAACGTCTCCTGGTGTACAGCCGTTGCCCGAGGCCCAAGCCAAGCTGATTGTGACGCGGGCAAACGATACTCTGGCCGAGGCAGTGAAACGTCACCCTTCCCGATATGTCGGCATGACTAGCATTGCACCACAGGATCCCGAATGGAGCGCGGAAGAGATACGCAGGGGAAAAGAGTTAGGCTTCAAAGGTGTAATGGTCAATAGCCATACTCAGGGCGAGTATTTAGATCATCCCAAATTCGATCCTATTTTCAAGGCGCTTGAGGAAACGGGACAGCTTCTCTACATACACCCTAGCACGCCGCCGGACAGTATGATTGAACCCATGCTCGAAGCTGGGCTTGATGGTGCAATATTTGGCTTTGGCGTCGAAACCGGCATGCATCTTCTACGATTGATAACAATTGGAATATTCGACAAATATCCAAATTTACAAATAATGGTTGGACACCTTGGTGAAGCCTTGCCTTATTGGCTTTATCGCCTCGATTATATGCATCAAGCTGGTGTGCGATCTCAGCGCTACGAGCGAATGAAACCACTCAAAAAAACTATCGCAGAATATTTAGCAAATAACGTTTACATAACGACGAGTGGAATGGCTTGGGAGCCTGCGATCAAATTCGCTCAGCAGATTATGGGGGAGGACAGAGTATTGTACGCCATGGATTATCCCTATCAATACGTGGCCGATGAAGTGAGGGCACATGATCTTCTGGATATTTCAGCAACCGCTAAGAAAAAGTTGATGCAAACGAACGCCGAAACCGCTTTTAAATTAATGCAGAGGTAATTGACAGGAAGCGAATGCTATGACATATTTGATAACATCGTTGCGATACGCAACGAATAGTATCTAATGTGTTATTGAGGCAACCCTGGATAATGTAAATAACACACCCAGCAATTGTTGAATGTACTGTGTAAACCGGAACACTAATTATAATGACGGAGCGCAAACATAAACATCAATTTATCACGCCAATAGCAAGTACCTCTTTGCAAGCTCTACCAGCATTCTTATAGCTGACTTAATAGGTCTTTTAGTTTTTAGAAAAGTATTGACTTTGAGTGGTCAAAGAGAATTTATTCAGTCTTTAAATAGAATTAAAAACAGTAGTAAATAATAAATACAAGGAGCAAGTATGCCCGGCAAGACTAGCGAAAAAAAAATGAGTCAAATCGAAGTATTCGGAAATCAACAGCAGCTTTAGCAGTAAGCATGCTGTCACTATACAGTGGATATGTTTCGTCTGATTCAGATTCTGAAGAAAGCAAGTCTATAGAAGAGATAATAGTAACTGCACAGTTTAGAGAACAGAATTTGCAGGATACACCTATATCTATTACCGCAATTTCGGGAGACATGCTTGAGCAGAGAGGTCAAGTCAAACTAAGTGATATTGCTAGCAACGCGCCAAATGTTACCTTAACTCCCAGTGCTGGCGGTTACGGTCCGTCTATGGGTGCCTATATACGCGGGGTAGGGCAGTATGATTTTAATCCCGCACTGGAACCTGGCGTCGGTATATACATTGATGATGTTTACTATGGTGCAGTGATGGGCTCTCAGTTTGATTTACTGGACCTCCAACGAGTAGAGATTCTGCGCGGTCCTCAGGGCACGTTGGCTGGGAAAAATTCTATTGGAGGTGCGGTCAAACTGTACTCTAAAAAGCCATCAGGTGAGAACGGCGGTGTCCTTGGGGTTACGGTAGGACGGTATGATCGTCTTGACCTTCAAGGCAGCGTAGATTTTAGTATAAGTGATAATCTAGCTTTTCGACTCACAGGTTTATCACGTCAAAATGATGGATATATCACCCGCAAAGATTACGGATGTACTTTTCCAGACAGTGGGGTAGCGGCGATTATGCCCCTAAGCTCAGACTGTGAATTAGGAAAAGAGGGGGGGGGTGATACAACCGCCGCTCGTCTTATGGTTGCGTTCGATCCTACCGACAACGTGAGCCTTACCTTTAGTGCAGATATTTCAGAACAAGATAAAAATACCGATACCGGGGTGTTAATTAGTGGTGGCAATTCTAGCACTAATACGGCCGTCAATGGCGTGCCACTAGACAGCCGTTTTTTCACCGGAGGCTCCTATACAAACTATGCGACTTATGTGAATCCGGCAACAACATGGAAAACTCAGCCGCCTTTTATAGGAAATCCATATCTTGCTTCTTTCGATGGTAATGAAGTAAGCGAAACTCGATTTAACGGAAGAAGCAAAATCGAATCCAGTGGTTTCTCGTTCAATGCCAGTATAGATCTTAGCGATACTATTAATATTGAATCCATCACCGCCTATAGGGATTACGATACTGATTTCAATATGGATACCGATGCCTCTCCAACTAGTACACAAATTACATCCAATAGCGTGAAATACGAACAGAAAAGTCAAGAGTTTCGAGTTAATGGTACATTCTATGATGCGTCTATTAACTACACCCTCGGCTTATTCTACCTGGACCAGGACACGTCACTTACAAGTTTGATAGATATCCGAAGCACGCCATATCCTCTGGTTTTTGTCGGCGACTCCCCAGAATTGCCGGCAAAAACCAAAGCAGTGTTTTCAAGCTTTAGCTGGGATTTATCGGAAGCTTTATCGTTAAATCTTGGCTTGCGTTATACGGAAGAGGAAAAACAATATAATTTTGTGCGTGAAACCAAAGACGGACAAGAGCACCCACTGCTAGGTGATTTAAATGGATATTCCAGCAACTATGAAGGGGATAACGTTGACTGGCGAGTAAACGCCCAGTATCGATTTTCTCCGTCTGTTATGGCGTTTGCGTCGGTTTCTACAGGAGTCAAGGGAGGGGGAATCGGCCCGCGCCCCTTCAATGTTTACCAGGCATTGCCTTTTAATCAAGAAGAAGTTACGACCTATGAAGTCGGTATGAAAGCAGATCTATTTGACAATGCTTTGCGTCTAAATCTAGCCTATTTCTTCAATGATTACAGCGATATCCAATTATCCCTGCGTGATTGTAATAATGTCATTGGAGTAGATGGATTACCTCTGAGCGAGTTTAATGCGGGTACGCCTTGTGCTCTACCTCAAAATGCAGGAGACGCTGAAGCTCAAGGCATTGAACTGGAGGCCACTTACCAACTTGAAAATGGTATGTCGGCAGAACTGTCGGTAAGCACGCTGGATTTTGAATATACCAAGCTTAATCCGGGATTAGCTGGTTCTATCCCAGAGAATGGTATCACGCCATATACTCCGGAACTGAAATGGAATCTGGGATTATCCCACGAGCTAGTAACAAGCGTAGGAACTTTTTCTCCTAGAGTTGATGTTACCTATCAAGACTCAATTTATACAAGTCCCACAAATCTCGAAACTTCAGCAATCGATGAGCGTACGCTTAGTAATGCCAAATTAACTTGGACGCATCCGAATGATTCACTGTCAGCCACTCTCGGAGTGAATAATCTGACGAATAAGTATTATTACGCCAATCAATTCGACCTTCTTGCATCAAACGGAACGGTAGTCGGATCCCCGGGTCGGCCACGGGAATGGTATTTCAGTATTAAGAATAGGTTTTAATTGTAGATAGAACATTTAGTACGAAAGCTAACTAAGGCTCTTGTAAATAGTTGTTAGCCATCTACCTAATTTTAAAAATTATTTAATATTGATAGCCAACTGCTGGCCATCGGCACAGATATTTCAATTAACGTGTAGAGGCATGGTTATGGCTCATTATCCCAATTCTCAACAATTTACCGAAGTTCTATGCCTGAATAGATTTGAGGCGGATATTACTGACTTGGAAATTGAAGGCGAAGTTCCGCTGGATATAAACGGATACTTCTTTCGCGTTCACCCTGATCAACAATTTCCACCCAAATTTGACAATGATCAGTTCTTTAATGGTGACGGAATGATCAGTCGCTTCAATTTCCGATCAGGTCACGTTGATTTTCGGCAGCGCTGGGCGAGAACCGATAAATGGAAGCTGGAACACTCCGCTGGTAAAGCGTTGTTTGGAGCCTATCGCAACCCTCTAACGGATGACGCGTCCGTCAAGGGCGCGATCAGGGGGACGGCGAATACCACCCCAATTGTACACGGCGGTAAGCTCCTGTCACTGAAGGAGGATAGTCCGCCGTTGTTGATGGATCCAGAGACGATGGAAACCTTGGGCTATTCAGATCTTAATGGAAAACTGAAGTCCGAGACTTTTAGCGCTCATCCTAAAGTTTGTCCCGACTCCGGCAATCTTTGTAACTTCAGTTATGCAGCGAAGGGACTGTTGACGGAAGATTGCAGTTATATGGAAGTGTCGCCTGATGGGGAACTTCTGTTTGAAACGTTTTTCAAAGTTCCCTACTACTGCATGATGCACGACTTTGCGATTACAGAAAATTATGCCTTGTTTCATATAGTTCCAATCGTTTCAGACTGGGCAAGGCTTGAAGAAAACAAACCACATTTCTGCTTTGATCCCACTTTACCCGTTTTTTTGGGCGTACTTCCTCGTCACCAGAGTGGGACTAACGTCCGTTGGTATAAAGCCCCTAAAACCGTTTTTGCCAGTCATGTCATGAATGCCTACGAGGATGATAGGTTGATCCATTTTTTGATTCCTGAAGCTGAAGGTAATTGTTTTCCTTTTTTTCCAGATATTAGTGGAAAGGCATTCGAGCCAAGAAAAGCGTTACCCCGTTTGTGTGACTGGGTTATAGACATAAATGGCAATTCCGAGGCATTCAAGTCCGTTGAAAGATTGTCGGATTTGATAGGGGAATTTCCACGGATTGACGATCGATACTGCGGCAAAAGGAACCGCCACGGTTGGATGCTAACGAACGACCCCACCAGGGAGTATGCAGGCCAAGGAGGCAGGATTAGCGGTTTTAAGATGAATGTTCTAGCTCATTTTGATTTTGACCAGAAGACGGAAGATCTTTGGTGGTGCGGTCCTGAATGTCTTATACAAGAACCATGTTTTATTCCACGCGATCAAAATTCCATCGAGGGCGATGGATATATCGTTGCAATCGTGGATAACATGATTACGAACTATAGTTATTTGGCGATTCTGGAAGCGACTAATTTAGGAAAGGGTCCCTTGGCAAAAGTTAAGCTTCCTTTTCGACTAAGGTCCGGCTTACATGGCTCATGGAGCCCTCGCGGTTAATAAAAAATTAGTTTTTAGTCACTATAAAAATACTCAGGAGAGTACCAATGTATAAAAATATACTTGCCTCCGTTGCTATAGCTAATCTTTTCGGAATAGAACCGACACTGGCAAACGAACGAAATCTTTACTGGGGCGATACGCATCTACACACCGAAAATTCGGTCGACGCATTTGAAGCGGGAAATAGCAATGCTGATCTCGATACGGCGTATCGCTTTGCTCGAGGATTTCCCGTGCTGCATCCACGAACGGGACATAGGATCCAAATTACACGGCCGTTAGATTTTTTAGTCGTAGCAGACCACGCATCCTTGCTTTCTTTACAGCGCATGATCCAAGATAAAGATTCAACAGTCTTGTCTACACCAGTAGGAAAGGAATTGGCTGACCTCTACGAGGACGACCCTTATGCGATTTTTCGCAAAGTACTCGGACTAAGTATGAAAAGGGAAAACCAGGAACTACGCGAGCAGCTTCATGTTCCGGAAGTTATAAAATCGGCTTGGCAATATCAGGTCGATAAAGCTACAGAGTATAACGCTCCTGGTGAATTTACTGCTTTCATAGGATGGGAGTGGACATCCAATGCTAATAGCAAGGGGTTACATCGTGTGGTGTTTACTTCTGGAGCCGCCGAACAAGTGCGGGATATCCTTCCATTAAGCAACCTCGATACCGTAGTCCCTGAGGAACTTTGGCAATATCTAGAGGAAACCGAGAAGTCGACTGGAGCGGAGTTCATAGCAATTCCACATAATTCAAATGTATCACGAGGAAGTATGTTTCCGCTCGTACAGATGGATGGATCTCCTATAGATATTGACTACGCAAAGACCCGCATGCGTTGGGAACCAGTTATTGAAATAACTCAAACTAAAGGCACCTCTGAAACACATCCGTTCCTATCTCAGAAAGACGAATATGCTAATTTTGAAATTCGGGATACTCTACTCTCTGGTAAGCCAGCCGCCGCAGAAATAGGTTCATTTGCGCGACCAGCACTATTGAGAGGTTTAGAGCAGGAAAAAGACATCGGTGCTAATCCGTATCAGTTTGGTTTTATAGGAAGTACAGATTCACATTCTGGATTATCCAGTGTTGAAGAAAATAATTTTTATGGAAAAACAGGAAAAGATCTTCTTCCTGGGGAGCGCCTAAAAAATGAACTTGGTTACAATGAAATGTCAGCCTGGGAGGTTTCTGCTGGGGGCTTAGCAGCAGTGTGGGCTGATGAAAATAGCAGGGAGTCAATTTTTAGCGCTTTTAAGCGTAAAGAGGTATACGCTACAACTGGCCCTCGTATACAACTGCGAGTTTTTGGTGGCTTCAATTTTTCAAATCGTGATGTACGCTCAAAGGATCTCGCCAAAATAGGGTATAAGAAAGGCGTACCAATGGGGGGCACATTGATAGGTTCTCGTAAAACTTCACGTATGTCGTTATTAATAGACGCTGTTAAAGATCCCATCGAAGCAAATTTAGAACGTATCCAGGTAATAAAAGGTTGGTTGGACTCAGAGGGAGTAAAGCATGAAAAGATATTTGATGTCGCCGTTTCTGGAAAAGACCAGAAATCATATAACAATAAAAAGTCAACACTAACGCATTCTGGAAGTCAGCGCTTCACGCTAGCGTGGACTGATCCAGAATTTAATCCAAAGCATTCAGCTTTTTATTACGTCAGGGCAATTCAAGTTCCAACACCCCGTCACCATACTTTTGATCTCGTGGCTTTGAAAATGGATCCGGACAGTTTTTCAGAGCCGTCTATGATCCAAGAAAGAGCCTATTCGTCCCCTATATGGTTTCAGCCAAAATGAAGCTAGAGCTTATACGCCTTACGTTTAAAGAGCCACTGACTCACTTTCTTCTTTTAGCCAGTGTTGTTTTTATTTTAAGCTCCCGTGTAGACGACGAAAATATTGTAAACGAGCGAAATATTACGATCGACAGGGCGTCCATAATTAACCTTTTGCAGGAAAAAAATCGGGTATACGATAAGGAATATTTCGAACAGTATCTAGATAAACTTACAAAAAACGAAATCGACGATCTCGTAGAGGAATATACTCGCCAGGAAATTTTGTACAGAACAGCGATTTCTATGAATCTAGACTCAACTGACTATAGCCTAAAGCAATATCTTATAAAGCAGCTGGTACAACTAATACAGGGCTCCATGGAAAGTTCAAAAGTTTTCACAGAGAAAGAGATTGGAGATTATTACGAGAAAAATAGAAGTACTTTTTATATTGAAGGCAAGCTAAGTTTTACACATATTTATTTCGACGCATCGATAGGCACCAAAAATGATGCTGAAAGAAAAGCTGTTGATACGCTAGCTCTTTTTAAATCCTCTGATATGAAGATAGAAAGCGCTTTGCAGTATGGAGATCGTTTTTTATATCAATCATACTACTCTGACAAGCCGAAAGCACTGGTGGAAAATCACTTTGGTCAGTCAGCAGCTAAAGAGCTTTTCGACATACAAAAAAACGAGGAATGGACCGGTCCGATAATGTCAGACCATGGATTTCACTTGGTCTACGTATTCGATCATAAACCGCATTCCTATTTGGACCTAGAGACAGCTAGGCCAGAAATTATTAGGGATCTAAATTTACTCAGTAGAAGGGAATCGACAAATCTTTTTATCAAAAAATTGACAAAGGGATATGATATCTCAGTTTCTGATAATATTTATCAGGGGCGAGACCATGGTTAGGGGGTTCTTAGGTATATTTCCACTTTTGCTTTTGTTATTCCAGTGTCTCCCAAGCTATGCGGACAACAGTAGGCCGTTAGTAATTGAATTAAAGCAAAACGATTCTGAAAGATTCACGCTGGTTTGGAAAATGCCTCCAATAGCAAATGAAGCCGTTACACCAACTGTAGCGCTTCCTAGCATCTGCACGTTGAGTGGCCCTACATTAAAACATACATCCAGTGATGGTTATTGGCGAGAAGCTTCTTATCATTGCCATGGGAGCTTTCGTAATCGATATTTAACTATAGACTATCCGCGGTCAAACCCTGCACTACCTACCTTTTTTCGCACAAAATGGTTAGATGGGGCTGTGCAGGCTAATATGATTCCTGCAGGTACCAACTCAATATCACTACCAATTTGGGGAGAAAGTCGATCACTCGCCGTAGACTATCTCAGCCTTGGCGTCGAGCATATACTGGCCGGCTTAGATCATTTGCTGTTTGTAGCCTGCTTGATCTGGATCGCCAAATCTTTTAAACGGATATTTATTACGATTTCCGGGTTCACTGTGGCGCATTCAGTAACGCTTGTCATTTCTTCTTTCGAATGGTTCACGCTACCTATCGCTCCTGTCGAAGCCACAATTGCACTTAGTGTTGTATTCCTCGCCTCTGAAGCGATTAAAGCTAACGAATCGACGCTGTGTTATCGCCATCCATTTGTGGTGTCTTCGCTTTTTGGGCTACTTCATGGCTTTGGTTTCGCGTCGGCTTTATCAGAAATTGGCTTACCCGCGAACAATAAAATAGTAGCGCTACTCTTTTTCAATGTCGGAGTAGAGGTGGGTCAAGTTATATTTGCATTAAGCCTTATTTCTGCTGGCTTCGTCCTTAAAAGGCTCTTACATAAAATTGGGGACATAACTGACCGCGAAGAAAAGATATATGCACTGGTCGCCAGTAAGGGTGTTCTTTATATGATCGGTACAACCGCAATGTTATGGACGCTCGATAGAACATCGGAGTTAATTGGCTAGATGAATCCTCTTATCTTGTCGACATAAGCGATCCAACCTAATAAATAAGAGCTTTCCAAACCAAGGAATACGGTAATGAGCAAACAATTTAAAATAAATATAGATACTAAAAATATTGAAAGAGCCTTCGAATCTTTGCGAAGTATAGTCGGAAATGAATGGCTAATGACGACAGACAACGATAGGTCTATCTATCTTGATGCCTATGCTCTAGGAGATGGAAAAGAGCATTTACCTCTGGGAGCAATATCTCCCTCTTCTCTGGAAGAGATACAGGCGATCGTCCATGTGTGTAACAATTTTAAAATACCTTTATGGACCGTTGGCCGAGGAAAAAATCTCGGCTATGGCGCAGCCGCACCGGTCTTAAAAAATACCTTAGTGCTAGATCTAGGTAGGATGAATAAAATTTTGGAGGTCAATGAAAAGTACGCACATTGCCTTCTAGAGCCTGGAGTGAGTTTCTTCGATCTCTATAACTATCTACATAGTAATTCTATTCCATTATGGATGTCGGTTCCAGGCAATGCGTGGGGTAGCGTCGTTGGTAATGCCTTAGAAAGAGGAATGGGATATACCCCTTATGGTGATCACTGCGACCAGATTTGTGGGATGGAGGTGATATTACCAGAAGGAGATATCATTCGAACTGGTATGGGGGCTATCGAGGGATCTACTACTTGGCAGCACTATAAGTATGGTTTTGGCCCTAATTGGGATCAAATGTTTGTTCAATCGAATTTCGGAATCGTTACAAAGGCAGGCATTTGGCTACAACCAGAACCTGAGATGTCCGCCAAATTAAAATTAAAATTGAAACGTTTTGAAGATATTGAGTGGGCTATTGATATTTTGGCTGAGCTGCGTCGAAGAGATGTTATTCAACATAACATAGTTTTTGGGAATTATCTACACGACGCTACGGTTTTTTCATCTCGAAACGAATGGTACGAGGGGAAAGGTTCTCTGCCCGACGACGTCTCAGAAAGAATTATGGCAGCATATGACTTGGGTTGGTGGACGATTCATTTGCGCTTATATGGCTATGAAGACACAGTGAATTCTCATATGAGCCTCATGCGTAAGTTGATTGAACCTTCTCTGGGATCTAGTCTTGAATTCGAAATATGGCGGCAAGGAGACCCTATAGAAAAATCTGCTCGAGGTATTCCAAGTACTTTGCCATTACAGATTGTGAATTGGTATGGAGGGAGGGGAGGGCATATTAGTTTTGCACCTGTTCTGCCGCCTGATGGTAAGCTCGCGTTGAGTCAAGCTAATAAAATGCGTTCAAAATTTCAAGAATACGGATATGACTATTACACAAGCTTCACAATGGGAAAACGTCACATCAACAATGTCAATTTATTAGTATATGACCGGGATGACGATGATATGGTCAAACGTGGACGGATGTTGCTATCCACACTGATAGATCAAGCCGCTAAAAATGGATATGCGGAATATCGTTCACATATAGATTACATGGATACCATTGCAAATACTTATAATTATAACCACAACGCTCTGTTGAAGCTAAATCAGAAAACAAAACGGATGTTGGATCCTAACAACATTTTGTCTCCGGGTAAGAACGGTATTATAGGTTAGGCAAGGGCAACAACATGAAAATTAAAACATTATTATTTTTTGTGGTATCTGTTTTATGCAGTGGCTATTCGTTCGCTACCGATTCTAACGTTACAGAGGGTGGGGATGCTTACATAAAGGAGTGTGCTTTTTGTCATCAAGGATTTAACACCGGAGCTATCATGTTAAGGAAGCGCTTGGGAGAGGAGCGGGCCTATCTAGATTCTAGGGAAGATCTTACTACGGCTTATATTAAACATGTAGTTCGAAACGGAATAGGTAGTATGCCTGCTATTAGTCGTGTTGAGGTAACCGAAAGCCAACTAGCAACAATATCCGCGTATCTGACAAGAAATAATAATAATTGAATATTAGGCTGATTCGGAATGTTTAAGAGAAGAGCTTTTATACGTTTTTCATTAGGTTTAGGTTGTTTGGGATTCGTAAAACCTGGTTTTTCTACACAGGAATCGTTAAATCTTCCCAAGTATGCGGTTGTTAATAATAAGTTGATCAAAAATAATAAGGTTATTAATTTATCCAACAGTCCTAATTTCCACATTGAAAAGGTCAATGGTGAACCAACTCGTTTTTTCTATGGCAAGGGAAAACGATGGTTAACGGATGATTGTTCTGTTTTAGGTATCACAACCTATTCGGAGTATCTTCAAGTCGTCGGACTCTCTAGAGAATATTCCAGGATGATATCCTACGCCGTCATGCGTCGGCCATCGGGTAACGTGGAAGTCCTTACCGAGAGTGGATCGATTGCTACTACTGGTTGCGCCGACAGCTTGTTTCGGCTCGCGATGCAACATTTTGAAAGACCATGTGTAGTCTGGCTCTTGTCTTAGTGATACATGTTTTTACACTCTAAATCGTCATGTTTACTCAGGGAAATAAAATGACTCACAATACAGATCCCATCGGTTATCTAAATCAAGCGCCTATGAGGTTGCAACAATTTATTGTAGTAGGCATTGCAGTCATACTTACTGCATTAGATGGTTTCGATTTACTGTCTATTAGTTTTGCTGCTCCCGGCATTCTAATGGAGTGGAATATCAGTAGAGGTGCGTTGGGAATCGTTTTGTCGATGGAATTGATTGGCATGGGTATTGGATCTCTGTTAATGGGCGCTTTGGCCGATTCCAAAGGACGTAGGCCAACAGTGATGTTATGCCTGATTCTAATGGCGCTAGGAATGTACCTTAGTGTCTACGCAAATAGTGTGCTTGAATTGTCCATTTGTAGGGTTATTACCGGTGTTGGTATTGGTGGTATGCTAGCAACAACCAATGCACTGACAGCAGAAGTATCTGGCGCAAGGTATCGAAAGGTATGCATTTCGTTTATGGTCGTAGGCTTCGCCTTTGGAGGTATTTTTGGCGGGATGGTGTCTTCTTCTCTACTAGAAGAGTCAGGCTGGCGATCTATTTTCATGTTAGGCGCAATAGTTACGCTGTGTGTTTTGCCTTTCATTTATTTTTTCGTTCCGGAATCAATTCCATGGTTGGCGAGGAAAAGACCAGAAAGCGCGCTGGATAAGATCAATCGATCGTTAAAGACTTTGGGTCACCAAGTTATTATCCATGAGTTGATTGTAAAAAATGAGACGAATACTGAAGGATCATTTACGGATGTTTTTAAAAAGGGGCTTCGAACTCAAACTATACTAGTATCCGCCGTATATGTTTTTCATACCGTGACTTTTTATTTTGTTCTGAAATGGATTCCAGCTATCGTTGCACAGATGGGATTCTCTCCGTCTTTATCTGCTACTGTCTTAGTTTGGGCAAGTGTCGGGGGTTTGATTGGCGCACTATTGTTTGGGTTTATCGCGCTTAAAATTAATCTTAAAATTCTACTTGTGAGTTCTCTAGCGATGTCCTCTGTCGCAATTGTATTGTTTGGTCACACGCCCGCGAGAATTGATCAGTTTTCTTTTTACGCAGCTCTCGCAGGTTTTTTCTGTCAATCTTCCGTAGCGGGCATGTATGCGGCAATGGCGGTCGTATTCCCGGCCAACACGCGAGCATTCGGTACTGGGTTTGCACTGGGAATTGGTAGAGGAGGAGCGATTCTATCCCCTATAATTGTTGGCGTGCTTCTTTCGCAGAATTATACGCTACCGCAAGTATCTATCATAATGGCCGTGGGTTCGGGTGTCGCAGCTATTGCCTCCTTATTTTTAAAATTGAATGTAGGCTCGGAGGCACGTGCAATTACCCGGTGATGGAGTTCGGACACGTAGGTATCGTATCTTTAGAATTGAGAGGCGCTATGATCATAACTATGATACAAGCCTCTCAATGGGTGCTGCGGCTTCCTTTGACCGGTTTTAAATTAATATACATGGTTAAAGTCTGATAAAAATAACTTAGGCCTCATTCGACGAGGCTCTAGCCCGCATGTTGCACCAACACCCAACACTGTCATCCCGGAAGCCGCGACAGCGGCTATCCGGGATCTTCTCCCAGATTCACACGGATATTTGATCGGAGTTACCATTTTCAGGCGCAACTCCCCCTCACCCCCATTGTTTATCAACATGCCGGGGACAGCATTCGGCATGGTTTATGAGGTGTTCAGGCGACCAACAAGGGTACGGAAGAGATCTTGGTCAGGATACGAGCTGCTCATCATGATCCTGATGCGACGGGGTAAGCGCCGAAGCAACCACACCCTGTCGTTAACACCTTCCTTCAATTAACCTCCAAGCAAATCGACCTCGGAGGATGATCATGGCTCGACTCACACGCCAGCAATGGCAATCACTCATCGCGGAATTCGAAGTCAGCGGACAAACTCAAACTGAGTTTTGTAAACAGCGCAACCTCAATCCAAAATACTTCAGTCTCAAACGCAGTAAACTTATAGCAAAGGATGCCACTGCTGCCCCGGCTTTCACTGAAGTCATATTAGCTCAGCCTAGACCTGGTCGTAGTTCTATCGAACTTGAAATTGGCAGGGTTAAGATTAAGTTGCCGCAATCTACGCCCTCAGCCTATCTCGCGGATGTGATACGAGCCTTGGCATGATCGAATGGCGCAATGACATTCCTATCTATCTTCATAAGGCACCGGTTGACTTCCGTAAGTCGATCAATGGCTTATCTGTCATAGTAGCCGATTCGATGGCGCTGCCGATAACTAGGGCCAGTCTGTTCGTTTTCTGTAATAAATCTCGGCGACAGCTCAAAGTGCTTTACTGGGATCAGACGGGCTTTGCGCTTTGGCAAAAGCGTTTGGAGCGCGATAAATTTAAATGGCCTCGCCTGGGTGGCAATGAAATCATTACGCTCAATCATGAGCAGTGGTGTTGGTTACTCAGAGGCTTTGATATCAGCAAAATTAATCCACATTTACCGATTTACTATCGAGATGTTGTCTAGGCTCGAGTAAAATACCGGCAATGGATGACATGGCTGCCCTTGAACAAGAAAATCGAATGCTGCGAGAGCTGTTATCTGAAAAAGATAAAGAGATCACTCGACGTGATTCGCAGCTGGCCGCATTAAAAGAAGAAATCCAACGATTGCTGCTAAAGCGCTTTGGCAATTCTTCGGAGAAAATATCGGTCAATCAGCTCGGCTTATTTAATGAAGCCGAGGAGCTGAACGACGACGTCGTCACCGAAACCTCTACCGTAAAAAGCCACGAACGCAAAACTCGTCCTCGTGTCAGTATTCCCGCTAAGTTACCCCGTGAAGAGATCATTCACGATATACCAGACGAGGAAAAGATTTGTCCGAAAGACGGTACTGCGCTGGACGTCATCGGCAGCGAAGATCATGAACAGCTGGATATAATCCCGGCACAAATCAAAGTACTTCGACATCGCCGTTTAAAATACGCTTGCCCGTGCTGCGAGCAACACATCATTACGGCGAGCAAGCTAAAACAACCCATCGAAAAGAGTATCGCCAGCCCAGGGTTACTAGCCTTTATAGCCGTACAAAAGTATGCCGATGCCTTGCCGCTGTATCGCCAAAGCGAGATGTTTAAGCGTATCGGTATTGCCTTAGACCGAACCAATCTCGCCAACTGGATGGTGAAGTGTGGAGAACTGGTTCAGCCATTGATCAATCTACTTACCGAGCATATCCAGCAACAACCACTCATCCACTTGGATGAAACCACACTGCAGGTACTGGATGAACCGGGTAAACCGGCACAGAGCAAAAGCTATCTTTGGCTGATGGCCACCTTCGGCATGCAGTCAGCGGTTGTCTATCACTACCGAGACAACCGGTCACAGTCAGTGCCCTTAGAATTACTGACCGACCAAAGCAAAGCCATTATGGTCGATGGTTATGAGTGGTACCAAAAAGCCTGCGATACCTACCACATTGGGGTCCTACGGTTTTTGCCCCTATAGATTGCAAAAAGCTCTGTAGGCCAAGTATGACGGGACTTACAGAAGGGCATTAAACTTCGGTTAATGGGCGATAACCAACGATCGGTGCCATTACTGGCCTTAACCAACCGGTCATACTCCGTCAGACCCGAAGTGATTCACTGGAGGTATTTCAAGCCACAAACACTGTTCTTTCATTCTTCATTGAATTCCTGATAAGAGTGCACTCCCTTGCCGCTAAACGCGTTATCCAAATCTGAGCCGTACAGAGAAGTCAGAGTCATCTCGTCACAGCTCACTTGGGATTTAACGGATCAATCGAACTTGATACCCTGAGCTAGGGGCAGCTCACGTGAATAGTTAACGGTGTTTGTTTGTCGACGCATGTAGCTCTTCCAAACATCGGAGCCGGACTCACGACCACCACCAGTCTCTTTTTCACCACCGAAAGCACCACCGATTTCAGCGCCGCTAGGACCGATATTAACGTTGGCAATACCACAGTCACTGCCACTGGCAGACTGGAATATTTCCGCTTCTCTTACGTCGGTCGTAAAGATACAGGAAGATAGCCCCTGGGGAACATTATTCTGTAATGCCATAGCCTCGTCGAAGTTCTGATAGCTCATGACGTAGAGAATTGGCGCGAAGGTTTCCTCGCGGACAAGTTCGTCTTGCTCGGAGACTTCAACAATGGCTGGGGCGACATAGTAGCCATCGGGATAAATGTCAGCCAGCTGGCGTTCGCCACCAAAGACGCGATAGCCTTTATCCCGGGATTTCGCCAACATGGTTTGCATGGCATTGAATGCAGACTCATCCATCAGCGGCCCAATCAGATTACCCTCCATGGGATCTCCAATACTGATATTAGCGTAGGCTTTCTTGACCCGTTCCAATACCGTTTCACGGATACTTTCATGCACGATCAAGCGGCGCAAGCTGGTGCAACGTTGGCCTGCGGTACCGACTGCAGAGAACAGGATTGCTCGTACCGCCATATCTAAATCGCCGCTGGGGCAGAGGATCATGGCATTGTTGCCGCCTAACTCCAAAATGCTTTTGCCAAAGCGACTGGCAATTCGCGGGGCAATTTCTCTTCCCATTCGAGTGCTGCCGGTAGCACTGATCAGAGGCACACGATGATCATCAACCAGCGCCTCACCGGCATCGCGATCGCCAATAACCAACTGGCTTAGACCGGCTTGAGCATCCTCACCAAAAGCTGCCATCGCTTTTTCCAGCAGCGCCTGACAGGCTAGCGCGGTCAATGGGGTTTTTTCCGATGGCTTCCAGACGACGGCATTACCACAGACAAGCGCCAGAGCGGTATTCCAAGCCCAAACCGCAACGGGAAAGTTAAAAGCAGAGATAACACCGACCACGCCGAGCGGATGCCAGCTTTCACGCATATGGTGTCCGGGTCTTTCAGAGGCAATGGTTAATCCAAAAAGTTGACGAGACTGACCCACAGCCAAGTCGCAGATATCGATCATTTCCTGAACTTCACCAAGACCTTCTTGATAGATCTTGCCACACTCAAGCGTTACTAAGGTGCCCAAGTCTTCTTTATGTTTGCGCAGTTCTTCGCCGAGTAATCTCACCAGTTCGCCGCGACGGGGAGCTGGCACGTTGCGCCAAATATTAAAGGCAGCGTATGCATCGGTAATTGACTGAGCGACAGCGTCGGCCGAGACCAGAGTGACACGGCCAATCTCTTTGCCATCGACAGGTGAATAGACGGGATGGTCGCCATCTTGAAACAGATTGGTGGCAACGCCAAGTCGTTGCATGATGGAATCAATCATTCTCGCTCCGTTAAAATATTTTTTAATCCAGGATTAAATTTTGATTGCAAGTAGGTCCAGGAACAAGCGATCATTTATAACAACATCATTCCAAAAATTCATGCAAGGCTCTTCCTGATGATCCGTCGCCATCTGCCCACCATCGCCTCCATGCAATGCTTTGAAGCGGCAGCCCGCCACCTCAGTTTTACCCGCGCAGCGGAAGAATTAAGCCTGACCCAAAGCGCCGTCAGCAAGCAGATTGCTCAGCTAGAGTCCATGTTAGACCATCCATTATTCCGCCGCGTTCGTAAGCGCCTGCAAGTCACACCGGAGGGATCTTTATATCTGACAGAAGTTCGACGTATTCTCGCACAGATCGAAATATCCACCCGCTATATGCAGTCTTATGGTGGTCAGAGTGAAGTTCTCAATGTCACCACCTTACCAACCTTTGGAGTGCGCTGGCTGATCCCCCGACTGAAAGGCTTTCGCCTTAAACATCCACAGGTATACCTCAATATTGTTAACCGCATAGTACATTTTGATTTAGTTGAAGAGCGGGTGGATGTGGCCTTTTTCTTCGGCAACGGCATATGGCCCAAGGCGGAATGTGTCAAGTTGGTCGAAGAAGAGATGTGTGTGGTGTGCGCGCCGTCGCTTTTACCCAAAGGTGGCATCGCTGATCCTCTAGAACTTGCGAAATTGGTTCTCCTGCAAAGTGCGACCCGAGCTGAAGCCTGGCACGACTGGTTTGCTGAGCAAGGTCTATACACCGAGCGCAGCTATCACGGTCCCAAATTCGACAATTATTTGATGTCTTTGCGCGCCGCTCAAGTGGGTTGCGGTGTTGCGCTGGTACCGAAATTCCTGGCTGAGGAAGAATTGGAGCGGGGGGATTTGGTGATTCCGTGGGAACACACAAAAACCAGTGAAGAAGCTTACTATCTCGCCTACCCTGAACATAAAGCTAATCAGGAAAAGGTAAAAGCCTTTATCGGATGGGTGTTAGGGCACTTATGATACCTACTCTAAATAGTATCTTTGTTTTGCATCACCGGAGCTGAATATTTTTGATACGAATTAGCTGAACTTTCAATTGCCTGGGTTCGGATTGGTACGTTCATGCCAGTAAAGCCGAACCGGAGAATTACTTTTTGGAATGTATTGGAGAATTATTTTCGTTTGAGACTCTTACCAAGCTCTGTTTTCATTGCAACAGGGTTTTTCCTTGAATAAGAGTTGATGCGTGGAATTTCTGCAGATTTGTAAATCGTTGGGTGTCGTTCACCCGCTGAGATGAAGCGGGTGGATGTTTTATCATCGGTATTGGCGGGATGAACATAGGTTGCAATCATCCCTGCATCGTCGAGTCAGTGCATTAACAAGTGGGTTAGCTCATTCACTCCGCTTTTAATATTCTTCCGCGCCCTGGCTGTCTAAAAATATGTGAGGTTCTGTAAGAGTTTGTTACGGTATTTTTCCATAGGATTCATGCCCACCAACTGTGGCGTAGAAGCAACTGAAAACGCTTTAAAAATAGCACTTGTAGAAGCCGGCATGCGGTCATCATTGCTTTTGACGACGGATTACGCCAATCGTTGAGCAGTGGTCTGGTGCTGGACGTCTTCCGGCACAAGAATCGGGTTCTTTAAAAAACCTTCATGCTGGGGCTAAGGAAGTCAGGTCGCACGGTTTTCGAACAGGCCCTTACAGCACCCATTACAGGCGCTATTGGCGATTGTAAAACAGTCGCACAAAACGCCTGAAATTTGTTAACCCCAAATGTACACGAGAGAGATCAAGAAGATGACGGCACCCTTTCTTTCTACCGATGAAATCCGGGATCATTTTTCCAAAACCATGTCTGCGATGTACCAGAAAGAGGTCCCCAAGTACTCCAATTTGCTGGAACTGGTACAGCAGGTCAACAATAAGACGTTAGACGTAAATCCACAACTGGCGCAGCACCTGAAGGCTCACGATGAACTGCACCGCTTGGACGTAGAGCGCCATGGTGCGATACGTATCGGCAAGCCGAAAGAATTGTTTATGTTGCGCCGGCTGTTTGCGGTCATGGGCATGTATCCAGTTGGATATTATGATTTGTCCCCAGCAGGCGTTCCCGTACACTCCACCTGCTTTCGTCCGATTGATGACACTTCCTTGGCGATAAATCCATTTCGTGTATTTACATCACTCTTGCGTCTGGAATTGATTGAAAGTGAGCCTCTGCGTAAACATGCCGCGGAAGTCCTTGCCCAGCGTGATATTTTTACGCCGGGTGTGAAAACGTTAATCGAACGCTGCGAGCACAAAGGCGGATTAACCGAGACGGAAGCACTACGCTTTGTCGATGAGGCTCTAGAAACGTTTCGTTGGCATTCTGATGCGACTGTCGATAAAGAGACCTATGAAGCGCTTCACAGTGAACATCGCCTTATTGCCGATATCGTTTGCTTCCATGGCCCACACATTAATCATCTCACGCCTCGCACCCTCGATATCGATGCGGTGCAGATGGGGATGACCGAGGTTGGTATCGACCCCAAACTGATTATCGAAGGGCCGCCACGCCGTGAGAATCCGATCCTCTTGCGCCAGACGAGTTTCAAAGCGCTGGATGAAGCGATCCACTTTACCGATGACAGTGAAGGTTCTCACACCGCCCGTTTTGGAGAAATCGAACAACGGGGTCAGGCATTGACGGCCAAGGGGCGTGAGCTCTACGACAAACTGCTCACCAATTCTCGAGAGCTGACCCGCGGGCTGAGTAATGATGCGCATCAGCGAGTTCTCGGCGAGGCGTTTGCGGAATTTCCCGATACTGCAGAAGAAATACGCCAGCAAGAGCTGGGTTTCTTCGAATATCGCCTCGCGCCGAATGTGACATTACCGAACAACATTGATGTCACAGATATCGATGCGTTAATCGCCGCCGGTGTTGTCACCGTCAGCCCGATGACTTACGAAGACTTCCTCCCAGTTAGCGCCGCCGGAATTTTCCAATCAAATCTGGGGGATAACGCACAAAGCGCCTACAATTCCGACGTCAATCGGGAAGTTTTCGAAGAGGCGCTGGGTGCAGAAGTTATTGATGAAATTACGCTCTATCAGCGCCGGGAAATGGCTTCAATTTCCAAGGTGATTGAAGCTCTGTATAAAAAGATCTGACGCTGTAACCGGGTTTAACAACACTGTTTTTTCAGGAAGGAAAATCATGAATGTTAAAAGCTTTCATTTAATGATCGAAGAACGGCAGAATCATACGGATAAGGTGTCAAAAAAACGAAGCATTTGTCAGTAGAGGGAAGTGTTATTTACGGTGGGGATGTCCCTAGCACTTCAGTACGCCTACAACTAAATTGATAGGAGCATTGAGATGATGAAAGATTCTTAGCCAGCTTCGAACCCTTCGATGTGACTTTTAGCATTTTATCTCACTAGTAGCGAAAAATCCTGGAGTAAAAACCCTAGAGCTAATATTTCTGGTTGCTCTAGGGCAGATACCTGACACGATATAATGCACAATCAAATATTTATTCCAAGAGGTCAGGCATCATTTTCTATAGGCGAAACAGCGACAACTGGATACAGCTCAGTCTCCCGCAGCTTTGCCTGCGTATGCCTCTCCAAAGCGGTTCTTTATAAATTTTGAAAAGCTAATGTCCTCTTGGCAAATAAAGCCGCTCTGTGGAATCTCGCCTTTTACTAGCATATCCAAAACGGCACAGATACTGGCTGCAGTCGTAATTTGTATAGCCCCCAGAAGCTGCCCATTGAACTGGCGACCATAGATCTTGTTCACATAACATTTCTGTAGAAAACTTCCCTTAGAGTAGCCTGTTGCGCTTATAAATATGACGACAACATCTTGGAGCGTTCTGGGTAGTGCTCGTTCAAAAACCTGTTTCAACAGCTCTTGATCATCCTTCAAACGTAAATCCTGCAACAGTAACTTCATTATGTCCCTATGTCCCGGATAGCGCACAGAGCGGTAATTGAGGTTTTCTACCTTACCGAGCAGAGTCTCACAGAGGCTCCCTAATCCTCCAGAGGTGTTAAACGCTTCATAGCGATCGCCATCGAGGGTAAAGGTTTCTAATTCTTCAAGCGCCAGAGTTTGAATTAGCTTTCCGTTTGCAATGGCTTCGCATGGCCGACAGTATTCATTCAGCAACCCATCAGTAGACCATGTGAGATTGTATTTAAGCGCGTTCGTGGGGTAGAGGGGGAGGGCTCCGACCCGCAAATGTAGGTCGTTGATCTTATCAAATTGGCTGGCAATATGATTAGCCGCGATAGAGATAAAACCTGGCGCTAGGCCGCACTGGGGAATAAAGGCACTGCGAGCGCCTTCAGCATAGGATTTTACCAGCTTCGTAGCCGCAACATCCTCTGTAAGATCCAGGTAATGAACGTTATTGCTGGCCGCTGATTTAGCAACAGATTCAGTATACTGGTAGGGAAGCGCATTGATGACGGCAAACTGTCCCTTAAGGATATTGCTCAGCGACTTCTCATCCGTAACATCCAAGTGCTGATAATCAATAGGATAGTGGATACTTTGTTGGATTTTGGTATCGATTTCTTTATCCGCTAGTAGAATACGGTAATCCCCTGTCTCCGCCAACAAGTTCGCGATAACACTGCCAATCTTTCCTGCTCCAACGACAACGACATTTTCCATGGTCTGTTCCTCCAATCAAAATATTTTTATTAGTCTAGTGGTGGGAGCTGCCGAAAAAAATGCTATATTCTGCGGTTCTTTATTCTTTTTATTAGCAAAGTAGCGGTGGTTTTGTGAATTTAACGGTTGATGATATTGATCGGCGTTTAATAGATCTGTTGCAGGAAAACGCACGCTTACCCGTTGCAGAACTCGCACGCCAACTTGACATGTCGAACTCTACGGTTAAAGATCGAATCGCTCGCCTAGAAAAACGAGGAATCATCAAAGGTTACCGAATAGATCTCGATCTAGACGTCATCAATGATAGCTTGGTTGCCCACGTGATGATTGATGTTAAAAGTCCGGAACCGATTGGCGTCGTACGACAGCTACAAAACTTAAGCGCCGTAAAATCACTGTCTACGATCAGCGGCGATTACGATTATATAGCGGTAATAAGAGCGAGAAATAGTCAAAGTCTCGATAAGATCATCGACCAAATTCGACAGATAGAAGGTATTCTAGGAACAACGTCTTTTATTCTTTTATCAAAAAAATTTGAACGTTGAAGAGATTAAAAAAACGGTATTCACGTGATCACTATTTTGACCAATGACTCAAGGAATACCGCCGTAATTAAGACAAACGCAAAACGTTGCTAGCCATTATTACTTTGAGTCATAGGGCTCGAAATTCGTAGCATCATTGATAACACCTTGGCCGGAATACTTGGCTGTAGTGGGATAGGGGTAAACAGGTCGGCTGCGAACCAAGTCTCCCTCTTTATTCAGCTGCTTCAACAACAGTTTGTCGGGAGCGTCTCCCGTTTCCAACCACTGCTTGAGAGCCTCTAGACTTTCATTCACATTGGGTCCGTCGCCAGGGTTAGCTCCATGACTGTTTGCGGGAATCAGATAGAGCTGAGCGAAGTCATCCACATCGCTTCCCATCTTTTTCTCCATTTTATTGAACCACTCTAACGACATCCTCGCGCTAACGGCACCATCGGACCAACCATGCAAGATCATGAGCTTACCACCTGAATCCCGAAATGCTTTCAGATCGTGCTCAGTGGCATCCATGATATCCATCATAGGTTTCAGCTTC
Source organism: Pseudomaricurvus sp. ABR4_320 (assembly GCF_056159445.1). NCBI lineage: Bacteria > Pseudomonadati > Pseudomonadota > Gammaproteobacteria > Cellvibrionales > Cellvibrionaceae > Pseudomaricurvus > Pseudomaricurvus sp. ABR4_320. The sequence goes on along the minus strand of NZ_JBSWVF010000020.1, from coordinate 46,616 downwards.
TTAGCCTCTTTTTCTGGATTGAAATCTTTCCAGTCATAGCTTGCACCGAGATCTTCAGGGAAGGCGAGGTAGCGAATATAGGAGCTGGAAATCGCGCTACTAAAACTCTGTGCCTGTGAGGCCACAGGAGCATGGAAATAGGGCCAGTCAAGTTCCGAACCCACTTCCAGTCCCCACGGGTAAACCTCTTTTCCAGAAGGGCCTTTGGGTGTCTCATAGAACTTTTTAGCAACATCAATTTTTTCTTGAGACAAGCAATTCTCGTCAGCACCGTTTTCACAAACCAGGATTTGTGGATCGAAACTGCATGCTCTGGGATCATCGATGATGCCGTCCTTTAAACCATCAACCTGGTCGCAGGATTCTATGGCCGCCTGATGTAGTAGCGGGATGTCTGAGGCCATAAGGATTGAAGAGCCATCTTCACGGGTATTGGCTTTCGCAATCCACGGAATTCTAACCGCATTGATTTCCTGGTATCGAACAACAGGGGCTCGCGCCAAAATACCGTCGAAATCTTCCGGATATTTCAGCGCCGATTTAATACCCGCGTGACCACCCTTAGAAAAACCGGTGATAAAAGCGTGTTGATAATCCTGTTCATAGTAGAGTTTGGCAACGGCTTTGATAACCTGGGCTGCATGATGGGAGGCACGATAACCAAAGTCCTTTTCCCCTTCACGATTATTAAAACCCCAGATACCGTCGAAAGGTCGTTTACTGGTGTGTCCACCATCGGTGGTGATACTGGCAAAGCCATGAAGCAAGCCGGGAACGGGCATATCTTCCCCGACGGCCCCACAGAAAGCGTCACAGGAAGCATAGAGAACATCCTTATTCCATTGGTCTTTTTCTGGTAGCAGTACAAGAAATCTTACGGATGGGGCGATATAGCCCTCAATTCTACAGTGGGGAGGAAGTGCTTTTATACCTTCCCCTACAGGCATTCCTTGAACAATACTGCGCTTTCCAAAGGATTGCTGGGCGGTCAAAGACTTAGAAGCTTCTGTAACCTGTTCTGCGGAAATAATCATTGCCGGATGATCTGCGGCCATTTCCAATGATTGATGAGCGAGAGCTGAGCAATCATTATTTTGTGGCGGTGCGGCGTAAGTGTGACTAACCGCCATAGATATCCCTATGCCGGCCAAAAAGCGAAGGCCATTCTTATTTATCACTAAAGATGCCTGCTCTTGAATAACGTTATGTAGTGTTTTTAAAACGCGAGAAAATGCAGATACTTCCATTTAAAACCTCTTACCAATGTTCTGCTAAGTATATTGTCATCGCGACCAATGGAATGCCTGGTACGCCAAGATCTTCTCTCACTAAGCTCTTTCTCTAGTATTTACTTCAAATATTTTTTACGGGAAAAATATCTAAGTTTAAAATAGCATCGTTATTATGTCGTATACATCATATCTGTTTGAGTATCGATACGGCAATAACTTTGCAAACAAGAATTCTCAAGGTTATTCATAAGGTCGCCGTGATTTCTACTGCAGATCCATACTTAATTTTTGGAGCTATAAAATATTATTCTTTAAGAATATCGCTACCTTTGTACAAAATAATTAATAGTAAATATATGGATATTTTCGATAAAAAATTCATACTCAATAAAATATAATTCCTATTCTAATGATTCATATATTGTATGCCGTACGAATTAACGGAAAAATATGCCAAAAAATAACAGCGCCAATTTTTCAACAGATCAACAGGTTTTAGCATTTGATCTAGAGAAGACCCCAGGACATCTGTTGCGTCGTGCACACCAACAATCTCGTGATGTATTTCGATTTCATATGGAGGAGTTCTCGGTATCGAGAGAGGTATTTTCTGTCTTAGTAACTATTTATCAAAATCCCCACGCTACTTACACGACGCTATCAGAAATTAGTGGCTTTGATCGTAACACCTTAGCCGAAATGGTCGACAGGCTGGTAAAAAATAAATGGGCTATACGAAAAAAGTCAAAGCAGGATGGTCGTGCATACTCGATTTGTCTAACTGATCCTGGAAAGAGACACGTCAGGAAAATGGTCTATAAGGTTAATGATGTTCGGCAGGATATTTTAGCGCCTATACCAGAAGCAATGCGCCCATCTTTATAGATTGCTTAAGGCGCATGCTAGATGTCGACAACCTGGTGTCATAAGGATGCTTGTCGAGCATCCATTAAAGTTTCCCAACCGCAAACCACATTGCTCTCGCTATTGAAGCACTAATGACCGAAAGGTGATGTTCGCCATTGATGACTTGAACTTGCACAGCTGATCCCTTGATCGCCGACAGACGCTGTTGCATTGCTCGTGCGTTATCAACCATACGCCCCGTTTTTACCAACCAAATATCTCTTTCCGGAGAGCTTTTCAATGCGGGATCGCATTCTCCAATAATTTGTTCACATTGACCCACAGTGATAAGAAGCTTGGTCGAGTCGGGATAATCCCGGTAGCGACCCCGATATTGAGCTTCTGCATTAAGGATGTATTCATCGCCCAACCAAATCGAGGGGCTCATAGCAACATAATTATCGAAATACGTATTTTTGGTAAAAAAAGTATAGAGCGTAAATAGCCCTCCGAAAGAATGTCCGGTCAGGGTCTCTCGTGATTTATTAACTTTATAGTTAGATTCGATAATAGGTTTTAAGGTGAATTCGATAAATTCAAGAAAGTCATCGGCACCACCAATATTAGGAACTTTTTCACCCCAGGGACCATGCAAGTCAGCGAATCCAGGAATACTTGGCGTTAAGTCATGCTCACGACGAACATCATTCCATGGTTTGTCCTCAGGATAACCAATCGCAACGAGTAACGTTGGAACCTGATAAGAGTCGGATAGTTGGCGTCGCAGCTCATCTCTAAGAGCGCCAAAAATGCTATTGCCATCGGTGACGTAGATGACCGCGTATCCTTCTTTTGGCGCTGGCACATCAGGGGCGGCGACCATAATTCGAAACGGCTCTGACTGGTCTTCGGAAGAGAGTAGAAATTCCGTGGTGTTGGGTAGGGTGATTGGCTGCATATCCGGTAGGGCGGGAGGCTCTGCAAATACCTCGGCGTTTATTAAACCTAAGCAAAGAGTTACGCCAATGACTTTTAATATCTTCATAAACATCTGTCCATAGAAATGACTGGCAAAGTAATCATCATAGAAGTGAGAAAGACATTTTTTCAGGCCACAGTGCTTTCTTTATCCCGATCCATGTCTTCTTCCAAAAAGCTGTCTGCCAAATTTTTTCACTAAAAGAAAACCGATTACCTTATACAAGAAACCTTCAGCGATTCTGCAAGGTGCTATTAACACGATAGCTTCGGAGGAAAATGCCCGATATACCTACCAAGGGATATTGTCACGAGTAATATGGGACGTATACTACATAATATATTAATTAGCAATATAACTGCGGTTGGCGCACCTCGTTTGCAGCCAGAGAGAGTGACGTAGCGACACCGGTTTGCCAGTAAAAAACTGCGCAGTCCGCTCGCTGTATGGAAATGAAATCGTGACTAGGATGCTTTATGTTACCTCTGAATACAAAACGCCTCAGCGCGGCAATCTCTCAATCAGCAAGCGGGAGGTCTGCATTAGCCCTACCTTTAGCGGCTGCATCTCTCTGTTTTAATAGTGCTGAATCCATGGCACAAGTCGATGAATCTCTACATAATATAGAAGAGGTTGTTGTTACCGGAACCTTCATACGTGGTGCCGACCTTGTCGGCAGTGAATCCCTGAATTTGTCGAGTGAAGACATTGTTGGAACGGGTAAGTCCACCCTGGGAGATTTCTTTCGGGAATTACCCAGCAATTTCGCCGGTGGCGTCGGTATTGCTGACGAGGTGCAAAGTGGCCAGGATCAGGGCGCGTCCCAGGCAAATCTCTCCGGAGGGCAGGGCATCAATTTGCGAGGGTTGGGTTCCCTGTCAACGCTGGTATTGGTCAATGGGCGGCGGGTGGCTGCCTCAGGACAATATGGGGATTTCGTCGATATTTCAAACATTCCCATGGCTGCGATCGAAAGAGTCGAAGTGGTACAGGATGGTGCTTCCGCGCTCTACGGATCAGATGCGGTTGGTGGCGTTGTAAACTTTATTACCAAGCGAGACATAGACGCACCGGAAACCACGCTCAAAGTCGGTCAGGCCACCCAGGGGGGAGGCGAAGAAACGACCTTCAGTCATGTTTTTGGCAAGAGTGGTTCGAAAGGAAATTTTGTCGCTGGTTTTGAATACTATCACCGTGACAATGTCGCGGCCACAGACAGGGATCCTTATTCCTCTGGTAATGATTTCAGTTCCCTGGGGGGCGTTAACTGGCAGCGATATGCGACGCATGTCGGTACATCGGCAAACATTTTTTATGGCGATAGTGGCGGTTCACCAGCGTCTGCTGTTGCGGCCTATCCTACAACGGGTAGCAACACGAATCTCACCAATAGCGATCTCAATGTCAGTGCTGATGGTACTGGCAACACCTACAACCCTTATGAAGCACTCGACTTATTACCGGAAATTGAGCGGAAAAGTTATTTTGCAACTTTTGACTTCAATGTGACGGAGGCAGTCTCTCTATACGGCGATATTCGCTATTCCGAGAGAGAGTCCAATTATGATCTGGGCTATTCGATTGCTGTTGAGTCAAGTTTACCGACCAGCAATCCCTATTACATTGACGATATCGATTCCAGTTACACCAATTCCGCCGATGCCAGTATTCCCTTTGCCTATGTCGCCGATGATCGCGCAGATACTCGGGTGAGCAGTGTTGATAGTCTTGGCTTGCAACTGGGAACACTGATCGAACTTGGCGGCTCCTGGAGTCTGGATCTCAGCAGTTCCTACAGTCTCGAAGAGCAAAGTAGAAGGCAGGAACAGCTTGCCAACGTCTCTCTTACCGGTTCCACCAATGCCTTTGAGTGCGCCTTGCAAGCCTCTGCTGCGGATCCGGATGCGTGTGGTACAGAGTTTGAAGCCTTCAACCCCTGGTCGTCCGATCCCATGAGTGAGACGCAACTTAGTCAGTTGTATGGCTACGAAAATCTGAGTTTTGATTCGGAGGTCGTGCAAGTATCAGCGACCGCCAACGGCGAAGTGTTCCAACTGCCTGCCGGCGCCTTGGCCGTGGCTTTTGGTGTGGACTATCGTGTTGAAACCATGTCCGGGGCCGTCACCTATAATACCGGATCTGTGACGCCGATTTCCGGGGATTATACCGAGACAGAGCGGGATGCTTCGTCGGTGTTTGCCGAAGTCTCAATTCCTGTACTCGCCAATGTGGACCTCTCTCTGGCCGGCCGTTATGAGTCGTTCAGCGGCACAGGCGATTACGAGACGTTCAATCCAAAAGTCGGTATCAACTGGCACATCACTGACGGGTTGAAGCTCCGCGCTTCCTGGGGGACGTCATTTCACGCTCCGCCGATGCGCTTTGAGAACGATGATCCGCAACCGCTGCCTGGGGGAAATGCCGCTTATACGTTGCCGGCTACCTATTTCGGGCCCTGTGATTCAGACCTGGTCAGTTTCAATGGTATCAGCGGCACACCGGGCGTTGCGGGCCAGGATTGCTCGTTCACGATTCTGGTGAATTCCGGTGGTGCCGGCGAGGGTGTACTGGAGCCGGAAACCGCTGAGACATTCTCATTTGGTTTCGACTGGCAGTCTATGTCGACCGGATTTGATGCCAGCATTAACTATTTTGATATTGCTATCGATGACAGAATACAGCGCATCCAAGGGGGAACCTTTCCTGCGATTGTTGCGGAGTTTTTCGCCACCGGTACCTCACCGTACATTACGGCATTGAATGTCGGCCCCGACGACGCGGATGTTCAGTCGGTGATGGACAGTGGTAAATATCTGGGGACTTTCGGGCCGCCATTGGCCGATTCTGCTTCCGATGTACAAATGATCGTCAACGCGACGCAGATTAATATCGCGACGCTTGAAACCTCAGGTATCGATCTTTCTCTGGGATACAATCTACCCATTAAAGGCGGCGATTTGCGATTTTTCCTCGATGCAACCCGACTGCTCAAGTACGAAACGGAAGTGGCTCCAGGCGCTGGCAAGGTCGATCAACTGGGTACCTACAGTTCCTTCGGGGCGCCGGTCGAGTGGCGCAGTCGCCAGGGAGTCAGCGCGCGCTTTGGTGATCTGAGCGCGACGCTGGCGGTCAATTATGTCAGCAGCTACGAATGCGCGATAGGCAGTTGCATGGTTCCGGACGAGGAGACGGGTGCTCCGGTTTCCAATACGTCGCCGGTCGGTATTGACGCCTGGTTAACGACCGATCTCAATGTGAACTGGGTTCTGGATCGCTTTGGAGGCGTGGCCGAAGGTACGACGCTGTCTTTCAATGCCAATAACGTCTTTGATGAAGATCCTCCATTTATTGACGGTGGTACCAACGCAACTGATTACCTGCCTACTGCCTATGATCCCAATAACCATACGATCGTCGGACGAGTTGTCAGTTTAAGTCTATCCAAAAAGTGGTAACGGAATTCATCGACCAAAAAAAGCGTAATTTTTTTCGGTGAAAATACGGCGCCCCCGTTTGGGGGCGCCGCTATAAAACGTTGTTGAGACAGTTAGACCGTTGAGTTTATCGACAACCGATTTCACAAAAGGGAGTATGACGGTATGGGTGAAATCGTAACCCGAGTATTTAAGGCCAGCAATGACTCGCCAAAAGAGGTCTCTGACAATTGCCAGGGAATTTCCCGTCGAGTCATACTGGCATCGGTGATCGGCAATGGTCTGGAGTGGTATGACTATATGCTCTATGGGTTTTTCGCGTTGTTTATCGCGCAGGCCTTCTTTCCCGATGACGATCCCTTTATTCAAACGTTACTGACCTTTCTAACCTTTTCCTTTGCGTTTTTATTTAGGCCTCTGGGCGGCATTCTGTTGGGTATCTATTCGGATCGCTACGGCCGTAAACCGGCCCTGGTCGCGATGATTGTGATGATGGGCATTGCCACGGTGCTGATGGGCATTACCCCGACTTATGCCAGTTGGGGTTTACTGGCAACGCTACTGATCATAATTGCTCGCATTCTTCAGGGAATTTCGGTCGGCGGAGAATTCGGCGGCGCGACCACCATGTTGGCTGAGTATGCGCCCAAAGACAGACATTATTTTTACGCGAGCTTCCAGACTTTCGCACAAGCGCTGGCTACGTTGCTGGCCGCAGGTTTAGGTCTGAGTATGGTATTGCTTTTGGGAGATGAAGACGCGGCTACCTGGGGTTGGCGCGTCCTCTTTCTCCTGGGAGGAATCATCGCTCCCGTCGGTTTTTATATTCGTTCAAGAATACCGGAAACCCCGGCATTTTCAGAGATGAAAGCCAGTGGCGCTCTGGCGAAAACTCCTTTGCGGACCGTATTGAAGAAACATCGCAAAGCCATTGTCGCAGGACTCGGGATTGTTGCTATAGGCGGGGCGGCCAATTATGTTTGGTTCGTTTATATGACTTTCTACGTGGTTCACACCCTTGAATTGCCTGTCCAAGCCATTTTTTTGAGTGACACCATCGCTGGTGTGATATTGATGGTGGGGATACTACTGGTCGGAAATGTCGCCGATAGAATCGGTGGGATTAAGATATTTGTCGTGGGGACCCTGCTGTTTGGGTTGAGCGCCTATCCGTTGTTCGCCTATGTGCTGGCCGATCCGACCTACAGTCGCCTAATCATTGGACAAGCAATCGGCTGTCTGTTTCTGTCTCTGGTATGGGCACCAACGCCCGGAATTTTCGCGCGCCTTTTTTCCGCAGACGTCCGGGCTACTGGGATGTCGTTTACCTACAATTTAGGCGTTATTGTTTTTGGCGCAATGGCTCCCCCTTTGTTGACCATACTGGGCGAAGTGACCGGCAGTAAATTTATTCCCGCATTCTATCTGCTGTTCTGTGCGATGTTATCGCTGCTTTTGATGTATCTGTGTCGCTCCGTCGTAGACGAGCGATCCCTATAGTCTAATCGAAGCTATTTAGGCCGTTTTCACTTCGATGATGATAGGACTTTCTTCAACGAATGAAGATGACTTAACCCCTTTTTTAAAATGATTCACAACGAAAGGCAATGTAAGAATTCATGAATATTCTTCCCGAACTCAAAGAAGCCGAAGATGAGCTGGCGGTCATTCGTCAGACGATTCACCGTCACCCGGAAATTGCCTTTACGGAAAGCGAGACCGCGAAGCTCGTACAGCAAACGCTCGCAGACTATGGCCTTGAGGTCCATGCCGGTCTTGGCACCACCGGGGTCGTTGGTATTATTGACAGCCAGTGTCCAGGGCCGAGTATTGCACTGAGAGCTGATATGGATGCCCTGCCAATGGAGGAAAAGCCCCAGCAGGAAATCGATTATGTCTCCAGGAATCATGGCTGCTCCCACAGCTGTGGTCACGATGGTCACACAACGATACTACTAGGTGCCGCGCGCTATATCGCCCGGAATCCTCCGAGCCGTGGCCGGGTCGTATTGATCTTTCAGCCGGCCGAGGAAACCGGGGAGGGGGCGGAGAGAATGCTTGCCGATGGGTTACTCGATCAATTTCCGTTTGAAGAAATCTATGGTTGCCATAACATGCCGTTGCTGGGCAAAGGTAAAGCGGGTTTGCGCGTGGGGCCCACTCTGTCCTCCTACGCGGATTTCAATATTCTGGTGGCAGGGCGGGGCGGACATGGTGCCTCGCCTCACCTTTGTCATGACCCTTTGCAAGTGGCTGCCCGGCTGGCCGTTGAACTGCCGTCGTTTATCGGGCGCTACGTCAGCGCACAGGATACGGCGACGGTGAGTGTGGGACAGTTTCATGCCGGTACGGCCCGCAACATCATTCCCGATACAGCGATGTTACAGGGCACGATACGCACGCTGTCGAAAACGGTACAGAAAGATCTTGTCGAAAGAATCCGGCAGACCTGCGCTGGTTACGAATCGATTTATCACTGCAAGATTACCGTAGAAATCGAACACGAGGGGCTGCCGTGCGTCAACGATCCCACCTGCACGGCCGTCGCCGCAGAGGCCTGTCAAACGATTTTGGGCCAAGAGAATGTTGCGACAGATATTCCGCCCTATCCATTTGCCGACGATTTTGCCGCGTTTCAGGACAGAGTCCCTGGAGCCTATTTTTTTCTGGGGCAGGACGGCGTGATGGTCCATGAACCCGACTATGATTTTGACGATGCGCTGATTTCGGTGGGCGCCAGCATCTTTGTCGATATCGTGCGTCAACGCTTGGGATTGCAGGAATAGCCGGTTTTCTCGTAACATCAGCCGCTTTTGTTCACAGAGCGGCGTCTCTAGATGCCCAATTTGTCACGCAGTTGATAGTAAAAGGCGCCCATGGCGGTCAGTGGAATGCGAAACAGCTGACCACCGGGGAAGGGGTATTGGGGTAATCCCGCCATCACATCAAATCTTTCTGCCTGTCCCTGAATGGCGCTGGCGAGTAACTCTCCGGCCAGGTGGGTCGAGGTAACACCGTGACCACTGTACCCTTGCGCGTAGAAAATGTTGGTGTCGAGACGACCGAATTGTGGAAGTCGCATCAGTGTTAACAGAAAATTTCCCGTCCAGGTGTAGTCAATCGCTACCCGATCTAACTGGGGAAAGGTTTGCAGCATTTTAGGGCGAATCAGGGCTTCGATTTTATCGGGTTCTCGAGCCCCGTAGGTAACGCCACCCCCGTAAATCAAACGTCCATCACCACTGAGCCGATAGTAATCCAACAGGTAATTACAATCTTCAACACAATGATTTTGCGGCAGCAGTTGTTGCTGCAGATTAGGACTCAATGGCTCGGTCGCTATGACCTGTGAACCACAGGGAATGGCTTTGTGTTGCAGCTCCGGTAGCACACCCGACAAATAGGCGTTGCCTGCAACCACGGCATAGTCAGCGGTGATAGAGCCTTTTTCGGTGACGATAGTGAGCCGCTCGCCTTTTTTAATATCGGTAACGGGCGACTGTTCATAAATTTTGCCGCCCAGGCTTTCGATGGCTGCGGCTTCTCCCAAGGCGAGGTTCAGGGGGTGCATGTGTCCACCACTGTGATCCAGGAGTGCGCCTTTATATCGGGCGCTGCCGATATACGTTGAGATGTCTGCAGCGTCAATCAATTCCAGCTGGGTATGTTGATGGCTTTCCCACAGCTGTTTCTTGGCGATAAGTTCTTTAAATTGTTTGTGGTTACAAGCGGCAAAAATACCACCGTCGGTCAGGTGACAGTCAATATGATAGTGCGAGACCAGGCGGCGAATAATGCGGCCGCCTTCGAAGGCCATGGTGCCGAGCGTTGAGGCAACCGACGGACCATAATGACGCAAGATAAAATCCAGATCGCGACTGTAACTGTTGACGATCTGCCCCCCGTTGCGCCCGGAAGCGCCAAAGCCGATACGATTGGCTTCCAGTAATACGACCGAGTATCCGCGTTCCAGTAGGTGAATTGCGGTTGACAGTCCTGTGAAGCCTCCACCGATAACACAGACATCCGCCGAGGTTGGCGTATTCTGCAGCGGGACCGCTTGCCGCTGTGACGCTGTCGATGCGGCGTAGTAAGAATCAGGGTAGGAGCTGGCCTGGATCATGCCATGAAGTTTCCTGCAGGGAGAGAAAGAATGCCTTGTTAGCATAGCTACGTTAAGAGAAGAGGCCGCGCGTCTTCCATACCTCTCTGGTGATATTTTCTAGGGTGTGAAACTATGGTCTGATACTTACCACTGGGAGTCGCCATAGCGATTTCAACTTTGAGGAGAACCTAGTCGCGTGTCCGCTCTGATCTATCCAACCACCAATTTTTCGGCCACAGAAACGTTAAAGATTGTCCGGGGTGATGGCATCTACATCTATGACGATACCGGTAAGCCTTATCTAGAGGCGATGTCCGGCCTCTGGTGCGCCTCGCTGGGTTTTAACCACCGTGAGTTAATCGAGGCGGCGACACAGCAGATGGAAACCCTGTCGTATGCGCATATGTTTGGCGGCAGGACTCACGACGTCGGAATGGAATTGGCAGACAAGTTGGCGGCTATGCTGCCGGTTGCCGATGCCCGGATTTTTTTCGGCTGTTCAGGGAGTGACGCCAACGACACTCAGATTAAACTCCTGAGATATTATTTTGCTGCCCAGGGTAAACCGGAGAAGCGTAAAATTATCGCCCGCGAGCGCTCTTACCACGGCGTGACGATTGCGGCGGCCTGTCTCACCGGACTGCCCATTAATCACACACATTTTGATTTGCCGATGGAGGCTCTGGGTATTCTACGCACCGATGCGCCGCATTATCTGCACGGCGCCTTGCCAGGGGAATCCGAGACGGAGTTCACGGATCGTCTGGTCGCCAACCTGGAAACACTGATTCTTCGTGAAGGGCCGGAAACCATCGCAGCCTTTATTGCCGAACCAATTACCGGCGCCAGTGGTGTCATTGTTCCCCCCGCGGGCTACAGCACCAAGGTCGCGGCCCTGTTGCGAAAGTACGATATTTTATTATGGTCCGATGAGGTGATTACCGGTTTTGGTCGCACCGGGAGTGATTTCGGTTCAACGAGCATGGGATTCACACCGGATATGATGAGTCTCGCCAAACAATTGTCATCCTCCTATGTACCTATCTCAGCCGCGGTAATTCGAGGTGACATGTATGAGGCCATGGTAGACCCTTGTCGTGATCTGGGTGTCTTTGGTCATGGGTATACCTATACCGCGCATCCGCTGGCTTGCGCCGTGGGTTTGAAAACTCTCGAGATTTACGAGCGTGATTCTATCTTTGCGTTGGCGGCACAGACCGGAGAATACCTACAACAGAGCCTGGCAACATTTGCAGAAAACCCATTGGTTTGTGAGGTTCGAGGGCAGGGAATGTTGGCTGCTATTGAATTGGACGCAACCCGGATCAACGGCTGTCAGCACACAACCGCTCAGCTGGCAAGCTACGCAGGTCAGGCGTGTCAGCGTCACGGTTTGATCAGTCGCGTTGTCGCGGCATCGTCCCTGGCATTGTGTCCGCCACTGATTACGACACCGGCTCAGGTCGATGAGATTATTTCTCTGATGGGGCTGGCTCTGGAGGAAACCCTCGTATATGCCCGACAGTAGCCCACAGAAACTCTGGGTGCTTCCTGTTTATTGTGCGCATGGGTCAGGCGGCATTGCGCATTTCCAATTGATTCAGATGATTGAGAAACAATCCGAAAAGATCCGCATGGGCGGTGGTGTGAAATCGGTTGTGGATATTTTTGCGATGGACCTTCACCGTTCCCAGACTGATATTGAGTTGCTCTGCGATCGCCTGTGAGCTGAGTCCCTGTATCACCAGAACCAGAATCTGTTGCTCGCGACGGGTCACCAGCCCCTGGCCAAAGGTGCGCAGGGCGAGCGCCAGGGTGCTGCCGCCGGAGGTTTCTGGACTGTAGTTCTCTGCGCAGACCTGCCAGAATTGTTGTGTCAAAGCGCTCAATACAGAAACCTGTTCCCGCAACTGGATGAGGTCCTGGCGTTTTATGGATCCCAAGCGGGATTTTCGACCGAGCGCGACCGTAAAGTAGGCATCTTCGTCGATGGGAATCACCAGATTAACTTCGTCTTCCAACTGAAATTCCTGATAGCAGTCCTGATAGTAGGCGGAGCTGCTGAATCTTTCTGGCTGAATGGTTTTTAGACGAATGACGCCGGAGGCACCATTGCCGAAAATGGTCAGGTAGAGCGGATCCAACCGATAATCCGTCTGCAGATACTTTTGCAGCGCACGACTTTTTTCTGTGGATTCTGTGTAGACGAAGATCGGCGCCTCTGCACGCTGATAGAGCAGCATGAGACAGGTATCGAACTGCACCATTTCAGCCAGATAGCGGCATAATTCTTGGGGAAAATTGGGCAGCCGCATATGGTCAATGAGTCGTGCGAGCGCTTTGTTTTTCTCATGGGGGGCAACAGGCATATCAAGAACTCCCGGCGGCTCGGGTGCTCGCGAGTGTCAAGTCAAAACACCGTTTGGCAATCGCGCAGAGCTCGTCTATTTCGGCATGAGTAATAATCAGTGGGGGCGCAAGCACCATGCGGTTACCCACTGCGCGCATGATCAATCCCTGTTTAAAGCAATGATCTCTGCAAATTAATCCCAAATCGGTTCCGGCGGGAAATGGACTGTGTGTCTCTTTGTCTTTAACCAGGGCGATTCCGGCCATCAATCCCCGGCCTTCGATATGCCCGACCAGAGGGTGATCGCCGAGAACACTCCTCAGTCGTTGTTGGAAATAGGGGCCGGTATCCTCGGCAACGCAGGGTATGACCTGGTCACGCTCCATGACTTCGATGGTTTTCAGTGCAACGGCCGCGGCAGTGGGATGGCCCGAGTAGGTAAAACCATGATTGAAGTCTTCGTTGGCGCTGATCAATTGCTCCGCAATACGATCGCCGACCGCCACGGCGGCGATGGGAAGATAGCCGGATGACAAGCCTTTGGCCATCGACATGATATCCGGTTGGATTGCAAAGGTATCGCTGGCAAACCAAGCACCGGTGCGCCCGAAACCGCAAATCACTTCATCGGCCGCCAGCAGGATGTCGTACTCGCGGCAGATACGTTGAATCTCCGGCCAGTAGCTGTCCGGGGGGACGATGACGCCGCCGGCCCCCTGGATAGGCTCGGCGACAAATGCAGCCACGTTTTCCGGGCCGACGTCGATCAATTTCTGTTCTAGCGCCAGGGCGCATTGACGGCCGAACTCCGCCGGGGACAGACCGTCGGCTTCACCGTACCAATAAGGTTGGCAGATGTGTTCTATGCCGGGCACCAGCGGCGCTCCCTGGCGATGCATAGGGCGCATGCCGCCCAGAGAGGCTGCTGCCAGTGTGCTGCCATGGTAGGCGTTATGTCTTGAAATAAGAATATGCTTTTCTGGCTTACCCTTGAGCGACCAAAAATAGCGCACCAGGCGGATGATGGTGTCGATGGCTTCGGAACCGGAATTGGTAAAAAAGAGGCGGTTGAGATCGCCAGGTGTGATGTCGGCAAGTTTTTCTGCCAGTGAGATGGCGGCGGGATGACTGGTCTGAAAAAACGTATTGTAGTAGGGGAGCGTCTGCAATTGCTGTTGCGCAGCGTCGATCAGTTCCTGTTGACCATAGCCTAAATTGACACACCAGAGACCGGACATCCCATCGAGAATTCTGTTGCCCTGCGCGTCCCATAGGTAGACCCCTTCTCCACGCGTGATGATACGCGTGCCCTTACGGTTAAGCGCGCCGGTATTGGTAAAGGGGTGCAGGTGGTGCTCGGCATCTCGTTGCTGAAGTGACTGGAGAGAAGGCATGGCGTACGCACCTGTAATGTGATCACAATATTGTGATCACATTATCGAAGAGTGGGAAAGATTACAACACCTCCTGACGACTCCGGAGTACGGGTATCAAACGTGGAGCATTTCCTGCAGCAATTCCGGATCCTGCGCAAAGGCGCAGCCGTCGCGGATGTCTGCGCTGATGGCCAATTGCAGTGCCAAAGGGTCGCTCCGAGAGATGGCGTCCAGTGCCTCCTGGTGGCGATCAATTTTGTAGTACTGCTCCAGTTTGGTGGTGGCTACGCGCATAAATGGTGCAAGTTGTAGCCACAGGCGTTCGATTAATGGCAGCGTTACCTGGTGGGGGTTGGCACTGTAGATGGTGCGATGGAAGGCTTGGTTAAGCACCAAGACATCCTCGTCGTGACCGGAGTCGTGGGCGGCGTTAATGGCCGCGTCCAGCCGTCTTAGCTCTTTGACAATGGTCGGGCTGATGTAGGGCAACGCCCGGGAGGCTGAGTGGCTTTCAAGTACGATGCGCGCGTCCACCAGCTCGGTGAATTTCACCGCGGTCATGCGCGGAACCAGAACGCGGCGGTTGTCCTGGATTTCCAGAGCGCCCTCGGCGGACAGCTGGCGCAGGGCTTCGCGGATCGGCATGGGCGAGACCCCCAGCAGTCCTGCCAGTTCGCGAATGGTCAGGGCTCTGCCCGGCATAATATGACCTGCCAGCACGGCTTCGCGCAGGGTGTTATAGACCCACTGGGTGACGGTTTCCGAATTGGCTTTGGGCGCGGGTGCTAAATCGATCGGCGAGTGTTTGTCTAATTGAATGAACACGTTTTAGTGTCTTCCTCTGATAATGTCTTGCTAGCCATTGTAATTGTGATCACAATAGCTGATAGTAGGATAACGCTTCTGGGGGCTCCAGGGCTAGCCTCGTTTTGCCAACGGAGATGTATTGAATGGCGGATGCAACAGCTCACAATGAATTTGATCTTTTCATCGTCGACCTGAATGGAAATTTACGGGGTAAGCGTCTGCTCGGCAGTTCCATTGACAAGGTCTTCGAGGAGGGCGTCAAGCTGCCCAGATCGGTCATTGGGGTCGATTTCTGGGGGCGTGATGTCACCGACAATGGTCTCGTGTTTGAGACGGGTGACAATGACGGGATCTGTTTTCCGGTGCGCGAGGCCGCCGTACCTGTGCCCTGGTCTGACCATGGTAGCTATCAGCTGCAGGCCATGATGAGTAATGTCGACGGCAGTCCCTTTTTGGTGGACCCGCGTCAGGCGTTAAACGCGCTGGTCGCAAGGTTTCATGAGCGCGGCTGGTTTCCAGTTATGGCGACGGAGCTGGAATTCTATTTGATCGATCCGATTACCGAGACCACTCATCGACCCCGTCCGCCGGTGTTGGGTCGGGGTAACCGACGCCGACTGAACACCATCGATGCCTATTCCCTGGATGATGTTCACGATCTTGAGGAATTCTTTGCCGAAGTTCGAGCAACCTGTGATCTGCAGGGGGTGCAGACGGACACCATTATTTCTGAGTTGGGCCCCGGCCAGTTTGAAATCAATCTGCAGCATGTGCCCGACCCCCTAGCGGCGGGCGATCAGGCGATTTTGTTTAAGCGCCTTATTAAGGGGACAGCAAGACGGCATGGCTATGAATCAACGTTTATGGCCAAGCCCTATGAAGAGCATTCCGGTAACGGTTTTCACGTGCACTTCAGTTTGCTCGATGCCGACGGCAGAAATCTGTTTGATAACGGGGGGGATGAAGGTTCCACCGTGATGCGTCAGGCGATCGCCGGGCTACTGGCAATCATGCCTGATTCTATGTTGGTACTTGCGCCGCATTTAAATTCGTATCGACGATTTCAGGCCGGCTCCCATGCGCCGCTCGACCCCTGTTGGGGGTATGAAAACCGAACCGCCGCCTTACGGGTGCCTGACAGTGAACCCTCCGCGCGGCGTATTGAGCACCGTGTCGCGGGCGCTGATGCCAACCCCTATTTGGTCCTTGCTGTGATTCTGGCCGGTGCGCTCCACGGCATGGATCAGCGTTTGCAGCCAGCAGCACCTGTCGCAGGCGACGCCTACGCGGCTGGGAGCGGAGAGCGTCTGCCGAGCCATTGGGCCGATGCCATTGATCGTTTTGAGCAAAGTACTGTTATGCGTCACTATCTCGGGGATCAATTAGTCGATGTGTTCGTCGCGATGAAACGCCAGGAATTCTATGAGCTCAGTGCCCGCATTTCAGATGTCGAGTATGAGTCCTATCTGGGGCTTATCTGAAGCGTGGCGGCGCGAGTTTCGCTGTAACAGAAACGCGATCGACGAATTGGCCGTCACCCCACTTGAATGAGCAATTAAATTATCGTTGCGTTTGGAAGAGGGCTCTTTTAACTCCTAGGAGGTATGGGAATCCCGGTTTCTCTGACGTAATTTTCATTGAAGACAGAGATTGTCTCCATTGATGGTCCATGACCTTGTTATTCACGCTGGCTGTATCGCCTGAGTTCCCCCAGGAGTCGTTGCAATGAACTACACGAGTATCCCTTTAGCCATGGCCGCTTCTTTGGCCGTCGCGTCCGGCGCGTTTGCCGCATCCACCGAACTGAATATATACAACTGGTCAGACTACATCTATCCGGAAGCCATCGCCGATTTTGAAAAAGCAACCGGTATCAAGGTTAACTATGATGTGTACGACTCCAACGAGGTTCTGGAAGCCAAGTTAATGACGGGGAATACCGGTTACGATCTGGTCATGCCGACCGGCTCGTTTCTAGAGCGTCAGGTACAGGCCCAAATCTACAGCCAAATCGACGCCAGTGAACTGAAAAATTATGGCAATCTGGATAAGACGCTGTTGGAAAAAGTCGCGCTGCACGATCCGGCCAATGCGCACAGTGTCCCCTATGCCTGGGGCACCATCGGGCTCGGGTACAATATTGACATGGTTAAAGAGCGTCTTGGTGATACGCCCCTCGACAGCCTCGATGTGATTTTTAAGCCTGAAGTCGCCGCTAAGTTGAAGGATTGCGGTATCGCTCTACTGGATTCCCCGGCGGAGGTGGCAGCGATTGCCATGAATTATCTGGGCCTTGATCCCAATTCAGAAGATAAAAAAGATCTGCAAAAAGTTGAGGGCTTACTGTCATCGGTTCGTTCAAATTATCGCTATTTCCATTCAAGCCAATACATCGCGGATCTGGCGAACGGGGAAATCTGCGTCGCTCTGGGTTATAACGGCGACATCCTGCAATCTCAGAGTCGCGCCGAAGAGGCTGGGCAGGGCGTTGAGGTCAGTTACACGATTCCAGCCGAGGGCACACTGGTATGGTTTGATTTGATGGCGATACCTGCGGATGCACCTCATAAAGATGCGGCCTACCAGTTTATCGACTATGTCCTGAAGCCGGAAACGGCTGCCGGGATTTCCAACTATGTGTTTTATGCGGTTCCCAACACGGCTGCAGAACCATTGTTGGATGAAGAGGTAAGCTCGAATCCAGGCGTTTATCCGAGTGCTGCTGTTAAAGAAAAACTCTTTACCCAAAAGGCCCACACGGCACGCTTTGACCGAATTCTGAATCGGGCCTGGAGCAACGTCAAAACCGGGCGTTAAACACGCCTGCCTACGACGGGCTGTTTTGCAGCCTATCGTAGGTGATCGATGGAATAGAGTCATGAATGAATCATCGGACGTTCCCTACAATCCACTGACTGCACCACCGCAGAAGTTGTGGACTAATCCCCAGGCTGTGCCTTTTGTTCGTATCCAAAACATCTGCAAGCAGTTTGATCAGTTTACGGCGGTCGACGATGTTTCATTAGACATCTACCGCCGTGAGTTGTTTTGTTTACTGGGCGGTTCCGGATCTGGCAAATCCACACTGCTGCGAATGTTGGCGGGTTTTGAGCAACCCACTTCTGGACAGATATTTATTGATGGTGTCGATATGGCGGGAATTCCACCGTGGAATCGACCCGTCAATATGATGTTTCAATCTTATGCTCTATTTCCTCATCTTACCGTTGAAAAAAACGTCGCATTTGGCCTGAAGCGAGAGGGCGTCGCTGAAAGTGATATTCGACAGCGTGTTGCCGATATGTTGGATATGGTGCAGCTCGGTCACCTCGGCAAACGTAAACCTCATCAGCTTTCCGGTGGCCAACGTCAGCGGGTGGCGTTGGCTCGATCTCTTATAAAACGTCCGAAATTGTTGTTACTGGATGAGCCTCTTGGCGCGCTGGATAAAAAGCTGCGGGAAGAAACTCAGTTCGAGCTGATTAATATTCAGGATGAATTGGGAGTCACCTTTATTGTAGTGACCCACGACCAGGAGGAGGCAATGACGCTGTCGACCCGGATTGGCGTCATGAATCAGGGGCGGATTGTCCAGGTAGGGGAGCCTTATGACATCTATGAACAGCCCAACAGCCGCTTCGTTGCAAACTTTGTCGGCAGCGTAAACCTGATGGAAGGTTGGGTTAGCGAATCGTCAGCGGAGCAGATTCGCCTGCATTCCAATGACCTCAATACTGATCTGTGCAGTAGCAATGTGGTGGCGTGCAGTCAGGGACAGCAGATGGCCTTTGCGATTCGCCCGGAGAAAATCACACTCAGTCGCGAGGATCCGGAACAGGGCATCAACCAGTGTCAGGGTGTGATTGTTGATATCGGCTATATGGGCAGCTTATCCATTTTCAAAATTCGCACGGTTGAGGGTAAGGAGCTGCGGGTTACCCAGCCGAACACCGCACGAGATACGGGAGCGCGATTTACCTGGGATGACCGTGTTTACCTGCACTGGTCCGCCGACAGTGCTGTCGCGCTGCAGGTGTAAGGAAGCTGCCGATGGACGAATCACCGCCGCCTGCAGAATTTTCTGCAACCAATCATCCGGACTCCACCGCTAGAATGGCTTGGTTGCGACGGGCCATAACCTTTAATGTCGGTCGCTGGCTGGTCATTCGCATTCCCTTTTTCTGGCTGGCTCTGTTTTTCTTTGTTCCTTTTTTGGTGGTCTTTAAGATTTCGTTTGCTGAACTGGCGATTGCGGTTCCTCCCTATACCAGACTGCTCGAATTTGATCCCCAGGAAGCCTTATTAAACATTCGCATTAATCTCAATAATTATCTGTTTCTCTGGGATGACTCTTTTTATCTGGAGGCGTATCTCAGTTCGATTAAAGTCGCGGCCGTCGCAACGGTCCTGACTTTGCTGTTGGGCTTCCCTATTGCTTGGCTTATTGCGCGAGCGGCTGAACATCGGCGTCCGCTGCTGTTGGCGTTAGTCATACTGCCGTTTTGGACGTCCTTTTTGCTGCGGGTCTACGCCTGGATGGCACTGTTGAAAAAAAATGGCGTCATCAACGATCTGCTGTTGTCCCTGGGGTTGGTAGATCAACCCGTACAATTGCTGCAAACGGATCTCGCTGTCTATATAGGTATTGTCTACACCTACTTGCCGTTTATGATCTTGCCCCTGTATACCTCTCTGGAAAAATTGGACATGTCGCTGGTGGAGGCGGCCGCGGATCTTGGTTGTCGTCCTCTCCAGAGTTTCTTTCTGGTGATTGTGCCATTGGCCATGCCGGGCATTATTGCCGGTTGTATGCTGGTCTTTATTCCTGCCGTTGGCGAGTATGTGATTCCGGCGTTACTGGGTGGATCGGATACGTTGATGATCGGACGGGTACTCTGGGATGAGTTTTCCCTCAACAGAGACTGGCCGATGGCATCGGCGGTGGCAATCGTGATGCTGATTATACTGGTCCTGCCCATTATTTTGATTCGGCGTAAACAGGAGGTGGTCTGAGTATGAGATCGGGATCCTGGTTTCTGTGGGGAAGTGCCTCGTTAGGCTTTCTGTTTTTGTATCTGCCGATGCTCTCTTTGATCATCTACAGTTTTAATGAATCGAAACTGGTCACCGTATGGGGAGGCTGGTCGGTAAAGTGGTATGTGGAGCTGTTCCGCAATGAACAGATTCTCAAGGCGGCCGGATTAAGCGTTAAAATTGCCTTTGTCAGTGCGACCCTGGCGGTAATCCTTGGCACCATGGCGGGCTATGCCCTATCTCGAATGGGACGCTTCCGTGGCAAGCTGCTGTTGACGGCCTGGATCACGGCGCCATTGGTCATGCCGGAAGTCATCACAGGTTTATCTCTGTTGTTGTTGTTTGTTGCGCTGGAGGGATTGATCGGTTGGCCCTCCGGGCGGGGAACGCTGACGATCATTATTGCCCACACCACATTCTGCATGGCCTATGTTGCGGTGATCGTCCAGTCGCGCTTGGTCGGGCTGGACGAGTCTCTGGAGGAAGCGGCCATGGATCTCGGTGCCAGGCCTTCTTCGCTTTTTTTTCTGGTCACTCTGCCGTTAATAGCACCGGCCTTGGTTTCAGGCTGGCTATTGTCTTTTACCCTGTCTTTGGATGACCTGGTCATCGCCAGTTTTGTGTCTGGCCCTGGTGACAGCACACTGCCGATGGTTATATTTTCGAAAATCCGCCTGGGGATGACTCCCGAGGTCAATGCCTTAGCCACTTTGATGATCGCCATAGTCGCGGTTGGTGTCGTGGTTGCCATGTTGCAAATGCGCCGAGGCTCGCATCATCCGTAGAAAAGCTGAGACCACCACAGGCTTCGGCAAGCTAAGGAGCCTTTGATTAATGTCGGCGAGGCGGCCAGCGCAAGGCAAAAATGGCCGAAAAACAGTGGGACCGACCCTTCGAGTTTACGTGTTGTATATGAGCATTTTAAGGTCATTTTTAAAACAGCGATGGCAACGCAGGTAATTAATCAGAGGTTTCCTGGAGAGAACAGACTTATGACACTGTCCATTGGCATATTAGCGGCTGGTGCGCCACCGGCAACCTTGGCTGACCGATACGCACCCTATGGCCAAATGCTGATTGACCTTGTCAGTCCATCGTTGCCGGAGGCTGAGTTCAGAAATTACGATGTATATCTGGGGGAGTTCCCAGAGACGGCCGCGGATCACGATGGTTGGATCATTTCCGGCAGTAAATACAGTGTCTATGCCGACTTGCCCTGGATTGCAACATTGCAACACTGGGTTGTCACCCTGGCGGCAACCGGTAAGCCGCTGGTGGGTATTTGTTTTGGACATCAGATGCTGGCACAAGCGCTCGGTGGGCGGGTGGAAAAATACACCGGTGGCTGGGGCGTTGGTACCCACGAATATCAGCTGGTGCCAGAATTGGCTCAGGCCCTCGACAAATCGTCCGTTGACACATTGCTGCTGAACGCGGTGCATCAGGATCAGGTGGTTTCTCTGCCGGAGGGGGCCAGTGTCCTGGCAACCTCTGAATTCTGTGTCAATGCGGTGGTGGATTACGGCCAAAAACGTATCGTCGGAATCCAGGCACACCCGGAATTTCACACCGATTTTGAAATCGATTTGTTAACCGATCGCGGCGGGGAGTCAATCCCCTTATCGATTGCCGAGGGCGGTCTGGCCAACAGCCGGCAGAGGGGAGACAGAGTGGATAACGCGGCGATTGGCGTTTGGTTGGGGCAAATTTTACGCGGAACGGGTCAATAAATCTGCGTGAATTGAGGGCCAGTCATCGTCATCAGTCAATCACTAGATCGGTATCCGTGCACCACCGTTTTCTGAAATTAACCTGTCTCTCTCTGGGTGAGTTTGACGATCTAAAGTGCCCTTGCGTATCGCTGATCTTGCTAGAATGACAGCTCAGTACTCTATCCAGGTGGTTTTGAGTTCCGTGTAATCTTGCAGCGCATGGAGAGACTTATCTCGACCGTTACCCGATTCCTTAAACCCACCAAAGGGCACTGTCATATCACCACCAAAATAATTATTGACCCCCATGGTGCCGGTTCTGACCTCATTGGCGATCGTCAGAGCTGTGGTAAGATCGCGACTCCATACGGCGCCGGCGAGTCCGTAGCGGGAGTCATTGGCGAGATGGATGGCGTCCTCGGCCGTTCGAAAGGGCATGGCGGCAATGACCGGACCAAAGATTTCTTCCTGGGCAATGTGTGAGCGATTATCGACGTCAGCCAGAAGTGTCGCGGGAAAAAAATCGCCCGGTAAGCTTTCATTAAGGCCGTGTATCGCTGTGCCACCACATAAGAGTCGCGCGCCATCTGCCAGCCCTCTGTCGACCAGGGATTGAATCTTGTCACACTGAACACGATTGATGATCGGCCCCATGCGTGTGGTCGGATCCAGTGGGTGGCCCGGGGTCCACAGGTTGGCAAGGTGAGTAACCCTGGCCAGAAATTCGTCATAAATCTGTTCTTGAATCAGCAGGCGGGTGCCGGCAGTGCAGGTCTGGCCGGCGTTGTAAAACCCGGCGATGGCCGCCCATTCAGCGGCCTTTTCCAAATCGGCATCGGCGCACACGATGTTGGCGCTTTTACCGCCGAGTTCGAGAAAGGTTCGTTTCAGATTACTCTGACCCGAGAACTGTAACAGCAGCTTGCCGACATGGGTGGAGCCCGTAAAAGTCTGGGCGTCAATGTCCGGGTGACGGCAGAGATATTCGCCCAGCTGCGCATCACCGGGAATTACCGTCAAGACGCCGTCGGGCAGACCCGCTTCACTGGCCAGGGCGGCCAGCTTTAATGCAGTCAGGGGCGTTTTAGGATCGGGCTTGAGAATGACGGAGTTGCCAACGGCCAGGGCTGGAGCCAGCTTCCATGCGGTGGTCGACAGGGGAAAGTTCCAGGGGACGATGGCGAGTACTACCCCGAGAGGCAGTCGCTGCACCAAGGCCAGGGTGCGTTGCTCGGTGGGGGCGATTTCGCCGTAGACCTTATCAATGGCTTCGGCACTCCAGCGGATGGTATTGATCGCACCGGGAACATCGATCGACAGGCAATCCGAGATAGGTTTACCGACGTTCAGCGATTCCAGGAGCGCGAAATCTTCAGCCTGTGATTCGATCAGGTCAGCCCAGCGCAGCAGAATTTTCTTTCGCTCCTGTGGCGAGCATCTTGACCAACTTCCTGCGGCAAATGCCTGCCGCGCAGACCCGACTGCGAGCTCTGCATCGGCAGGCCCGCAGGCTGCAACGTCAGCGAGCACGTCTCCTGTCGCGGGATTAATGATGGTGGTGGATTCGCCGTTTTGCGCCTTGCCAGCGACGCCATGCACCCAAGCCTCTGGTAGTGGCGTGAGCTTGGCTGACTTTGCTGTCCAGTCTTCCTGAAGTGTCGTCATTGTTGTGGTTCGCTGCCGCTGCAAAAGAGTCTTTATTGTGCCGTTCTTTAACTCGCGCCTAAATACTTCTCAATAGGTAGAAATGTGAAGACTGATATCGCTGTTGGTGGCAAATGTGTCTGATTAGCTCGTCCCGTTAGATGGAAATTTTAAAATAACATCCAAGACATTGTTCCCCGGGCGGCACTTGCGCCAGTATATGCAAAACGCGAATTGAACCCGCCAGTACGGCTGAAGGATTGATTCGCATAGGTAATATGTTTGGTTTTGAAATGGAGCGTTTTTGTACACGAAGGAGGTCGCCCAAGATTCGTGTTAAAACGGCCAAGAAAGTTATTTTTACACAGCTTTCTACGGTATTACCCGAGAGGTAATTGATGTATTTTCAGTGATTGCTGAATTCTATATCGATCTTCCCGTATTGGTACTTTCCTTGAAGGTCAATGAAGGACTCGTTTCACCAGGTTGCGATCTGAGCGGTTTCCCACATTTAGTATTTGTGATGAAGTGGAATAGATACTGAGTACGAATAACTTGCTCCAGTTCTTTGAACGAACAATAGAGTGAATTTTGATCACACGTTCAGCCAAACGCCGGATAGATCAGATAAGGGACATAGATCTGTTGAAGTTGGCTGTCGACTCGTCGACCATGTATTCATCTCAGGTCACTCGAACTTGGCGCATAGATATACCGGATTTCCGCCTTGGTGGATATTTACTTAAAGCGGGGTTTTGCAGTCTCATGAATTGCGGTCATAACGATGCGCTCCAGGTAGCCTGTTCTGGGGTTGTAAATTTCCAGACAGACCGAAAGCATAAAAATCTACCATCTATATTTGTGAATAAAAAATCATCACTGATTTTCTTAAGGTTGCAGGATTTGAAAATATTCAAATCCCTTTTCGTTCACTTATGTATGGCGCGTGGATTGCAAAAAGCAGGTCACATCCAATCTTAGGCAGGACGATTTAGAAGGCCTATCTTAGTCGTCTCTTTTCGTGCTTGGTGCGAGTTCCCTAATGTCCTATCGCCCCCTATGGCAGGCTGTGTAATGTTTCTTTGTCGGTTCGAAAGTTGGGGTAAGCAGCAAAACTGGGAGCAGCGCCGTATTTGATAACATTATTTAAACGCTTTACTCCGAAGGGCATTATCGCTAATAATATGTTATAACATAACATTAATTCGATGTGGGGTCACATTCCAAGGGGGTAGCTCAAACCAGTAGGCAGGGCGAAAGCGCTAGTTCTACGCCTTGGAGTACAAACTTATAACGGTGCAAGCAAAAATTTTTATTGCAAACGAAATCGTTATTCATATTGCCAACCGACTGCAACCACTCGCGTAGCGTCAGTGTGCAGAATGACTGCCAATTGCTCCTGATGATTAGGCAATACCGAAGTAAGAAATATTCAAGGAAGAGTTCATGTTAAAAGCAAAATCCAATACGCTGCTCTCGACAAGTATCGTATTTATGACCCTTATAAGCGGTTATGCATCGGGACAGAATAAAGATGTCACTGTAGAGGGAAACAGAACTCACTCAGGTATAGATAACAGTACTGTTGAGGAGGTGATTGTCATTGGCAGTAATATCCGAGGGAGTATAAATGGAGCTTCATCACCTGTAATCGTCTTTGAAAAGGCGGATATTGAAATCAGTGGCGCGGCTACGATGCAGCAATTCTTTGAAAAGTTACCGCAAAATTTCGGTGGCGGTGCTAACGGTGCAAATGTCGCAAATCTTGGTGAGGACCGAGATACCGGAAGCAACTTCGGACAAGGGACTTCCATTAATCTCCGAGGACTCGGTACCGGTACCACCTTGACGCTAATCAATGGTCATCGGGTGACCGCATCGAACCGGTACCAGTATGTCGACATTTCGTTGATTCCGATCAGTGCTGTGGAGCGAGTGGAGGTCTTAACGGATGGTGCGTCAGCCATTTACGGTGCTGATGCGATCGGCGGCGTTGTAAATATCATTATGCGTCGGGATTTTACTGGATTCGAAACAGGTGTGCGTTATGGCGGTGTCACGAGCGGCGGCATGAACGAATACCAAGTATCTCAGGCCGCTGGCTGGTCATGGGACGAAGGGCACCTATTTGCCAACTATGAATACCTCGAGCAGGATAACTTGTCCGCTCTAGAAAAAGACTTTTCCGAAAATGTTCTTTACACCCCCTACGATCTTTACCCAGGCTCAAAACGGCATAGTTTGTATATTGACGGTATTCAGCAGATCAATGAAATGCTATCGCTTAATGTGACAGCTTCCTATTCTAAGCGAGAAATGGATACCACGATTGCCAGCGACTGGGATGTAACTAATTTAATTCCGGAAACACAACAGTATGACTTGTTCACTGGACTGACTCTGGAGTTACCCCAAACATGGCAGGCTCGTTTAAATATGGGTTTTGGCGAAAGCGAAGTGAGGTACGAGCGGACCACGGTTGAGGATGGAATAGCAGAGACAGCGCCTCCAACGGATATGGACACCCGAAGTGGTTACGTCGATCTCATTGCTGATGGAGCAGTATTCGAGCTACCAGCAGGGGATGTCCGTTTAGCCTTAGGCGCAAGTTATCGACGTGATGAATACGATTTTTTCGACTATCGCGAATTAGAAGAGCCGTACAATCCAAGCCGGTATATTACGTCGACCTTTGGTGAGTTGAACATCCCGCTCCTTAAGGATTTACCAGGCGTTCACAGTTTGTCCGTAACGGTCGCTGCACGCTACGATGATTATAGCGATTTTGGTTCCACCACTAATCCGAAGTATGGCCTGCTATGGGAGTTGACGGAAGATCTGGCGTTTCGCGCGAGCTACGGGAAATCGTTTAGGGCGCCCGTATTTACTGATATGCAGTCGAATAACGGTGCATATGTCTACAACTTGGCAGACCCAAACTCACCCACTGGCAGTACGATTACCATGATGCTGACCAATGGCAACCCTGACTTAGGACCGGAGCGAGCTGAAACTTGGACCGCTGGATTCTCGTTCGCGCCCCAAATAGTCCCTGGCTTGCAAGTTCAGGCGAGTTACTATCACATTGATTACACTGACCGAATAGATCGAGGCTACCCGGGTAGCATCGTGAATCTGTTTGCTGAGTCCACTGATCCATATGCGCCTATTTTAACTTTTAGTCCGACCACTCAAGAAATCGAGGACGCCCGGCAATTGGGTATGGCCACAGACTCATTCCGAGTCATTCGCTCAGGTCCTTATGCGGTTCCCGACAACTTAGATGAATACGATACAGAGGTGATTCTCGATAATCGGGTGCGAAATAATGCGATGACCTCACAAGAGGGGATTGATGTAGACGCGTCATACAGTATTGATATTGGCGCTTCTCATCTTAAATTGAGTTTGGCAGGTCAGTACATTATGGAAAACACGCGTCGCGTGACGAGCGCGTCGCCTGAGGCCGATGTGCTTAATGTGGTGTATCTACCGGTCGATCTTACGTTACGAGGAGGCGCAGTCTCGACCTATCAACGTTTGGTGGGAGGGCTCTTTATCAATTATGTCGATAGCTATCGAGATCCATCAAACCTAGAAGATCCCATCGTGAGTTCATGGACAACGGTGGACTTAAATCTCAGCTACGACTTTTTAGAGAATACTAACCTTTCCTTCAACGCACAGAATGTTTTCGATATAGATCCGCCATTTATCGAAAACGCACGAGGAACAGGCTATGACCCCATCAATGCCACGGCTCTTGGGCGCTTCGTTTCTGTAGGCATTACGCACAAATGGTAAGTTGAAATAATTTGCTCCAATGAGTCGAAGGTTGATTGATCGGTGTTAGCTGACTTTCAGACTGTTTGTGTAGCCACAACGCAGTTAAAGCTGATGTGGCGCGAGTGCCGCTTGTTATGGCTCTCAATCACAGTCTTATTACTGGTCTGTAGCTCTGTGATGTCGAACTCAGCACGATTGGTTGTAGAGGCTCGAGAGCGAGCGGCTGTCGCCGAGACAGAGGCTAGGCTGTGGAATAGCCAGGGAACAATTGATCCTCACGACGCGGCCCATGTTGGTCGTACTGTGCCTGCGCCGGTGCGCCCGCTGGCTGTTTTCGATCCGGGCATTTCCAACTTTATTGGTGTGTCAGTGTTTATTGAAGGGCACACACAGAATCCTGCACAACACAGACCCATGGAGGGCGGTACCGCCATAAGTCGCTTTGGCGGTTTTTCCGCCGCCTGGACTCTGCAAGTCATTGCACCAGTAATCATCATTCTAGCTGGATTCGCCACGACTTCTGGCGAGGTTGCCAGGGAAAGGTTTCAGTTGGAACTCGGTGCGGGAACTTCAGTAACAGCATTGATTGGCGGGAGGCTGATTGCATTGTCGCTGGTGGCGGCAATGTTGGTGCTCGTAATGATCGGGGTAAGTTTACCAGCAATAGGTCTGCAGGGGGCAGGTGTACGGGAGCTTACAGCTCTTGCAGCCATTGGCGGATTTTATTTATTTTATCTATTTGTGTTTTGCGCGCTAACCGTATCAGCCTCCTGTTTGTTTAGGTCGGCTCGGAGCGCGCTCGTCTTTCTGCTCAGCTTTTGGATGGTTTCGACCTTGCTGCTACCACGCCTCGCGCCAGCGGTGGCGGAATGGCAAGAGCCTACGCCTTCTGCACCCGCCTTCAAATCCGCATTGATCGCTGAAGCTGGGCAGGGAATTGATGTCCACGATCCGTCTGATGAGGGGCTGAAAGTTTTCGAGGCTGACTTATTAGCGCATTATGATGTCAGTCAGATTGAAGATCTCCCCATCAATTTTCGAGGTGCAAAATACGAATATGGCGAGGCGCTTTCTACACAACTTAATAATCGATATTTCGATCAACTTTATGATATTTACCGCAGCCAGGAAGCGGTAATGCGATTGTTTGCGATCTTATCGCCCACGATTTCAATACAACCCTGGTCCCACGCTTTTGCAGGTACCGACATTCAATCTCACCTTCTTTTCTTGAGTGAGGTCGAGGACTACCGGTACCGATTAATTCAGACCTTGAACCAAGAGATCAAGAAGCATAAAGCATTGCCGGGTGAGCGATATCGTGCCGACATTGCGACAGTGACACGCAATGTAACCTTTACGTCAATTCCTCCAAGCCTTAACGAGGTATTTGCGGCGCAACAGTGTAATCTTGTGATACTGCTGGCATGGGTTCTATTCGCCAGTATCCTGACGATTATGTCGGCCTACTAT
Organism: Pseudomaricurvus sp. ABR4_320; assembly: GCF_056159445.1. Lineage (NCBI taxonomy): Bacteria > Pseudomonadati > Pseudomonadota > Gammaproteobacteria > Cellvibrionales > Cellvibrionaceae > Pseudomaricurvus > Pseudomaricurvus sp. ABR4_320. Next base: position 17,838 of record NZ_JBSWVF010000020.1, on the reverse strand, counting down.
CTGAGTCGACATCTGTGAGTGCACTTGCCGCTGTGATGGAATATGAGGTCCGTCTCCTTTGGCGTGAGCGAGCAGTGGTTGCGCCGCTGATCCTACTCGTGGTATTGAGTGGATATGCTGGCTGGAACGGTGCGGATTGGGTTCAGCAGCGAGAGTCGTCTATCGAGCTAATAGAGGCAAAGCAGCGGGATGACTCTGCCTCCAGACGCCAATTTATTCTCCAGTCCTATGAATCGATTATCCTACCTATTTTGCGACCGGTGTTGCGGCCAGGTGCGATGGCGCCGGTATCCATCGGCCAAGCCGATGCCTACCCATTTTCTGCTCATGCGGCGCCATTAGGCGACTACTCTGATCTGTTCAGGGAAGTGTGGTCAGATATCGGCAATCCGGTTGTACGCGCTGCAGGTCGTTTTGATCTGGCCTTTGTGATTGTTTTCCTGCTGCCTCTTGTGATCTTAGTTGCCACCTATGATCTTTGGTCTCGAGAGCGAGAGCGTGGTGTCGCCACCATGGTTCTATCGCAGCCGGTTCGCATTGGCGCGGTACTCTGTGTAAAGGCGTTAACCAGAGGCGGAACGGTACTGGTTCCCTCCGTGGTAATCATCTTGGTAGCCGCTGTTTGGTCTGGAGCAAGACAGCCGATGGGGTTGTTGGTGCTAGCGATAACCGTTCTAGCCTACAGCGCCTTCTGGTTAGCCATAGCGGTGGCTATTAATGTAGTAACCAATCGTTCGACAGAGTCGGCCATTGCCGTCGGTGCGGTGTGGCTGCTGGTCGTGGTGATAACGCCTTCGTTGACGCTTGCCGCTATAGACCTGGTCTCTCCGGCGCCTTCGGAAATACGCTTTTCCACTGATCTAAAGTCTCTAAAGGCAGAGATAACCGGTCGGCAAACGGCTAATCCAGAAAACCATGCTGAGTCGCCACTGCGTTCCGCTCCCAAAGTACCGGATCGGTTTCGAGCCGTATACGCCAAGCATGTTGCTCTCGACAAAGGTATCGCTCCAATGATCGCATCGCATCAAAGGCAGAAGCGTACTCGACGGGAGGTTCTTGATAACGCGAGGTTCTTCTTACCTGCAGTCGCAGTACAAGACGCTCTGGACCGTATCGCGGGATCAGATGCGAATCGCGCACTGGCCTTTGAACGTCAAGCTCGCGCCCTTCAATTAGAGCTTCGTCGTATCTACAAAGCCCATTTGGACAGTGACGCCTTGGTGATGGCAAAGGATTACGATAATGCACCTTCTTTTCAGTTTCGCGAAACCGGCGGCGTATTACAAAGAGGTGTGCTGGCAGATCTGGCCGCGTTATTTTGCACGACGATACTGATCATAATTGTTGCCCGAGTCCTCATCGATAGGGCCGTGGTGCTCTAGGAGATCTCCGATGCTTTCAGCAAACGCTCTAACAAAAGATCACGGGACACTCCGAGTTGTAGACGACCTCACTTTTCACGTTGGAGAAGGGGAAATTTACTGTCTTTTAGGAGCCAACGGCGCCGGTAAATCAACCACGATTAAATTATTTCTAGGCTTCCTAAAGCCGACTTCGGGTTGCGTTGAGGTGGATAGTTTAGATCCTCAACTCGAGCCACAAGCTGTCCGCCGCCGACTTCTCTATATTCCGGAGAACGTCGCGCTTTATGATGAGCTCAGCGGGTTTGAAAATCTCGATTATTTTGCACGACTCGCTGGGGTAACAGACCGCTCCGCAACCCGGCTATCTGAAGCATTATCTGAAGCTGGCCTTGCGTCAGCTGCGTTTAATCGCCGAGTCAGAGATTATTCTAAAGGGATGCGGCAAAAGGTCGCTATCGCGCTAGCGATTATCAAAGACGCCAAGGCTTTGCTTTTAGATGAACCGACATCTGGACTTGACCCAAAAGCTTCGCTGGAATTTCACGATTTACTTTTACGCCAACGTGACCGCGGGGCAGCTATATTGATGGCGACTCATGACCTCTTCCGGGCGCGCGAAGTCGCGACGACCATAGGCATTATGCAGGCTGGACGGCTGTGTCGTAGGCTAGATGTATCAACGATGACTGCAAATGATCTGGAAAGTCTTTACCTTGATGAGATGGTTAGCTTCTTTTAGGTCGCAAGCAGTTACAGATGTTCGTGTGATTATGACCATTTTCTTAACCATGCCTCGATATTCAGTTGGGGCCCGAAAATGCCCAGCACCTGCGATGTATTTTCTGGGTTGAGGTTTTTGATACCGTCATCGGCGGCAGCACTGTCAATATAACCTTTTTGCGCTAAGATGCCGTCAACAAGCATGCTTGATATAAAGTCACGATGGTATTGAGTTACTGAAACGGCGTGATCATCGAGGTAACATTTCACCCTACGAGATAATAAGCGCTCGGGCAGTAATCCTGCAAAGGCGCGACGAGCAATGGTCCTATCTTCGCCGTCGGCCATTAGAATGTGCAGGGGTATTCGTGCAAACAGTTCGACAACGGGTTGCGAATTGATGGGCGAAACTCCATGGAACCCACCGATACCTTCGTAAGGATCGAGAATATTGGTTGGAAATACCATACGACCCAGGTGAGATAATTTACTGGGAGATAAGGCGGAGCCCTTCGAGCGCGTGTGTCGCAACCACGCAGGCTGCAATTCTGTTTTAGAGGGGATCGCTTTAAGCCAGTCGCAAGGGCTTCCCCAGCGTTTGTTCACAAAGAACGGCTTCTTTAGAAAACCGTAGCGTATGGCATCCTTCAAAACACCGTAGAAAGAATCGCCAGCCTGCGCAGTTTCTAGTGCTACTCGCAACAACGTTAAGTTTATTCCGTGTTGCCACGCATAATCGATTGCACCACCATTTCCTTTAAAACGTAGAAAGACAGCATCCCCCCCAACACCGGTAAATCGAGTAGCTATTCCACTTAGCGCTGAGTCGGATCCGACATCTCTATGGAGAAGGTGACCAGTACAGTATAGAAGCCTGGCAGTACGAGGGAAGTTCAGGACCTCTTCCAAGGAACAGTAAGGTTTTCGTTCATATTCAATAAGCCTACACATTCTTCCCGACGATTCGCTAGCGCCGGCAACGGCCATTCGAGCATATTCTCGTTCGTCCGCACCAACGTTCGAGTCATAGTGGTGGACGCACTCTACATTCGGCTTTGATGGGGCGTTAAGCAACCCGGCCAGAACAATGGAAGAATCCAATCCACCAGATAGCTTCAATTGAATATCAGTGTGCTGGCTCGCCAGTGCGCCAATACAGCCAAGTAGCGTTGTTCGCGCTAGTTGAACCGCTTCGCGGATATCGGTTATTGGATTTTCAGCGGCAATTTGTGCAATATCCCAATGACAGCTTTTATCTGCGGGCTTGCCGTGGTGAACCGCCACGACTTCTGCTGCTTCCAATGTGGTAATTTCGTTAAAGCCTGTCTCACTTTGATCACGAAAAGGTAAAATCAGCGAACTGGTCAGGTATGACCAATTGATGGTGTAACGACCCAGCTGCAGTTTTAAACAATCTTCCATGTTGGAGAAAAATAATGCCACGTGCTCCATGACTGTCATTTGACAAGGTATTTCCCCAGTTGGGTCTCTCATGGCGAACCATTGGCGTCGTTTCCTATCATGACCAAAGGCAACGTACCTTCCCCAATAATTATTTACCAGTGCTCGTCCTTGGCTATTACAGATCCTCTCGGAGGAAGTGTCACTGAATTTGGCACGCTCTGGTATGGCATCAACCCCAAATTCTTTGGTGAATACTTTACCTAAAGTGATCAGCTCACCAGCTTGGTTACATTCGAATACTCCGGGGTCGCTGGTTTGAAAATAAATGGCAGCATCGTCTGTACATATGGCACATTTCAATCCAGGAAAATTGTTCTCTAATTTGTGTCGTAAATGATTGGCTTGATGTATAGATGGTTCTGAAAGGTGGTTCCAGAAGAGTGCGATATACCGATACATGGGAAGCTTCAGATGACGAGAATGGGGACCATTCGACGTAAGTTGAATGGAATGTCAGTTAGAGCCTGATCGCCGTATTGTAGCCAACAGTGAGCTGCGAAAGGCTGTGCCCTAATTGCAAATACCCACGTAGGGTGGATATCGTATTTAGATAAGAACTGATTGAGAGCCAAGCAATATAAAAAACACTCATTGTTTTTTTTAAACGCCAAAGGTCGGAGCCAGTCGAAAATACGAATTAATGAGGCAAGCGTATTTATTTGGACCGGACGTGCCTGTGCGTCAGATTTCTTCTTTTGTACCAGCGATATAATGTGTCTAAACGGAAAATATTTTTTTTGGGTGAGTGCATAGATCGTTGCGGTCGTGAATCTGTACCCATCCTTCGCGGTAATTGAGGGGCGCCCCCGAGGCTGGCCGTCTTGTAACCAAACGGCCGGCATTTGGACGACGGGAGGAGTTGCAGGCTTTCCACGAACCGATTCTTGGGTAATTAGGCTACGATCAAGTAGAGACTTCAACAGCTCGGAGCCGTTAGAACCATTGAATTCCACTGGCCAGTCAGAAATAAATGGTGCGAGACTTGCTGCTTGCTCTTGGTTAATACATAAGTACTTTCCGTTCGCCTCATCTAATAAAAAAAGGGTTTTGCTCGCAACACATATATGTGCCTGTTTCGAGAGAAAATAGGGGGGGGCAATCGTAGTAGACATGGAAATATCAACCAATTTATGAATTGCGAGCGACAGAATGTCGCTCGCTACTTCTAGACTTTAACGAGAGAGAGAGTCCGGAGATGTGGATGGCAATGTATCGTCCATTTTACTTCCATGATCGTGTGCTTTAGTTTCCGCAACGACCAAACCCAGCTCTCTTAGCTCGTGACTCGCCAATTTACCCTTGCTAGGAGAATTATGTTCTGAGCTCAATATACCCAGTTCGATAAATTCGTTCATAGTCTATTCCTTTTGGATATTTGTGAATAAATACCTCATCGATCATATATTGATTGACGGTAAGCCTCACACGTCAACGACTAATCCGTCAGCTATTGAGTTGACGGTAATGTTACGTTATAACATTGCATCCTATGTGACAAGTTAATTAAACACTACCTACGCAGGTACTTACTAATGGAAGATCTCTTCGAGGAAGACGGCAGTAATCCAACTGCCGTACTAAAAGGATTATTTCCTCTCCCCAGATTTATTCGTTTTATCAAGGAGCGTTGCTTGCCTAGAAGCTTTGACGATGCGTTTTTGGTGGCGGAATGGAAGGCGGCGCGTGCAGTATTATCAAATGTACTAAAGGAAGAAGCGGGTTTCGCTGATAATATTGGTGTCCGAGAGCTGCCAGAAGAAATGAAACCTTTGGCTGAAAAGGTGTTGCAACAACCCTCGATGCATCGGATGACCTCTTTAGTACCAAGACGGTGGTGCATGGTAGAGATCGATCGTTTGGTGGTTTTTCAGGAATCCATCAATCTGCGTCATGTTGAACAGATTAAAGCCTCGTTATCGCAGCATCCGACCCCGCAAGAAATTATTGATTTGGTCTCATGTAGTGACTCTTACTCGAATCCTAAGGTTCGCTGCACGCAAGCTGATAGCGGCTATATGTTTACATCAATGTCTAATGATCTGCGCTTTCTGGATGTCGTTACAGTCGAGCCGGACACGATTTCAGACTTTACGCCAATTGGTTCAGCGACTCACGCAATAGTTATGTACGTGGGATTCAGCGACAACATCATAAGCGTTACACAGTCAGGCAGTCGAATCGTTCTAACCAATGGTTCGCATCGCGTTTACGCACTTCGCGAAAGGGGTATCCGTTACGTGCCTTGCTTACTGACTGATGCTTCAGACAGGGATGTATCAGAATTTCTGTTGCCCGCTGCAGTCAAACAGGATCGACAATTTTATCTAGAGGCACAGAGGCCTCCATTGTTTAAAGACTATCGTGATGATCGTCTAACACAGATCGTTTCTGTCATTCAGAAGACTTCTGTCCTGACGGCAAAGTTTGAACTACAGAAGTCATCGGTGCCGACGTTATAGAAGAACAGATATCCTTCATTAGAGTAAGATTCCCATTTTCTAGTTTAAGAAGCCTATCTGCTTGGCTGAAATAGCGATCATCATGCGAGATAACTAGCATGGTTTTACCCTGAGACTTTAGCTGCGGTAGTAGCTCGTAGTAAAAAACCTCCTTGAATGTAGGGTCCTGATCTGCTGCCCATTCGTCGAAGATGAGAAAAGGACGATCTTCCACGAACGCAGCTAATAAAGCTAGTCGCTTGCGTTGCCCATGAGACAGTGACTGAGTAGTAAAAGCACCCTTGCTTACTTTAACTTTTTTCTGTAGATGTAACTGCTGAAGCAAGCGATTTCCTGTCTCGTCGAGATCGGAGCTATTTTTTTCTAACAGGTTCTCAAATAAATGAAAATCTGTAAAAACGGCAGAAAATAACTGCCGATAGTTATCACGATTAGAGTCAATTATCGGTAGGTTATCTAGGGTGATAGTACCTGACTCTGGCGCATAGAGGCCCGCCACGAGTTTCGCTAGCGTTGTTTTACCACTACCGTTTCCTCCAACCAGAAACGTGATCGTTCCCGGTTGAAACAGCAAATTTATAGGTCCTAATCCAAAAGTTTCATCTAGTTGTTCATGATGATAACAATGGGTTACATTCTGCAATTCTATCGAGTTGAACGAGCATTTGGGTAATTCCATTGATGCCGAAGGTGCGTTCTCGGCCATTTCGTTGATAATCGTATCTAGCCGATCAGCGGCGATGCTGGAAACCTTGGCGCGAGGAATAGCGTTTAAAAGCCCTTCTAGAGGGCCCATCATATAGAAGAAAATTAGAGCGAATCCGGTCATTATCTGGGCTCTATTGGGAATATTGTCAGCCAGTACAAATAGCACCAATCCAATAAACGCGTAGATGAGAAAATTTCCCCAACGCGAGGAAATCATGAAAATGGATGCGCCAGCTGTACGATTTTTGCGAACGTCTTCTATGGATTGATTCAATAGCTCTTCTCGAAATAAGTGGCGTTTTCTTGAATTCAAGCGTAGTTCTTTGGCGCCATCAACCATAGAGCGAAATAAGCCGAACAACCTTTCGTGTTCACGAGATGATTTTCTGAGAAACTTTGTTGCTTTCTTCTGAGCTATAAAGTGTCCAATGGATCCTAGCCCGACCATAAGTAATGCTGCGAAGAAGATTTTCCATGACAGCAGGAACATATATGTCATGCAGCCAATAACAACTACCGAGTGATTTAAAATAGAGGGAAGCGTAACGAAGAACTGAACGACGCTTGAGCAGTGTTCACTTAAAGCCGAGTATATTCTGGCACTGCCTATCAATTCCAGCTTTCTCAAGTCTGCGGCTAACACGCGGTCAGAAATGTAACGCCTTAAGGTCGCCATCGCATGTTGTGCTAAGTGTTCGAAGAGAGCAGAAGATAATGTTCGGCATATTACTAAAATTAGAATGAGGCCGAAAAAACTCGCAACCATCTTTGTTGAGTGATGGTCAGTTGTTAAAGCGATATTAATTTTTGAAATCATCAGTACGCCACAGATGCCGGAAATGACACTGGCTGCTGAGGCGGTTAGCAATATTAAACGAGATTGTCGAATAAGATAGGCCAGCATAAAGAATACTCAGAGTTAATCCCCGGTAAGTGCTGCCACAGGGTCTAACCGTGCTGCTCGTTTAGCGGGCATCATTCCAAATAGGACGCCCGTAATAATTGCACTTAGAACAGCTCCGAAAATAGCAATGAAGGAAAGAGCGACGGGTACTGAAGCCAAAGCGAGAACTCCTATAAATAGAATGCTAATGAGTGCTCCGATGGTACCGCCCAGTAACGAAACCAGAGCTGCTTCGGTAATAAACTGGCGATGGATATCCTGCTGGCGTGCCCCGTTGGCCACGCGGATGCCAATTTCTTTTACTCGCTCGCGCACGGTCATGAGCATTACGTTCATTACGCCAATCCCGCCGACAAGGAGCGAAATGGCAGCGATCAAACCGAGCATCAGGGTCATATTATTGCGCGTATCCAATACTGCTAGGTGTCGGGCTGCAGCATTATTCACCCAAAAGTCATAACGACCATGGCGTAGTAGCAGCAGATCGCTCAGTTGCTGTTCGGCCAACTGGACCGAGTCACTATTAATTGCTTCCACAACCAAATAATCTCTATCTCGCTGCCTAGGAAATACCCTCACTGTGCCGGTGCGGTGAGGGACATACAATCGCTCATCATGATTACTTTCCCCAGATTCAGCGCCTTTCTCGCTCATCACTCCGATTATTTCGTACGGCGCATTTTTAATTAGAATTTTCTGTCCTAGTGGATTAGCACCGTTTGGGAAAAAGAGCTTATAAGCGAGATGACCTAAAACAACCACTGGGGCCACGTTCTGATTTTCTTCTGACGTGAAAAAGCGTCCTAGTGCTACTGGCCAGCGGTACATTTCCGGTAAAACGTCAGTGGTTGCCCAGATTTCATAGTCGCGATGAACTGCATCGTGGCGCACCAGTGCGGTATCAACCAGAAAGGGCATATATCGTAGAATCTCCGGCAATTGTGCGATAGCCGCAATATCGTCTTTCGTGATAACTCCTCGAGGTCCTCCATTTGGGGGAACAGTGGAACCAACGTGAACCATATTAGGACCCATAGCGGTGAGCTGCGCCATCACTTTGCGCTTAGTACCTTCTCCCACAGCCAGCATGATAATTACTGAGGCGACGCCAATGATGATTCCCAACAGAGTGAGAATGGTACGGGTACGATTCGTTCTCAAAACTCGCAAAGCATTGCGAAGCTCTTCTTTGAGTAGCGTTCTGTGCCTGGAGCGCGCCTGTATTTTCGACACGGAATAGCTTTCTCCGTCGCCATCAAACTTGGAGGTTGCAGTGCCTCCCTCAGCGATATGTTCAAGCTTATGATCTTTCAGTATACGACCATCCTGAATCTGGATGATTCGGCGTGATCTTTGAGCAAGTTTTTGATCGTGGGTGACGAGGATAACCGTATGGCCTTGGTCGGCGAGCTCCGCCAGAAAACGCATGACTTGCTCACCAGTTTCACTGTCCAATGCCCCGGTGGGTTCATCGGCAAGAATGACCTTCCCTCCATTCATCAGGGCTCGTGCGATGGAAGTACGCTGCTGTTGTCCTCCAGAAAGTTGCGAAGGGCGTTTGTGCAAATGGTCCTCCAAACCCAATCTCTGCAGTATGGTAAACGCACGTTTTTGGCGGGCTCTTTTAGTCATTCCGGCATAGAGCGCCGGTAATTCGACATTCTCTATCACGCTCTCAGTGGGAATAAGGTGGTAAAATTGGAACACGAAGCCAAAAGTATTACGCCTTAATATCGCGAGTTGATCGTGATTAAGCTTGATAACATCGTTGCCGTAAAATAGGTATTGACCAGAAGAGGGACGATCTAGGCAACCCAGAATATTCATCAGAGTTGATTTCCCTGATCCCGATGTCCCCATGATGGCGACGAATTCTCCCGCGTGAATGTCCAGATTGATATCATGCAGCACCTCGATGCGTGGGAAACCCCGCTCGCCACCGAAGTGTTTATTGATATGACGTAGTCGAAACGCCAACATTACCAGCTATCTCTTCGTCGCAGATACCTGTGGGTATCGGTAACTAACTGCTCGCCTAGTTGTAAACCATCCAATATTTCTGCTCGAAGTCGATCGCGGCGGCCTATTGTCACCTGGCGTTCTTCAATGAAGCCACCAGGTAGTAGCACCTGCGCCTGGTAAACGCTTTTATCAGGCGGCTGCGGGTGCAGCGCAGCTATTGGGGCCAAGCTAACATCGCGAGCGAAGGTGACTACGAAATCCACCTCAGCAGTCATACCAGGCATCAGCGAACCATCACTATTGTCTACATCAAAGAGAACGGTATAAGCAACGGCGAGAAGCTCTTCGCTACTCTCTATGTCGGAATTTTCAGGTGCAGGCAATATTTGATCAACCTCACTGTGCCAGAGACGTCCGGTATTACCTAATGTGCTGAAGCGAACGGGAATACGCGGTCGAATACGATGAATATCTGCTTCCGAAACACTGGCCTGAATACGCATGGTAGATAAATCTGCTAGTTGGAGCAGGGTGGGTGTTTGGTAGTTGGCGTTCAGTGTTTGCCCTTCTTGCACGGATATCGTCAATACCGTCCCAGTCATGGGGGCGTAAATGCGACTGTAGCTGAGTGTGGCTTCGTCAGCGTTGAGCTGCGATCGTGTTTGTTGTAAAGCAGCCTGCAACTGTTTCACTTTTGCTTGTGCGACCAGAAGGCTGGCTTGAGCGGTCTGAGCTTTTTCTTCCGACGTGGCTCCATCGTCGGACAACTTCACCTGCCGTCGTTGATTCTGTTCTGCTAATATCACTTCCGCCTGGCGTTCTTGCAATTGCGCTTTGAGCATTGCCAATTCTGCTTGTCCAGCGTCTACAGCCGCTTGCAAAACTCGGGCATCAATTTCGGCCAGTAGCTGGCCTTTTTCCACCGTATCGCCGGTTTTCACATAAAGACGAGTAATTTGTCCGGAAACCTGAACGCCTACATCCACGGAGTCCCGGGGTCTTACTGTACCGATCGCGGCGACAACGGCTTCAATATTACCGGTCGTAACGGGTTCGGTCTTATACGTGAGCACTGGGCGGCTACTCCACCACCAGAAAACTCCAAGAAGAATAGAAAGTCCCAGAAATATCGAGAGAAATACGCTTGTCTTCAAGTTCCTTGGTGTCACTCCATTAACCGAAATAAGTTATTTAGTATCTCGAGCTAAGGATGACTGCACGCACTGTATCGTCCATTCATATACATCTACCGAGTTTGTTCTTTACCTTATTAGGAGATAGGAAGTTCATGGGTTTTTCTATAGCTTTTAATATATATGTTATAACATAACGTATTGGTCGTTGTCTTTGCAAGCAAAGCCAGATCAATTCTAGCGGAGCTAGTTGAAGGCCATCTTTCTTGATAGGAAGGTAAACCTCAAAGAGGCATGATGGATATTTATGTCATATAGCAATGTTAGAAGAGGTAAGAGGGGGAACGCTTGGTTCATTTGGCAAACTGATTAGATTATTCTAGACATTGACCACGCTAAGTTTATACGGAAATGAATGTAAACGAATTTTCTAAGAGAGTCGGATTGAGCCCGCATACCATCAGATACTACGACAAAATCGGTTTGCTCGACGATGTCTGTCGATTATCGAACGGTCATCGTTCATTCTCTGAAAAAGACGTGACATGGATCGAGTTCGTTCAACGCCTTAAGGACACGGACATGCCTCTGGAAAAGATACTCGACTATGCGGCCTTGCGGAAAAAAGGTACCGCAACTTTAGCCCAGAGAAAAGCAATGCTGGTTGAGCACGCTGATCATCTTCAGCAAAAAATCTTACAACAACAGCAAAACCTTCAGAAACTGACGGACAAAATAGCGCTGTATAAATCCGCCATCGAAGGAACAATTTCGCTTGACTGAGAGTTAACTCTAAGGGGTAGCTTAGGCAGTAGATTGAAACCGTGGAGCCCCTTTCAATGCCTCCGATAACCCCAGACTGTGATGAACGCAAGCGAGCGTTTCTGCAATCGTCATTACTATTAGTGGCAGTGTCTTTTGGTAGCATTGGGTTGGGTTGCTGTTCTACACGGTGGCACTCTCATGTAACCCAGGAGTACGCTATGAATGTAGAGAACAACGAGAGATTCCAACGAGGCTGGAAAAAGCTTAAAGAAATCGATGGAGAGGCGGGAGTCAAGGTGATCGAATCACTGAAGGACATCGCGCCTGATTTGGGTCGCTATACAATTGAGTATCCATTTGGTGATGTTTACAGTCGAGACGCGTTGGATCTAAAGTCTCGCGAAATCGCCACGGTCGCAGCATTATCGGCGATGGGTAATGCCGAGCCACAGCTTAAAGTTCATATTCATGCAGCGTTGAACGTTGGCTGTCAGCCAGAAGAGGTTGTCGAAATTATTATTCAAATTTCGGTTTATGCGGGTTTCCCTGCTGCGCTGAATGCAGCATCGGCTGCAAAGGTCGTTTTTGCAGAGAGGGGCATTATCGACGGATGATCGTCATTAGCGTAACCACACCAGCGGAATACGCGTTGTGACGAGTCATGAAAACAAGGCATCACTTACTGTCCGTTGGCTTAGCGGAGTGACCTCTTTCGTACATCGGTTGCAGGACTTCAGCCAGTTTGTGTAAAACCCTTTCATGTCTGTGCTGACGATTGTCTTTCTCGGGATGGTTGATTATCACGCGTAGGAGGAACTTTGTCAGATCGAGACCAGTCTGGTAGTTTTGAAGTTATCGACAATCAGGAAGCCATTCTCCGACCAGCTGATCGAATTGTTGATTGATGTGTGTCCAGGATGCTTGCACACCCTGTCGAAGGCTCTCAACGGCATCACCTGAAGACTAGGGGATACGCCTGCACCTAAACAAACGGAAAAATTCTTCCATGCGAGTGAGATGCAAGTCTTCGATAACGGCCAGCACTAGGTCAAACCGAATAGAATATCGATGCAGAACTGCGCCGCGAGACATTACATTCCAGCCAGGTCTACGATCAGCGGTATAGATGTTTTCGCATAGCCATGGTTAACCAAATATTGGCGAGCGGCAGCTATGATTGCCTGCCGGGTTTCGTTGCTGCGCTGCTGTTGGAAACCTCTATAAAGGCTGAAAAATTGAGATCTCGCAGCTCTTTAGTTGGTTCTTAATTTTTCTATTCGATTTTTTAAACGTCCTTTTTATTGTCGCCTATTTGTCGCTTATTCGGTTTTCGTGCAGCCCGTTGAGCCTCAGATTCATGCGATGGACGCTAGTTGCCTGCTCAATGTCACACATCTTCCTAGGTTATAGGTCAGATACATGAGCCAGTTTTCGTCGCCGCACGGGCCAGGCCAATACTACGAAGGATCAGTCCGCCCTGTTCATTCTCTAAAACACCATACACATGTTCGACCCGCGCGTGGGCCCAAGATTTTCCAGTGTTTATCTTTTGCTGCTTATCGGTTTATGACGTACGCTTTTCTTATGAACTTGACTGGTGTACCCCAACTCCGTTGCCAGCGCTAAAATCTCGCCACTGAAGTAAGCACTCTCCGCCTAAACTTCGAAGAGCTGTTCTCTGCCCGCAGTTCAATAAATCCCTGGCTGTCGTGTATATTCGCTGGTGTGACGTCGTGTTCCAAAATAAATTTATAGGCATTGTCGATAGTTCGAGCCGCGCGATACCAGCATAAAAATTATAGGTAATTGGACATAATTCAATAGTTGAGTCTGTCTTTGCAGTTTTTGCAAATCTCTAACAGACTTGGCCGCTGATTTTTCATCGACAGTCCGCTACCATCACCACTTTTCAGCCCAAAATGAGTCATGGCATATAAACTGCTACCTTAAGCCATATTGTCCATTATTCGCTTACAAAAGCCATAAAACGCAGGCAATCGCTATATGCAATTTCACGCAAGTAATGCTAATGAATCAGATTGGTTTATACGCCAGGGGCAAGGCCAGATATTCACTACCGCCGTCCACAGTGGACATTGGATCCGAGATACGCTGAAACCCCATTTGAACAAAGACCCCTCGATCTATCATCGGGAAGAGGATCCGCTGACACAGATATTGGCCTGCGAGGGAGATCATATCTTCTGGACCCGGAGATCCAGATTCGATGTTGATCTCAATCGCCCTAGAGATCGAGCTCTAGCGACAGCCCACTCACAGACCTGGAACCTGCCGATTTGGGAGAGCAGCCCAAGCGAGACTGAAATCGATACGTCTCAGCGGCATCACGACAGTTTCTACACTTTGATGACACAATGGCTCGATCAGCTTATTGACAAACACGGTGTGATCTTGCTGCTCGATATACACAGCTACAATCATCGCCGCAATGGTGCCGAAGAGCCACCGCTACCCCAGTTAGGCAATCCCGATATCGACATCGGTGCGACAACGCTAAATCGCCATAAATTCGGTGAATTAGCCGATACCGTCGCTGATTGTCTGGCAACGCAAACCTTTTCTGGGATGACTTTAGATGTGCGTGAAAATATCCGCTATCCAGACGGAGGCCACTGGCCTGAATGGGTGTACGCCAATTACAGTGATTATATTTGTACCATGACTTTGGAGTACAAAAAAATCTATATGGATGAGTGGAGCGGACAGGTCAACCTGGTAGCCGTCGAAGAGTTGCGTCAGGGCCTGGCAAATACCATCAAACAGGTAAGGTCCATAGTGAGAGAACTCGGTAGATCATGACCTATACCCTTTCCGAATCTGTACGCCGAATTGATCATACACTGGTTGAAATCGATCACCAGATCAACTGGCTGTATTATCTGTCTCCTTTGGACAACGATACACTGTGGGAAAACTTTCTGAACAGTGGTTACCGGAACATCTCCGCGTTTCGCTATCCCGATCTGAGTTGCGACCTCTGCGGTTTACGCCGTACCCTTCGCGAACTCCCCATCGACGACATCGAACACCCATTGTTGCACGCATTGCTGCACGAAAAGCAGCTGGAATTGGAGCGCTTTATCGATCTTCTCCAGCTGCGAGATACCGATGGATTCACCGCTACATCCATTGAGATTTTTGGCGTGGCAGATAGCGGCCTACTGAGGAGTGCGAGAAAAATTCTTTCTGTTAACGACGGCTGCCATCCGGAAAACTCATCCATTTCTACCGGCCGCGTTGGATCAGAAGAGTTTTTCGGCGCAGCCGAAAGGGAACTGGATAAATATCGACAGAGTAAACCCGACTTTCATCACGCAGTCAGAATTATCGATGATCTCAACTCTCAGATGATGGTTAATCAGGGTGATCTTTTGATCGCCCGCTCGCTTAATATTGAAGCCAATCGCGTCAATGCTCTGATCGCTCATGAGATCGGAACGCATGTGGTTACTTCCTACAACGGGACGCAGCAGCCGCTGCGGCTGCTTGAGGTGGGGCTGGCGCACTATGACGCACTGCAGGAAGGTCTCGGCATCTTCGCCGAATATCTGACGGGCAACCTGCCACATTCTCGACTAAAAGTCATCGCTGCCCGTGTTATTGCTGCCGACCTAGTTGTTAACGGCAACGGATTCCACAGCATCTTTGGCATGCTGCACGATACCTTTCATCTCGACGCCGAACTGTCTTTTGATATTGCGGTTCGTGCTTGCCGCGGAGGGGGCCTGACAAAAGACGCGGTTTACCTCCACGGCTTGTGCGATCTGCTCGACTATCTGCAGGCAGGGAACGATCTCGAAACATTGTTTATCGGCAAGTTTTCGCTGCGGCAAATTGAAACGATCCGCCGCCTCATGCAGGAACGCGTTATTTTAGGACCTAGTCTTATTCCCCATCACCTCAGAGATCCAGACAGTCAGCGGCGACTTAGACTAGCCCGCCGCATGTCTGTCGAATCCCTCTATCTACAGGATGCAGAGTAATGAAGCTTGCCTTTATCATCAATGATATTAAAACCGAAAAAGATAACTACACCACCATCCGTCTAACTCGTCGGGCATTGAAAGAAGGGCATCAAGTTGCCCTGGTGG
Source organism: Pseudomaricurvus sp. ABR4_320 (assembly GCF_056159445.1). NCBI lineage: Bacteria > Pseudomonadati > Pseudomonadota > Gammaproteobacteria > Cellvibrionales > Cellvibrionaceae > Pseudomaricurvus > Pseudomaricurvus sp. ABR4_320. The sequence continues at coordinate 2,247 of NZ_JBSWVF010000020.1, read as the reverse complement.
GACTGACTGACCTGATTTATGAAGCCGATGAATCTATCACCGGGTTGGCCTCGGTACCGAGCGGAAACGATTACAGCAGCGATTGCGAAATCCTGGCAGAACTGCAAGAAGACGGATTTGAAAAGGGTAAAGTTAACCTAAGCCAGTACGATGTGGTGATGTTGCGGTCTGATCCAGCGGATGAAGCAATTACTCGCCCTTGGGCACCGAATTCCGGTCTGCTTTTTGCGCAACTACTGGCAGACCAGAGTGTTATTGTTCTCAACGATCCTACGCACCTTACCGACGCATCCAACAAGACCTATTTTCAAACCTATCCGGATATGGTTCGGCCAAAGACTGTAATCGCTTGCTCCGCTGAGGCGATCAAAAATGCCGTGCACCAGTTCGGAGATCACGCAGTAATTAAACCATTGCAGGGATCTGGCGGACAGGGCGTGTTTGTCATCAATCCACAAAGCTCTTCCAACCTTAATCAAATTATAGAAGCGACGGTTCGCGACGGTTACGCCATTGTGCAGGAATACCTGCCGAAAGCGGCAGAAGGGGACTTGCGCCTGCTGACATTAAATGGAAAGCCGCTGAAAGTTGACGGTGTATTTGCCTGCTTTCGCCGCTATAACAATTCTGGAGACGCACGCTCTAATATCTCTGCTGGCGGTAAATATGAAATGGCAGAACCAGATGAAGACGCACTGCGCCTCGCCGAAGCCGTAGAACCAAAACTGATACATGACGGAATGTATCTGGCCGGTCTGGATATCGTCGGTGACAAAATGATGGAAGTTAACGTCGATACACCGGGAGGCATCAACATGGCGGAGGAACTTACCGGTAAGGATTTCTCTGGTGCAATCATTAAAGACCTGGAGCGTAAAGTCAGAATCAGAAATTACTACCGGGGGCGACTTAGTGCAACCGAACTCGCTGCGGTGTGAGTGAGGGCGCTTCGTTTTCATGGTTAATATCGGCAATAGCCCTCCTGCTGGCTTTGTCATGTCAACGAATGCCGCCTATGTATCTATAGGGTAAAACCTTTAAGGGCACACGATGATCGGATCTCTGAAAGACGAAATGCAACTGCGGAGACATATTAAGACGACTCCGATCGATGGCTCTCCTTGCAATATGCGAGACAGTTTTATGAAGCTGGCTGGTCCACAGACGATGACTGATGTCGAGGTTATCGAGAGAGGAGGCGTACGCTGTATGGCAATAGGAAGTGGGCCGGAACTTCTCTGGTTTCATGGCGGTGGGTATGTATTTGGTTCTGCGATTACTCATCTCAATTTGGCAAGAAAACTGGCCAGCTTTGGGCTGCGCATCATTTTGCCAGAATATCGCCTCGCACCAGAGCATATCTGGCCTGCCCAACTACAGGATGCCATTGCGGTTGTTGATGCCACGGCACAGCCGGAAAATCCTGTAAACGTTGGTGGTGACAGTGCCGGGGGCCATCTGGCGCTATGTGTAGCACAAAGAAGAGCCCTACGGCGATTGGCGTTGATTTCACCTAATACTGATAGGACGGGGTTAAGCACCACTCGTCATCGCTGTGAGGACTTGATGAACACCGATGCATCAGATTCTGCACTTTTCCGAACCGCTATGCCTGACATGCAAAAAGATGATCCCGACGCATCTCCGATTTTTAGCAACCTTTCAAGATTGCCACCCATACATCTTGAAGTTGCTGGAGACGAGATACTTCTTGACGACAGTATGCTGCTGAGTCGTAGAGCGATCCTTGCCGGTGTCGAGGTGTCCCTTCACGCCACTCCTGGTTTGTTCCACATGTTCACGCTTTGGCCAGATACCTTGGTAGAGGGGGCCAAAGCACTTGAACGTAGCGCCGATTTTATCTTGAGAGAATAAAAATTGATTGCAAATTGGTAGAGCTCGTATAGCGTTTGGGTCTACTCATAAGTAGCAAGCTCCTTTCGGAACATTGCATAGATATAAATCCCTCGTCTGTCGAAGTAATTTCATGTTTGACGCGGACCGAGCAAAAATCAGAGCCACGTAAATTATTCACAGTTTTGCAATAAAAATCCTAAAACACGATCGAATAGTCCATTCGTAAAGAGTTTTTCGTGACATTAAGAGGTTTCACCCCTTTCTTTTCTATTCTTCGCGAGTGTTTTTTTCCTGGGCATACTCCTTGCTAAATTTTCATTAATTTTTTAGAGGAAGAGTTTCCCCGTCCGCTAATTTTTTTAACCCGTTGGAGGGACAAACTATGGATCT
>NZ_JBSWVF010000019.1:0-79321 GCF_056159445.1 Pseudomaricurvus sp. ABR4_320 | reverse complement strand
GGAGCCTCTGATTAATCTCGGCGATGGCAACGCAGGTAATTCATCAGAGATTCCCTAGCTCGTTCGAGGAAATGCGATCAGGTCGGTGTGTCCGACTTTGCAGGCGCTATTTGGTTTCCCAGTGGAATCGAGGCGATAGGACAACCAGCGGTCTATCGCTTCTTCGGGGAGATCAGCCCTTGCCAACAGCGGTTGACGAAATCCTGCAATAAATGCGGTCTGCAATTCGGTGCTGTTGGCATCCAGTTGCCAGGGGCTGGAACGCTCGAAGATATCATAATGCTGGTCTTTTAATAGCTGTTTAAGGCAGGACGTTGCGTGAGGTCCTAGGGCTATACCCAGCTCTTTTTCCGTTTGCTGATGGCGATTGAATGCGGCCACCATCGCTTCATCAAGCGGGTGAGTGTCTGACCAAGCGACTAGGCCGTCGAAGTTGAGCGCGGCATAGAATGCGCACTTCTGTTCAGCGAGCCTTTCGACAACAGTGTTACAGAAATTTTCAGAGGCGAGATCAAACAGTGCCGATGCCGTTACGACTGCTCCAGGGTTTAGATGAAGCTTTGTGAAATGGTTGAGATCGAATTTCTGAAATTCAACGTTAACATTCATGCCGATACGTCGCTTGGCTTCATCGAGTAAGGCGGCGTCATGATCGAGTAGCATCCACTGCGCACTTGCCGGTATGTTGCCTTGCAGTGCTCTCCAGGTTGAGCCCGTACCACAGCCCATATCGATAACTTGGGGTTCTTTTTGACCCGTGAGGTAATGGGCAAGGTGCTCTATTAACTGCTTATCACGAGCCGTGTTATCCGCGGGTTCTCGCAAAGCCAGCCAATGGGTATCGAAGCCGCTCATTGTATTTTCTCCAGCACCGTCACGACGGTGCTTGCAGTGTCTTGCCATGTAGGCAGCTTTTCGCCGGCGGCTCGCGCAGACTTGGCCATGGTCTGATGTAGCGATTTATTTTCGAGAAGCTGACGTAGCCCTGAGGCAAAGTTTTGAGTGTCATCGACTGAGACGAGTAATCCGGCGGTCTCTGGTACAACATCAGGAATTGCACCGCCCCGGCAGGCGACAATTGGTACGCCCTGCGACAGGGCCTCGGCAAAGACCATCCCATAACCTTCATAGCGACTGGCGAGTGCGAAGATATCTGCGTTGGCAAGTAGTGCTCGGGTGTCTTCGCAGGTGTCCATCAGTTGAATCCGATGTTGTAAACCGAGAGTCTTTATTTGCGTGTGCAGGGCGTCCGCTGTCGGCGGGTGCAGTGAGTGATTGCCTACAATCGTTGCCTGCCAATCCAGATCTTCAATGTCATGCAGCGTATTCACCAGAACATCATGGGCTTTGCGTGGAATCAATGAACCTATCGCAAGAATGTTCGGGGGATTGCCATTGCACAGCGAGACAGGGGCTTTTTCTGTGCCGGGCTGCGCGACAGTGATGATTGGAGCGGGAAGGTCGTACTGGGAAATGAGCTCCCGCGCCGTAGCTGGGGAAGTAACAAAACAGTGTTTTACAAAAGAAAGTGCGCGGACTTCGCTGGCTTTTAGCGTCACCTGCTGGTCCCCGGTGAGGCCAGTCTCCATTGCCAGGGGGTGATGTACCAGGGCTATAAGATTTAAGCGCTGTGCTTCTCTTGCAGCCCAATCGTCCAGGACACCAAACGCCAGGCCATCAATCATCACCCGTGTGCCTGCGGGCAACGCTGACAGCCGCGCTTCAGCGTCTCGTTTAACGGGTTTGGATGGTGAGGGGAAGCCGTTGCCGAGTGGCAGTAGTTCGACCTTCCAACCCAGTGCTTGAAGTCCGGCGATTAGCTGGCGGTCATAGCCATAGCCACCGGTCTTGAGCGTCAGATCACCAGGATAGGCGAACACCAATTTATGGCTCAAATGTCTGCCTCATAGTAGCCGCGAGCAATGTGGGACTCGTGCAGGGTGACGCGCAACTTGCAGATCCGGTGACTGCCGGGGCCAAGTTGTTTTTCAGCCACAGCCGTAGCGAGCTGGTCGAAGACATATTTGGTGATGACCTCGGTGGTTGATACCTTACCTTTGAAAGCCTCAAGTTCATCAAGATTCTGGTAGTTAAGGGGTTTCAGTATGTCACCCAATACACGGGTTGCTGCGCCAATATCCACGGCAAGTCCGTCTTCATCAACATCCCGCGTAAAAAACGCCGCGTCGACAACAAAGGTGGCGCCGTGCATTGCCTGTGCCGGTCCAAAAACGGGGCGCGGGAGGCTGTGGGCGATCATGACATGATCACGAACTTCTATTGCAAACATGATAGGTTTTCCTTAATTGATTAGTAACGAATCCGGTGGCAAAGGGTATTCGGATTGTTGATGACTTCTCCGTAAGCCGCAGCGATCTCATCAAATAACGTCTCGCCCGAGATTAGTACGTCCAGCGTGTCGTCGGTAAGTAATTCCATCGCCTTGTTCAGTCTGCGAGAGTAGTCCCAGCGCGCCCTATTTCCATTGGCGACGGCGCCGACTTGAGAGCTGATCAGCGACAAGCGTTTGGAGTGAAATGCGCCCCCCAGATAGAGCGTCAGAGGCTCGGTGCCGTGCCAACTGGCCTCTACAATACGGGCTTCAAATCCGGCACAGTCCAACGCATTTTGCAGGGCGTCACCAGAAGCACTGGTATTTATCAGGACATCGAACTCTGCATGCTGTGGAAGGGTTTCTGAAAAGCAAATACCAAGACTCATGGCGATGGTATTTTTCGATGAATTCGGGTCGACGAGAATAACTTCGGTTCCCGGGATACGGCTAGCCAGATAGCCTGTAAGTGCGCCCACGACACCGGCCCCGAATATCAAAACTCTGTCGCCCGGCAGTATGCTGGCATCCCAAATGATGTTGAGAGCGGTTTCCATATTGGCGCTGAGAACGGCGCGTTGCGGTGGTAGTTCAGCAGGTAACAGACTCACGTTTTGCGTCTCAATGACAAAAGCTGACTGATGAGGATGTAGTGAAAATACCGATCGACCTAGTAGCTGTTCTGGACCTTCAACAATACGTCCAACATTGGCATAACCGTATTTAACCGGAAAGGTAAAGTCGCCACCCATGCCGGGACCGCGCATGCGCTCTCGTTCTTGCTCCGGTACTTTACCTTTAAAGACCAACGATTCTGTGCCGCGACTAATACCGCTGAACTCGGTTCGTACTAATACTTCGTCGCTTACTGGAGAGCGCAGACTTTCTTGACGCAATTCACAGGTTTCTCTTTTAAGAAACCAGAGCGCTCGAGCTTGCTTGTTTAATGGTGTCTCCGATGAGGAGGGTGGACTTGACACATTAACTCCTGATGAATTTTTGTCACGCTTCGTATTTGTCGAAGTGGTAGTGGGTTTACGGATTTCTTTACATTTCGGGGCACATGAAGATAAAAGTTTTTTATCGACTGGGAGTTTTCAAACCAGGGTGTTCTTTTTTTCGTAATTGTTAGGTAACTGGTCGCAGAGCTTAGCCGATCTGGTATGACGCTTGGCAACCACACCTATCCTTTAATCTGATTGCGAGATCGGCAGCAAAATAATGGGACCGTGTTATGTACTACTCTGAGCGCAATACTTTTAAATTTTCTACACCGGCAATGGAGGTTGAACGAGCTGTTGCCGAGTTGCGCTTCGGTCGGCCGGTTTTACTCCGGGATGGGGATCAGTATACAGCTGCTCTTGCCCTCGACTGCGCCGCCCCGGAGATATTTGCTCGGTTCGCGGAAGATACTGAGAACCGCCATTCATTACTGTTGACGGCTCCTCGAGCTAAGCAACTAGGGGTAATTAATCCAGCAGATATTTCAGTTGCGCTCGAAGGTATAAATTTCGACCATGCTTCCAGACTTTCTTATGGACTTAATGCAAAGCTTCCTGATGACTGGAGCGAGGCAAGCAAATCAATGCTTGTCGCTGCGGAATTGGCTCGTACAGCGCTCCTGCTGCCCGCCGTCGTCTGTGCGGATGTAACGCATATTCTCGATCGTTTTGCCGCTTGTCAGATCCTGGACAGCGATCTCTTGGATAAAATTGATTCGGCGCGTCAGCAGCTCGAAAAAATCGTACGGACTCGAGTACCATTAAAGAATATTGGCGATGTAGATTTTGTCGTCTTCCGCGGTGGGTTGGCCCAGCGAGACCAGATCGCAATCGTCGTTGGAGAGCCTGATGTCGGTGGTCCGGTACCTGTGCGTATTCACTCTTCCTGCATTACCGGTGATCTTTACGGCTCACTCAAGTGTGATTGTGGTGATCAACTGATCCGGGGGCTTTCGCATCTAAAAGATGCTGGCGGCGGCGTGCTGGTTTATCTGGACCAAGAAGGGCGCGGCACAGGAATAGGGTCGAAGATGAGGGCCTATGGATATCAGCATCTTGGGTTAGATACTATTGATGCGGATGCAGAACTGGGTTTCAGCAGCGATCACCGTCGCTATGAAACTGCAGTATCGATGCTGCGCTCGCTGGATATCCACACTGTCGTGCTCTACTCGAATAATCCTACCAAGATTGCAGCGCTCCAGGCTGGAGGCATTGAGGTATCGGCACGACAACCTGTTTTCGGTAGCATTACCGATGAGAATCTGCATTATCTTCGCACTAAAATGCTGCGTGCTGGTCATCAGTTTGATGCCGAAAAACTCTGGGCCGTGGAGTAATTTATGAATCCCTCACTCGCGTACAAAGTTGAAGCTCAAAGTCATCGCGGTGGCAGTGTAGTCGCTAAACGGCTACGCATCAGTGCGTCCGCCACGCTGGGTGCGGTTCTGCTCGCTTCGGTGTTGGCCTTTGCTGCGCTGGACGCGCATCTCGGACTGGAGGCTAGCGCACTCATTCTTGCGGTAGGGATTATCTGCGCGAGTTTTTTTTTGTCTTGCGAGGACTCAAATACCACCCCCATCAAAAATTTGGTGCGGCTAATACGGTAACGGCCGTTCGTACGGGAATTGTCAGTCTGGTGGCCGTAGCCATTCTTTTCGGGTCCGACTTGTCTTCTGAATCGGTTGCCATCTGGATTATTTGCGGGCTTGTGCTTTTGGCACTTCTTCTCGACGGCGTCGATGGATACCTCGCACGTTTGTATGCTCAATCTTCAGAACTTGGAGCCCGTTTCGATATGGAGATCGACGCGCTACTCATTCTTATCTTATCTGCCGCCGCTCTTTTGTTGGATAAGGCCGGTTGGTGGGTGATGGCGATTGGTTTTATGCGATATGGGTTTGTACTCGCGCAAACATGGCTTCCTGAGCTAAAGAGACCTTTGCCCCCGTCTTTTCGTCGAAAACTGATTTGTGTGGTTCAGGTTGCAGCACTCTGCCTGATGCTTGTTCCGTTTGTGGTAGCTCCGGTCTCTTCAATTATCGCGTTTGCCGCTCTCGTTCTGCTGAGTTATTCCTTTGCGGTTGATACTTGCTATCTGATTCGTGAGAGGGGAAAAGCATGATGGGGTCTGCTCGAGTCTCGACTTTCGCCGGTATCACTCGTTCACTGCTAACCTACTACGGACAACCCTGGCGCAGATGGGCTTTAAAGCGTTTTTATGACGAGTTGATCTCGCCTGGCGATTTGGTCTTCGATATCGGAGCTCATGTGGGGAATCGCAGCAAGACGCTTTTATTGTTAGGTGCTGACGTCGTAGCGGTAGAGCCGCAGCCAGCACTTGCAGACTTTATTGAGCGACACTTTGGTCGAGATCTAAAGGGATTTGAGCGGATTGCCGTTGGTGCTGAATCGGGTGAAATTACCCTGAATATTTCCAGTCGCCATCCGACCGTAAGCAGCACATCCCGAACATTTCTGGATTGTGTGCGTGACGACGAGGCATTCAGCCAGGTGACTTGGGACAGAAAAGTCACTGTGCCGATGACCACTATTGATGTTCTCATTGAACGCTACGGGATGCCCCAATTCTGCAAAATCGACTGCGAAGGCGCTGAGGCGGAAATCCTTCGTGGTTTGTCGGAGCCGGTCAGAGTGGTTGCCTTTGAATATCTTCGCGCTATGCCCGTCGTTACTAAAGAGGCGATTTCCCGCTTGATGACATTGGGCGACTATCGATTCAACCGAGTGATTGGTGAGCGACACAGCTTCGTTGAGACCGAATGGAAAGAGGCTGGCGATATGTTGGAGATTATGAACCAATTGCCCGACAATGATTTATCTGGGGATATTTACGCGCGACTTCACGAACCTTTATCAATTTAACAATGGACATCACGCGTTGGCCTTGTTGATTTTTACCTGCAAGAGAGTTATTGCGATCGCAATGAGCCCGGGTAGGGCTGCACCAAGTAGGGAAATAACGCCGTAAACTAGGCTTGCGGCGAGTCCTTCGGCGGCAGAGTAGCCGAACAATGGCCAAAGTGCGGCGGCGGCCGCCTCGCGAGTGCCCCAGCCACCGATACCGGCAGGTATCAACATGGTAAGCAGGCACAGAGGAATTATTGTAATAGCGGCCATCGCAGGCAGTGGTGCCCCAACTCCGTCGGACGCAATCAAAAACGTCGATAGATAGCCACCAATCACCAGTACACTCAACCCTATCTGCACAAGCCAAGCGCCTGAGTCGATGAAGACCGCGTGTAGTTCGGGGCCGACCTCGCGAATGCGTCTTGGAATCCAGGCTTTGCGAAACGCAATACCCACTCCAATTCCCGTAGCTATTACGGCCGTGATGATCCAGATAAATTCGCTGTCCCCGGAGGGCAGGCGCTGTTGCAGTAGCCTCGGCCAGGCCAGCAGGCCGAGGCAGCACAAAGCGAAAAATGCGAGTTGTCCGGAAAGTCGCTCAAGAAAAACCGCAGCTGAGGGTCTTTTCCAGCCACCTGATTCATCGGTGCGGCTGCGGTAGGCGCGAATGGCGTCGCCAGCGATGCCGCCAGGCAGAAGCAAATTTAGCGCACTGCTCAGGTAATACTCACGGATCGCCACAGACGTTTCGATCTTGTGCCCCAGTCGGCTGGCGGTGAACTTCCAGCGATAGGCCGAAGCGACAATTTGTAATTGAACGGCAACAAATGCGATCAATAGGTGAACCCAGGTTACTTTCTGCCAAGCGATGGCCAGACTCGCTGGATCGGCGATATGTATCGTAGCGGCCAATAAGGCGACACAGATAACAATCGACAGTATGGTGAACTTGTTCAAACTCTAACCCTTGGCGTAAGAATGCTCGTATACCTTCTTTTCGCCTATGAAAACTCTGTTGAATTACATCTGTTGCCATCGCCGCGTTATCCATGAAGTCCGCAGATTCACGCGCACCCTGTGACGACTGCCTTTCCAATCTTGTTTGATTCGCGCAGGTTGCCTTGCCAACATTGATCAGAATATTCCCAGGTTGCAAGCCAGACCACTCTTAAATTACGAGCAGATAGATGACAACAGCCGGTAAACCAGGCGAGCGACCGCCCTTTCCCGCAGAGGCCTTTTGGTGGGCTTGGGTTCTGGTCTGCCTAGTTACATTATTTACGCTCAATTTGCCTAATCATCCCAATGATTTTCGGTTGGTTGCCTATGCGCGTCTTCCACTGGAAGTGCCTTTAATTTTGCTTGGCTTATTGCTGTTGCCACGGCGCTTGGCGATCTATTTTGCGGTGCTGTCTACTTCATTTCTGATGCTGGCATTACTTCTCAAAGCCTTAGATATTGGCGTTCATTTGGCGTTTCAGCGACGTTTTAATCCATACCTGGATATGAAGATGGTGGTGGATGGCTGGCGTCTGCTCTCGGGAACGATCGGCAGTGCGATGGCCGGTTTGTCGATCTGCTTGGCGATCATTCTCGCGGCTGCGCTGGCAATATTAAATTTTCGTATACAGCGCCGTTTGATTGTGGTGCGTGATGGCGTGACGACGAAGTTACCCATCGTCGCCGCGGTGACGGTTCTTGTGGTCGGGCTTGGTATCGATTCAACGGATTCCCGTATGTCTGCCATAGTCAATTTTAACGGCACGATACTTCTCTATGAGCGCATAGGGCTAATGCAAAAAACTGCCGAAGATATGCGTAATTTTGAGCGCGAACTCGCTAAAGAAGATGACGTTGCGTCTACGAATAATCTATTTGCCGGCGTCAAAGGTCGTGATGTTGTTTTGGTCTTTGTGGAATCCTACGGTCGCAGTTCGCTTGAGGATCCCCGTTACCGTGTGTTGATCAGGCCGCGTCTCGGCAGCGTGCAAGCGCAGTTGCAAAAGGCTGGATTGCATGCGGCAAGTGGTTGGCTGGTTTCTCCAACGGTTGGAGGATTAAGCTGGTTGGCCCACGGCACCTTTCTGTCAGGTCTGTGGATCGATAGCCAAGCGCGTTATAGCCGCTTGATGAATAGCGAACGCAAAAGTCTCAACCGGCTCTTTCAACTGGCCGGGTGGCGCACCAGCGCTATTATGCCCGCAATTACGATGGATTGGCCCGAGGCTGATTACTTCGGTTATGACCAGATACTGGCGGCTGACGACCTGCAATATGAGGGCGAGCCCTACAACTGGGTTACCATGCCGGATCAGTACACTTTGAGCGCTTATGAACGTCTGGCCAGAAAGCCGACCCATGAGGCTGGCAAAGACAATATGGCTGAGATTGCTCTTATCTCCAGCCATGCGCCCTGGACACCAGTGCCCACATTGATCGATTGGGACGATGTCGGCGATGGTAGAGTATTCAATCAACAGGCCGTGAGTGGTGAAACCCCGGCAGAGGTCTGGGCTGATAACGACAGTGTGCGCGAACATTATATCGATTCCATCGACTATTCGTTGCAAACGTTGGGTAGTTATATGGAGCGGTACGGAGAAGACGCGATCTTTATTATTCTTGGAGATCACCAGCCGGCGTATCTTGTGACCGGGCCTAATGCCTCTCGCTCAGTGCCAATACATATTGTCAGTCGTGATAAAGCTCTGATCGATCGTTTTCGCGGCGAGGGTTTTACCTCGGGTATGATACCCGCGTCCGAAGAGCCCGAACTCACCATGGATAGCATGCGTAATCGGCTAATCCGACTGTTCGGCAAGCCAGATTAGCGCATATGCCGGGTCGCGTTTTGTTCTTGCGGTCAGGCGTAGAAGTAGGTGGCGAGGCCCAAAAAGGACATAAAGCCAACGACATCAGTAACCGTCGTCAGCGCCACGCTCCCGGCGAGGGCAGGGTCGATATTCATCGCGCGCATGGTAATCGGCAGCATAGTGCCGGCGACGCCGGCCGTAATGAGGTTTATCACCATTGCGACGGCGATTATCAGAGAAATGGTGGGGTCTTGGAACCAGATTCCAGCGATGACCGCCATGGTTGCCGCCCAGAGAATGCCATTGAGCAGACCCACTCGAAATTCTCTAGAAAGCAGCCAGGAAACGTTGCTTTGGCCAATCTGTCCCAGCGCCATACCGCGAATAACCACCGTGAGTGTCTGACTGCCGGCGACGCCTCCCATGCTGGCAACAATCGGCATCAGTACGGCGAGAGCCACAACTTTGTCGATGGTTCCCTCAAACATACTGATGACGGAAGAGGCCAGCAGTGCTGTCAATAGATTGATACCCAACCACATGGCCCGGCGCGGTGCCGTGCGCATTACGTTGGCAAAGGTGTCTTCTTCCTCATCCAGACCGGCCATACTCATGAGTGAGTGTTCGCGCTGGTCGATAATAACGTCGACCACGTCGTCAATGGTAATACGGCCGACCACTTTGCCTTCACTATCCACGACCGGCGCTGAAATCCAGTTATGTTTTTCAAACAGGCTGGCAACAATGGTTTCCGACATGTCAGCAGGGATGGGCTCGACGTCCGTGATCATGATCTCCCGGACGGTGGTATTGGGCGAGGAGGTAAGCAGTCGTTTTAGGGGCAGCAGTCCGACGAACTCATCGCGGCTGTTCACCACAATCAGGTTGTCGGTGGAATCCGGTAGCTCGTCATGGCGTCGCAAATAACGGAGCACAACATCCAGGGTTAGGCGGGCACGCACGGTAATGGTGTCCGTATCCATGATACCGCCAGCGGTATCTTCATCGTAAACCAGGACCTGTTCGACACGGGCACGATCCTGAGCGCTCATCGCCGCCAGGACTTCTTGAGTTACTCGATCAGGTAATTGCTGCAGAATGTCGGCGAGGTCATCCGTAACCATGCCTTCGGTCAGTTCAACAACCGCATCTGTGTCCATCTGACTCAGAATTTGCGCCTGCACATCCTCAGACAATTCCTGCAGAACTTCCGCTTCCGCTTCTTTGTCGATTAATTCCCAGACAAGCTTTCTTGTCGGTGGCGGAGAAGAATCAATCAGATGGGCAATTTCTACCGGGCGCAGGCCGTTGAGCAGCCTCCTTACCTGGCCTTTGGTTCCGCTATCCAACGCCTCATTGATTTCAGTAAGGGTGCTGTGAGTAAGGTCGTGTCGCTCTTCGCTGGTTAATGCCATGCAATTGATTTCTGAAATTCAATGGGTGGGGGGATCGGCCTCTTGTGTTGACCGATGGTTTTGTCGCGGTTTCGTCAGGCGTGGTTAATGGGTATCTTACTCCTCTTCGTTGAAGCGATTATTAATCAGTTCGACGACGGCTGCCATGGCTTCTTCTTCGTCGTCGCCATCGACGAGGACCTCAATTTGCGTACCCTGATTGGCGGCAAGTAGCATGAGTGACATAACGCTTTTGGCATCGACAGATTTACCATTCAACCCGACTTTAATTTGGCTTGAAAATCGAGCGGCGCATTTTGAAAACAGGGCGGCGGCGCGGGCATGCAGGCCAAGCTTGTTGATGATCGTGACCGTTTTTTTCAGCATGAAGTCCTCGTCGTTTAGCGGTGGCCGCCTGTCTGAGCCCTCTCCAGTTCCCGGTGGCGGAATTGTGTGTTCGAATACGAATGGCGAAAATGGTTGTGCAGCTGTTCACATACGTATACGGAGCGGTGGTGGCCTCCTGTACAGCCGATAGCGACGGTAAAATAGCTGCGGTTGTCGGCGTCAAATGCAGGGAGCCAGCGGTCTAGGTAGTGGATGATATCATTAACCATTGCTGATACCTGCTCGCTCTTTCGCAGGAAATCGATGACAGGGGGCTGTTGGCCTGTAAAACCACGCAGTTCTGTGTGCCAGTAAGGGTTGGGTAGACAGCGAACGTCAAATACCAAGTCAACATCGACAGGAATGCCATTTTTGAATCCGAAGGAAACAAATTCCAATGCCATGCCTGGCGCATCATTCGCCACAATTCTCTGCTTGATTAGGTCGCGCAGTTGGTGAAGTGTTAATGCTGTGGTGTCCAGTGTGAGGTCTGCGCAATAGGCGATGGGTTCCAGAAAGTCCTTCTCTTTGGCGATCGCCTCGCGCAGATCTGTGGCTAAGTCACTGAGCGGATGACGGCGCCGTGTTTCGCTATACCGCTGAATTAGTTTTTCGTCACTGGCATCGAGAAATAAAACTTCGCACCTGAGTCCTGGAATCTTTGCCTGCGAAAATATTTCCGGGAACTTTTGTAAGTCTTGGAGGCTGTTGCGTGCGTCAATGCTAACAGCTAACTTTTGATTGTGTGGATGCCCCTGCAGTTGGCTGGCTAACGCGGGTAACAGGGACGCAGGCAGATTGTCGATGCAATTAAATCCTGCGTCTTCTAAAACGTGTAGTGCAGTACTCTTGCCGGAACCGGAACGCCCGCTAATCACCACCAGACGCATAGTTGCCTCCCGCTGCTGAAAGGATGTTCTTTTAGTTTACCTTGAAAACCCGGGCTCATCACGGCGCAATGGATAAGAATCTCACGGCGGTGTAATTTGTTTCAGGTTCAGATGCTCGCTTATGCGTAGACCTACGTGATCGCCTGGAAAATGGACTGATTTAATCCAGGCTGATAGCGGCTGAGTAGAGGGTTTCGCAATCGGGTGCGGCGCGCAGTGAGTTTAGATAACCATTGTCGTTCAGTCGCTCAACTAGGCTGGCAAGTGTTTGCAAGTGAGCATCGTGGGCCTCATCGGGTACCAGAAGAGCGAAAACCAGATCAACGGGTTTTTCGTCGATGGCATCAAAGTCGATACCTTTTTCCAGGTGCAGCAAGGCACCAACCGTATTGGAACAGGTTTTCACCCGACAGTGCGGGATGGCAATACCATTACCAATACCTGTAGACCCCAGCCTTTCGCGAGCTGTCATGCTGGTGAAAATGTCGTCAGCACTGAGATCGGGAAGATCTTCAGCGATAAGTTCCGACAGAATCTGCAGGGTGCGTTTTTTACTAAGAGACTCAACACCGCAGGCACAGCGGTGTTGAGTGAGAATGTTTTTAAGCTGCATATCTCAACGATGATGATTTTTCAGCTTCTCTTTATGCTTTAACAGTTGCCGATCCAGTTTGTCAGCCAGCATATCGATCGCCGCGTATAAGTCCTCTGATTCGCAATCGGCATAGAAGTCTTTTCCACTCACGTGGACAGACGCCTCTGCCTTCTGGCGTAGTTTATCAACAGACAGGATCACATTGGTACTGGTTATTCGATCATGATGACGTTCGAGTCGATCCAGCTTGTTGGTTACATAGTCTTTTATCGCTGGAGTAAGATCGATGTGATGTCCACTTATGTTGATTTGCATAGATTGCTCCTCTTTTGTGTGTAGACCAGCGCTGTTGGCTGGTGGAGAAGTCGGTTGGTGCTGGACTTCTCTGCATTCAGACCCAAAACAGGGTCTTGAAAATCGATGTTATAGGAGTCTTTTACGTTCATTTGATGGCGGAATGTTGAGAGATTCGCGATATTTGGCGATAGTGCGTCGGGCAACCTGAATACCCTGGTCCGCCAGTAGACTTGTAATTTTGCTGTCACTCAGTGGTTTTTGCGGATTTTCTGCAGCGATGAGTTTCTTGATAATGGCGCGAATAGCCGTTGAAGAGCACTCACCGCCGGATTCCGTACTGACGTGGCTGGAGAAGAAGTACTTGAGTTCGAAAATGCCCTGAGGGGTATGCATATATTTTTGCGTTGTCACCCTGGAAATTGTGGATTCGTGCATGCCGACAACTTCTGCGACATCGTGCAGTACCAGAGGTTTCATCGCTTCTGCCCCATGATCAAGAAACGCACGCTGTTTTTCGACAATACAGGTGGCTACTTTGAGTAGGGTTTCGTTACGACTCTGAAGACTTTTCAAAAACCAGCGGGCTTCCTGCAAATTGTCGCGTAAAAAATTATTGTCCGTGCTGCTGTCGGCGCGTTTCACCATGGCAGCGTAGGTGTCGTTAATTCTAATTTTAGGCGCAATTTCAGGATTAAGGTTAACCGTCCAGCGATCATTTTGTTTGGTGACGAAAACATCGGGTACGACATATTCGGTTTCACCGATGTTAATTTGATCTCCAGGCCTCGGGTTCAGGCTCTGGATCAGCAGGATTGCATCCCGCAATTGAAATTCTTTAAGTTTGGTCTTGCGCATCAACTGCTTGTAATCCCGGTTGCCCAGTAGCGCCAAATGTTCTTTTACGATGAGCTTAGCATCTTTGAGGGCGGGGCAGTCAGGCAGTTGATTGAGCTGTATCAACAGGCAGTCACTCAGGTCTTGGCCGGCAACGCCTGGGGGGTCGAATTGCTGAATTCGATGTAAAACGGCCACGACTTCGTCGAGTTCGAGCTCCTCCAGTTCAGATTCCAGCCCCTGGAAAATTTCATCGACTGTAATGCTGAGAATTCCGTTGTCTTGAACGGCGTCAATGATGGCCATGGCAATGATCTGATCTCGATCGGACATGGGGGTCAGATTCAGCTGCCAGTTCAAATGCTGTTGGAGACTTTCGTCTGTTCCGCGACGGGACTCAAAATCACTGTCTTCCTGCTCGGGAGAGGCGAGGCCGGTACCGGTAGGACCAGCTTGGTAGACATCGTCCCAGCTGGTGTCGACGGGCAGATCTTCAGGTATGGATTCGTTCCAGTCGCCTTCTGCGTTGGCGGTATCTGTCTCGTTTTCGTTGTAGTTGGTCGTCTCTTCAGCACTGGAAGCCTCAGAGTTTGAGGTTTCTGTCGAACTGTTTTTATCGTCGCCGTCTTTGCTGTTTTGCTCCTGTCCACCGCTGTCGACGTCTTCGTCGGATATTTCCAGCATCGGGTTGGAGTCGAGAGCTTCCTGGATTTCTGCCTGAAGATCGAGAGTGGATAGCTGCAACAACCGGATTGCCTGTTGCAGTTGAGGGGTCATGGTCAGCTGTTGACCAAGTTTAAGCTGTAACGATTGTTTCATATCTACGTCGATTACCGATACCGCCGCAGTGAGAGACCGCGATGCGGAATTTGAAATACCGTGTGGCCGCAAGAGAAAACCGGCTGAGCAACAAGCCGAGCGAGTTTCTGAGCTTTAAATCAAGAGTAACCGAGTTGAAACATTTTGACAAGCAAGAAATATGCCTGTTTTTTGGCGCTTGAAAATATTAATTTGGGGAGAAGTGTGGCGGGGTTTTCAGCTCTGGTTACTATAGTCTGAATTGATGACCGAGGTAAACTTCTTTAACAGTCTCATTGGCCAGAACGCTGGCAGAATCGCCTTCGGCAATGATGTTGCCTTCACTAACGATATAAGCGTGTTCGCAGATATCCAGCGTTTCTCTCACGTTGTGGTCGGTAATTAATACGCCGATCCCGCGCTTTTTCAAGTGCTGAATAATATGTTTGATATCGCTTACCGAAATGGGGTCGACTCCGGCGAAGGGTTCGTCCAGCAGGATAAATTGTGGATCTGTCGCCAGTGCGCGGGCGATTTCGACTCGTCGGCGCTCACCGCCGGAAAGTGCCATACCCGGGCTCGAGGCAATGTGGGTAATATGAAATTCGTTGAGAAGTTGATCGAGCTTTTCCTGCTGTTGCTGGCGCTTGAGGTCTTTACGGGTTTGCAGTATCGCGAGAATGTTATCGGTGACGCTCAGTTTGCGGAAGACAGAGGCTTCCTGCGGCAGATAGCCGATCCCCGCGCGGGCCCGACCATGCATGGATAGGGGCGTTATGTCTTTCTCGTTGATAATGATCTTGCCGTGATCGGCATTAATTAACCCGGCAATCATATAAAAGCAGGTTGTTTTGCCAGCGCCATTGGGGCCGAGAAGTCCAACGATCTGGCCGCTGTTGACTTCGAGGCTGACGTCGCGAACGACGGCACGCTTGCGGTAACTTTTGGCGAGGTGAAGTGCGTTTAATTTTGCCATGAAATCTGTCAGTTGCTGGTTTCGTCGGATGTGGTTGGTGTGGCTTGTTTGGGGGGGATTACCATGCGAATGCGGTCGCCCGAGGTCTGAGTCGATTCTGCGTCGCGTGAGTCTGCACGCAATACCTCTGTCTTAAGGTCGTATCGAATGACTTTTCCGGTGAGCAATGAGCCGTCACTCTGTTCGACGGAGGCGCTTTCTGAAATGCGCAATTTCTCTTCGCTAAGAAAATACTCGATGGTTTTTCCCTTTGCGGTTATTAGCCCTTTATCTTCTGCAGGCTGCTGTTGATACTGAGCCAGATCGCCGGTTGCTGTCACTTTTTCGACGTCCTGGCCGTTGCTCTTTATGACAACCTTATCGGCCAAAATCTGTAGCGTTCCCTGGGTCATGGTCACGTCGCCAGAATAGGTCGTGATGCCGTTGCGTTCGTCGCGCTCAGCGGCATCCGATTCAATATGAATCGGTTGGCTGCTGTCGCTTTCCAGAGCTAGGCTTGGCGGAGAAAAGGGGAGCAACAGCGCAATGGTGCAGAGCGCAGGAGCAGAGCGTCGCATTCCCTTAAGGGGTGGTCTGAACTTCATGGATTCCTCTAACGGTATTCAAAAGCCGAAGTACATCTTGCTGCAGGTACGCTTCCATGCCGACAGCTGTGGTGCGGTTGCCGGGAGATTGAATATCGACCGCTGCATCGGTCTTAGCGATTTGAGGGGTGGGTAAAACGGTCATGCGTGGACTGTGTAACTCGCTGACACCCCCGTCGGCTAAATTTTTCCACAAGTGTACCTGGCCAGACAGATTGATTTGTTCATTGTTTTTGGTGGATTCACCGGTATCTGCGGTCAAGTGCCAAGGCGGTTGGTCCTGGCTGTAAAGGGTCAGGTCTGGGGTTTGAAATACGATTAGCGTTTCGCCGGGGCGAGGGCTGGAAGCGGCATCATAATGGTCAATTTGCTGCGCAATTAAGAGGCTGTGCAGTCGGCCGGATTCATCGAAACGGCGGCTTGTCGCGTCCTCCAAAATTGCGTCAGGGAATGCCTCAAGTTGCTTTTCCGTCGGTTGATCTGTCGTAAACAAAGACTCAGGAGGCGAGTCCCACAGCAACACAAATAGCGCTGCTAGCAAAAAGACTAGCAGTGGGAAAAAAAACTTTGGCAGGTGGCGGATGTTCACAATGAGTTTGGCATGCTCGATGGTTTAGCGGATTTTGTTATCTGCGCTCATAAATATTTAGCCAGGGCTGAGTCGTAGCTTCCCTGAGCGATCATAATCAGATCACAGGCTTCTCGAACGGCGCCCTGGCCGCCTGCGCGATGGCTCTGCCATTGGCTGTGTTGGACCAGTGCCGGGAGTGCGTCAGCGACCGTCATGCCGAGCCCCACTCGTTTGATAACGGCAAGGTCTGGATAGTCGTCTCCCATGTACGCGATTTCCTGCATCTCACAAGGGTGCTCCGTCAGAATTTCGTTGAGTGCCGTTAATTTATCTTCGCGACCCTGAACAAGAACTGAAATGTTCAAATCGCTGGCGCGCCGTTCGACAAGTTGACTGGTTCTGCCGGTGATGATGCCGACTTTGACTCCTGACTTCTGCAGCATTTTAATGCCATGCCCATCCAGGGTGTTAAAGGCTTTTAACTCTGAGCCATCGTTGCCGAAGTATAGTCTGCCGTCGGTGAGGACACCGTCGACGTCCAGCAACAGCATTTTAATCGGCTTTGCCAGCTGCAAAACGTCTTTGGGAAATTGATACATAGGGGCTATCTGCTCTTTCTTTAAATGACGCCGGCGCGCAATATGTCATGCATATGGACAACACCAACGGTCTGATGGTCGTCATTTTTGACAATTAATGCGGTAATCTTTCGCTCTTCCATGATGCCCAGAGCCTCAGCTGCCAACATGTTGGCGCTAACCGTCTTGGGATTGGCAGACATTACCTCGGCCATTGTGGCGCTACCGAGGTCAATGCCCTGGTCTATACTGCGACGCAAGTCACCGTCGGTAAATACCCCGAGCAGGCGATTGTTTGTGTCCACAATCGTTGTCATTCCGAAACCCTTTTCCGTCATTTCAAGCAGCGCTTTGGACAGGGGAGCGTTTTCTTCTACTCGCGGAACTTCGCCATCTTTGTGCATGATATCTTCCACTTTTAGCAGAAGTTTACGACCCAATGCGCCTCCCGGGTGAGAAAAGGCAAAGTCTTCAGCGGTGAATCCGCGCGCCTCCAATAGCGCGATGGCGAGGGCGTCTCCCATCACGAGAGTGGCAGTGGTGCTGGTCGTTGGGGCCAGGTTAAGCGGGCAGGCTTCACTCGCCACGCTAATGTCCAGGTGAACATCTGCAGCACTGGCCAGTGCTGATTCGGATTTTCCAGCCATACTGATAAGAGGAATTCCCAAGCGTTTTAGCAGAGGCAACAAAGTGACGACTTCGGCCGACGTGCCAGAATAGGAAATTGCGATGACAACATCATCGCGGGTGATCATGCCGAGATCGCCGTGGCTGGCTTCCCCCGGATGCACGAAGAAAGCGGGTGTACCTGTGCTAGCCAGCGTGGCGGCGATTTTGCTGCCGATGTGCCCGGACTTTCCCATGCCCGTAACGATGACTCTGCCTTCGCACTGGAGAATCAGCTGACAGGCTTTGACAAAAGCTTCATCAATGCGCTCTGACAGGGCGGCGACAGATGTCGCTTCCAGATCGATGGTTCTCTGAGCTGAAGCAATCAGCTGTTTCGCGTCCAGTAGTGGCGTTTTCATATGTTGATAACCGTGTCTTAAGCTTGGGCGTTAGAGGCCGGATAATGTGGCTTGGTTCGGATAAAAAATGACGAATTTGGGCGCGTAAGTGTTGTAGATATACCTGTTTCGCGGTCAATGATACAATTACGCGCTTTTATGCGGACACGTAGCCATGCGCCGTCGTGTTCACCTCAGGTTCATGGTCGCGCGTATAACGTGCATTTATCTGCGTCTGAAAGCGACGCTGGAATGATCCGTTGCGGCGGAAATTATGTAATGACATCAGCACTTTGTCCATTTCCGAAGACCGGGGTAAGCGAACCAATACTCTCAAATGTCATCTGACAGAAATGACATCGCGTGGCCCCATGTAACGAGGCCCGTACAAATACTTTCGCCTGTAGCTTAGAGGTTTTGATATGAAGAGTCTTAACGCATTGCGCCATCAGCCCAACACATGGCTTCAGAGGGTGGTGTTTTTTCTGATATTGATCTCAGCGAGTTTGTCTGTTCAAGCGGATGAGTCGCCACGAGATATCGTTGTTGGCGTAACGGATAAGTTGCAGGCGTTAATGAAGACGGACGCCGATAAGCTAAATACCGACCCAGCAGCACTCTATGAGTCCGTCAGCGAAATCTTAGATCCGGTGGTTGCCTTTGACTACATTGCGAGAGGTGTCATGGGACAGTATGGCAAGGATGCCAGCCCGGAGCAGGTGTCCAAATTCAGCAAGAGCTTCCACCACAACCTCATCTCGACGTATACCAAGGGTATGGCAGTCTATGCCAACCGGAAAATCCAGGTTTTACCATTAGACGATAAAGACAAAAACAGCCCCAAAGTCAGTGTCGTGCAGAAGGTACAAGCGGATGAAGGCTACCATACTGTCGTTTATTCGATGGCCCTGAGCCGAAAAACCAATGAGTGGAAGCTGCTGAATGTCATTATTAATGGCGTTAATCTCGGTACAACCTTTCGATCGCAGTTTGCACAAGCAATGCGTCAGAAAGGGGATCTCGATACCGTGATCAATGAGTGGGATAGCTGAGAACCGTTGATCTTTCTACTCTCCGGTGTCGCAGCGGTTCTGTTGTGAGACTCGGTGTAGCCTTATATATCGAACGCGCCGGATGCTCTGCTACCGGCGTTTTCATTGGACCATAGAAAAAATTGTTAAGGATCATACGATGACTCCAGAAGAGATCAAAACTCGCCTGCAGGACAACATTGAAGACTGCGTGGCTGAGGTGTCTGTCGATGGCAGCCATATCCTGTTACAAGTGGTTAGTCCTGCGTTTGAAGGATTAACGCCCGTCAAGAAACAACAGATGGTCTATGCGGTGGTACAAGATGCCATCGCCAGTGGTGCGGTTCATGCCGTTCAGATGAAAACCTACACTCCGGAGGAGTGGGCTAAGGTATCGGCAGGTTAGTCGGGACAGTCATTCGCATCTTTCGTCCAGTTCAGGAAACACTCTTTGCATGGATAAATTGTTAATCGAGGGCGGCAACTCTCTGGACGGTGAGATCCGCATCTCCGGATCCAAGAATTCCGGTCTGCCCATTTTGGCGGCAACTCTGCTGGCGGATTCGCCGATCTATATCAGCAATCTTCCCCACCTCAATGATATTACGACCATGCTGGCGTTGCTCCGTGGCATGGGTGTAGGGGTTACCATTGATGAGCGTATGTGTGTCGAGGTGGATCCGAATTCGATCAACGATTTCACCGCACCCTACGATTTGGTGAAAACCATGCGGGCGTCGATTTTGGTGTTAGGCCCCGTACTTGCCCGGCACGGCGTTGCCAACGTGTCCTTTCCTGGCGGCTGTGCGATTGGCAGTCGGCCCGTAGATATTCATCTGAAAGGACTTGAGGCCATGGGCGCGGAAATCGACGTGGATGGGGGCTACATTCGCGCGAAATCCAACGGACGTTTGCGCGGTGCGCACATCTTTATGGACGTGGTTACTGTTGGTGGCACCGAAAACCTATTGATGGCAGCGACCCTGGCGGAAGGGCGTACCATTTTAGAGAATGCGGCGCGTGAACCAGAGATCGTCGATCTCGCCAACTGCCTGAAAGCGATGGGCGCTGAGATCGAAGGAATTGGTACAGATACGCTAATCGTTGATGGTGTTGATCGCTTGCACGGGTGTTCTTATGCCGTCATGCCGGATCGCATTGAAACCGGGACATTTCTTACGGCCGCCGCGGCCTGTCGGGGGCGGGTGAGATTAAAAGATACTGACGCCCATATGCTTGAGGCGGTATTGATCAAGCTGGAAGAGGCGGGGGCTAACATCAGCAGCGGTGATGGCTGGATTGAGCTGAACATGAAAGGCAATCGCCCCAAGGCGGTCAATCTGAAAACCGCGCCTTATCCAGCCTTTCCCACTGATATGCAAGCGCAGTTCACGGCGATGAATGCTGTGGCAGAAGGTACGGGAACGGTTATTGAAACGATTTTTGAAAATCGCTTAATCCAGGTGAATGAACTGAATCGTATGGGTGCCAATATTCGCCTGGAAGGTAACACGGCTATAGTAACCGGAGTCGAAACCCTGACTGGGGCGCCGGTTATGGCCTCCGACTTAAGAGCTTCCGCGAGTCTTGTCATCGCTGGCATGGTCGCGAAAGGGCAGACCATCGTCGATCGCATTTACCACATCGATCGTGGTTATGAGTGTATCGAAGAGAAATTGCAGCAGTTAGGCGTTAATATACGGCGTATTCCGTCATAATCGGCCATTCCACATGGCGTAAGCAGACAATAAGGTTATCAAGGTGTCGTTGACTATCGCCCTGACCAAGGGGCGCATTTTAAAAGAGACGTTGCCGCTGTTGGCAGCGGCTGGCATTCAGCCTGAAGAAGATATCTCCAGCAGTCGTAAATTGATTTTTGCGACCAATCGTGAAAATGTCCAATTGCTGGTATTGCGCGGTAGCGATGTGCCGACCTACGTTAAATACGGCGGTGCTGATGTCGGCATTAGCGGCAAGGATATGTTGTTGGAGAGCGGCAATGACGGTCTCTATGAGCCTTTGGATTTGGGGATTGCCCGCTGTCGGTTAATGACGGCTGCCCGAGTGGGGGTCGAGACACCTCCGGGGCGGATTCGTGTCGCAACAAAGTTTGTGAATGTTGCCAAGCGTTATTATGCGTCCCAGGGACGGCAGGTCGATATCATCAAACTTTATGGTGCAATGGAGCTGGCTCCAATTATTGGGTTGGCGGATGAGATCGTGGATATTGTCGATACCGGTAATACGCTTAAAGCCAATGGGCTGGAGCCCCGTGAGCACATCGCAGACATCAGTTCTCGTCTTATCGTGAACAAGGCCTCAATGAAAATGAAGCATCAGGTGATACAAGCGTTGCTTCAGTCCTTGGAAGAGGCGGTCGCAAGCAGAGGCTGAACTTCCCTCCCTCGATGTGAGACATTATTCAGTAAATTTATCGGAGATCCCGTTGGGATTGACATCATGAATCAAGATTTCTCTGTACTGCGAATTGATATTGGCGATTCTGATTTTCAGCGCCAACTTGCCGAACGGCTGGCCTATGAGGAAAGCCATAACGGCGAGGTCATGCAGCAGGTTACAGATATTTTGGCTGCTGTGCGCGAGCGCGG
The DNA here is from genome assembly GCF_056159445.1 of Pseudomaricurvus sp. ABR4_320. Taxonomy (NCBI): domain Bacteria; kingdom Pseudomonadati; phylum Pseudomonadota; class Gammaproteobacteria; order Cellvibrionales; family Cellvibrionaceae; genus Pseudomaricurvus; species Pseudomaricurvus sp. ABR4_320. The sequence goes on along the minus strand of NZ_JBSWVF010000019.1, from coordinate 57,753 downwards.
TGATGACGCGCTGGTTGAATTTACCGAGCGGTTTGATCGCCGTGAGATTTCATCTCCAGATCAATTGGAAGTGCCTGCCGAGCGTTTGCAGGCTGCTCTTGAAAGCATTGATGCCAATGAACGAGCGGCCTTAACGGCCGCAGCAGATCGTATTCGCCGTTACCACGAACGTCAGAAACAGGAATCCTGGCAATACCAGGAAGACGATGGAACCATTCTGGGGCAAAAAGTCACTCCGATGGATCGTGTCGGTATTTATGTCCCTGGCGGCAAGGCGTCCTACCCGTCGTCCGTTCTAATGAATGCAATTCCCGCTAAGGTCGCTGGGGTGGACGAAGTGATCATGGTGGTTCCTACGCCCGGTGGTGATGTCAACGAACTGGTTTTTGCTGCAGCAGCCATTGCCGGAGTTGATCGAGTATATACCGTCGGAGGGGCTCAGGCAGTTGCCGCTTTGGCCTTCGGTACCGAGCGGATACCCAGAGTCGATAAAATCGTAGGGCCGGGTAATATCTATGTGGCCACTGCCAAACGCATGGTGTTTGGTGCTGTCGCCATCGACATGATTGCCGGACCGTCTGAAATTTTGGTGATCTGTGATGGCAAGACAGATCCAGACTGGATCGCTATGGATCTTTTCTCTCAGGCCGAACACGATGAATTAGCTCAGTCGATTTTAATCTCCTGGGATGCGGAGTTTCTGGATGCGGTTAGCGCCAGCATCGCTCGCTTATTGCCCTCAATGAGTCGAGAGGCGATCATTCGCCAATCGCTGGGTAATCGCGGTTTGATGATCAAGGTGAATACCGAAGCAGAGGCCATCGCTGTGGCCAATCAAATTGCGCCTGAGCACCTTGAGTTATCGGTGGAAGATCCCGAGTCCTTGCTGCCAGCTATTCGTCATGCAGGGGCGATTTTTATGGGCCGCCACACACCTGAAGCGCTGGGAGATTACTGCGCCGGTCCCAATCATGTGTTGCCCACCTCCGGAACTGCGCGCTTTTCCTCGCCATTAGGCGTTTATGATTTTCAAAAGCGCAGTTCTTTAATAAATTGCTCTGCGCAATCTGCGTCTGAGTTAGGGAAAATTGCGTCAATACTGGCGCGTGGTGAATCTCTAGAAGCTCACGCACTGTCCGCAGAATTTCGAATTCTTAAATAACCCCCCAAGACGCGGCGTTGCCCATCGACGCCGTCTTTTTCTCTTTTTGTGATCAGATTTATTTTCATTAATCGCATCTGGTTATAACGCATTCTTCGTCTATTCTTAGGGATAAGGCTTGTTTCGAGCCGAGCACTTGCCCAAGGAAGGTTGTTATGTGCTTGTCACTCCCCACAGACGACTTCGACTCATTTGATGTATTTGATTTGGGCAGAGGGGCAGCGGGATTCGCCCGTACCAATAAGGATCACAACTTCAGTTAATGTCTGACAAACATGTAGATGCCAGCCAGTTACTTTCGACATAATAGCGACAGCCACGTGTTTAAAGATATTGTGGTTCCTGGCGCTCTTTACTTGCTGGTTGCTCAGCTCACTCTTCTGCTCGCCATCTATGACGGACAAATTCTTCCCGTATGGCCCGCCGCTGGCGTCGCGGTGGCTATGGTATTGCTGCGGGGGTATGTTGCCTCTGTTGGCGTATTTTTTGGGGCTTTCCTCAATGCATTAATAAATTGGCTGTCAGTTAATCAAGACGGTGATATCGCCGTTGGGGCGCTGGTCAGTATTGGACTTGCTGTTGGACCAGCGCTAGAAGCCTTGCTGGTTTCAGCGCTTTGCTGGCGATACCTGAACAGCCAGCTGCGCTTTGCGAATGAACTGTACATGTTGCGTCTGGCGTTCCTGGGCGTGCCATTGGTCTGTCTTGTGGCGGATTCCTTCAGTGCATTCGTGCAGTGGCTGTCGCAGTCAGAAATGGCAAACTTCGGGTTCACGGACTGGATCACCCTGTGGGTGGCCGATGTCGTCGGTATCATTACCGTGGCGCCGGTTATTCTGATGTTTTTACAGCGAGCAATAGACGGTGAGGCCCGACGACGTTTTTCCGTAGCCCTGCCCATGTCGCTGTTATTGCTATTGGTGTTTGTGCTGTTTCACTTTAGCCAATTGCGCGATCTTCGTGAAATGCATAAATCGTTTGATAGTAGCTCACGTATGTTTCATCAGCAATTATTGTCTTCCATTGATCAAGGCGTGCAACGGCTACAAGGTTTAAAGATCTATTTCGAAAACAGCGACAAGGTAACCGCGGAAGAATTCGAGAGCTTTAGCCACAGCATTCTTGAAAATAATGGGTATATACATCGCTTGGGGTGGATCCCAAAAATCACTTCGGACCAGCGGGAAGCCTATGAGGCAGATCCTGATACGCCAACGATTATTCGCGAGCATCGAATGGCAGAATTAGGTGTCGCAGCAAAAGATCGGCCCGTATATTTTCCATTAACTTATCTTGCACCAAACCCCTACGGAGAGGACTTATTAGGATTCGATACTGCGATGGAGAGGCCAGCAAGTTTGGCGCAGTCGATCGCAGAAAAATCGGGGACTGCCGCCACGACGACCCAGATTCCTGTATTAAATGATGAGTCATTGGTCACTTTTCTATCTGTGGTGAAAGATCAACAACTGATTGGGTTTGTCTCTGGGGTGACTCGTACCCACGATTTCATTGAGGGGATTTTTGCCAGCGAAGAAGGTCGAAACACCGACCTCTACTTGCGAGTTTGGGACATCACAGAGACGCCTGAGATTGTCTTTAGCACCGAAGATTTCACAGAAGACAGCCATATTTTACTTCAGCGACAATTTTACCGGGGCGGCCGCCACTGGCGAGTCGAATACGTCCCTACGCAGGTGTTTTTGGCTGAATTTTCTAACTGGAATACCCTGTTTATTCTGTTTGGGGGCATGTTATTCACCCTGCTGGCGGGTGGTTGGTTAATTTCTCTGTCAGAAAGGAATCAGCACATCAGTCGCGAAGTTCGCAACCGTACGTTGGAGCTCGAAAGGGAGGTTCTCGCACGCGAAGAAGTTCAAGAAGAGCTGGAAAAGCTGTCTCTCGCCGTGGAACATAGTCCAACCATGGTTTTGATCACCGATACCCAAGGAGTTATCGAATACGTAAACCCAAAATTTTCCGACGTGTCAGGCTACACACCGGAAGAGCTTAGGGGCGAAAACGCCAACCTGCTGTTTGCATCGACGAATCGTCCAACATTTTTCTCGTCATTGATCGCCCAGTTGGCCAGACATGGCGAGTGGCAGGGAGAAGTGGAAACTGCCAAAAAGAATGGTGAAAAATACTGGGCGCAGATTATGCTGGCGGGCATCTACAAAGAGGGTAGTCTCAAACACGTCGTTTCAGTCCATCAGGACATTACCGAGTATATTCTCGCCCACGAAAAAATCAGCTACCAAGCCCGTCACGATCTTTTGACAGGCCTATTAAATCGCTACGAATTCGAGCGACAGTTAAAGGCGGTTGTTGCAGAAGCGAAAAAATCTGATGACATCCACACTGTGTGTTTTTGCGATTTAGATCAGTTTAAAGTGATCAATGATACCAGTGGTCACATCGCCGGAGACGAGCTGCTTAAGCAGGTTGCAGAGATACTTCAGTCTTGCTTGCGCAAGTCCGATATTCTGGGACGATTGGGGGGCGATGAATTTGGCATTATTTTGCGCAACAGTTCACTCGAGGAGTCGGAGAAGGTCACGGCTAAAATACTTAGCGAACTGGAGGAGTTTCGATTTGCTTGGGAGGGGTTGGTTTACAGCATCGGCGCAAGTCTCGGTGTTGTTGCGGTCGATAGCCACTGCGCGGATCATACCGAAATTTTAAAAAATGCGGACTCCGCCTGCTACGCCGCTAAAGATGCTGGACGCAATCGGGCTCATGTTTACCAGCTGGATGATGAGCTGCTGGCAAAGCGCGAGGGTGAAATATCTTGGGTCAGTGAGATTAATGCAGCCCTGGCAGAAAACCGATTTGAGTTGCATGGACAGATTATTGTTCCCGTGCTTGATCCGACGTTGAAACCATCAATTGAAATTTTAGTGCGTCTGCGCCGTGATGGAAAAATGGTCATGCCCGGCGCGTTTCTTCCTGCGGCAGAACGTTATGGCGTCGCGTGTAAAATTGATATATGGGTCGTCAAATCTCTATTTGATTGGGTTGAGAAAAACCCGGAACTTGCCGCCCAGTTTGACTCTATGGCAATAAATTTAGCGGGGGCTTCGCTGGGGGATCAGCGCTTGCTGAATTTCATTTATGATGCATTGGAAACGCGTTCCATCGATTTTAGTTTAATTAAATTCGAAATTACGGAAACATCTGCGATCGCCAACTTATCGGATACACGTAATTTCATCAACACGGTTCGTGAATATGGCTGCGGCTTTTCGCTGGACGATTTCGGCAGTGGCCTGTCTTCGTTTGCCTATCTTAAAAACTTGCCTGTGGATACATTGAAAATTGACGGCATGTTTGTCAAAGACATTGTGGATGATCCCATCGACCGAGCTATGGTGAAATCCATTAACGAGATTGGTCGGGTTATGAAAAAACGAACCATCGCGGAGTTTGTTGAAAATGAGCAGGTGTTGGCAATCCTTCGCGAAATTGGTGTTGATTATGCTCAGGGATATGGACTGGGAAGGCCGACGCCACTGCATGAATTGGCGCTGGATTACGCCCCAGCACCAATACGTGAAGCTTATCTGCGTTCACTCGGCTAAACCCTTTTCTAATAGCCGTTTATACCATTCGTTCAGTTAAGATCGCTTGGTGATCCTGGCTGTTTGGTGGGATTGTTCTCGTCAAAATAATTTAAGCGCAGCACAAAATCCTGAGAATTTGGAAGATAAATCACGAGGCCACTTTTGTCTGGATCGTTAAAGCGTTCAATCTTACTGGGTTGTTCGATAGGGGAGGCGTCACTCGCAGATCCCAATACGGTAATCTCTTCAATATCTTCGTGACCTGGTAAGCTGACGCCAACGCGTAATTGCTGGGTCTCTGGGTCGGTTTCGACCGTTTCAATGCGAGCTCCTACTCTGGGATCCTCGAAACCAGGCTCCGGTTGTAAGCGACCGGATTCAACAATGCGCGACTGAATGGTTGGCGCCGGTGTCAACGGCTGTGGTTCTGGTTGCGTTAATAATTCACAGCCGGCGCCAAATACAACCAAACCGATGATGCTAAAAAGTCCTGATTTTTTCATAGTGCGTTCCCAGCGTTACTAACGCCGCCAGTATAACCTGCTTAAGAAGGGCTTTGGCAATTTATCGACAGCTTGCTATGTCCTCTTTCAACTCTCGGTTACAGTAACGAACAAAGTGGATGATGATCGCGCACGGGAAGGGCGACGATGGCTAGAATGGGTGTAATCTTTCTGCAGTTTTTGGCGTTAGGCTGTACGAGTTTTGGTGGGCCTGTCGCACATATTGGCTATTTTGAACGCCAATTTGTTTCTCGTCGTCGCTGGATAAGTGAGGAGGATTTCACGCAGTTGGTTTCTCTGTGTCAGCTACTCCCCGGTCCGGCATCAAGCCAGTTAGGCTTTGCGATAGGTTTGCGTCATGGTGGCCTGGGAGGTGCCGTAGCCGCTTTTCTTGGTTTTACTCTACCTTCGTTTCTCTTGATGTATTTACTGGCGGTTGGCGGGCTTTTGTCGTCTGAATCTACGTTGCTGACGGCGGTCATTCATCACTTGAAATTGTTAGCCGTCGCTGTGGCGATGGCAGCCTGTATCGATATGGCAAGACGTTTTTGTCGATCCCGTGGAAGCCAGATGATTGCCGTTGTAGTTGCTTCAACGCTGTTGATGACGTCGGGGCTATCGCCTTTGCTGCCCGTGGCGGTGCTCTTTATGGTTGGGTGTTTGGGATATATTCTGCGGTCCAATGAGAGCAACCGGCGGCGTATTCCGGAGCCATTTCGTATCCGTGTTTTTCCTCTCGCAGTGTTTGTCAGCTGTCTGGCGTTGGCGATTGTGTTTTCCGAAAGCAGTCACTGGGTCGGGATCGCTGCGGATTATTACGCGACAGGAAGTTTGATTTTCGGAGGTGGGCATGTTGTCGTCCCTCTGTTGCAGCCTATGGTTCAAAAAGCGGTAACGACAGACGCCTTTTTGTTCGGATATGCCGCTGCGCAAGCGGTGCCTGGTCCGATGTTTACCTTGGCTACTTTTACCGGTGCCTTGGCGCTTCCGAATGTTCCACTCTTGGGAGCTCTATTCGCGACGGTTGCGATTTTTTTGCCCGGATTTTTACTGGTCCTCGCCTTCGAAAGGGGCTGGCAACGCCTGTTGGCATCCCCTGGGTTTGAGGCGGTAACTATGGCGTTGAATGCCGGGGTTGTTGGTTTACTCGCTGCGGCGATCTATGAGCCTTTGTTTACCCACAGTGTTTTGTCTTCGGTAGATATGGGGTTGGTGGTGATAAGTCTTTTTTTGCTTCTTGCGTTTAGGCTTTCGGTTATTTGGTTGATTTTGGGATGTCTGGTGGTAAGCCTTAGAAGTCTGTGGGGATAAGAAAGAGGCGTATCGAAAGGGGGATTAATTTCTGGCTCGAACCAGAAAATAAATTCAGGTGGCAGTTTGCTGCCACCTGACATAGGGCGCCCTAATAATCGTGTTTCCATTTCAATTTGGCACCCTCAGTGCCTGTCTGGCCTCCCGTTGAACTTTCGAGGTTGAGATTCGGTGTCAACTCAATTTGTAAGACGCCTCGCCAGGGTTGAGTTGGATCAGGTGTTCTTTCAACCTCCAAATACACTCGGTCATTGATGTATTTACCGATACCGACGTTGACACCGGTTTGGCCGTCTTCAGTCTCTGCGGATTCAATGGATAGCGTATCGACGCCGAGAGCATCTCTGGCTGTGCCCATCAGATCGAGGCCGCCTCCGCCCCCTCGAAGTTGCTGTACCGCAGATGCAAGCTGGTATGCCTCTAGAGGCCCGATATCCTGCACTGACTTACCGAAGATGATATAGGAGAGTATTTCATCTTCCGGCATAGACGGATCCGAGCTGAAATTAATTTTCAGGTCACTGGTGGTCCCGGTTATTTCTGCGCGGATTTCAGCGTCTTCGTTGGTATAAATGCCAAGGATATTAAGACCAACTGCGTTGTTGGTAAAAACCACCTGGCCTTGGTCCAGTTCGAACTCTTTGTTAAAAACTTCAAAGGTTCCGCGTACGGTATTGAATTCACCATCGTAAACGGGGGCTTGGGCGGTGCCCTTAAGAAAGACCTCTCCAGCCAGTTCCGCTTCAAGGCCGCGCCCGCGGAGGAACGCCTGATTATTGGCGAAGATCTTCATATCGAGATTAATGTTCGGCCCCGACGCTTTACCTCCATCTTCGGATTCTTCGTCACCTCCGGATTTGGTTTCGGTGATTTTGATCTCCGGCACCGACGAGACCATGTTCGATTCAATGCTGGCAGTCAACGGTGCGATATCAATATCTCCCGCAACGGTCATATCATTGAAGTCGCCTTTGACGGTTACCGAGGCGGTCACTTCGCTATCGATTTCCTGGCGACGGATAAGGCTGGCGCTGTCGGTGGTCAGCTTTATGTCGATTGCCCCCGGACTGCCCACAGGGAGAGGGAGGTCTACCTTACCGCCGAGGTTAATTTTGCCGCCAGTGTCATCTTCGGCAGCACACTGGTCAATACTCAGCGACTGTTGGCGAGCATTAATTTCACAATTGATCTCAGGCAAAACTGTCCCCAACGAATAGTTTTCGTAGGTGACATTTTGCGCTTTGATCTGGCCATTTATCTGAGGATTATTGACATCCCCCGTCAGTGTCATATCAGTCACCAAGCTGCCGGTTATAATGTTCGAGCCTAAGTCTGTGAGAAGTGCCAGGGATTCCAGTCCAAATTCACCATTGAGGTTTGCCTGTAAAGGTATTGCGCTATCCGCTGGCTGGGGTTCGCCACTGAGAAAATGATCCAAGTAGGGTTTCGTGGGGACTTTGATATTGATTTTCTCTGGCGCTTCACTGGCAAGTTTGAGGGTTGATGCCAGGGTTAAGTCGCTGTCGCTGGTAGCGATATCCAAATGCCAGTTGGCAGGAACTTCCCGGTTTTCATTTTCCGGGTCATAGCCTTTCACGCGAGTTTTGTAGTCTATCTGTCCATTTAACCGCGGATCCTGCGGGGTACCGGTGGTATTGATATCTGCGTTAAATTGTCCTTCAGGCATGTGGTACCCGAGTGCAGATAAGAGCTTGGTGGGCAGGGCGTCCACCAGTAAGCGCAGGTCGAAGGCGTCGGGGGTGTATTTGCCATTTGCCGTGACAACTCGTTCGTCACCACTGTCCAGCGTTAGCTGGCTTAACTGCAGGTTCCAGTCTGCAAACGTGGCATCGAGATTGACATCGAAGGGAATCGCTTGGAACTCCCCAACGACATTGGCATCGCCATCTACATTCGGCAATGTCAGGTCGCCATCCACCGCGAGATTTGAGTTCAGCTTGCCGCTGAGCCCGTCTGGAAGTTGTACATCGGCCAATTGTGCGAGGGTAAAAGGCAGTTCTGCAACTGTGACGTCGAACTGTCCGTTTAGTGTGTTGGGATTGAGCTTGCCTTTAACCGCTGCATAGCCATCACTGATATCCAGTCGCACATTGCCGACGTCAATGGTGTCTCCTTTACGGTTAGCTTGCGCTTGCAGCGTAAAGGGTTCATCCCGGTAGCTACCATTGCCATTAATGCTTAGCTCACCATCTGGGTCGGTCAAGGTGCCAGAGAGCTTGCCAACGATGGATTCCACTTTGGCGGAGAGTTCTTCTGGGATGGGAATTCCCATTTGGCGAAGTGGATCCGTGCTGAGGTTGGTCAGTGAAATATCGATGCCTTTGGTCGTACCTTGAGTGCTGAGAGAGCCTTGTGCTTTGAGGTGGGCATCGGCCAAATGGGCATCCAGCTGCGAAATGTTGACCTGTTCCAAGGTGCCATCGCCCTGAAAGTTAAGGTTGATGGGGATCTCCTGATAGGCGGTTTCGGCAGAGATTTGGCCTTTAAACTGAGGCGCGGAGAGGGTGCCGTCGAGATGCAGATCAGCATCCACATCGCCGGATTGGATCGCATCCGTCCACATTTTAACGATATCAAGTGGGAATTGGTTGATATCGACATCGACGTTCAACGTTTCGCCTTCCAAATAGCCTTGAATCGTATGTGTGCTGTCGTCGATATCCAGTGTGAGCGGCTGCAGTACCACTTTCTGACTGGCGGGTTGCCATAAAAGGTCGCCAGCACCATGAATATTGCGATCGAGCACCGGGAGATTCAGGTCATTAATCGTCGCGTTCAATTGATCGGGCGTCGTGGCAAGATCCAAATCAAAGTTTGCATCGATTTGCCGGGTCGAAGGCAGTTGCAGTAATTGCCCAATCATACCGCCGGCGGCTTCGGTGAGCTTGCCGTTTAGGTTGAACTGCTTGAAGTCTTCTGAACGCAAATGTACCGCTAGATTCAGGGGTTCGGCGTTGGTGCGTTCTGTCGTGAGCGCCATATAGAGCGGGTAGCCATCCAGCCAGGTGAGTTCGCCGTCGATCTGAAGTTCTTGTGTTTCACTGAGTGGACCTTCTGGAGCGAGCTGGTAGAGCTCCAGCTGCGAGACGTGCAGGCGTTCGAGTTTCACATTGACTGGTGACAATTCTTGCAAATGAGCGAGATCCGGCAATTGCATCGGCTCTTTGGGTTCCGGTTGCTCAGGTTCTTCACCCGGTGGTGGGGTGGTCGCCCGAATGCTCTCAGCTTCCAGATTATTGATGATGACGTTACGCTTTAATAGCGCTTGAGGTTGCCAGTCCAGCTGAAAGTCTCGGACTTCCAGCCAAGTCTTGCCTTTGGTTGTAATGGCAAGGTAGTTGGCTTGCCAGTGTCCAAGCTTGGGAAGAGTCAGTCCCTGAGCTTCAATATTGAGCTCCGGTGAGCGATTGGCAAGCGTTACTGCATGGTTGACCAACCAGTTTCTACCGGGGGCGCTACCAACGATGGCACAGGCGCTAACCGCCAGTAGCAGCACCAGAATAAATATGACCAACAGTACCCATAAAAAGATTTTCAACGGGCGCGGCAGTCGTTTCTTTGGGGTTTTCTTATCTTCGCTCATGATTAATACGCCTGCCCTATACTGATATACACTTCAAAGTCGTTGTCGACATCCTCTCGTTTATCCAGAGGGAATCCCACGTCGAAACGAATCGGGGCAAAACCGGTATAAAACCGAATTCCGAAGCCCGTGCTCCAGAGCAGATCTTCATCAAATCCTGGCAATTCACTCTCGTAGGCATAGCCACCATCAATGAACCAGACGCCTCCCCAGCTTTCTCCCCAATGAAGTCGCGTCTCAAAGGAAACTTCGGTTAATGACAATCCGCCATCAGGGTCATCCCCGGTCAGCGGACCAAGGGTCTGATAGGGGTAACCACGCACAGAGCCGCCACCGCCGCTATAGAATCGAATGTTGGCGGGTACGTCCTCAACCGTGGCCCCAGTGATGCTGCCGAGAGCGGCTCGAACGGCAAAAGTCGGGCTCCACAGCATGTTCTTGGCGGTCAAATAAGAGGTCGCAGAAAATGCGGATTTGAGAAAATGGCGGCTGGTGTCTTTTGCATCCCAGTAAGGGCGAACGCTGACGCTGGTGGAGAAGCCGCGACGCGGGTCCAGTGGATCGTTGCGGCGGTCATAATCCAGCGTGACCGGCAGTGAGAGCAGCAGATATTGATCTTCGTCCAAGCTCGGTTTTTCGACAACATCGGAGAAGGTGATTTCAGTGCCCACGGCGCCGCGCAGATAACGGCCCATCTTGCGGGCGAGCATCACACCTGCGGTTGCTGAGTCTGAATCATAGGCGTCGGTGTCTTCACTGATGCCTTCTGCATACAAGTTTAGAGCCTGGTCTTCCCGGTGAAAATGAGGGAAGGTGAGACTGGTCGAGAGGGATTGAATCCGATCGGCCAACATGGCATCGACAGACAAAGTTTCCCCTTCTCCCCACAAATTGCGGTTTTCCCAGCCGGCTGAGACACCGAATCCTTCATCGCTTTGAAAGCCCGTACCGGCGGTGATGGTGCGATGTTTGCGCTCAATGATGCGCAGTCGAATTGGCACGACGCCATTGTCTGGCTGCCCGACATCGGCGCCAACACTGGCTACAAGGTTGGTTTGAACCAACGCCAGTCGCGAGGCATCAATGGCGGCACGCCGGAAGCACTCTCCCTCTTTAAAGGTCAGCCGCTCGCGCAGATAGTCCTCGTTGATGGTGGTATAGCCTGTCATCTCAATCGGCCCAAAAACAACCGAGGGGCTGGGTTTGACGGTATAGCTGATGTTCGCGGTCTGTGTTTCGTGATTCAGTGTGACTTGATAGTCGGTCTGAACGTTGTAGAGGCAGAAATTGTTCTCTACGGCAGAATTGATCGCCTTGCGATTGTCGAGAACATCGGCGGCCACCAAATTCGCGCCTGACTTTAACGTCAGGGTTCCCTCTGGCAGTTTTATCGGGTCAGGTAGGTTGGTGCTGATCTTGCTGATGTGATACATCGCCCCAGGGACAATGCGATATATGATTTTTTCTTCGCGGACATCGGTCTTTACCGAGTTGGTGTAGTAACCGAGCGATTTGAGAATGGTTTTCAGCGTCTGACGCTCATTAAAGGCCAGTTTGGACACACTTTTGAAGTCTTCGTCGGTATAGCCGCTGCGCTGTTCGTCCAGCTTGGCCCTCAGAGTTTTTTTCAAGGTATCGTCACCCTCGAGGTCAATGTCGTAAGGCACTGACTTGTCGAATGGGTTGAGCGATAAGGCGTGAACCGTGAGAGGCGTTAAGAGAACGCATATAAGAGGAAGGCAGTAGCGGCAAAATTTCATGGATGCAGGTGATTTCTCGTTGGTGTTCTTCGAGTTTGGTCGCTTATCGGCAGGATGCGTATGCCGTAGACCCAAGTGATGGAAATGTTTTGTCGGTATTTGGTAAATGGACCTTCTGGGTTAACGGAGGTTTCCTTTATTGCGGGGCGAAAGCCTTGTTTGGAGGTCACTAGAACCCACATAGGCGTAGGAGGTGTGGCTTTATTCCGTCTGTCATCAACCGCAGTGTCTATCATAGGGTTTGTCAGCTACTCTTTACGTAGTGAGTCAGCGATGTGTTTGAAAAAAATTGTATCGTGCGGATACGTGGGCGACGGCGTTCTATCGACGGCTAGTGTAACTCCGAATGAATAACCGGTTTTTTTAGATGCCACGCTTGACTGTATTGGCAAGTTGCGTGCCACAGATAATTGTCTGATTTAATGTGCCAAGAGGCCTCTGGCGAGGTTATTTTTACTCCAGTCTGTTAGGGGGTCTGTAAGCCTTACAGTGGTTGTTACGCATTTGCATTATAACGCTGAACCGAGTGTTGCCTCTAAGGAGCTTTTCCATGAGTGATCGGGAAGTTGTCGTGCTGAGCGGAGTCAGAACCGCAATCGGCAGTTTTGGCGGTAGTTTGAAAGACGTGCCTCCAAGCGAATTGGCAGCCTTGGTGGTTGCAGAGTCGGTGAGAAAAGCCGGGATTGCTCCCGACGTTATCGATCACGTTATCATAGGTAATGTGGCTCACTCGGACCGCCGCGATTTGTACATCAGTCGCTACGCTGCAATGCATGCCGGTATCCCAGAAACAACGCCAGCCTTCACGGTAAATCGACTTTGCGGATCTGGCCTGCAGGCGCTGATAAACGGTGCTCAGATGTTGCTGCTGGGCGATGCGAAAGCGGTTGTGGCCGGGGGAGCTGAGAGCATGAGCCGCGTTCCCTACTGGTTACCGAAAGCGCGATGGGGCGCACGCATGGGAAATGCGGAGATGGTCGACGCGATGACAAGCACGTTGACCTGCCCAATTAATGATGTCCATATGGGCGTGACGGCAGAAAACATTGCCGCCAAGTGGCAGATCTCTCGAGAGGAGCAAGATGCGTTTGCGGCCCGATCCCATAATTGCGCTGAGCGGGCGATTACCAACGGTTATTTCTCTGGCCAAATTCTCCCTGTTGAAGTGAAAACCCGCAAAGGCAGTTTCATCTTTGACCGGGACGAACACGTCAGGCTGGGGGCTACTCCTGAAGATATGGCCAGTTTGCGTCCGGCCTTTAAGCAAGACGGGACTGTGACGGCGGCCAATGCATCGGGCATTAACGATGCGGCGGCTGCTATGGTGCTGATGTGTCGTGATGAAGCGCAACGGCTTGGTCTTACGCCAACAATAAAGGTGCGAGGCTATGCATTTTCTGGTGTTGATCCCGCATACATGGGGATCGGGCCAGTTCCTGCAGTAAGGTCATTGTTAGATAAAGCGGGCGTCGCTGTTTCTGATATCGATATCTGGGAAGTCAACGAAGCCTTTGCCGCACAGGCCATGGCGGTGATCAGAGAGTTGAATCTGCCTTTAGAAAAAGTGAATCCAAACGGCAGTGGTATTTCTTTGGGGCACCCTGTCGGCGCGACCGGTGCGGTGATCTCGGTAAAAGCCATTCACGAATTAGAGAGGATAAAAGGGAAATACGCTGTCGCAACTCTTTGTATCGGTGGTGGTCAAGGTTTGGCAATACTGTTCGAGCGGGTATAGCAAAAATACGTATTGAAAAGGCGGGAAAAAGATCGGTTTCAGGGAAGTAAACGTTTACATAACTCTGTCGACAACATTCGATCAATCATTGCCGCTGACTAAAAACGCCGGGAAGCCCAGGTCACTTTTTTAAGGCAAAAGCAACTTCTCTCGGGAAAATTGAAGACAAAACTTAGACCCGAGGGGATACACCCAACGTCACAGTGCTGTCAAAACGTTTGGCAAAACAGAGTGAGTGACGCCGTGAAATTCGCGGAGTCATGAGTCACATGTCGCCAACGCCGAAGCTCCTGCAGAGAAATTCCGCAGACAAACTGACGCTGTAAACTTTTATTAGAATTGTTACTGGACAGCCCTCAGACATCGATGGCTGTCACAGCGAGAGGTCGACGCCTCTCTTTGGGCCGATCAGACGGGAACGACGTTCTCTGCCTGGGGACCTTTTTTACCATCTACCACATTGAAAGACACTTTTTGCCCTTCAGCGAGGGTTCTAAAACCGGAACCTTGAATCGCGCTGAAGTGAACAAAAACGTCTGGACCAGACTCTTGCTCGATAAAACCAAATCCTTTGGACTCATTGAACCACTTCACTTGTCCGGTGTGTGTTGTTGCCATAACTAATTACTCGATTGGTAAAACTTGGAACCCGTGGGGCGGGGTAGAAAAAGAAAATGCGGCGTGGGGCATGAAAAACAGGTAAGGTAATGCCGATTGGCAATCTGACGGGTCAATCATAGATGCGTGTTGCGATGTCTTCTTCGGAATCGAAGCTAGGTGAGCAGTGACCATAACCATAGATGGAAAAGATGCGCAGCGCGCCCGTACCGATATTTCTTAACATCGATCCTAACAGCAGTTTTCGAGGTTGCAAAGGGATTATTTTGCCGTGGGAGACACTTCTGTCGCGTGAATTCACGTCCGCAAAAAAAACAGAATTTTCCCTGCATACAAATCTTTGTCGATAATCGTAGGAGTCTTTAAATGAATGAGCCGGAAGCTGACATGGACCGGTCTTCAGTGATCATGATCGGAATGCCTGGGTCAGGTAAAAGCACCATTGGTGTCCTACTGGCGAAAGCCCTGGCAAAGAACTTTGTCGATGTGGATCTGATCATTCAGCAGCAACAACACAAAACTCTGCAGGAGATTATCGATTCTGTTGGCCACGTCGGTTTTTTGGCCTGTGAAGAGCAGGCGCTGTTAAGTCAGCCTTATGTCGATATGGTCGTGGCGACAGGCGGCAGCGCTGTTTACAGTGCCGCAGGCATGGAACACCTGAAGCGTTATGGACGAGCGGTGTTCTTGGATGTTTCGCTTGATGTGCTTCGTCAACGCTTGGCGAATTTTGATACACGGGGAATATACCGCCGCGCTGGCCAATCGATCGAATCCGTTTTTCAGGAACGGCAAGATTTGTATCGGCGCTATGCGGATTTGACGATCGCGTGTGATACGTTGAATCAGGAGGATACGCTCAGCCGCATTCTGGAGGTGATATAGAAGGCGGCCGACTGGAGCAGTTGACGTTTACAGCGGCAGGCTGGTCGTATATTTGACCTGCTTGAGAGCGAAGGTGGAAACGACTGATGCGACATTGGGTAAGTGCACTAATGTTTCTTTCAGCAACTTCTCATAGTGGTCAACGCTGTTGACAATGACCCGCAGTAAATAGTCTTTTTCTCCCGTAGTAGAGTAGCACTCAACGACCTCACGTATGTCTTGTATTGCAGATTCAAAAGCGCTCAATGAGCTTTCATCATGACTCTTAATGGTCAGGTAGGCGTGCACCGAAACCCGCATTTCCAATAATTGGGGGTTGAGAAGTGTGACTTTACCCAGTATAAAGCCGTCGGCTTCCAAGCGCTTGATACGCCGCCAGCAGGGAGTATGTGAAAGCCCGACGAGTTCGCCCAGTTCATTCATGGAATAGTCTGCGTTCTCCTGCAGAGCTTTTAGTATTTTAATGTCGAATTCATCCAATTGATTGATTCCTGACATGCTTAAGTCTCACTGGCCCGAAAGCGTTATGATCAATAGGTTATAAAATCAGTATAGATTTCAATTCCAGACCCGCAATATTGTGATTAATTTTCTTTATCAACCCCTCCAACGACAGATTCCGCCCACTGGGCTCGGGAGAACAACATCATGTTAGAACGCTTAAATACGATTCCTGTGGATCCGATACTGGGTCTGAGCCAGGCGTACCGGGCGGATACGAATCCTCAAAAAGTCGATTTGGGCGTCGGGGTGTATAAAAATGAAGCGGGTGAAACACCGATTCTCGACAGTGTGGCGAAGGCTTCCAGGCGGGTTCTGGCGCAGGAGACCACCAAGGCCTATCAGAGTCCAGCTGGCAATCCCTTGTTTAATGAGGGTATACAGAAGCTGATTTTGGGAAATTTGGCGGCCTCTGATTCCATTTGCACTTTGCAAACGCCAGGTGGCTGTGGCGCTCTGCGGGTTGCTGCGGATCTGATCATCCGTTGTAACCCAAGTGCTCGAATCTGGGTGAGCAATCCCACATGGGCGAATCATATCCCGTTGCTGGGAAATGCCGGTCTGACCATTGCGGAGTACCCCTATTACAGTGCGGCTCATCGCGGATTGGATTTTGACGGGATGATGTCGACGTTGGAGCAGGTACCTGCCGGGGATCTTGTGTTACTGCACGGCTGCTGTCATAACCCCAGTGGTACGGACTTGTCGTTGGAGAATTGGCAGGCGATTGCGCAATTGGCCGAGAAGAACGGGTTCATCCCCTTTGTTGATATTGCCTATCAGGGCTTGGGCGATGGGCTTGAAGACGATGCGATTGGCGTTCGATATCTGGCCGAGAATCTGCCGGAGGTGATCATTGCCAGTTCCTGCTCAAAGAATTTCGGACTGTATCGTGAGCGCACTGGAGCGGTAACCTTAGTGAGCAGCAGTGCCCAAATCGCTCAAACAGCGTTTGGCCAATTGCAGAATGTTGCTCGGGGAACGTATTCCATGCCGCCTGCGCACGGCGGTTCTCTGGTGGCTGAAATCCTGGGTGACGCTGAGCTGCGAGCATCTTGGGAGGGTGAAGTCGGTGAAATGCGTGAACGTATCTGGGCTTTACGAGCTGCTTTGGCTGAGAAGCTGGCGCCAACAGCAGACTTTAGTTTTGTCACTCGGCAGAAAGGCATGTTTTCGTTTCTGGGGTTGACCCCAGAACAGGTTCAACGGCTGCGCGATGAGTTCAGTGTTTATATGGTGTCATCAAGCCGAGTCAACATTGCGGGGTTAAATGCAGGCAATATTGATTATGCGGCGTCAGCAATCGCCGCGGTTTTGTAGATCTCTATTTTTAGTGAGTATACGGGTGCGGACAGAGATGAACTTCATGTCCGCACCAATCTTGCCAGCCAAATAAGGCTTAGTCGAGATTCATGCAGTTCGCATAATAGGTGGTCGTCGCGGGCCAGTCTGAAAATACCGCCATAACCCCGACATCTTTCGCCAAGACGTCCAAGACTTTCATCATATCGCCGTCATTGTTGATCGCGTCAGCGACTGACGAGTAGTAGTAGCCGCCGCCAGTTGTCAGCGGGCCAGAACGTTCCAAAGACCAAGCGATGATTTTCAATCCGGCAGCTTTTGCAGCGAGAGCATAGGCAGAGGGCACGATTTCACCGTAGCTGTCCAAATCCAGCAGCATAAAAATGGGTGGAGCAAGAATCTGTACGCCACTGGCCGCCAGCTCATCCATGGTGGGAGTCAAGGCTTCGGGATTGCGAATATCGAAATCTGGCTCGGAATCGCGGCCATCAAGGTAAACGCCCTGGTAACCGAACATAGGTTCATTGTTGATCCAGTAGAGGACGTCTGGCAGGTAGAAGGATTGAGGGAAAACACGCTTGGGCGAAACGCCCAGCTCCTTATATTCGTTAATCAGCTGTTGCGCGTAGGCTTCCTGGGTGTAGTCGCCATCAAAAGGCATCTCAACGCTGGGGTATTTGAGTTCTGGAGTCATTTTGACGCCAAGCTCTCTGAACAGTCTGATACTGTCTTTATGGGACATCAGGGTTCCGCGTGTCGCATAGAGATCTGTGCGGTAGGCCGGGGTGGCGTCCATATACTCTTCGACGGTCGTCGCGGCAGTATTGCCTGCGTCCATTTTGCCTTCCAGAGATTTAAACTCTGCCAGTGTGATGTCACTGGTACAGCAGCTGGCACTGGCTGGAGTAATCAGGTTGCCTGCGCTGTCGTATTGAGCGGGTTGAAAGGTTTCTGAACACTTGCTGGCCAGCGGGGTGGCCAGCATATTCGTTGTCGTGTGAAGATCACACTGAGAGTGACGGCAGACTAGCTCGCGATCTTTGGTAAACGCGACGTCACATTCCAGAACGCCAGCGCCCATTTTGGCTGCCGCAACATAAGATTCTTTGGTGTGTTCTGGGAATTGCAAGGGAGCGCCGCGGTGACCAATAGACCACTCCTTCTTGTAAAACGGTCCCTTAGAACAGCTTTGCAACTTTTCTTTTAATTCTCCTTCGTCCATATCATTGACGAGAAAAAAGGGGCGAGGTCCAAGTTGTACCTTCGCTGCGTTGATCAGCTTTTGTTTAACGGGCTTTTTATTGTAGTGCTTCGAGGTATGTTCCTGGTTGCCAGCATAGGCTCCGGCGCTGGCCAGTAGCCCGGCTGTCAGCAGGATGCTGGCAAATTTGCGAAATTCCATGACTTTGTCTTGCTCCAAAAGGGTATTTGCAGAGAGGACAAATAATGAGTGGGAAACGGTGACAGGATTGCGTCACTTAGGTAACAGATATTTAAAGCTTTTGTGACAGAGGGCTGGTCTATTCGCCAATGCGATATTCGACCGCGACAATATCAAAACGTTGCTGTCCCTCGGGTGATTTCAAAAAAACTTCATCATCCAATCTTTTGCCAAGCAGCTGGCGGGCCAGTGGCGAATCCATACTGAGTTTTCCGGCTTTAACATCGAATTCATCCGGGCCGACGATCTGATAGGTCTTTTCCGGACCCGTGTCTCCCAGCAAGGTTACATAAGCGCCAAAAAAAACCTTTTCCTGGTCTTCGGGAAGACGATCGACAATGGTCAGTTCGTCCAGACGCTTCGTGAGATAGCGCACGCGTCGATCGATTTCACGGAGCCGCCGCTTACCGTAGATATAGTCGCCGTTTTCTGAACGATCACCGTTTTTTGCAGCTTCATGCACGGCGTCGGTAACGGCGGGGCGCTCAACCGTCCAGAGTTGATGCAACTCTGCTCGCAGCTTGCTGGCACCACCGGCGGTAATGTATGCCGACCCGCGTCGCTGTGGCGGTCGCCAGCGGCCCATCAGCCGCTCTCCGGCAAGTTGCGAATGGCGACAGGTTCAATCTCTTCGGGGATAGCGAATCCAAAGACCTGGCCGTAGAAGCTCCATTCGCCATCGAGACTGCGTTCAATATTCTCTGCAAATCGAAATCCGTGGCCTTCCCCTGCGAAGGGCACATAGGCAACGGGTAGGCCTTTGGCGTCTAAGGCTGAAACCATGGCCTCTGCCTGGGAGGGTGGAACGACTTTGTCTTCCTCTCCCTGGAAGAAAATAATGGGGCAACTGAGCTGGTCGGTAAAATGAATCGGAGAACGCTCCCGGTAGATCGCCTGTTTTTCAGGGTAAGGCCCAACGAGTCGATCCAGATAGCGTGATTCGAATTTGTGAGTATCCCGCGCAAGTGTTTCCAAATCACCGATACCATAGTGACTGGCACCGGCTGTGAATCGGTCGGTAAACGTGAGAGCGGCTAGCACCGTATAGCCACCTGCGCTGCCACCTTTAATTGCGATACGAGCGGGATCTGCCCAGCCTTTTGCGACGATCGCATCGACGGCGGCTTTGACGTCTTCAACATCCTTGATGCCCCAGCTGTCTTTTAGGCCGTCGCGATAGGTTCTGCCAAAGCCCGTGCTGCCACGATAATTAACATCGACGACGGCAAAGCCCCGGGATGTCCAATACTGTATCTTTAAATTAAGTGCGGAAGAGGTCGCTCCGGTGGGACCGCCGTGGCACATGACGATCAGTGGCGGTGTTTCATTTGCTTCGCCGCAAAAGTCGCTGTTGCGGGGAGGATAAAAGAAGCTGTGAACCTGTTCGTTCGCGCCGCTGGTAAAGGTAAATGGCTGGGCTTCGCTGATCACGTCTGTGGGAAGCTCTTGTGTCGAAGCACTGGCAACCGTGGTGATTTTTGGTTGATCGATGGTGGCAAGGTCAACGCCAATCAGCTGTCCTTCTTGCGTTTTCCCTGCGGCAATACAGAGTAAGTGTTGGTCTTGGGCGCGGACCTGGCCAAACTCCGAGGAAGGCAAATCGAGTTTACTGCATTGGCCGTTTACCAAATCGATGGTCAGCAGTTGCCATTCACCATTCTGGCTGGCGCTCGAGACCAACGTCGTTTCGTTGAGAAAGCCATAGGTCGACATGTTAAAGACCCACTGTGGCGTCGCGAATTCTGCGTTCATCGGGCAGATGGCTCTAACTTCGCCCTGTTGAGCGAGATAGAGATTCCACCAGCCACTGCGATCCGAGACTAGAACCAAGTCGCCGTTGGGACTCCATTGCGGTTGAAACACGCTTTCATTGTCGCCGCCGCAGACTTTCTTCGAATCGACAAGGTGGCCGTTGCTGTTGACCGAGGCTCGCCAGCAGCTGGTCGCGTCCCAGGGCATGTCCGGGTGATCCCAGGTCAGCCAACACAACTCTTGCCCGTTAGGACTAAGGCGAGGGTTGGAGAAGAAGTCGTGTCCGGAAGCGAGGATTTGAATTGCGGGTTGAGATTGATCGTTACAGGCGATGGCAACGAGGGTGTTCTTTGGCTCGCGGCCATCGGTAAAATGTTCTTCCTGTACAGCGATAAGACGCTGATGGTTTTTGTCGTAGCAAAAATCGGCGTAACGAAAAGGGCCTGGGGGTGTTATTGGTTGAGGGGCCTCTGGTTGATCGAAAGAATACTGATAAACGCGCTGATCGGCGGCTTGGACGAAGTAGACCTGCTTGTCGACGACCAGGTAACTGCCTCCTCCGTATTCGTGAGCACAGCTGCGGACGCTGCAATCTTTTGGTAACACCTCGTTGCTGTTGCCTTGATGATCACAGTACATGAGAACAGAGCGCCCCTGCTCACTCGGCCGTCCTTCAAGCCAATAGTAGCCTGCATCTGTCAGTTGAGTTTCGGCGAGGCGAACACTCTTTTGGGTCAGCAGTTGGCTTTTAATGGGGGATGGCCAGGTGCCAAAGGGGCGGGGTTGGGGCATAGGGTAGGCTCCGATGTCTCATTCTTGATTGCGGTGCATGATGTCACGATGGTAAGCAGGACGCTACCGATCAATACGAACTCCCGGCACTAAAGGTTTCGGCGTTTAGACAGGCCGTTTAGGTGAGATACCGTACCACCATGGTTTTCAATTCTTTGATCACGGCTAGGCGTCGTTGAGGGGTGGCATCGGTGTTGATCAATTCGTGTATTGTGTTTTCAACTACGAGACAGCAGAGTCGGCAGGCGGCTGAAATGTCCAGGTCGTCGCGCATCGTTGTTCGATATTGTTCCAGCACTTGCTCAACCAGACGCTTGATGTCTTTTTCAGCGGGGTTTTCCTTTTTAACATCAATGTGTCCGAGCTCGTTCATCATAATTTTATGAAGCTCGGGATTCACAAGATGGGCCAGTAAAGTTGCGTCTATGAAATTGTCGACGGCGGTTTGTAACGTCGGAGATGGCCGCCGCTGAGAAAGTCGCTCAAATTGATTGCGGATCTCTAGGATATGGTCACGTTTAATTTCCGCAATTAAAACGTCCTTCGATGGAAAATACTGATAGAGAGATCCTATGCTGACACCCGCGCGTTCTGCAATCCGATTGGTATTGAAGGCATCGACGCCATCCTTGAGTAAAACGCGAGTTGCCGCCTCCTTAATGGTCTTAACCAGAAACCGAGATCGCTGCTGAACGGGGACTTTTTTCAGCATATACCGCTGGTTTTGTCGCATTTTTCCTTCCCTCGTATGCGAGTAGTTAAATCCTCTGATGCCTTTACACTATTTTCCAGTTCTCAAGGAGGGTATCAGATGTTGACCAAATTGAAATGTGCTGAGCGGATTCCTGTCGCGCTTTGTGGCTCGTTATTCCTGTCTGTCTGCAGCTGGGCAGAGACTGAGCAAGAGTCCCATGACAAGGTGGAATTTATCATTGTGGGTCCGGGTCGTTTGCCGGAGTACCCAGGCAGTGAAGATTACGACATTGTCCCTCTCGCCGTAGCGGGATTTGATGTTGGTGGTTTGGATGTTGAGATTGAAGGGCTGACAACTCGCCTGTCCCTGTGGGGGGATGATCGCTTTCAATGGGGGGTGACCGCTGAGGTAGATCTGGGGCGCGATGACGATGTAGACAATCTGCAGGTTGCACAGATGTCGTCGATTGATACTAGCGTTAACGCGGGTGTCTTCGGTGCCGTCTCATTTTCTGACGCCCTCTGGCCAGAAGATGAACTGATGCTGCGGCTCGCAGGCTTTCAAGACACGTCTTCTGTTCACGATGGCGCTTTGGGAAGGTTGAGCGCAATCTACACCGCACCGTTAATCTTGCCATGGCGATTTGTTTTCGAATTGGAAGCGACCTATGGCAGTGAAGACTACATAGATACCTACTTTGGCGTGTCGAGTCTTGATGCCCAACGAAGTGGCTACCCGGCGTTCGAAGGTGGCGCATCTTGGCGAGATGTTTCTTTCAACATCAATACCATTCTATTTCTTAATCCTCGGTGGGGAGGGTATTTGCGACTGGGCGTCACGGAATTACTGGAAGACGCCCGGCAGAGTCCTATCGTAAAAGATGGTGAAACCACTCAGACGTTTTTAGGCGTGGGTATTTTTCATCGCTTTGGGGGTGGGCAGTGAACTGGCATATTGTCTGTTGCGGATTCTTTTTGGGGTCAACGGTGCAAGCACAGCAGGTCTTACCGTTGGAGCAGGGCGCGACATTAGGGGCGGTTAACGTTGGCGGAAGCATCCACACGATAGCCGTAGTGGCTGATAATCGTGATCACGTGAGAGGTGTAGACCTCAGTCAGTACAGTGATTTTATGGCAGGCCCCGTAGATTTTTATCAGCGATTTGGGGTGCAAAAAATCGTTGAGATGACTCGGGCGGCAGTCCAAGAACAGACATCTCGGAAAATTGAGTATCAGCAGCTTCTCAGTCCTGCGGGAGATACGACTCACCATATCGCATTGGGTTTCAACTATTCTGCCCATGCTGATGAAATTGGCGAAGAGGAACAGCCATTTCCTTTCATTAAATATGTTCAAGGAACCCGAAATACACAGCTAGAATTTGATGAGTCGGCGTTGCTAGATTATGAAGTCGAAATGTGTGCTCGGCCATTGCACGTGATCGATTCTGACAACGTTGAGAATTCAGCGTTTGGCTATTTTCTGTGCGGCGATTTTACGGACAGGGCGCTGTTGATGCGTAACTTAAATCTCGATGATATGGCCAGTGGTCAGGGGTTTTCTTTGGCCAAGAGTCATCAGGGCTATTTTCCGGTTGGCCCCTACATGATCATTCCGCTAGCCGGGGAGTCTTTTGTTGACGACATTGGCATTTCATTAACACTGAATGGTCGTCAAAGGCAGAGTGCCAAAGTAGAGCAGCGAATATGGAACACTCACACCAGTGTTGAGCAGATTCTCCAGGCTGATCAAACGGAGAGGCCTACCTATAGCCCTTATTCCCAACGTTGGTTGCCAGAGGAAGTTTTGACGCCTAGCCATACCCTATTAACCGGCACACCCGACGGAGTCTTAATGCAGCCACCTGGACTTTGGCACAAGGTGCGATTTGGAATGTCTTATTTTTTGAGTGGCGGAATATTTCGCTCTGACAGCGATATACGAAGTTATGTTATCGAGCGGTATATTGAATCCTGTAAGCGCCACCAGGTCTTCCTGCAGCCAGGAGATCAAGTGACCCTATCCGGTGACTGGTTGGGGGAAATTCAGCTGGTGGTCCGTTAGCAACTCATACCATTGGTAGGGGGCGCCGCTTGGGATTCCTCTGCCCGTCAAGTACTATGGCGGCTATGAAAACCTTGTCTCCAGATGATTTTCTGCACAATTTGCAGGCCTGTCTCAATCGCTATCCCCAGATTTCCCGCTGGATTGTCGCGTTGAGCGGTGGCATGGATTCTCTGTTACTGTTGGAAGGGATGGCGCGTCTGGAGCAGTCCAAGCCGATTATCGCGCTTCACGTCAATCATCAACTGTCGGTGAATGCCCCGCATTGGGAAAAGCACTGTCAGCGCGTATGTTCCTCCCTTAAAATTCCTATTGCGGTAGAAACGGTGGATGTGGCCGCGCAGGGAAGAGGACTGGAAGAAGCCGCTCGCGCCGCGAGACATCGCGTGTTTCACGCGCACGTTCAGGCCGGTGACGGGCTGCTGTTGGCTCACCATCGTGATGATCAGGCGGAAACCATGCTGCTCCGATTAATGCGAGGGACTGGCCCTCGTGGCTTGGCGGCAATGACCGAGTCTCGTCCTCTCGGCGCAGGTGTTTTGGTGCGTCCGCTGTTGCCGTATCGGCGCGACATTTTGAAAGCCGTCGCAGACGCCTGGCAGCTGCATTGGGTTGAGGATGAAAGCAATGCCGATACCCAGTTTGATCGCAATTATTTACGTCATCACATTATGCCTTTGCTGGAAGCTCGCTGGCCGAATTTTACGGCGCAATGGCAGCAGACAGCCGATCATTGCTACGACAGCGCTTCGTTGGAACAAGATGTTGCGAACTCAGACCTGTGTGCTGCGGACGAGCGACAGGAGAAGATTGGCTTTAGCGTAGATCTCGATCATCTCGCTGAATTGACGTCCTTTCGCCGGGGAAACTTGCTGAGGCGCTGGGCTTTGGAAAGGTATTCTTGTGAATTACCAATGAGGATATTGGCGCAAATAGAACGTCAGTGCATCCTTGGCAAGAATTACGGTGAGACAGCGGTAGATTGGAACAGCGTATCGATTCGCCCTTACCAAAAACGCTTGTATTTGTTACCACAGCTCTGTGAAAACGCCCTTGGTTCTGTTCATTGGGATGGCAATTCGCCGTTAGAGTGGGGCGATTGGATCCTGAGCCTAGAGAATAGTTCTGTGACAGGATTTACCTGGCCTGCTGACGGTGTGCTCGTACGCCCGCGGTACCCGGGTGAACGCAGTCACCCGGAGGGGCGACAGCACTCTCAAACCCTGAAAAAATTATTACAGGATGCTGGTGTCGAGCCTTGGCTGCGAACACGATTACCGATGTTGGAATCTGACGACCGACTCATTGCGGTTGCCGATCTCTGGGTGGAGGCTGGCGTTGTAAACCCAGCGGCTGACCTCTACCGTTTGCAGGTAGATTGGAAACATCGTCATTGAGCGGTGTTGTGGTCTTATCTTTTAGAAACAACTGAACTCTTGGCGCCGAAACTCGGTCAAGAAAGACACTCTCTTTATTAAAGGAAATGTATTGTGACCATTCAGACGCAAACCGTTGATTACGATTGCAACGGATTAACCTGCAAAGGCTACATGGCGTGGGATGATGCCATTTCAGGCTCTCGACCGGCGGTGGCGATCTGCCACACATGGACTGGCCTGAGCGACTTTGAGAAAAATAAAGCGCAACAGTTCGCAGAGTTGGGATATGTGGGCTTTGCACTGGATATCTTTGGTGAAGGTAAACTCGGTTCTACCAAAGAGGAGAAGCAGGGATTGATCGGTCCTCTGGTTGCGGATCGGGCGGCGCTGCTCGAACGCTTGTTGGCCGGCTTGAAAGCAATGGCTGCGCAGGCTCAAATAGACGTAGAGAAAATGGCCGTTGCCGGTTACTGTTTTGGTGGGCTGTGTGCGCTCGATGTCGCTCGGGCGGCAGCGCCTGTCGCCGGTGCAATTTCCTATCACGGATTGCTTCACGCTCCGGGAGATTTGCCCAGTAAACCCATTACTTCATCCGTTCTGGTATTACACGGTTACGATGATCCCATGGCGACGCCCGATAGCTTGCAGGCTTTTCAGCAGGAAATGACCGAAGCTGGAGCGGATTGGCAGGTTCATGCGTACGGTAAAACCGTGCATTCCTTTACGAATCCACAAGCCAATGATCCGGACTTTGGTACGGTGTACAGTGCGAAGGCCGACAGGCGCTCTTGGGCTGTAACAGTGGATTTTTTACAGGAAATTTTTGAGTAGATGCGGGTGCTGAGAATGACGATTTGTGACGCCTAGAGAACGATAGGCTCAAACATATCTACCTTCTCGGTATTCTCTTGCTGTGTTCGAAGCCTCGTGATCTGTTGACGCTGTCTCAATCAATTGGGATGGCGTAATAGATGACCGAGTTGTCACTGTTTGGTTGATAGTCCTTTCCGTAGGTGACCAAATCTGCAGCGTAGGTATGCCGATAGTCAGAATTCATCAGCCAGCTTGAATAGATAAAATTAATGGTATTTTTCAATTCTGTTGGTGGCCCGTAGTGGGTGAAGCGTGCGTATTGAGTCGTCGGTAATTTAAGGCTTTCCATCCCGTCAGGTATTACTTCATTTTCTGGAGTTTCGCACCCCGCGGTGTATTGTAAAAGTTCACTGTCGGCGGATGTTTGTTCTATCACGCCATAGGCAGCGCCAGGACAGCGATTTCTTATGTCCCCCATGCGGGGCGTAAATCTCGCCCAGAGTTCGGGCAGTTTACTGCCCATGTTATTTTTCTCGGACTCCTCCCCGTAGTAAGTCGTGCGCATACCTATGATGGTCATGGCCTGCTGTACGTAGATCAATGGCTCCGCGGAAACCTTTTCAACCAAGTGGCGAATATAGTGTTGGTCGATGATCAGTCGCTTGAAAAAAGGATTGGCTAAACGAATTTTTCGAGCAGCATTGGGTGGTAGCCCAAAAACACGTTTGAACGCTCGGCTGAAGCTTTCTTGGGAGTCGAACCCCGCGTCCAACGCGATATCAATGATCCTGGCGTCTGTCGCTGTCAACTGTTCTAAGGCAATAGATAGCCGCCTTGAGCGGATATAGGTTTTTACGGTTTCATTGGTTAACCCTTTAAATATGCGTTGGAAGTGCCATAGGCTTAACCCGGATTCATGGGCGATTCTGGGTAGATCCAAATCGGTATTGAGGTTGGCTTCTATATAGTTGATACCTTGTTGCACGGCATCCAGGTAATCTAATTTTGCTTTCGAACTTGCCATTCTGCGAACTCGCTTAGTTTGTACGCCAGAGCGTATCAGTCGATAAAAATTGGGTAATTTGGTGCTGTGCTGTTGAGAGAATCTCCTCGGCGTTGGCCGTTGACTGATTCAATCCGTAGGCGGCAATGGAATGACTGGGAATGCCCATAAACGAAAAACACTGTTCGAGAAGCGGGGTGGCGTAATTCAAGGGACTAAACTGTGGTTGGTTGAAGTCACTGCCAGAAGAAGTTGCAATCAATACGGCTTTATTCTGACAGAGGCCAACATAGTGGCCTGCTTGATTGATCGTAAACGTTCGATCTTTTTGGATAATCACATCTAGCCAGGCTTTCACCGTCGCAGGAAGGCTGAAATTATACATCGGGAAGGCCATCACAATGCGATCTGCGGCCAGAAATTGGTCAAGAAATTGATCGGCCTGGGAAACGGCAAGGTTTTCGATGTCGTTGAGAGGAACGCCTTGAAAATTTCGTTTCAGCAGAGCATTGAGAATCACCGGTGAAAGGTAGGGTGGGGGTGTTTGGCAAAGATCGACATGCGTAATCGGCTGCGCATTTTTTGAAAAATGCTCGAGCGCAGTCAGAAGTAAACGAGAGGTGTTGGAATTCAGTCTAGGGGTGTAACTGACGACAAGGACATTGTTCATAATTTAAGCTCCATTTGATCGTTGGAGCTATGCTAATGAGGTCCTGCTGTCTGGTTTTGATATTTTGTGCAAAGTGAGCTGGAAATCGGAGACTGACCGGCTTAACAAGCCCTAGGGGTCGAGATTCAGCGTCTGCAAATAATGCTGCCGATAGGCGGCCGCAGCTTTAGAAACACTGCCTTCTGTGCCATTTTCTAACCAGCGCCGAATACGACCGGCATCACCAAGGGGTGAGCGTTTGCCCAGCGAATTTAGCAGTACTACGCCGAGCTTGTGGTCCGCGACGTCTGCCACCATAAGCAGGCATCGACCACTCTCAGTGAGATATCCGGTTTTTGAAAGCGAAACGTCCCAGCGGGAGCTGTGGATTAGCGGATTTGTGTTGCCATATCCAAGCCGATAGCGAGGTTTGCGAAATTCAACGGTAAATTGCGGGGTTGTTGAATACTCTCGTATCAATTCGTAGTCGTTGGCGGCGATCAGCATCCGTGCGAGGTCGCCCGCCGTGGACGTATTGAGAACGGACAGGCCAGTAGGGTCGGTGAAGTAGCTGGTGTTCATGCCCAGAGAGATGGCTTTGACACTCATCGCGGCAATAAAGGCCTCGTAGCCGTCTGGGTGGTGTAGGGCTAAATTATAGGCTGCGAGATTTTCCGAAGACATCAAGGCAATTCGCAGCAGGTCCCGTCGTTTTGCTGTAGAGCCCAGGCGGATGCGCGAATAGGCGTTTTTATCGTTTTCATTCTGCCAGTCTTTTACCTCCAGCCGCTCGTCAAGATCTGCCCCGGAATCCAGCACCACCATGGCCGTCATTAGCTTGGTAATTGAGGCAACGGGCATCTCCACATCGTCGTATTTTGAGATCAGCGTTTCTTTCTGTTCAAGATCGACCACGACAGCACTGACAGAAGCGAGATTGACGTCGCCAGCCGCTGTGGCAAGTTGATGGAATGGCGAAAGACCGAATAACAAGAACAACAATATACGGATACGGAAAAAACGAGAAACCATAGTAAAAAGGATGTCTACATGCATAAAACGGGTGTGTGACGGACAACATTCGTCTCGCTGCGGCCAAAACTGGCCACCCGTTTTCTTTGGATTGTCTGAGGTTATTGTAGCAGCCCGGCATTATAAGATTTAGGCATCAAACAACAAGGTATCAACTGAGATCGAAAGTCACAATATCCCTAGCCAATTTTAAGAAAACGGATTGAATTGACGCCTGGAGTTGCACTCTGGGAGTGGATTACGGCTAAGATAAAAGGAAGAAAAATAATAAGGA
The DNA here is from genome assembly GCF_056159445.1 of Pseudomaricurvus sp. ABR4_320. Lineage (NCBI taxonomy): Bacteria > Pseudomonadati > Pseudomonadota > Gammaproteobacteria > Cellvibrionales > Cellvibrionaceae > Pseudomaricurvus > Pseudomaricurvus sp. ABR4_320. The sequence continues at coordinate 28,917 of NZ_JBSWVF010000019.1, read as the reverse complement.
GAAACTGTTATGCAATCCATAACTGTTGATGAATTCATGAATCCGTCCCCTTTCGCGATTAATCACGCGATGAATATCCAGGATGTTATTTCCGCGCTTCTTAAAGAGGGGACATCTGGAGCGCCGGTTATTGACGACAAAAAACAAGTCATTGGTTTTGTTTCAGAGCAGGACTGTCTCAAAGAAATGCTCAATGAGGCCTTTTTTTGTCAAGACCCGATCTCGGTAACCGATGTCATGCACAAAGAGGTTTTATCTGTAACACCGGAGACCGGCATTATCGAATTAGCTCAAACCTTGCTCAGTGCTCGCCCTAAAATCTACCCAGTTATTGATCATGGCAAATTGGTTGGGTCTATTACTCGCTCTCTGATTCTTAAAGCGTTGGTCGCTAACACTCGGGAAAGGCATACTCGCTGGTAGGAACTCGCAGAGTCGGGAGGGGGAAAGCCAAGCGCGCCGGTGTTACGGGATGCCGTGGCAAAAACTCAGGCTGGCGGGCGTGGGCTCAAATGGGCGTTGGGGATGCAGTATCTACGATCCAGCATCCCCATTCCAGCGAGGGTTACTCGACCATGCAGAATGCATTCAATTTGTTGCCATCCAGATCCCGGAAGTAGGCGGCGTAGAATCCCTTGGTGCTGTCTCCCGGCCGAAAGCCGGGCTCACCTTCGTCGGTTCCCCCCAATTCCAGGGCTTTCGCATACAGCGTATCCACTTGCTCAGGTGACTCCAAATAGAGCGCGACCATGACGCCATTACCGACGGTGGCAGGCTCTTTGTTAAAGGGTACTGAGACCGCGACCGATGGAGCATCCGGGCTAGGTGCCCAAGCAACGTAGTAGTTTTCCTCCTCCATAAAGCGTCCAATCCCCAGAGTACCGAATAAGGCATCGTAGTAGGCGGTGGCACGCGGTAAGTCATTCGTGCCAAGGGTGACATATCCGATCATTGTATTCTCCTTTTGCAACTGTCTTAAGTCGGGTGAAGTAACTCTAACAGAGGTCTGCTGACAGCGTGGTGTCAGCAGGTTTTTATAGGGTACACTTTTTTTGAGTTATTAGACGCAGGGAGAGCCAGGTGCGCAGAGCTGATCGCTTAATGAACATTGTCCAATTTCTTCGACGGCGACATAGGGCCGTTACCGCCAGCTGTATCGCGGAAGCGTTTGGGATTTGTACGCGTACTGTATATCGGGATCTGCGCGATCTGATGGACTCAGGTGTGCCCATTTCCGGTGAAGCCGGAGTCGGCTATGTGCTCGACAAAAATTATTTTATGCCACCGGTGACCTTTGACTACGACGAATTGGAAGCCATCGTTCTAGGCATCAATATGGTAAGCCAATGGACGGACGATTGCTTTGCTGCCAAAGCGAAAAACGCCCTCGAAAAGATACAGGCCGTACTGCCAAGTGGGACTCTTGGTCATCTGGATCAGCTGGCGACCTATTCGGTTCCCAATTGTGCGAGAGTGCCTTGGGACGTTAGTTTTTCTGATTTGCGGGCAGCGATTCGCGCACGATACAGAATACACATTCACTATACCGACAATTCAGGACAGACCTCCTTCAGGTCCGTCAGGCCCTTAGCGTTGTTTTTATTTAGCCCGGTCTGGTTATTGACGGGCTGGTGTGAATTGCGTGAGGGATTTCGGAATTTCCGATTGGATCGGATACAAGCGCTGGAAATCAGTAAAACGGTTTTTGAACCTGAGTCCGGTAAAGACCTACAGGCGTACTTGTTAAACGAGGGCATCTGCTGAACCTATCCAGGTTGAGGGGGCGTGCTTTAATAAAGATTTCCTATTATTCGTGTGAAGGAAAGTGCAGCGTTTTTTGAAAAATTTTCAAAAAAGTAGCTTTACTCTTATTCGTGGTATTGATAGGGAACGCTAAGAGAACTTGACTCTCTAACCCGTTATTGATGCTGAATAGGTAGAGGTAATCCATGCTCATCAAGAAGAAGAAAGTTCGATCCCATCGCGAAGATCGTTGGCTGGCCTTAGTGTTGGCAACAGCCGCAGGTGTGCTGAATGCGATGGCTCTTGGAGCATTCGGTTTTTTGCCGTCGCACATGAGTGGTAACACCTCTCAGATATCATCGGAGGTCGCTACCACCGATGCCTATGGTTTAGCCTTTCTGGCCTCGCTGATCGGCGCCTTTGTGATCGGTGGGATGTTAGCCCGTTGCGCTGTCATCGTCGGTCTTAAGCACAACGTCAGAACAATATTCTGTCAGATACTTTTGTTGGAAGGGGTAGCATTAACGGCTGTCTCTGCATTTGAACTATTGTTTTACTCGAAAAGTTACAATGCGGAAATTTTAGTGATGCTCGGTTTTTTGATGGGGGTTCATAATTCCACGTCGACGCAGATATCAAATGGCCGTGTGAGATCGACTCATGTGACGGGAACGCTGACCGATGCTGGCATCGCTCTCGGCTCACTACTGTTTACACTGTTCGCGCGCGACGGTAGGGACGAAAGGTGTTTGGTTCGAGATACTCTGAACACACATCTGACGACGTTGTTCTCTTTTGTAACTGGGTGTATTGCGGGGTTACTGCTGTTTAAATGGTATGGTTTCCACGCCATGTTGGCATTAGGAGTATTTTTGATGCTTGTTGCAGTCGCTGAAATTTTTGGAACAGTCCGTACTGCCAGCAAGCTAATGGTTGCTCGCAAGACGTAGACGTTGGCAAATGGATGCGTGGAGTTTATCTTTTTTTAAGCTTAGGATATCAACCTTCATTTGGTCGCAGACTGGCCAAGAGATCCGGATTAACGTCTGTCGGCATGGCGTTTAGGATGGCGTTAAACCTCTGCTCTATGGGCGCGCGCCATTCTCCGTGGGTAATGATGTAGAGTTCGTTATTAAGGATGGCGTCTTTAACCATTTCTCCGACAGTTTCCGGCTCCATCCATAGATCCGACACGGGTCTGTTTTCCAACTGTGCTTCCGACTGGGTAAAACCTTGAGTGGACTTGTATTTGTTCGGACGGTTGCGCCCGGATTGGTGGATGTTTGATTTTATCGGGCCGGGACAAAGTACACTGACACCAATATTGTCGGCGTCTAGCCCTATGCGAATGCTCTCTGACAAGGCAATTACCGCAGACTTGGTCGTGGCGTAGACAACGTATTCTGATGGCATGGGGGTCAGGCCGGCCAATGAAGCCGTGTTGACGATATGTCCGCCATTGCCGTGTTTTAACAGTTTGGGTAGAAAGATTTGCACGCCGTTGATAACGCCGTTCAGGTTTACGCCCAGGCCAAAATCCCAATCCGAAAATGAGGCCTCTTTTAACGGGCCGCTGACATCGACTCCGGCATTGTTGATAAGAATGTCGATATGACCGAAGTGTTCTTCTGCGGAGTCTGCTGCTTTCTGAAAAGAGTCTCTATCGCTGACATCCAGAGGCAGCGTGTAGACTTGGTCGGCCAGATCATTTTCTACAAACCAACGTGCGGCATTTTGACGATGATCGTCGCGTAGATCGGCTAGGATTACCCGTGATCCATTCTGAACCAGTATTTTGGCGATCCCGAGTCCAATACCGCTGGCACCACCGGTGATAAAAGCCACCTTGTTGTCCAGAGATTCCATAGTATTGTCCTTATTATGTCATCAGCCAGTTCCGTCAAAAGATCCTGGCTGTTATTTTTTACCATTGCTCGAATCCGTTTCTATCATGTCATACCGATAGTTTTCGGCAAGGGTCTTCAGTGCAGTCATACGTGGCTGTCCCTGACGTCGAATGACAATGTAGTGTTGGCAGAGTTCTGCAAAGGGAATGGTGCGACTGTCCGCGCTCACTGTTTCGAGAAGATCTGCCAGCACATTGACGGGGTGTTCTTCCGCGTTCAGATCCTGCAGCATTTCTGCGACCTGTACCGAGCGATTGGCAATCATGCGGGGATCTTCATCAAAATGTTGTCGTGCCTGGCGCAACAGATCTTTGCTCTGTGTTAACTGCTCGACGGCTGGGGTTTCGGTTCCAGGCCAGGATGCTAACCAGTGCGCTGGGTCTTCTCTCATCAATGGAGATAGCCAGGTTGGCCTAGCGCCGAAACCAGTCTCGCTAATGTATTGGGTATCGGTTAATTCTGACTCGAGTGAAGGTGGGGTGGGAGGCTCATAGAACAGTGCCAGCGCCAGAATACTGGCAATGAAGATCAGCGCAAAGGCTGGCAGCCAGCGATGCCAGCCGCGATATTTTGGGGTTGCCTTATTGAGATCGATCATGTCGGATCGCAAACCCGTTAGTGTTGGCTGACGGTCATCTCCTGAAGACTTTCCAAGCCGGTGCGAAAGAAGTGGCTTAATGCCTCGCGGCCAGCATCGTCATTCATTTCATCTGAGGGATAATTACTAGTATCTGCTCGGTAAAACATACCTTTCCAGATAACTTCACTCCCGCCATTGGCAGGGCGTACAGTAAGTGTTGCGCTGTAGAAGCTTGCCGGCAACGCAGAGGTGTTTTCGTGTAATACCCGATAGCTATACAGCTTAGGCTCATCTTTGTGGCGATCCAGCCTTTCGACAATGTTGCCGCCGGCCAAAGCAACTTCACGAGTCGCGCCCGTCGTATTACCCCCATCGCCATCGCTGGCGCTTACCAGGGGATGCCATTCGGCGAGCTTATGAAAATCTCCAATCATCGACCACACGGTTTCGGGATCAGCCGACAGCATAATGTGTTCTTCGAGTCTTTGCGGCGAGGGGCCGTGGGCTGATGCTGGTGTGACGATAAACAGAGTAAGCACCAATGTAATCAGACCGGACAGTGCGGAGGTAGGCAGAATGGTCTTGAAATGACAGGTGGTTTGCATGGTTTTCTCCTGACTAGGTATAACGACGTTGTTTGTGGTTGTCCCAAAATGAAACGAGGTAAGCGCCGCAGAGACAGAGCAGCGCCAGCAAAGCCAGTAGCCAGCGGGCGTCGATCAGAACCGTCAATGGCCGGGGGGTTAGCGCCGGCGTTAGCAGGTCGGTGAATTCAAATAGCTCACGGAAGTGGGCGTATTGCAGTCCCATCAATTCTGCACGCTCAGTCAAATAACGGGTGCGAACCGATGAAAGATGTTCGTTACCCTGACTCATGCCACCTCCCCAGGGGGCGTTGCGTGGATGCCAGCCAGGACGATTGCTGGCATCTGTTGGCGGTACGCCCAAGCGAGATTCGTGGGGGACATCCGAGGCATCCAGAAAACCGATTTCCCGACCGTCTCGATCGTATTCGGGTATCGGCGCAGGGGTGATGCCGCCGACTCCGACTAAAAGCCCATGAACGTCTCCGGCCTTACCTTTAAATCGAGGTGGACCGCTACGTGGAGGCGGGGGAGCTTCCTGTCCATCTGTCAAAAAGACGAGGTCTGCATCGACCGCCTGCGCCAATTCAAAAGCGCTGTTGAGGCCGTAGGCTATGCCACTATCTCCCTGCCAGGCCATTCGCCAGTTCACCGCGTCGACTGCTGCCATAATCGGTGCGTGGTTGCTACAGATTTCCAAGGGTTCGAACAATAGAAATGCCTGGCGGCTGGTAAAAATAGCCAAGCCCAATTGTGATTCACAAGGACTGGCAATTAGCCATTGGCGAATTCCACGCTTTATGGCATCAAGACGAGAGATTGCCTGGTTGCTGTCGGTGTAGTCGCGCACGTTCATACTGCGTGTTACGTCGATCACTAACAGCGCGCGATAGCGGCTACTTTGACGTTCCAGTTGAGGTTTAGTAAACGTTGCCAAAAGGCAAATGAGAGCTACCGCCAGCAGCCAGGTGCCAGGAGCTTTGGTCGTGTCTGACAAAGGGACGAAGCTCACGGAAGGCCTCCGGGGCGGCCGGGAAGGTCGGTCCAAAGCTCTTCGGGGGATTCCGGCTTCTCATCTGTGGCAGCCTGTGGGCGATTGGGAAAATCCCGAACCAGCTGCAGGGCGACATCCAGGTTGTGCTTATAATTCCAGTCATCGGGATTGATGCGTAGAGCTCTCCGGAGCTCATCTTTTGCAAGATCAACCAGGGGGACAGCATCGGTAAAGCGGTTCTGATCGGCAAGCAAATAAGCCGAGCGAAGACGGGCATTGGCCAAATCATAAAGTAAATCGCTGCGCTCCCGCGACTCGGGAGCCCTGCGACTGAGCGCATCCAAAATAGGGTAGGACGCGTCAAAATCTTCGCGTTGGACCAAAGCGTAACCTCGGGCGAAAAGCAGTTCAGGTTCGGCTGAGAGATCGACAGCGACGTCGTAACCAGCTTTAAGGTCGTCAATTATCCGGTTGGTTTTTGTAACCTGCCAAAGCAAAAGCATCTGGTAGACAAGGGCGGCGATACAGATAATAAACAGGCCTGGCAGCAGCCTGTCATAAACGCTGCCGAGATACCCAGAGAACGATGGGCGACGTTTTGCTGATCCGCTCACGGGGCGACTCCAGTGAGGTTGGTTTCCATCAGTTTGGCCAATAGCAGCAGACTAACGGCAATGCTTGCCAGAGAATAAAACTGGGTACTTAAATCCTGCCGGGGTGTTGTCTCCAGATAGGGGAAAGGATCCGATTCCAAGCGTGCAATTTCAGAAATGGCTTGCTCGATAGCGTCCGGACTTTCCGCTTCGAAAGCGCGATAGGGAACGCCGAGACTTTTGAAGAACAGGTCCAGATGACGTTCGGGCATGGCCTGCGGTGTATCACGTTGATTGGATGAAGGTTCGTCATAAATGCTGCGACTGTTGGCCGCTCTTAAAAAGAGCCAATAAAGATGTGTGCCATCGCGGGTAAATGCCTGTCGCAACCGATCTTGAACTTTAGGGTCGACCACGGCAGCCCCGTCAGAAACTAACAAAATGGCTCGCGATCCCGGCGCTGCGCCATCCGGAAACATGGTTTGAGCGAGAGCCAGACCGAGACCGACGTTGGTTCTTGTCAAGCCCGGACGGTCCATGGCATCGATGGCGGCCATGACGGCATCGCGGTGCGATGTCAGGGGGCAGATCAGCATTGGTGCGGTGGAAAATCCAGCGACGCCAAAGCGGTCATGTTCTCGGTAAGTGACAAATTCACGTAATAGTCGCGACGCTGCCGCTGCCATTGATGGTTCACCGACACTGGGTCGACGTCCGGCGAAATCGGTATTCATGCTGTCGCTGCGATCGATCAGCAGCACGATATTGCTACCCGTGCCGAGGCGTTCAACGGTTTGACCGATGCGATAGGGGCTGGCCAGTGCCAGCACAAGGGCGGTGTAGGCGAGGATCGCGGTGATGATCAATCCCAGGTTTAACGTTTTAGACAAGGTGTCGTCCGGAACAGCTTGCAACGAAGGATAAGCGTTAATGCGCAGTGTGCTGCCGATCAGGGGGATCAGCATAAGTATCAATGCAGGAAGTACCCAGGGATGGTCAAAGGCGATACTCTTCAGCATTCTCGCCTCTCCAATTCGGCTAGTTTTTTTGCCAATGTGGTTAGGGCTTTTGTATCAAGAGTCGCACATGTGCGGGATTCAGAAGAAAAATAGAACTCCCGAGAAGTTTTGTAGAAGGTATGTATCTCTTCTTGAAGACGGCAGTAAATGGGGTGGTGTTCAAAAAAATCGGGCAAGTCATCAGCAAACAGGCGCTTGCCCACTGTTGTGTCGAAAGCACGGTGCATGACTTTTAAAGGTGGAGTTGCCGAATGGCTGCCAGACGCTGCCCGCTTCAAGTCGTGTTTTAACGTTGCTGCGGCAGAGGCAAAGGGGCGCGACGGTCGAAGCCGAAACGGCCAGAGTGTTCGGTGGTGCGCCAGCAGTAGAAATAGCAACAATGATGCGAATAGGAGGGTGAAAATTCGTCGTTGTAATTTTTGGGTTTCTATCTGGTTTGGCTCGCGGTCATTACGCAGAGTGCCCTGCTGACCTGTGACCCCGGTCTCCAGTCCTCTCAGAGACGAAACAATAAAAGGCCAAGCGGGAAGCGTTTGTTCTCGTAGGTGCTCTATATCTTGGTCGGTTTCAAATCCTAATTTAAATGCTGGAATTTCCAGCCGTGTGGCTGTTAGGGCGGAGTAAAAAACTTGGTATTCCAAGTCAATGATGTAACGCCGGTACTGGCCGTAGCTCTGGCTGGATATTTGAACGTCACGCAAATCCAACCAGTAGGTGAGCGCCTGAGGTGTCGGCAAGCTGGCTGGCGACAGGCGTGTATGTTGGTCCGTATCAGCGATGATACGATGGTGAATCACATCACCAATAAAAAAACCAAAAGGTTGCGGCGTTTGTCGCTGTAAGGTAAGCGCGTTGACACTGACAGGCATCCACAGAATGGTTGCTGTCAGAAGAATATAAACTCGCAGCCGATGCACGGTTGTCACCGACCTAGGAGGCTTTCGCTCAACCCTTCCGGTGTCCATCGGTCGGTGAGCTTTATGCTATTTCGACCGTAGCGGGCAAACAGACCTGCTAGCGTCTGCTGTTGCTCTGCTTCAGCCCGCTGCCACTTTTCATGCAGTTTAGGACGCATGACCAGCAGCCTCTGTCGCTGACTTTCCATGTCTCTGACGCGAAGTAGTCCCCAGCGAGCAAGTTGACGGGTTTCTTCCGCATCTTGAAGATGCAGGGGGATTACCTCATGCCTTGCCAGTGTAATCAGCGTTGCTTCCAGCAGCTCAGTGGGAAGATGAAAGTCAGACAGAAAAAAAATCAGTGAGCGACGCGAGGGCATCTGCTGCGCAGCCAGAGGCAATGCGTTGGCGCCGCCGGAAGGCTTGCTGGCCGCCGCGAATAGGCTCGCAATGCTAATTTCGACGCCGCGTCGACGAGAGGGCTTTAAAGAAACATTTTCACACAGATGATCATTGCAGCCGATCACGCCAAAAGCGTCGCCTATCCGTCGCGCAAATCTCGCGAGGCCCTGGCACACGGCCGCAGTTCGTCGCAATTTATTGCCATTACCCTGGTCATAAGCCATGGATCCTGATAGATCAATTAACGCGATAACATTTATCGTTGTGCGCTGTTCGAACCGGCGCACATAAATCTGCTGCCAGGGATCCCGAATTGTTTGTCTGAGATCGATTCGACGGGCATCGGGTTGACGCCAGAATTCGACCGTATCGCGGAAGGCACCCAAACCTCCACCGGAGACTCCTCGATGGGATCCGATCATGGCGGAATCAACGCGCCAGGGTAAGCGATAGGGGATTTCGGGCGTGAATGCCAATTGCTGTTGCTGAGCATTCTGCATGGCGACCGAGGTGTTCATGGCGCAGCGACCTGCTTGAATGCCATTGAGATAAGCTCGTCGACAATCTGCTGTTGGCGTAGTTCGTACATCGGGTTTAGGAAGATTCGGTGTGCCATAACGGCTGAGAAAACATCGCGAATGTCCTCGGGAACCAACATGTTGCGACCTTCCAACCAGGCACGTACCCGTGCCGCGCGAATCAGAAAAGCCATGCCGCGGGGACTCGCGCCGCCCGCAACCAGTTGTTCCACTGCAATGTCGGCCAGTTGAATGTTGTGTGATTGTGGCCAGCGAACACAGCGCCACAGTGTTGCGACATAGTCCTGAATGGCCTCTGACGCGTGTACCTGGGATTGAATGGATGCAGCGACCAGATTAAGTTGTGTGTAGTCGAGCAATCCCGGTTCGACGCTGTCGACGAGTGCGTCCGCGTCATAAAAACGAGGATCGAAAATCAATGCTTTACGAATGGCATCATCTGTCGGTAAGCCGATAGGAATTTCCATAAAAAACCGATCGCGAGCCGCGGCAGGCAATTCGAAGGTTTCTTCGCGCTCAACTTGGTTGCGATCGGCGAAAACTTGTAGGTGTGGAAACTTGTACAGTTGATTAAAAGCATTCAGAGATTTTTCTGCCATTAATCGGAGTAACAGAGCATGGACTTGGGGGCGGGCGCGGTTGATTTCGTTAAAAAAGAAAATCGACAGGGCGTCGCCTGCACGAAGAACAGGGCCCGGTTCAACTCGCGGACGTCCGCTGTCATCCAGATAGGTGTGGTAGGTGAGGTCTCCGGGCATCAAATCGACGGTGCCTTCAATGCGCTCGTAAGCGCCTCCAATCGCGCGACCGGCCGCACGCAGAAGCGTGGTTTTACCGACGCCAACATCTCCTTCGAGAAGCACATGCCCTCGAGCGAAAATAGCGATCGTTAAGAGACGTATGGCATGAGCTTGTCCGAGAATCACTTGTTCACAGGCTTGCTCAAACAACAGGGCGCGATGGCGCCAGTCGGCGAGAAAATTCTCAATGTCACTGCCAGTTGCCATACATTCCATCGTAGCAAGGAGAGGGCGCCGTTTATTTGCAGTGGCTTCCCTCGGTTTCTTATTAGAGGTTTTATTCAGATGGCCTCTTGGAGACCATCTGTCTTTCCAGGTGGTCTTATTTCGGGATGCGTTTCACGTCGTAAATAAATTCTCCCGTCTTTTTAAAATGAGCAACACGCATCGCGTTGCGTTTTTCCATCTCAGAAATGGATTCGCTCTGGCGATTCAGCTCTTTGGGGTCGTGTTGAGGGTCGTATTCAGAGCCGGCAATTTTTTCTGGGTAGCCGGGTTTAGGTTCCCAGCAGTTGCCGGGTTCTTTGCAGTTGGTGCCGTCATAGGCGAGTACAGAGTGAGACAGGGCCAAGCTTAATGTTGCACTGGTGCAGAGTAAACTAAAGGTGCGAGTTGATGTTTTCATAATTCATCCTCCGTTGTGAAACGAATTTTTAAGACCTTCTCGGTATCATTCGTTGTAGGGCGTAAAAGCCTGCCGTTCTTCTTCCTCCAGCCAGGTGGCGGTATCGGGTTCACCGGTATAGAGGTGTCTTACCCAAGCCATTACGAGCAGCATTTCATCGAGGCTAAGGGCTCGATACATCGGGCCCATTTGGCCTCTTGCGCCGCCATAGATGGTTTCAAACAAACCGACATCGGTTGTGTTTTTTCGGTAGGTCCAATAATCGTCGTTTAAGCCGGGCCCAATCTTGCCTTCCGCTGTGTGACCATGACAGCCGGAGCACATAGTCAGATAGAGTTCCTCGCCTTTGGGAAGGGCTTCCTGATCTTCGTTGTAGAGATTTTCACCGGAATTTAGAAATTGCGTGACGGCTTCGGTATCTCTGCCTTCTTCTTTGGCAAGGTTTAAATCCAGCGGCATACCCGTTTCGGTGTGCCGAAATTGAAGCATCGGCGACAGCGCCATAACCGCAGTGGCGGAAAAAAGGCTTGTACCGATCAGCAAGTATTTGAGATAGGACATAACTGACAACTCTCACGACGTGTATTTATGTATTGGAGAAAACAGCGCGATCTTTAGCCTGCGATCTCAAGTAACGGAATGCCTTCCTTTTCAAGAATATCGGTAATTTTTGGCTCGATATTCTGGAGCGCTCTGTTGACGTCCGATAACAGATCCTGATCCTCCTTACGCACGCCGACAGATTGGCTAAAGTGGTGAGGGACTTCTTTGCCGTCAGCACGATGTTGGTCATTGGAGATAATCGACATTTTCAAAGGAATTGGTGATGCTTCGACATATCTCGCCACTTCGGGGGCAAATGCAACGGCCAAATCGGCATTCCCTTGAGCGACTTCGCTGACCAGTCTTGCGGGGGGGATTTGAGTGTATTGATTGCGGCGAGATTTAAAGTTAACCAATGAATAGAGGTAGGCGGCATTGTCCTCGTACTTGCTCATACCAATCTGACGCAACATGACTTCTGCGGGCGAGCCGAAACTCATGGCGAAGCGGGAGTAATTTTCGATGCTAGGATCAGTCCAGGAATTGCCCTCAAAATGTTGGTCTTCTTTGGAAATAAACACATAGCCAGTCCGGTAATAGGGTTCGCTGGTGAGCATGCGCTCATCCCCAGTATCGACGCCCATGACCAAATCGCATTTGCCTTTGTTTAAATAATCCCTGACCAAGTAAATCGCCGGACGCTCGGTCCAGACAAATTCCAGATTGCGGTTCATTTCGTTGGCTAATACCTGAGCCAAACGATTTTCAAATCCGGTGCCGTCTTGCATAGAGTAGGGCGCTTGTTGCGTCGAAGCGCAGACGCGCAGTGAATCCGCGGCAAGGTGTTGCGCGTGGCTTGCAGAACCTAAACCGCTTGCGACGAATAACGCGGAGCAAGAGAACAGAAAGCGTTTCGTTTTTTTAGAGGTTTTTATAGAGTGCTCTGTGGCAAAGAGGTTTTTCAGCAGCCGGTGTATTCTTTTTTTGCGTTTCATTGGCTTATGACCTTTTATGCTGTTTTATTATTGATCTCTTCGAGGATGATTGCGGGCTAACGCCCGCGATCACATCGATTACTTAGATACTTGCGCGTATTCGCCACGCATTAGATCTTTGGTGTATGGGCTTTCCCCATCCAGAGAAAAGACCATCAAGCCACCGCCCATTTGGGTGTAGTTGGCGAGTTTTTTGAACGCACCTACGGCACCGAGTCCAGCGGTGGGATCTTCCAGGTCAAACACCAGCCCTACTCCCGGCCAGCCGCCGACGCCATAGTTGATGGCGACATATTGAGTACCATCATGCTCGAAGGTCATCGGGTGGCCGATCACGCCGGACGGCAGTTTGAATTTCCACAAGAGCTTGCCGTTATCGGCATCACGCGCTTTGATAAATCCATCGAGCGTACCGTAGAAGACCAGTCCGCTGGCCGTTGCCATGGTGCCCCCCCAAACAGCAAAGCGCTCCATAACTTCCCACTTATATTCGCCGGTAATGGCGTTGTAGGCTTTAACCTGGCCGAGGCCTTCATAGTTTTGGCGATCGCCTTTAGGTCCGGGATACATATTTAAGGTCGCGCCGACAAAGAATTGGCCAGCCCGGTAGGGCAGCATAAAGGGTTCCCAATCCATACAGATGTGGTTGATGCCCATAAAAAAGAGTTCACGATCTGGATCGTAGGAGTCGTGGCCTTGGTTGTGATAACCCATGGCGGAGGGGCAGATATCTGTCGCGTTGTGATCCATTCGCGTACCGTATTCTGGATCCCGGACGGGTAAGCCAGACTCTAAGTCGACCTCTGTTACCCAATTCACGGTATCGTCCAGTTTGTTGGCCGAAACCAAATCGCCGCTGACTCTATCCAGGGTATAGACAATACCGTTGCGATCGGGGTGGGTTAACAATTTGCGTTTTTTGCCGTCTTTATCTTCCTGTTCCGACAGCATCATGACGTTAACGCCCGCGTAGTCCCATTCGTCATGGGGTGTTTTTTGATAGCCGAAGCGCGCCTTGCCGGTGTTAACGTCGCGTCCGAAAATGGTCATGGTCCACTTGTTATCTCCCGGGCGCATGGTTTCATTCCATGGGGCCGGATTGCCTGTGCCGAAGTAAATGAGTTCTTCATCGGGATCATAGGCGTACCAACCCCAGTTGGTGCCACCGCCAATTTTCCAGGCGTCTCCTTCCCAAGTTCTGGTTCCTAAACCTTGCTGACCGTAGTGTGGGTTTTTGATGTTGAAGCCTTTATCGATCAACATTTCTTCATCCGAACCTGTGGCGTAGGCTCGCCAGCGTTGCTCTCCGGTTTTGACATCGTAAGCGGTGACATAGCCTCTCACCCCCAGTTCTGCACCAGATGAGCCGACCAGCACCATGTCTTTAACTACAAAGGGCGCGATGGTCAGAGTGGATCCAACCATGATGTCAGAGTTTTCCATCATCCAGACGGTTTTACCGGTTTCGGCATCGAGAGCAACAATGTGCCCGTCCAGTTGCGTTCTGAATAGCAAGGCTCCTCGGTCATCGTCGCCGGGCCAGTAGGCCAGGCCTCGATTCACCACGTCGCAACAGGCAACGGCGCGTGCTGTAGCATCTTGCTGGGGTTTGTTTTGCCAAAGAATTTTGTTGGGATCATCGAGGTCGAGAGCGAAGGTGGTATTCGGAAAGGGGGAATGGATAAACATCTTTCCATCTACAACCAGTGGCGTTCCTTCATGTCCGTGAAGAACACCGGTAGAAAAGGACCAGGCAGGCTTCAGGTTTTTTACGTTCCTTTTATTAACCTGTTTGTTGGTGCTGTAATTATTGGCACTGTAGTTTTTACCTGGCAGGGCCCAATTTTCTTCACTTTTCGAAATCTCCACCAGTTTTTCGTTGGCAAAGGTAACCGGAGCTGCAAGCAGGGCAGTGGATGCGGCTATGGCTAAGCACATAGCGGTTCTTTTAAATGGTTTAGTCATGTATGGCATTCTCCCTATATGGATTTGTGATTGCAGAGCTAACCATCAGACGACCGTAAAAGCCCTCTTGCGGGTCACTCGATACAACGTTTTTGATTTTCCAAGGGGGGTAGACCGACCTTGCCTTATTTACGCTTTACAAAAGCATTAATAAGGCAATTCACCCTCGTTATAAAACCTATAATTATCGTTTTTGTTCATAACGACAGTCTGCTGTTTTCAAAAGCTAAAAATGCTCTAAACGTATTTTTAAATAGAGCTTTTTTATCTATAGAAAATCGACATTTTGAGACTGCACATCATCCTTATAACTTTTATTAGTATGTACTTTTGATACATATAGAATGCCGTTCGACATGGAATGCAATGCCGCCTAACGCAACCAGATAATCACTGTTTTGGTGTCTATCTGTTATCTATGTATCAATCCTTATTTGTACTTATCATTATTCAGTTTGAGGAGTGCAAGTTGATATTTCGAAATGTTTATCGTGTTTATTTTTTTATTTTGTTTTTAGCTAGTGACGATCATAGTATGCGCAGTTTGACGATATCAATGGGGTGATGAAAAGACGGGAAAAGTTCCCGGTTAGTCTGAGAATTTTTCTTCGATACAGATCGTTATTTATCGGTAGAAATACAGGGAAATTCAAAGCCAGTGATGATGAGATTTGTTGTTGAGTGGCGATGAATATAGGGATCTTTTCCCGGGTTCTGGCAGATGTCTTTTTCTTTTTTGATATCTCTCAGAAGGAGTGCCAGTCATTTTTTGTTTTAACGAATTGTATTTCTGAAAGCTCCAGGAATTTAATAATTGAAACGGGAGAGGGTAATGTTTAGCAAAATATGCCTAAAGATAGGTTCTGGCGTTTGGCTGTTGGTATTTAGCTCGCTCTGTTCTCTTCCATTAGATGTTGCGGCTAATTCAAAACAAGAGGCCGAGGCGTTTGTGGTTCTCGATGGCATTGCAGCGGCGAAATGTGATGCGCGGGACGGAGTAATGTATGTTGTTTACAGCAGCGCAACTGAGCAGGTCATTGAAGTCCACCTGGATCGCTATTTTCAAGGGATGCGGCAGCCTGGCAGGTCGATAGTTCAGCTAGAGCCTCATTCGAATCCCAAGCCGTTGGGCTGCTCTAAAGTACTTATGGATGGCGCTGACCAATTCTGGAAAATCGTTGCTGCTCGATTTGTGGGCGATGAAAACGACAATTAACGGTCTGAACGGACAGTGCAGGAACCTCTTCTAAGGGGGGAATCTGAGTCGTCAGCCTGTCTTTGACCTTGATTCAGGGGCTGATCCAGTGGTTGCGTACTGGGAATGGCAGCCTGATGTACTAGATTTACTCTGAAAGGTAAGTGAGTTGCTGTCGCTAAGGCGAAGATTGAGAGGGCGCCACGATTCCGGTAGACTGGCGTCCCATCTTCAGGGCCGCTGCCACCGATCTTTAATGAGCTGTATTTATTAACAGATCCGTGCCGTCTCGCACCCAATCCAGTCAGTTTCAATAAGGTTTTTCATGACGCGTTACATCTTTGTCACCGGTGGTGTGGTTTCTTCTTTGGGTAAGGGCATCGCTTCCGCGTCGCTCGGGGCGATACTTAAGACTCGCGGTCTGAAAGTGACGATCCTCAAGCTGGATCCCTACATTAATGTGGATCCCGGCACCATGAGCCCCTTTCAGCACGGGGAGGTCTTCGTTACGGAGGATGGCGCGGAAACCGACCTGGATTTAGGCCACTATGAGCGCTTCGTTGGCGCTAAGATGAGCCGCCGCAATAACTTTACAACCGGCCGTGTCTACGAAACGGTACTGCGCAAAGAGCGTCGTGGTGACTACTTGGGGGGGACGGTTCAGGTCATTCCCCACATCACCGACGAGATTAAGCGACGTGTTCTGGAAGGTGGGCGTGATGCGGATATCGCCTTGGTTGAAATTGGTGGCACCGTCGGTGATATCGAGTCGCAGCCATTTCTAGAGGCCGCGCGGCAGTTAAAGATTGAGCTGGGACGGGATCGCGCTCAGTGGATTCACCTGACACTGGTACCCTATATCGCCACAGCAGGTGAGACCAAAACCAAGCCCACCCAGCATTCTGTTAAAGAGCTGCGTTCTATTGGTGTGCAGCCGGAAATTCTACTGTGTCGCTCCGAGCGGGTGATCGACGACGACTCCCGCCGCAAGATTGCGCTGTTTACCAACGTTGATGAGCGCGCCGTTGTGCCATTGCCTGACGCCCGTACCATCTATTCTATTCCGCAGCTATTGAAAGACTATCAGCTCGACCAGATTGTGCTGGATAACTTCCGTCTTGAGGCGCCAGAAGCAGATCTTTCTGAGTGGTCTGCGGTGGTTGAAGGGAAGCTGAATCCAACCCACGAAGTGACCGTGGCGATGGTCGGCAAATACATGGATTTGCTGGATGCCTACAAATCCTTGAATGAGGCTCTCGGACACGCAGGTATCCACGCCCGTACCCGTCTCAACATGAAATACATTAATGCCGAGGACCTGGAAACCCAGGGTACTGCCATGCTGGAAGACGCCAATGCGATTCTTGTGCCTGGTGGTTTTGGTGAGCGGGGCATGGACGGCAAATTGATGGCCGTGCGTTATGCCCGTGAAAATGGCATACCTTATCTTGGTATTTGTCTGGGCATGCAGTCGGTCGTCATTGAGTTTGCGCGTAATGTGCTTGGACTTGCTGAAGCGAACAGTACTGAATTTGACCGCTCCACCAAGCATCCCGTTATCGGCTTGATCACTGAGTGGGTGACGTCGGAAGGTGAGGTTGAGCGTCGCGACGAAAAATCCGATCTGGGTGGTACTATGCGCCTTGGCGGCCAGGAGTGTCGCTTGGTTGCGGGTACGAAGGCGCGGGACATCTACCAGGAAGATGTCATTGTCGAACGTCATCGTCACCGCTACGAGGTGAACAACAATTACGTGGATCAGTTGCAGCAGGCCGGATTGAAGGTGGGTGGCTGGTCGGCGGACGATAATCTGGTTGAAATGGTGGAGCTGCCTGACCATCCCTGGTTTGTCGCCTGTCAATTTCACCCCGAGTTTACGTCCAATCCAATCACCGGTCATAAGCTCTTCAGCAGCTTTATTCTGGCGGCGTTGAAAAATCGCGAAGGTCGTTTTCCCCATCAGTTGACTGAACTTGTCGCGGAGCAAAGCCACTAAGTCACGGCTCCGTCATTTCGGCGTTAGGGTTTCCAAAGGGGGCCTGGCGCCTTCGGCGATGCCTGCTGACGTCAACCAAATTTCTGAAATTGCCGCGGCTGGGTTTAAGTCGCGGATGCTCTTATTACAGCCAATAACATCGCAGGAGCTATCCTCGTGCAGCACAAAACGATTCATATTGATTCTCTGACCGTCGCCAATGATCGGCCCTTTACGCTCTTTGGTGGCATGAACGTCCTTGAGTCGGAATCCATGGCATTGCAGGTCGCCGAACACTACACATCGGTTACCGAAAAGCTGGGTATTCCCTATGTTTTTAAGGCCTCTTTCGACAAGGCCAACCGTTCTTCCATCCACTCCTATCGTGGGCCTGGTATGGATGAGGGGTTACGCATTATGGAGAAGATCAAACAGCAGTTCGGGTGCCCCGTCATTACGGATGTTCACGAAATTGAACAATGTGCGCCAGTGGCTCAGGTTTGTGACGTCATCCAGCTGCCGGCATTTCTGGCTCGGCAGACGGATCTGGTTGAAGCCATGGCGAAAACCGGTGCCGTAATCAACATTAAGAAGCCGCAATTCATCAGTCCGCCACAGATGAAAAACATTGTCGAAAAGTTTGCCGAGTGCGGCAATGAGCAGGTAATGTTGTGTGAACGGGGCAGCTGCTTTGGCTACGACAACCTGGTTGTCGATATGCTGGGCTTTCGCACCATGAAAGAAGCGAGCAATGGCGCGCCGGTCATTTTTGACGTGACTCATGCGTTACAATGTCGCGACCCTATGGGAGCTGCCTCTGGCGGACGTCGTCATCAAGTTGCAGAGCTGGCCCGGGCGGGAATGGCAACTGGGTTGGCCGGTCTCTTTCTGGAAGCTCACCCCAATCCCGATGCGGCGGCTTGCGATGGTCCAAGTGCTTTACCGCTATCGAAGCTGGAACCTTTTTTGGCTGAGGTGCAGGCGGTGGACCGGGTGATCAAGCAGCTTCCGCCATTAGAAATACGCTAAGTGGCTTCTGATTGCGAATGGTCGTAAATCAGGAGCTCCCAAATCGCTCTACATTAATCAGTTACACTAGGAGAAAACACTGAATGAGCAAGATTGTTGATGTGAAGGCCTTTGAGGTACTGGACTCCCGAGGCAATCCGACGGTGAATGCGGATGTCATTCTTGAATCCGGTGCGATTGGTTCGGCGTGTGCGCCTTCTGGAGCGTCCACTGGTTCCCGTGAAGCGCTTGAATTGCGCGATGGTGACAAGAGTCGCTACCTCGGCAAAGGTGTTCTCAAAGCGGTTGAAAATATCAACACCACGATTCGGGAATTGCTCGTCGGTATGGATGCCAGCGACCAGCGTGCCCTGGACGAGGCGATGATCAAGGCTGATGGCACTGAGAATAAAGCCAACTTGGGCGCCAATGCCATTTTGGCTGTCTCTCTGGCTGCTGCCAAGGCTGTCGCTAGCGACAAGAATATTCCACTGTATCAGCACATTGCGGACGTCAATGGAACCTCTGGTCAGTATTCCATGCCTGTTCCAATGATGAACATTCTCAACGGCGGTGAGCATGCTGACAATAATGTTGATATCCAGGAGTTCATGGTTCAGCCTGTCGGTGCTAAGTCTTTTGCAGAAGCTCTGCAAGTTGGAGCTGAAATCTTTCATCAGCTGAAAAAGGTCCTCAGCGGTAAAGGCTTGAACACGGCTGTCGGTGATGAGGGTGGTTTCGCGCCCAACCTGTCTTCCAATGCAGAAGCTCTGGCGGTTATTAAAGAAGCGGTCGAAGCTGCGGGTTACACCTTGGGTGATGACGTCACTCTGGCGTTGGATTGTGCGTCTTCAGAATTTTATAAAGACGGCAAGTACGATCTCTCCGGCGAAGGTAAGGTCTATACTTCTGAAGGCTTCACGGATTTCCTGGCTGAGCTGTGCGATCAGTATCCGATCATTTCCATTGAAGACGGTCAGGATGAGTCCGACTGGGATGGCTGGAAATATCAGACCGATAAGTTGGGTGCTAAAGTCCAGTTGGTGGGCGATGACCTGTTTGTTACTAATACCAAGATTCTCAAGCAGGGCATTGAAAAAGGTGTCGGTAATTCGATTCTGATCAAATTCAACCAGATCGGATCTTTATCGGAAACCCTGGACGCGATCAAAATGGCGAAAGACGCAGGCTATACTGCGGTGATTTCCCATCGCTCCGGTGAGACTGAAGACACGACCATTGCCGATTTGGCGGTCGCTACTGCCGCTGGCCAGATTAAGACCGGTTCTCTGTGTCGTTCCGACCGTGTTGCCAAATATAACCGCCTGCTGCGCATTGAAGCCGAGTTGGGTACTTCTACGGCACCTTATCGTGGCAGGGCTGAATTCAAGTCCTAAGGGGCCAAGCGAGATCAGACTGACGGAATCAACCCAGTGAAATGGCTTTTATGTACAATGCTTTCGGTGCTGGCACTCTTGCAGTATCGACTCTGGGTTGGTGATGGAAGCCTTGCCGAGGTGGTGCGCTTAACAAACGCCATTGAGGAACAAGAGGCAACCAACCGTCAGCTGCGTCGCAGCAATGAAATTCTTGCCGCCGAAGTCAGTGCCTTCAAGTCGGGTACCGGAGCGGTTGAGGAGCGAGCCAGGGAGGATCTGGGAATGATCCGCTCTGATGAAACCTTCTACCTGGTGGTTGAGCCTGAGACCAAGCCGTGAGACATCGCTCTGAGTCTAGACATCTTCTATCACGTCTTTATGCCATACGCTTTCTGCTCTGTCCCTACGAGCAGGCGTAGATCTGGATAATCCATTGTCCACAATGACTTCTGTTAATGTGCCTGTCTGGGCGGTCGTTCCCGCTGCTGGCGTGGGCGCACGCATGGGGGGAGAGCTTCCCAAACAATACCTCCCGTTAGCGGGTAAAACGATTCTGGAGAGAACTCTGGAAAGGCTGCTGCTGCTTCCCAATCTCCAAGGGTTAATGGTGGCGCTGGGTGAGACTGATGACTATTGGCAGTCATTACCCGTTTTTCAGGATCCTCGCGTAAAGAGGGTGGCTGGCGGGGCCGAGCGGAGCGCGTCCGTGCTCAATGGCTTGAAGGCGTTGGCGGCAGATGTGGATGCCGACAGTTGGATTTTAGTTCACGATGCGGTTAGGCCCTGTGTTCGTAGTGACGACATTCTGCGTTTAGTCGACGCGGTTCAACAGCATCCTGCTGGTGGTATTCTGGCGTCTCCTGTCATAGATACTCTGAAGCAGCAACGGCCCGAAGGTGACATAGATCGCACCGTCGATCGGTCTGGGCTTTGGCGTGCTCTGACGCCGCAAGTGTTTCGCTTGGGTGTGCTGGCGGATGCGTTAGAGCGTACCCAGGCGGAGCAGGTCTCTGTGACCGATGAAGCCTCTGCCGTTGAGTGGTTGGGAATGCATCCCTTAATCGTTGAGGGGCAGGGCGACAATATCAAGATTACCCACCCCGCCGACCTGCCATTGGCGGAATTTATTTTGGCGCGGCAATAGTATCCGTTGCTGGCTTCTGCTCTTACGGCTAAGTCGTACGAGCTAGCCGCTAGCTAATAAAGACGCTAGCTGATAAAGAGAGTTACATGTTTAAAATTGGTCATGGTTATGATGTCCACGCCTTCGGGCCTGGAGAAAAGATTGTCATCGGTGGCGTGATGATTCCTCACAGTCACGGTTTGGTTGCCCATTCCGATGGTGATGTTTTGTTACACGCCTTGTGCGATGCCACGCTAGGGGCTATGGCTTTGGGCGATATTGGCCGACATTTCCCCGATACAGACAGCCGGTTTTACAACGCGGACAGCCGCGCACTGTTGCGCATGGTGGTGGCGATGGCAAAAGAAAAAGGTTACGTCTTGGGTAATGCCGATATGACGATTATCGCTCAAGCGCCGCGTATGGCGACCTACATCGAACAGATGCGCAAGAACATTGCGAGTGACTTTGGCGCCGCAATTGAACAGGTCAATGTCAAAGCCACAACGACAGAGAAATTGGGCTTTACTGGACGTAAAGAAGGTATCGCTGCTCACGCGGTAGTGATCTTGCAGCAGCAATAAGTATTTGGCAGACGTTTCGAAAGCAGCGGCGGGGCAAGTGCCCCAGCTGAGTATTTTCTAGAAGTGGTAGTAGGCGCCGACGTATACACCGTCGTAATCGAGGTCGGGAATTTCATTGACGCCTCGCTGATTCTCCAATCTCAGAGTTTGTAGCCGATAGCCGAGTAGCGCATTAAACCCTTGGGTGTTTTGATATTGTATCGTTGCGCTGAAGTCCTGGCCTTTTGAGCCTCCGGAATCCAGGTGATTCATGTCCGCTTCGAACACAAAGCCAGTCAACGGAAGGTTCCAGGATCCCTTGAGAAAAAACATGGGAAGAACTTCGTTGATGGAGTGAGTTTCGTTTAGAGAGTAGAGGTTACCGTCCAGATTGCGCAGGTTGAAACCCGCGTCGAAATTCATCCAGTTGTCGCCGAGATCGTAATAGAATTTGACGTCGGTTTGTTCGATGGCGAGGCGCTGATCGGCAATCGCATCATAAGATTGGGCGCCGTAGCCACCTTGCGGTTTAAGCAAGAAATCAAATTCCTGGACTTTAAGAGCTGGACGCATGCCTTTTTGGGGCAGCGTAAACCACGCAGCCTGATTTTCCGGTACTCCCCGGTTAATCTCTGCGTTATCCAGTCTGATCCAGTTTTGCTCAGATGCATCTAGCTCAGATGACCCCTGATTGAAATCCACCCATTGGGCTTCTCCGGTTTCAAATCCTAAGGGGTCTGCCTGACATAGGGGCACCATACAGAGGGCAGTTAGCAGTGCCAGTCCTTTATTCATCAACATAATCTGCTAGCGGAATTGGTGCTTTAGTCAGTCGTTTGTATGAATGGTTAATTTAAGCACAATTTGAACTTTTTGAACAGCCTGTGAGGCAAATCACAGTAAGTGTCAAAAAAATGTGATCAGGGAACTTTACACATGTTTTTGGCGCAATTTGCACGTCATATGATTATCGTCATGGTCGACGCATCAAAAATGTTGAATTCTCTCGAAACAAACCGTGACAGCTAAAATGAAAATATATTAGATATATATAATTTAGAAGAGACTAATATTATGCTAGAGTGCACTTAAAGGTGGGTTTTTATGGATGTGTCAGAACTTGAACAGCACGCAGAAGAAGCGGCGAGTTTGTTGCGAAATCTGGCGAATCAGCACCGTTTAATGATCGTTTGTACGTTGTTGGATCGAGAAATGTCGGTTGGTGAGCTCAATCAGGCTGTGCCGTTGAGTCAGTCTGCACTCTCTCAACATTTGGCAACTCTGAGGAAATCAGGATTGGTTGTCACTCGGCGAGAAGGGCAGGCGATCTACTACCGGCTGCAGGGCGATAAAGCTCTGCGCGTAGTATCTCTGCTGAAAGAGATGTTCTGCCCAGATCCATAACGTGCCATTTTGGACGCTCCTCGTGAGGTAATTTATGGCTGTTTCAAAAATTTCCATTCGTGATTTCATTGCCCGGGTTTCCGACAAGCAGGAGGGGTTAATGGTCGATGTTCGCTCGCCAGCGGAATTTGCGACTTGCCATCTGCGTGGCGCCATCAATATCCCATTGGATCGTCTGACTCCAGACCGCATTCGGGCGGTGTTATCGGGTGCAGCCAACGATGAGAAGCACGATGTCTTTTTGATGTGTAAATCTGGGCTGAGGAGTCAGAAGGCCGCGGAAAAACTCTCCGACTTGGGTGCCGTCGCTTTCTGGGTTGTCACTGAAGGGGGGGCAGAGGATCTGCCTGAGTCATTGATTGCGCGCGGCGACCGCAAGGTGATTTCACTGGAGCGCCAGGTGCGCATCGCCGCAGGTGCGCTCGTTATTTTGGGGGTGGTGCTTGGGGTGACGGTGGCGCCGGGCTGGTTGGGTTTGCCTGCATTTGTCGGCGCAGGTCTGGTATTTGCCGGAGTCACAGATTGGTGTGGCATGGCGCTGCTGTTGGCGCGCATGCCATGGAATCAACGTTAGTCGTTGCTCTCTGGTGAGGAGGGGGCTTGCACCTCGACCACCTCTGACACCAAGCTGCCTTCGTTCAGTCGGGTGATGAGTCGCTGTCCTGCAGAAGCATTCGTTGCGCTTCTTAGGATCTGGCCTTGTTCGTCACTGGTTATGGAATAGCCCCGCGCCAGGACAGAGATCGGGTTGTTGTTGTTGAGAAGTGCTGCGGCGGTGGCCAGTCGTTGACGGCGCCTTTCGATTTGCTGGTGCATCAGGTCTGTCAGTTGTCGCTCCCGATTGGCGATTCGTTCCTGGATCTGGAGCAGATTTTTTTGAGGATTGGCCTGTTGCAGTCGGTTTATGGCACGCTCCAATCGAGTGCGGCGTGTCTGCAACTGCTTTTCCAGCCTGTGCAACAATTTCATTTCCAGGTGATCCAGGCGCTGCATTTGATTTTGCAGGCGTTGCCCGGGGTGCTGCAATCGAGCACTCAATTGCTTCTGGCGCGCACTGAGGCGAGACAGCAGATTGGCCATTTCCCGGGTCAGGCGCTGTTCAATATTGTAAAACCGTTGCTGTAATTCCTGTGCATTTGGCGTGCAGAGCTCTGCCGCAGCAGAGGGGGTCGGCGCTCTGACATCGGCGACAAAGTCCGCAATGGTGATGTCTGTCTCGTGGCCAACGGCGCTAATAATGGGCAGTTTGCTGTCAAAAATAGCGCGCGCAACCGACTCTTCATTAAACGGCCACAAGTCCTCAAGAGAGCCGCCTCCGCGCCCGACAATTAACAGGTCGCACGCATCGTGCCGATTGGCCGTTGCAATGGCGTTCACAATTTGTGCGGCTGCTTCGTTCCCCTGTACGGCGACCGGAAAAACCAGAATGTTTGCGCTGGGAAAGCGCCGCTGGGTTACCTGAAGAATATCGTGGAGGGCGGCTCCGCTAGGGGAGGTGACAACGCCAATCCGTGTCGCCATGGCTGGTAATGGCTGCTTGTGCTCTTCGGAAAACAATCCTTCCTGCTGCAGTTTGGCTTTTAACGCTTCGTAGGCCTGCTGAAGTTTGCCCATGCCAGCTTCCTGGATGTGCTCCACGATCAGCTGATAATCACCGCGACCTTCGTAGAGGCTGACTCTTGCTCTGAGCAAATAGGATTGACCATTCTGCGGTGTAGTGCGAATACGCTGATTGCGATTGCGGAACATGGCACAGCGCACCTGAGCATCAGCGTCTTTTAATGTGAAATACCAGTGGCCAGAGCTAGGGCGGGTAAAGTTGGATATTTCTCCCTCCACCCACAACAATGAGAGGTGAGTTTCCAGCAGTTGCCGGGCGGTGCGGTTTAACTGGCTGACGCTGAGTATGGTTTTTTCTGCTAACACGTTCGACTGTCTGCTGGGGAAAATAGAATCTAAGGTTTGGGATGAGGACGGCGGGTCATTGTGAGTGGCCACTGAGCCCTAAAAATGCTGTCTGAGAGCCACAAGCGTTATGGGTTTCTCAAATTGTCATCTTCTGGTCTATAATAGCGGGTTAACTTACTGGCTTTTCGGGGAAATTGCACCATTAACATTGGGCGGTGTGATTCCTCCAGGCCTCTGCTAAGGGTTTGATCTCCATGCTGCGTATAGCTCAAGAAGCATTGACTTTTGATGATGTGTTGTTGGTGCCTGGGTACTCCGAGGTTACCGCGAAAGACGTTTCGTTGAAAACCCAGCTTACCCGAAATATTTCTTTAAATATCCCGCTGCTGTCTGCAGCCATGGATACGGTGACGGAAGCGCGTCTTGCCATCGCCATCGCCCAGGAGGGCGGAATCGGCATCATCCATAAAAGCATGTCGATTCAACAGCAGGCAGCGGAAGTTCGTGCGGTCAAGAAATTCGAAGCCGGTGTCGTCAAAGACCCCATCACGATCGAAGCGGATGCCAATATCCGTGATCTCGTCGCGCTGACCAAAAAACATGATATTTCCGGTGTGCCGGTTATGGATCGTGGCGACCTCGTCGGTATTGTTACCGGTCGAGATGTTCGCTTTGAAACCAATATGGATGCTCCAGTCTCGAGCATCATGACGCCTAAGTCCAAGTTGATTACCGTCAAAGAAGGTGCCAGCCCTGACGAAGTCAGAGAGCTGTTGCACCGCCACCGAATTGAAAAAGTATTGGTGGTCAATGACGAGTTTCAACTGCGAGGATTGGTGACCGTTAAAGACATCAGCAAGGCTGAGCGTTATCCAAGTGCTTGTAAAGATCCTGAAGGTCGTCTCCGCGTCGGTGCATCGGTTGGCACCAGCCCAGATACCGATGATCGTGTCGCCGCGCTGGCCGCCGAGGGCGTGGATGTCCTGGTCGTCGATACGGCTCATGGCCACTCACGTAACGTGATCGAGCGAGTGCGTCGAATCAAGTCCATGTATCCGGATATCCAAGTCATCGGCGGCAATATTGCCACTGCGGCGGCCGGTAAAGCGTTGGTTGAGGCCGGTGCTGACGGCGTCAAAGTGGGTATTGGCCCTGGCTCTATCTGTACGACGCGAATCGTTAGCGGTGTCGGTGTCCCACAAATTACCGCGATTGCTGAAGTGGTTGCCGCCCTGCAAGGTTCTGGGGTGCCGGTGATTGCCGACGGTGGTATTCGCTTTTCCGGAGATATTGCTAAGGCACTGGTCGCAGGTGCTCATTGTGTCATGATGGGTTCCATGTTCGCCGGGACCGAAGAGGCGCCTGGTGAGGTCGAGCTGTATCAGGGGCGTACCTACAAAGCTTATCGTGGCATGGGGTCTCTCGGTGCCATGTCTCAGACGCAGGGTTCTTCAGATAGGTATTTCCAAGACGCCAGTCAGGGGTCTGAAAAGTTGGTGCCTGAAGGTATTGAAGGGCGCGTCCCCTATAAAGGGCCGCTCGCGGCTATCGTGCATCAGATGATGGGCGGTGTGCGCTCGGCAATGGGATATACCGGTTGTGCCGATATCGATTCTATGCGGACACGCCCGCAGTTTGTTCGGGTGACCTCGGCTGGTATGGGGGAATCCCATGTCCACGATGTCCAGATCACCAAAGAAGCGCCCAACTATCCGGTGGGTCGCGGCTGAGATTGACAGCGGGAAGGGCAAGCCTTCCCGTTTTTCGTTTTACGATCAGATTTTCCCTTTTTCAGTTTTCTCAAGAGATTGTCTCCAATGACACAGGATATCCATTCCCAACGCATTCTTATCCTCGACTTCGGTTCCCAGTACACGCAGCTGATTGCCCGCCGAGTACGGGAAGTTGGGGTGTTCTCAGAAATTCGCGCGTTCGACATGAGCGACGACGAAATCCGGGAGTACAACCCGAAGGGCATTATTCTCGCGGGTGGGCCGGAGTCGGTTACCGAATTAAATTCCCCGCGGGCTCCGCAAGTGGTTTTCGAGCTGGGTGTCCCGGTATTGGGAATATGTTACGGCATGCAAACCATGGCAGAACAGCTGGGCGGTGCCGTGCAGGGTTCAAACGTGCGTGAATTTGGTTATGCACAAGTGCAAGTCACCAGTGACTGCGAGTTGCTTAAAGACATTCGCGACCATGTTAATCACGACGGAGAGTCTCTGCTCGATGTGTGGATGAGTCACGGTGATAAAGTCAGTGAGATGCCCGCCGGTTTTGAGTTGTTGGCATCGACAGAATCCTGCCCCATTGCTGGTATGTGCTGCCCAGAGCGAAACCTTTACGGCGTACAGTTCCACCCAGAAGTGACTCATACGTTGCAAGGCATGCGCATTTTTGAACGTTTCGTTCTGGAAATGTGTGGCTGTGAAGTTCTGTGGACACCTGCGAATATCGCCGAAGATGCCATTGTGCGTATGCGTGACCTGGTGGGGAACGACAAGGTGCTGTTAGGACTGTCTGGCGGTGTTGATTCTTCCGTCGTTGCGGCACTGCTGCACAAAGCCATTGGTGATCAGCTGACCTGTGTGTTCGTTGACAACGGCCTGCTTCGCAAGGATGAAGGTGATCAGGTGATGGACATGTTCGCCAAGAACATGGGGGTAAAAGTCATTCGCAGCGATTCCGAAGACTTGTTTCTGTCGAAGTTGACCGGTGTAAACGATCCTGAAGTCAAACGCAAAATCATTGGCAACACTTTTATTGATGTATTTGATGCCGAAGCGGCGAAGCTGAAAGACGTTCGTTGGTTAGCCCAAGGTACCATTTATCCCGACGTTATCGAATCTGCCGCCGCTAAAACGGGCAAAGCCCATGTGATCAAATCTCACCACAATGTTGGCGGTTTGCCGGAGGACATGGCTTTTGAATTGGTGGAGCCATTGCGAGAGCTTTTTAAAGATGAAGTGCGCAAAATTGGTCTCGAACTGGGGTTACCCTACGACATGGTCTATCGACACCCGTTCCCTGGACCGGGGCTCGGCGTTCGAATTTTGGGTGAAGTGAAAAAAGAGTACGCCGATATCCTGCGAGAAGCGGACGCCATCTTTCTGGAAGAATTATTCAATGCCGATTGGTATCACAAAACCAGTCAGGCCTTTGCCGTATTCGTCCCGGTCAAATCGGTTGGTGTTGTCGGCGATGCCCGTCGTTACGAGTGGGTCATCGCTTTGCGGGCCGTTGAAACCGTTGATTTCATGACGGCACGCTGGGCACACCTGCCTTATGAGCTGTTGGAAAAAGTGTCCAATAGAATCATCAATGAAATCTCTGGCGTGTCTCGTGTGACCTATGATGTTTCCAGTAAGCCGCCTGCGACGATTGAGTGGGAGTGATCGAATAAAACGATTGCTCAGTCTGTAGGTGTTTTATTGAGCCCAGCCTGTCGCTGGGCTTTTTTGTTTTTGTAGGACTTATTTACCATTCCGACCTCCTTCAGCCAGTAAGATTTATTAATCTCCTGTTCATCTTATTTTCAATGCGTATTCAGAAAAAAAGTAGAAACTGAATCCATCAACACATGAGGAGATATGAGATGAAGAAATCGTTACTTGCAGGGATTGCCATGACCGTCATTTCTTTGAATGCATTTGCTGATGCGATTACAGAGCAACAGATTCTTGATGCACAAGATCAATGGGCGCAGGGCATTGTGGATATCAGCAATGCGAAAATCAGTGGCGAAGACTATCGCATCGTTGCGAGAGAAGTGCTGGAAAACCTTTACGGCTATGAAGAGGGGGCTGTTCTTTTCAAGCCAACCAAAGCAAAAGAAAACCAGTTCCGTGAAACGTCCGAGCAGGCGGAATCCTATTTTGTTGCGGGACAGTTTAAAGAAGATAAGGGGTTTGCCATCAATCCCTGGACCAAAGTTCGCTTTGAAAACCACGGTATTATCATTGAAGATGATATTGCGTTAGCGATGGGAAATTATTACTTCACGGATCTGGAAGGTGAAGAAGCCAAAGTTGAATATACCTTTGGTTACAAGTTAGATGACGACGATAACGTTAAAATCGTGCTTCACCACTCGTCAGTTCCGTACAATCCATAATCTACTCTCGGAAAAGTGGCTACGATATGTTGCCGCTTTTTCCATGAGATTCTACAAATACCT
>NZ_JBSWVF010000018.1:0-89616 GCF_056159445.1 Pseudomaricurvus sp. ABR4_320 | reverse complement strand
GGTGACCTTGGTCTCATAAACTGTTGTGGTCGCTGACGCGTATACTTGACCCTGGACGAGACTCGCGATGGATGTTGATCAATCGGTTACGAGGCCGACCAGCATTCCACTAGGGCAGATATTATTTGCCAGGGTTTTGGGATATCGTGAAAACATTTTTTATCGATAGCGCAACCCCTCGTCGGTAAACTCCTTGTCTATTATTACTTTTCCGGAGCCTACAGAATGGATCATGTCATTTCAGGTGTCGCTAAGTTTCAGAGCGAAGTCTTTCCAAAAAACAAAGCGATTTTTAAAAAATTGGCTAACGGACAAAATCCACAGGTGCTTTTCATTACCTGCGCGGATTCCCGTATCGATCCAAACATGGTGACTCAGACCGGGCCTGGTGATCTGTTTATTTGCCGCAATGCGGGGAATATTATTCCGCCCCACTCGAATGAGACAGGTGGTATGACAGCATCTATTGAGTTTGCTGTCGCGGCATTAGGCATCAGTGAAATTATTGTGTGCGGTCATACGGACTGTGGTGCGATGAAGGGCGCTTTGAATCTGGATAAGCTTGATCATCTTCCCCATGTGCGCGAGTGGTTAGGTCATTGTCGCGTCGCGACGGAGATTATCAAAGAGCGTTGTGGTTGCATCAATGAGTCACATATCGATGATCTCACGAAAGAGAATGTCGTTCAGCAGCTCCAACACTTGCGAACGCATCCTGCTGTGGCGGCTAAGTTAGCGACCAAACAAGTGCGACTGCACGGTTGGCTTTACGAAATAGAGACTGGGAATATTCTCTGTTATGACCAAGTGCAAGAGACTTTTGTACCTATGTCGGAACTCTATAGCGACAAACCTTTCCAAAGTGATTCTGCTCAACAAGAATCCACTGAATAAGTTCATTGATCTGCGAGTTTTAATGACAAATTTTCTTGGCCTGTGAACAGGCCTTTTGTTTGCGCGAGGTTATCACAGCAGATTGAGAACACGTAACGTTTCTCAGTGCCTTGCGTTTCACCCAAGATTGGCGCCCATCACGATATGTTCGAAATTCCTACAATAAATGTTATCGGAGCAAGGCGTGAATTTGATACGATGGGGTAGGGCTTCTGGTGTTTGCGTAAATGAATTGCCGGGCGGAAAAAGCAATTGGCGACGCAGCCCTGCGAAAAATCGCATGGAGCACGAGTGCTACCTGCCTGCTGTGGCGCTTGGCATATATTCTTGTGTTGGGCGTGAAGAGTGTTGTCCTATCACGTACCGGGCGCCAAGCGTCTAGGGAAGCTGGAACTGCTGCATGAAGATTTCAGGAACCTTTGAGGTTAAGTTGGATCCTCTGGATTTCTACACCCGTGGTGAACAGGGGATTAAATTCAGTCGCAAGTCATTGCGGAAACGCTTTTATGGTGAACTTAACGCGACCAGCAAAGGGGAAATGTTGAGTGCAATCGCGCCAGTCAAAGGTTCTGCTGGCTACGTCGCCATAGAGCAAGTGGTGGGGACGCTCGCCGGCCGCAGAGGCAGTTTTGTGCTGCAACACTATGGGATACGTGAGCGGGGCAGCGAGCTGGTGATTCTCGATGTGCTGCCGGATTCTGGGACCGATGCCCTCAGCGGAATCTGCGGCACTATGACCTTGGAATCCAGAGACGGAGGCCATTTCTACGAGCTCGACTATGAGATCAAACCTCCTGCACCGGAAATTGTTGACACTCTCAGTGCGGATTCGCAGCCGCCTTTGTCTCAAAGTGGTTAGCCTCAAAGTGGATAACGGGTAGACGGGGGCGTCATAAAGGAGAATAATTCGTCTTGATGTTGTCTGAGGGAAAGTGCAGCGGCATCGTCTTTCCTTAAGACAGGTCAGTGAGCTCTTCGATGCTAGCTTACGGCACATTGAGTTGATGCGAGTCAATCCGTTTGGGGATACAACGGTCAATCTGTCGGTCATTAAGAGTATTCTTGTTTCGATAAGCTCCGCTGAAGCAGTGTTTTTGTTTCGGATTAACGGCTCGCAGCGGACAAATAGCTACTATAATGTCGTATGACAGGCTGCTGGATTCTGGCTGTTGTTATTGTCGAGTTCTCTTGAAAAATCTGTCTGCGTGATCCGCACTGACCTGACATCGAAAACACCGGATGTTAACTCCATAATTTATCGCTACTTCATACAGTTACAATGAAAAGACTCTTATCTCAGTTATTGTTGACCTCTATTTCCTCCTATCAGGCAAAGTTGGCGCCGGTACCGAAAATCCGAAAGAGAAAAGCCTATGTCTACCACTGGGATAGAATACTCTTGGCATCATTTGCGGTGGTGTTCGTTGCCGTGACTCTGGCTTATGCGTTGCGCCTGGTATTTGTTGATCAGTCCTCGACAGATACAGTGTTAGACCCGACGAATATCGTGCAAGAAGAGGCTCCGCGGCCTGAACCCCTGGTCGATCAGCAGCTGGCTGTCGCGGCTGAGGAGCAGCAGCTTGCTGACCAAGTCGAAATGCGGTCGCCTGAGCAAGACGCTGCGCCTGAAGTATCGGAGCAGGGGCTCAATAGCCCAAGTGACAGCTTGCTGAAGGAATCTCTCGCTGTGGCGGAATCCAAGCCGTCTGCACCAGCCGTTGAGGATCCAGCTGTTGATGATATGGCTCAGAGCGAACCCCCTGAACCTCAATTGGCACAACAGGAGCCTTCTGATCAAGACTCAACCTCTGTAGCAGCAATGAATAGCAAAGCGTCGCTGTCTGATGATGCGTCTGAGGCTGAGGAAGCTACTGCTATGCAGAGCAGTCCGGCGGAAGAGCCCTCGGTCGCGAGCGATCTCAGTGAGGCGGGGGCAACTGAAGACTTCGCGGAGGTTGCGCCGCAGAGCACAATGCCGTCTTCTTCTGTACCGTCATCTCCTCAGCCCGCCAGCGAAGTAGACGCTTCTGCGTCTCCAGGGACCTTTCGCGAAGATTATGTGGATGTGGTTTCTGAGCAGATCTCCCGCTTTGTGCTCGCATCTGGCGTGAACGATCTAGAGCCTGAAGGGGATTTAGCCGAAGTAGAGGTGCCTGCTGCAGCTGCGCCAAAACTCTATGTTTTCTCCGACGTTCGTGACATGAAAGATGCCATGCTTCATTATGTTTGGAAGCATGAGGATCAAACCATTGCAACCGTCGATGTGGGCGTTTGGTCAGACCGCTGGCGGTCTTATTCCAGCAAATTTATTGAGGCGCGCATGACCGGCGCCTGGGAAGTCGAACTGCGCGATCAGGAGAATAACCTGCTCGCGAAGGCGGGCTTTACATACTCTCCAAATTACTGAGCAAGCTCACCATAAGGGGTGAGCACGCATACTTGGCGTGGTCACTCCCTTCGTTGTTCATCGACCCTGGCAGAAGCCTCTTACCAACATTCAAATTTCGCGCTTAGACGCAACCCGTTTATAATCGGCATTCACTGACAGAAGAATTCCGGATTTATGCGGTATGCGGATTTTCGACAGCCATTTTCATATTTTTGCCCCCTCGTTCCCTCTGCAAGGCGACGCCCCTCAGCTGCCTGCAGCCTTTCCCGTCGAAGAGTACAGGCGTCAGGCAACCCGTCTTGGCATTGACGGCGGCGTTTTGGTGTCTACTTATCTGCAGGGCGTAGATCAGACCTTTCTCTACGATGCTTTGCCTCGCTTAGGCCCAAATTTTGTCGCCGTCACACAGTTACCGAATTCTGTGTCAGACAGCGAAATCCATGAGCTGAATGGTGTTGGTGTGCGAGGCGTGCGCTTTAATCTTCAGCGTGGCGGAATGGAGAATACCCGTGAGTTGTATACATTTGCGCGTCGAGTGTACGACCTGGTGGGGTGGCATGTGGAGTTATGTGTCGACTCCAGGCACTTGGAAGCGTTGATGCCGGTCATTCTAACCTTGCCCGCGATAAGTATTGATCATATGGGGATCTTCGCTTCCGGTTTAGACGCTATCTTTAAGCTGGCTTCTGAGAATGTAAAAATCAAGGCTACCGGTTTCGGCCGGGTTAACTTTGACGTCCTTCCCGCGATTAAGAAAATTGCTTATTTCAATGAGGAGGCATTGATGTTCGGGACAGATCTTCCCTGTGCGGGGGCTTCTCGCCCCTTTACGGATGCCGATATCTACCTCATTAAAGATGGGTTAGGCGAGCCGCTGGCCGCAAAGGTTCTTTGGCAGAATGCCCGTCAATTCTATCGGCTTGAGCCTTATTGATAACGAATTTGACGACAATTTGTCGCGATTAAAAATTCCTGATTTCTGACTGGCGAAGCGCGCATTTATAGACAAAACTAAAATTCCGACCCGGAGAAACTCTTCCACTGCTGTGTTCTTCGGGCGGGTGCGTTTCCTTACCTGCCGGGAGTCAAATCATGGTTTACAAGAGTGGTGCTAGCCGTCTTAGAATTCTATCTTCCACTCAGTCTGCCTCCTTACAGGTCGAGTTTTCCCAAAAAACCTGCATGCGTCTGTTTCGAGGTGAATCTCTAAAGCTGAATGGCCGCGCTGGAACAAGCCGCAATACACTTTGGTATTTCAATCAATCCAGGCCAGGCTCTATCCTTATAACCAATCGTGAGGGTAAAGAGCTTTTCCGAGGTTGTTTTAACCAGCCACGAGTGGAGATTACCCATGATCCAGCGCCTGAAAAGCCTTTGCGGGACGCGTCACATCAATTTTATAAGCGTATCGCTACCTGGTATGTGGCGTTTACTGACGAATCGACAGATGACGGTGTCACTTCCTCAGAGTTCGTGATTGAGACATTGACCACTAAGCGGCCTAAGTCTGAGTTGGTCACCGTGCGCCGTCTTTATCGGTGGAATGATGTTCGGGCCTTTATTCATCGCAATCGATCACTCATTCATCAAATGAAGCAGCACCACTGACCATTCATTAAATCTCAGATTTCAGCTCATGGCCTTTGGATGTGATTCGAAGGCTCTCAAAACGTCTCATGGTCCATTTATTGTGTGGCTGCTGTTGTTTCACTCCTGCAGTCATCAACTGTTTTCCTTCTGCGTCATCGCGCCCTCTAGTCGTAAAAAAAATAACCCTCGTTTCATAACCTTTCATTTCAGACAGCATACGTTTGTGTTCAGCGATGTCGTTCTGGAGCGAATATTGCCAGTTACTTGTTATGCGTACGTTAGTTTGCATAAAAAAGCTGCTGAGGGGTGTTATTTCTGTAAGAGTTACATCCACAACAGAATCAATTACACCAAATTACAGCCGCAACGGCTGAATAGATGATCAGAGAGGAACGTCCAATGTCGGTTCGTATCGGAAAGCTGAGTTTTAAAACCGTCCGTGTACTGTTGTTAAGTGCCTTGTTTGCAACTCTGGCTGCCTGTGCCAGTAACGGCGAGATGCCAACATCATTAATGGCGCAAGCAAAAACAAATTTAGAAACTGCGAAAAGTATGAATGCCGCAGATTTTGCGCCTTTGGAATACAGCCAAGCTGAAAAATTCTTTAATCAGGCTGAGTCAGCTGCAGATGAAGGACAGTACACTGTTGCAACAAATCTTTTAGAAAAGTCGCTGCTAGAGTCACGCTTGGCAACGGTAAAGGCGGATGCGGCTAAAGCAGAAAAAGCGGCAGAAGAAATTGAACAGAACTTAGATACCTTGCGACAAGAAGCGAGTAATCAGGCCACTGCGCAGTAATCACGTCGCAACAACATCGTTTGAATATTGAGGAAAGAGAGATGAATAATTCTACACATCAGGGTTTCATTAAAAAGCCATTAACCGCAATGATTGCGACAGGCTTGGCGACGGCGATTCTTGCTGGCTGTGCGTCGGCTCCGCAAAAGAATGCTGAAGTTGAGCAGCTCAGAAGCAACTATGAGCAATTGGCGGGAACTGAGGGAGGGCAGCAGTATGCACCTGTCGTCCTCAAAGAGGCGGAAGATTCTTTAGAAACGTTGGAAGGGTTGGTCGCCAAAGGGGCGGAACCTGATGCAATTGCCCAGCAGCAATACGCCACAGAAAAGAAAATGGATATCGCTCGGGAAACGGTGCGCATGAAAAAGGCTGAAGAAGTTGTTTCTAATGCTGAAATTGAGCGCAAAGATTTATTGCTGACTCTGCGGGAGCAAGAGGCCGATGAGGCGAAACAGCAAGCTGCCGTTATGAGTGCGAAAGCCGCTGCGGCGGAAGAGTATGCGGAAATGATGGAAGACAAAGCAAGCTCGCTGGAAAATCAGGTGTCTGATCTGACAACTGAACAGACAGACCGCGGTCTTGTGTTGACATTAGGTAGTATTCTCTTTGAATTTGATTCAGCTGATTTAAAACCGGGTTCCAAAAGAACGCTTGAGAAAGTCGCGAGTTTTCTAAACGATTACGAGCAGCGCGATATTCGTATCGAAGGGTTTACTGACAGTACTGGCGCTGAGAACTATAACGAAAAGCTTTCACAGGATAGGGCCCAGGCGGTGAAAGATGTTTTGGTCGACAGTGGTGTTGCAGATAATCGGATATCTGTGAAAGGTTATGGCGAAGAATACCCCGTCGCCTCAAATGATTCTGATGCTGGCCGTCAGGAAAACCGTCGTGTTGAGATCATTGTCTCGAATCAAGACGATACACCGGTAGAAGAGCGTACGGCAGGCGTGTTTTAAAAACCTCTGAACGTTTGGAAGACGTGAAATGTTGTTTTGCGGCATTTCGCGGCAGTGGGGGCCAACTCACATCTCTGGGTTGGCCCCTTGGTTTTATCTGAATGTTAAGGTCATTCGTCGGCAGGTCGAAGTCTGAGTAATTGGCCGCTATCCGTGCCCAGATATAACCAGCCTTCAGGGCTTTCTAGAAGTGAGCGTATACGTTCTCCCCGGTCTTTCAGCAGTTGTTCTTCGCCGATGATTTTGCCGCTATCGTCTAGCTGTAGACGATTGAGGTGGGTCATCGCCAGCGCTCCCGCAAACAGGCTGTTGTCCCAGCCGGGAAAGGCATCGCCATCGTAATACAGCAGGCTGCTGGGGGCGATGGAAGGAATGTAGTACCACTCCGGCTGATCCATACCCTCTTTTTCTGTGCTCTCACCGACAGCGGCGGGAGACGTGTATTCTTTGCCGTAGGATATCACCGGCCAACCGTAGTTGTGTCCAGCACTGATCAGGTTGATCTCGTCTCCACCTCGCGGCCCGTGTTCAATTTCCCACAGTTGTTTGCGCTCAGGATCATACGCCAACCCCTGAGGGTTGCGATGACCATAACTCCATATCTCGGGAAGGGCGCCCTGGGTGGATGCGAAGGGATTCCCTTGAGCGGGACTGCCATCCATTTCAAGGCGTAACAGACTACCTGCATGTTGCGAAAGGTCTTGGCCATTAGGCCTCACGCCACGTTCGCCGACAGACATAAACAATTTATCGTCAATGAATAACAGCCGGCTGCCGAAATGGCGGCTGGTGTCTGTGCGCGACTCGGTCTCAAGCAGGTCACTCCAATCCGTTAACGTAGATGGGTTAGTCCCTGGTTGGTAGCGAGCCCTCGCTAGGACAGTCGCAGCCTGTCCATCAATCGATTTGCTGTAAGTAAAATATAGCCAGCCACTGTCTTTGAAGTCAGGTGCCTGCACGATATCGAGGAAGCCGCCCTGGCCAATAGCCCAGACGTCTGGAACCCCGCCAATTTCAGAGACAGCCCCCGTGTCGAGATCAATGCGATTGAGTTTGCCCACACGATCGGTCGCCAGAATGGTCTTGTCGTCAATTTGAGTCAGCCCCCACGGGATACCAAGCCCATCGGCGACGGTATCGACGGTATAGTTAACGTTTGAGGTCACCTCTGGGCGGGGCTCTGCACTACAGGCGCTGGCAAGACTTATCATTAGCGTCGCAGCCAGTAAGCGGTGCATTGTTTTCAAAATGAAACTCCGGTCATAGTTTGTGGATTCGATGCGTGATTCCTGATCTGCCGCGGCTAGCGACCTTTACGAAACAGCGCTTTCACGAGGCTTTTAGCGAGACGTCTTCCCAATTGTGAGCCGACGCTTCTCAAAACGGACTTCCCCAAAGCTTCCGCGTAACTCTGTCGATTGCTACGCCGCCCTGATGAGGTTTTTTCCTTCGGTTTTGGGACTGCCTCAGACGGTTGTTCCGTTGGTTGCTGTTGGCGCTGATTTAGACGCTCGTGAGCAGATTCGCGATCAATGCTCTTGCGGTACAGGGATTCCATCGCAGAGCTATTAATTAAAGCTGAACGTGTTGCTGGATCAATCGGCCCGATTTGCGAATGCGGCGGACTCAATAATGTCTGTTCCACCGGGGTTGGAATCCCGCTTTCATCCAGTACGGACACCAGTGCTTCGCCAACGCCCATGCTGGTAATTGCTTGCTGTACATCGATCTCAGGGTTGGGGCGAAAGGTTTCCGCCGCTGTGCGAACGGCTTTTTGATCTCTAGGAGTAAAGGCACGCAGGGCATGCTGGACCCGATTGCCGAGTTGTCCGAGAACATCGTCCGGGATGTCTGCGGGGCTCTGAGTGACGAAATATATACCAACGCCTTTTGAGCGTATTAAACGGACAACTTGTTCAATACGCTGTAAGAGCGCCGGTGTTGCTCGGTCAAACAGAAGATGGGCTTCATCGAAAAAGAAGACTACTTTGGGCTTTTCGGCATCACCGACTTCGGGCAGTTGCTCGAATAAAGCTGACATTAACCAGAAAAGAAAGGTGCCGTATATATCGGGTTGCAAGATAAGCTTGTCACCCGCCAGAATGTTAACGATTCCTTGGCCATTGGCGTCGCAGCGCAAGAATTCGGAGACATCGAGAGCGGGCTCGCCGAAGAATTGGTCTCCCCCTGATTCTTCTAGCGTCAACAGGCGGCGCAATATGGCTCCGACACTTTGGCTAGAGACGCGACCGTAAGACTCCATCACTTGATCGCGATTGTCGTCAAGCCAATTTAACATGGCGCGCAGATCTGTCAGGTTCAGGAGTGGCAGCTCTCT
Source organism: Pseudomaricurvus sp. ABR4_320 (assembly GCF_056159445.1). NCBI lineage: Bacteria > Pseudomonadati > Pseudomonadota > Gammaproteobacteria > Cellvibrionales > Cellvibrionaceae > Pseudomaricurvus > Pseudomaricurvus sp. ABR4_320. The sequence continues at coordinate 80,648 of NZ_JBSWVF010000018.1, read as the reverse complement.
GTCTTTAGCAACTGCGAAGGCGATTGCCACCACGCCAGCTTGGGTGTCGTTGAGCCCAAGTAGGGTAGAGAGCAGCAGTGGACCCATGTCAGCCACCGTTGTTCGTATCGGTGTACCCAAGGCGCCGAAAACATCCCAAAACTGAACCGGGCAGGCCTGGAATGCAAATTGATCTAGCCCGATTTTGTCTGCGCGTTCATCAATTTTTGCATGAGGACTCCCCGACGCTGCAAGACCAGATAAATCCCCTTTGACGTCGACGAGAAAGACGGGGGTCCCAATCTGAGAAAACTGCTCTGTCAGCACTTGCAAGGTTACGGTTTTGCCGGTGCCCGTGGCTCCAGCAATTAACCCATGGCGATTCGCCATACGGGGATAGAGTAAGATTTGGCGCTGGCCGTTGGTGCCGATAATAAAAGCGTCTGTCATGAGGGCTGCCGCGGCGACGTATTGATGCGGAATGCCCTGGCGAGTCAGTTTGCATGACTTCGCCAGGCGTGAGTGTCCCGAGTTATCCGAGAGGGAAGATGCGGATAAGTGGTCTAAAAGAACTTGCCAAAAAGTTTGCCGGCAGCGCCGAGAAGTTGTGTTTGCAGCTCGCCACCACTGCTGGCTTTATCGACCAGGTCGGGAATCATATCCGACAGTCCAGAGGCGGCTGTATCGGTGTTGAGTCCCAGCTGGCTGGCAAAATCAGCGACGCGACCTTCTCCAAAGAGATTGAGTGTTTCTGCAACGGAAAAATTCGCGTTGGCACCATCGCCGAGCCAGGAAGAGGCGAGGGCCGCTAAGCCACCACCTTCTCCGGTGAACTGGCCAATTAAACCTTGAATGTCGAGCTCGCCGTTGTTTGTGGGGAGTAAACCCTGCAGGCTGCTGACAATACTGTTCAGATCAAGGTTACTGCCCTCGGAACCAAGTTTGTCTTTAAACAGTTGCGCTGCGATGTCGATAAGGCTCATAGATGCTCCTTGCTTGCTAGTGGCTCTGGGCCGTGGAATCTCGCCCATACCGTCAGGTTCATGCTGGGCGAAACAGGTCGTCACTGCTGTTTGTTTCGCTACGAACTGACGTGCTAGGCGAAGAAGGGGCCTCGAGACAAGAAGCCCTACGTTTTTGGTGTCTGGGCAGGATAAAAGTGCCAATCATCAAAATCAACTGGCAAGTTGTTATTTGGATTCATCTCGAACAGATGATCATTGTGGTTCGTTTAATGCCTCTGCCAGTGGAGGTAACTGCGAGAATCCTTCAAGCAGCTTGGCGTTCCATGTTTGATTCAATTGCTGCAGATACTGGCTGTTGTCGCCAAGGTGATAGTAGTTGCCGAGCTGCAGAGAATCCTGTTGATAGAGCTGGACTTCAATGGGTGGGCCGACCGTCAGATTACTGCGCATGGTGGAATCCATAGAAACCAGACAGCAGAGTGCCGCGGTGTGCAAGTCGGTTTCCGGTCTCACAATGCGATCCATCATTGGCTTGCCGTATTTGCTCTCACCGATTTGTAAAAACGGAGTGTCCAGTGACGTGGAAATATGGTTGCCCTGGGGGTAGATCAAATACAGTCCGGAGGGTCGCCCGGCGATTTGGCCGCCGAGAATAAAGCTGGATTCGTACATAGGACCGCCGCCGGTGCGGGATTGCTGGGCGACACTCAGCTCGCCGAGATAGTCGGCAGCTTCCAACATATCTGTCACGGTATTGAAATTGATTGGCGCGCCGAGCTCGATGTCTTTTTGTGCGCGAGCGATGACGCCCTGAGTCGTGGCGAGATTGCCAGCGGACAAAATCACGAATTGCCGTTGGCCGTCGATTCCAAAACGAAACATTTTGGAGTAGGTATTTATTTGATCGACACCTGCGCTGGTGCGGGAATCCGAGCAGAAAACAAGGCCTTGATTGACGGCGACGGCGACACAATAGGTCATTGGCATATCCTGAAGCTTTGAGGGGATTATCCGGTTCTGTGCCCGGTTGCAGGCGGCACTTTACCGGTGTCGGCAGCCGGGGACAAGCGTCTCAGGGGGCCGTCACATCGGGTGTTGTTTCGGCGCTAGGCAGGCAGGTCAAAGGCTGTATGGAATAGTGTTGCAGGTAGTCAACGATTGGTCGAATTTGTGGCAGTCGATTGGCGTCCAGGTTGATGACCGCATAGATTTCACGGCTGATGCTCTCCACATCGATGACGGGGTGAAGCGCGCCAGATTGAAGATGAGGCTGTACGACATTGCTGGGCAGAAAGGCTGCGCCGCCATGACTCAGCAAAAATTCCAGGGCGATTTGACTCTGGCCGGTATGCAGCACGGGGATTGCCGGTTTGGGCAACAGGCGCGCCAACGCCAGATTGAACGCTGTGCCCCAGTCTACATGGATATAGCCTGCGGTCTCGAGCTCCGATAACGTGAGATGAGGGTGATTGCTGACCAGTTGCAGCTCAAAAGCGCCGATTTGCTGAGCTTCCAACTCGCTGGTACCGGGAGGGTCCAGTGTGACCGCAAGATCCAGATGGCCAGATAATAGGCCTCCCACGAGCTCCTGCGAGGAAGTGATCTCTGTTCGCAAAAAAAGGTTCTCAAAATGTTCTGCCAACGCTGGCAGCATGGCTCGCATAAAGTTTTCCCAAAGGTTGGAAGACGCGCCCAGCGCCACTTGCAGTTCGTTGTTGTTCGAGATGGCGACTTCGTTGAGAGTGAGCTGCCAGGCAGCGAGGATATTCTGTGCGTGTGGAATCAGGCGCTCGCCAGCGGGCGTTAACATCAAGTTGCCACGCTCCCTCACAAACAGTGAGGTGGCAAAGGTATCCTCTAACTGTTTTATGCGAAGGCTGATCGCAGACTGGGTTAGAAATAGGTTTTGCGCCGCGCGACCAAAGTGGCGGGTACGGGCAACTTCAAGGAATGTTCGCAGCAGTTCAGTGTTCACAGGTGGCGATAAAATTTATTCATTGGATTCACAAGAATTTCTCATTGTACTGAGATTGACACCCTAAAGATAATCGGCCTTTACTGAATTTGCTACGGTTTACGAGGTAATCATTCGACATGGAAACTGCAGATTTCGATCAGGGTAATCGCGTCTTCTTTGATGCCCAACACTTTCCTTACGGACTTGGCCGCAGCGGGGAGTTTTCCCGCGATCAAGTGGCATTGTTGGAGGCACATGGATTTGCTTATAAAGCACTGGCGTCTGGTGATCGTTCACCAACGACGCCTTTGGAAGAGGAGTTTTTGGAATTCTGCCGCGTTGGCCGTGACGCCAGAAACTCCCATGAAAAAACGTGGCAGAGATACTGCGCCAAACTGAATAAGCCGCCGAGTTTTACCTTGGGCAGTTCCGCCAGTTACGGTGATTCTGATGGTGAGGTGGTTATGGATGTGGGCGATTTCGACGAATAAGTGATGGCTTTTTAAAACGCGACACGGGAGATATTTCGTGGCGCGAAAATCACTTGTTGATTCCTCTCTGCTGAACCCCAGAGCATGGTCTCTATGTTCTGAGGTTTTCCCTCGTTTTATGCATGATTTCGTATTCTTATCTCTTTCATTTTTCTCTCTTGCGAGTCTTGGTTAAATCATTGTAATAAGCATCGACTTTTCTACACTTCTGTGCATACTCACGCAATTTCTTGATCCCCACCGTTACGCTAACCGCCTTGTTCAGGCCGCACTTTTTTTGATGTCTCGGAGCATACTTTTTTGGTCGCCCAAACCCTAATTATTACAGACGCTGAAACCGATGAATTCGCAGGTATCAGCAATGTTGCCACCTTGACCTTTGAGCGTTATCTCAAAGAATATCCCAAGCTCAATGAGCCCAAGACCCGGGTCATCAATCTTTGCGACATTAATCTCTATCTCAGTAGAGGCTACTACTGCTCTCTGTTGGGTGAAGCGCGCCAGCATCGAGTGCTGCCAAGCGTTAAAACCATCAATCAACTACGGGGTGCAGAACAACCCAGGCACCTACAGCGATTGATGGACGTTCGGGAGGGGGATCTGGATGGTCTGCCGGAGACCGCTGAATTGGTTGTGTGTTTCGGCGCGGTGGAAGATCCTACCTTTCGACGACTGGCGGCACGGGTTTTCCGTAGGCATCCAGCTCCGCTCTTGCGAGTAGGACTCCAGAAGCAGGAGGGGGGCTGGTTTATCAGCTTACAGCGCATGACCCTCGCTGAGCTGGATGATTCGCAAAAAGCCTTTTTTGTCCAGGAACTGGCCCGCTTTACTCAGCAGGTTTGGCGCACGCCCGCGTCCAAGAAACGCTATCGCTGGGATATGGCGATTCTGGTAAATCCTGATGAGCCGACACCTCCCAGCAATACGGGTGCGATAAAACGCTTTATCAAAGCTGCTCGAAAATTCGGTATCTATGCGGAAGCCGTCAGCGCGACAGACATTCTTCAAGTCAGCAACTACGATGCGTTGTTTATTCGTGAAACCACATCGATTAATCACGTGACCTATGACCTAGCTCGTCGGGCAGAAGATGCCGGATTGGTGGTTATCGATGATCCTGATTCTATCCTGCGGTGTTGCAACAAAGTGTACTTGCACGATGCGTTCAGTTATCAGCATATTCCGAGTCCGAAAACGCGTATCGCGGTCGATAGCAGTAAAGACACTCTTGCGTCCCTGGAGGCTGAATTAGGCTATCCGATGGTATTAAAAATTCCTGAAAGCTCTTTTTCTAAAGGGGTTTTTAAGGTGGCTGACCGGGCTGAATTGACAGCTAAGTTGGGGGAACTGTTTGAGGAAACAGCACTGGCCTTGGTACAGGAGTTTCTCTATACCGAATTTGATTGGCGCATCGGTGTTTTAAATGGCAGAGCGATCTATGCCTGCCGTTATCATATGGCGCGCAATCACTGGCAGATATACAACCATGGGGCGAAACGTTTCTCCTCTGGTGGCTTCGAAACGCTGCCGACTTTTGAAGTACCAAAGCGCGTTCTGGATGCGGCGGTGAAATCTGCGCGAATTATTGGTAATGGCCTGTATGGGGTAGATATCAAGCAAAAAGGCCAGAACGTCTATGTGATTGAAGTTAACGACAATCCGAGTATTGAACACAAAATTGAAGACGCCTATCTGGGTGATGAACTCTATATGTTGATTATGGCGGAGTTTCAAAGACGCCTTGAATTGCGAGGCCGTTAATTGCGCGCATCTGCAGATGGAATAACACTGCGGGCTGCAGTCTTGGCAGACCTCTCCGCTTTGACACGTTTGGAGGAGCGCAGTTTCAGTGGCGATCGGTTAAGTCGCCGCAGCTTTCGGCGTTGGATTGATAGCGACAAGGGGCTGCTATTGGTGGCTGAGCGAGAGGGCAATTTGCTTGGCTATGGTTTGGTTCTGCTGCACCAGGGCACGCGTCTGGCTCGCTTGTATTCGCTGGCTTTGGATGCCTCTGCGCGGGGCTTAGGGCTTGGCAGCAGGCTGTTAGAGGCTCTGGAGGCGGGAGCGAGTCAGCGACATCGCTTGTACATGCGGCTGGAAGTCGAGGAGGGCAACCAGCCGGCAATCGCTTTGTATGAGCGTTTTGGTTACCGTCAGTTTGGTGTTTATCCCGATTATTACGAGGATCACGGGACAGCGTTGCGTATGCAGAAATGCATTCGCAAGCCCAGTCAACAGCAGGTGTTGCATCCCGCCCGTTGGTATCAACAGACTACGGAGTTTACCTGTGGACCGTCGGCATTGTTGATGGCGATGTGCAGCCAGAGAGAAGCCTATGTACCAGAGCGACGTGAGGAACTGGATATCTGGCGTCAGGCGACGACAATCTTTATGACAACAGGTAACGGTGGCTGTCATCCAATCGGTTTGGCATTGGCCGCGCTCCGGCGTGGATTCTCAGCAGAAGTCATCGTCAATACGGCGGAACCGCTCTTTATCGATGGGGTAAGATCCAGCGATAAAAAGTCTGTGATCGAACTTGTGGACCGAGAATTCCGTTCGGCGGCAGCGAAAGATGGGATTCCCGTTACCATTGTGCAGCTCAATGTGCAGCACCTGCGGGATTGGTTTCTGCGTGGTTTCGCCATTTTACTATTGATCAGTACTTATCGTTTGGCTGGGCGCAAAGCGCCTCATTGGGTCACGGTAACCGCCATGGATGACGAGTGTCTCTATGTTCACGACCCAGATGTCAACGATGATGAGGACGCTCTGGACTGCCAGCATGTCCCCATCGCACTGGAGGATTTCGCCAGTATGGCGAGTTACGGTGCCAACAAAATGCGCACGGCGGTGGCGATTAAGTCCACACAGTGAAATCCTTTGGCTCACTTTAGAAACGCGCGAATATCAGCAATAAAACGATCGGTTTGGTCGTGGTGCAGCCAGTGTCCGGCTTTAGCGTAAGTTTTAACGTCCGCTTGTTTGAAATAGCTGGCTCGTCCATCTTCCAGGGGATTGGGAGCCCAGCTTTCCTCGCCCCAGAATAACAGCGTCGGACAGTCAATGGCTTGATACAGTGCCATCACTTCATTGTCGAGAAACCCGTTTGGCGCCATAAAGCGGGTGTAATTGTCGAACTTCCAGCTGTAAGTGCCGTCTTCATTTTGGCTTACGCCGTGAATGGTCAGATGTCGGGCTTGAGCTTCTGTCAGATAGGCGTTGGCTTCCTGCATTCTCGCCAAGGCTTCTTCAACCGATTCGTATTTTCGATGGCTGCGGCCTGATGCAACGCGTTTTTTGTCTACCCATTCTCGCCAGAGCTCACAGACACTCTTTTTTTCAAGCAGTTGTTGCATTTCAATGGGAAGCCCTGTGCCCTCAATCACTGCCAGGCGGCGGACACTCTCTGGATAAAGGCCTGTATAGCGTAGGGAAATAGCTCCACCCATGGAGTGGGAGACAATGTTGAGAGGTTCCAGGCCAAGTTGGTGAATTAACTGGGCAATATCGTAGACGTAGGACATCAAGGAGTAGTTACCGGCGGGAGCCCAATCACTGTCGCCATGACCACAGAGGTCTGGAGCAATAACATGATAGTCCTGACTTAAATTCTCGGCGATCCAATCCCAGTTGCGGCAGTGGTCCTGGCCGCCATGAATGAGTAGTAACGGTGGGGCGTCGGGATTTCCCCAGTCAACGTAGTGAAGATTCAGTCGTTGAGAAATATATCGGTAAGAGGCGGGACCTAAAGCCATCATGAATTTCCTTCTGTAAAACGTGAGGAGACCATGATGAATGGGATGTTTCTCACAGACTCCTCAGCCATTACAGCAGGAATCGGCCCGGCCGGCAATTTGTCGACCGGGCTCTTCTATGATCTGCTGTTAGTGATCCTGTGGAGCGAGTGACTCGCTGGGCGCTGTTTCTTTGTCCGCCTGAATGGGCACTTCATTGAGTTGAGAAGCGACAGGCTCTAGGCTGGCAAAGATCTCGTCCAATTCTGAATACACGCGATTGATCCAGATTTTTACTCTCTGCCTTTCCATTAACGTCAGGTGAGGAAGCTCGCCGCCGCGAATGTTTTGAGCCGCCCAAAAACTGAAATTCAATTCATCGATTCTGGCCATGGTGTCACTGTGCAGCGCTGGCAGACTCATGGCTTGTAGAGTGGCGCCCTGCAAGCTGGCGTCTTGAGCGAGGGTTGTGGTGTCATCAAAGTGTTTACCCCGGCCATGGTTTGAGACAGCCACGCAGTGGAGTCGTTGGCCATGTCGCTTGAGGAATCGACGCAGTAATTCCAAGGAATCTTTACCATCATCCAGCGTATACCAGTAAACGACGCCGATGTTCATTTCCTCACAGAGGCTTAAAACGCCACTTTCTTCCAGCCAGGTTTCGAGAAAGCGCTCGCTTTGTGCTGGCAGGTCGATGACAACATTAATGTCTTCTTCGACGGCGGTTTCAATAATTTCATCGGTGCTTGAAAAGTCATCGAGCCGAATGGTCCGCGTGAAGTCTCTGTAAAAGCGGCTCAGCGTTGTATGTGATTGATCGGCATCTAAACCCAGGTATCTCTGACCATTGTCGAGGAAGTATTGAGACAGCAGGCGGGCTACTACCGATTTACCCACGCCGCCTTTTTCACCCCCGATAAAATGTATATTGCTCATTCTTAAAGTCCTTATATAAGCTGGGGAAACTCTGATTAATGCTGGTAATGGCAACGCTCATGATTCATCTGAGCTTCCCGAGAAAAACAATGAATGTCTCTGCCCGTGAAGGCTAACGGGACAATGTGGCGAATAGATGACATCTTTTCACCAAACTAATAGTTAACATCTAATGGGAAATAAGAGGCTCCCGGAGCGGAAATGTATCGCAAAGCTGGGTGGCTAGACTAGGTGTAAAAAATTTTATTTTTGTGCTGCTGGTCTGAACATAAAAAGGCAGAGATTTTGATGCCAAGACCTGCCCCTCTGGCGTTTATCTCTGCATTGTTACCGGTTGAGGGGCGCTCAAGAAAACAATTATAAGAATAATCGTCGCCGGGCAACAAAGGAAAGAGTATGGGTGTTTTTCGTTGCGATTCACCGTTGATGCGTTAGCCGATGATCCATTCCTTTCCCGATGTCTGGTTTGCGATAAAGTTGTCAAGATTGCGTCCGGTAATCTGTGCAATTGCGGCGAGTGCTTCTCGCGTAAAAAATGCTTGATGTCCGGTGATCAGTACATTGGGGAATGTCAGCAGGCGGGCAAAGGTATCGTCTTGCAGAATGCTGTCGGAATTATCCTCGAAAAACAGGTCGGCTTCTTCCTCATAGACATCCAGCCCAACATAGCCAATTTTTCCAGTCTTCAAACCCTCAATGACCGCGGGAGTATCAACCAGACCGCCTCGGCTGGTGTTGATTAACATGACGCCAGTTTTCATCGTGGCGATGGCCTTCCTGTTGATGAGATGATGAGTCGCCTTAAGTAAAGGGCAGTGGAGGCTTATGATGTCGGACGCCTGTAGAAGCTGTGTTTGGTCGACGTAGGTGACAATTTCCCTGAGTTCTGTTGACGGGGTGGGGTCATAGGCGAGTACCTGGCAACCAAAGCCCGACATGATCTTGGCGAAATGAACGCCGATTTTACCTGTCCCCATGACGCCAACGGTTTTGCCATATAGATCAAAACCCATAAGGCCATTGAGCGCATAGTCGTTTTCCCGAATACGGTAGTAGGCTCGATGGATGTTGCGATTTAAATCGAGAATCATCGCGCAGGCGTGTTCGGCGATCGCGTGGGGTGAATATTCCGGGACTCTGGCGATACGAAATCCGAGGGCTTGCGCCGTGTCAATATCGATATTGTTGTAACCCGCACATCGCATCACGATGAGTTTTACATTTAGGGCGTTGAGCTTTTTCAGCACTGGGGCGGAAAGGGTGTCGTTGACAAAACAGCAAACGGCATCTACATCGGTGGCGAGAATAGCCGTTTGTTCGTTGAGGTGGGGCTCTAAAAAAACCAATTCGTGATTGTTTATGGCATCACTGAGATGTGACCGGTCATAGGGTTTACAGGAAAATACAGCGACTCTCATTGGCATCCCTTTAAACTGCTGTGGGTGGAAAGCAAGCACCTTGGCGACAATTGAAGCAGTTTTTCGAATGAGTTGATAGAAAAAGTGCCTGAATTGCGGGATTGCATGGCGTGATGTCTTGGTCTGAATTACACTTTCCGGGTGGTCGGAGACGTTTGCTTAGAGAAGATTGCAGGATGCGGACTCTGGCCTCTACCTTTACGGTTAAAATTCAAGGAAACATTTATGAAAAAACTTATCGCCAAGGTTGCATTTGTCAGCTCGTTTGCCTTCGCTTCAACCCAAGCTTTTGCTGTGGCCCCAGGTGGTCCAGATTGTGGTTGGGGCAACATGCTTTTTGAAGGTTCTTCAGGTCTGGGATCTCACATTGCCGCTTCCTTTACCAATGGCACCAGTGGTAATGCGACTTTCGGTATGACTTCCGGAACAAACGGTTGCTCACATCAGGGTACGCTGACCTACAGTGGCAAGGCGATGATCAATTTGTCTTCTGTGATGGACGAATTTATCAATGATGCGGCCAAAGGCGAAGGCGAAGCCATGACAGCCGTTGCCGTATCAATGGGTATCGAAGGTGAAGACCGCGAGCACTTCGCTGCGACCATTCACAACAACTTCGACGCAATCTTCGCGAGCGAAGATATGACCGCAGAAGAAGTTTACAGCAACATCAACGTCGTATTGAAAAACGACGCTCGTCTAGCTCGCTACGCAGTCTGACGTAAAATACCAATGGCGGCTTCAGCCGTCATTGGCCTCTCTTAGATTCTTCCCTCACTTTCTTCGAACTTCTCATCGCGTGTTTTTACGATTGTTTTTTATTTGTCTCTGTGCGATTTTGGCTACGGATGCCAAGGCTCGTGCATCGATTTCTCAACAGCAGCTGGCTGGCATAGCTAACTCACCAGAATGGTCGCGATTGCTGCATTATCGTGAGTCTGCCATCGGTGGCGCTCGCTCACAGGTGGATGGCGACACCTTTTTTCTGTCTTCTCAAGGCTATGAGTTACCAGATTCCGAGTTGTCAGCAACCTTGTCTGCATTACAGTTACCTCCGTCCGAAAACCTCAATGAGCATGCGGTGTGTCGTTTTCCTGAGCGTTGGCGATTTTTGAATGATCGTGTGGGGACGCTTGATACTGAGGTTACGCCAGCAGACTGTCCGGAATTTCAGGAGTGGTTAGGGCGTGTGAACCCCCACAGTGTCAGTTTAATTTTCGCCTCTTATTATCTGAACAGCCCTTCGTCCATGTTTGGGCATACGTTTTTACGAATTGACCCTGAAGATGTGGAGTCTGGCTCCACTTGGTTGTCCAGTGTTGCCAACTTTGGCGCTCAAGTGACACCGGGTGACAATTCGCTGTTGTATTCCTACCGTGGTCTCTTTGGTGGTTATCCGGGCTATTTCAGCGTAGTGCCTTACTATGAAAAGATTCGCGAATACAGTCGCTTGGAAAATCGTGATCTGTGGGAATATCGATTGAATCTTTCGGCGGAGGAAAGTCGGCGGTTAATTTGGCACTTGTGGGAACTTCGCGATATCCGGTTCGATTATTATTTTTTTAAAGAGAACTGCTCCTATCGCCTCCTTGAACTGCTGGAGTACGCTCGACCCTCGGTCGTCTTGACAGAAGACTTTCATGTACGAGCCATTCCAATCGATACGGTACGGGCAGTTGAAGATGCTGGTATGATCGCCGATGTTCATTATCGCCCCTCGGCGTCGGTAAAACTCAGTGCAGATTTGGCGTCTTTAACCTCAGAACAGCAGCAGATTGCCTATCAATGGGTTGAAACGGGCCAAGCGCCTGAGTCTCTATCCCGATCCAACCCCAGGACGCGAGCAAAAATTGCCAGAGCGGCCTATGGATATACACGTTTTCAGCAGTTGGATGCCCGTCGTGACTCAAGCAAGGCTCGATTGTCGCTGGCATTGCTGCGTGAAATCAATGCAGGTCCGGCGTTGGAAGATGCTGATATCGAGCGCCCTTCTAACCCAGAATCCGGGCATGACAGCCGCATGCTGTCATTGGCCGGTGGTTCGAGTGATCATAACGCACTCGGCGATTTGGAGTTTCGTTTTAGTTACCATGACCTTACCGACAATCCTCGTGGTTACCACCCTGGCGCAGCTATCAATCTGGGGCGTCTACGACTGCGGCAGCGGGAGGGGGAGTCCGTTAAAGTTGAACGCTTGGTGTTGGCGCAGATTGAATCTCATTCGCCGCAAACATTATTCTTTGACCCACTGACGTGGCGGGTAAAAGTAGGCGCAGAACGTCTCTACTCGGCGACGGACTCTGGATTGGCTCCTATGGTTGATGGTGGTGCGGGGATCACACTGCCCCTGTCGGACGAATGGTTGGGATATGGTCTGGGGATGGCAAGAGTTGAGCACCATCAGACTGATAGGTCGCGTTTTGCGCTGGGTGCCGGTGGTTTGTTGGGGGTATTGTGGACCGGTGAATACTTGTCGCTTCAAGCTGAATCTGAGTGGTTGGCGATGTCTGATGGCGATACACGAGGCCGGACACAACTTACTTTGTCACATCCCTTAAGTAAAAACCTGGCATTGCGATTTAATATCTCGCGCCATCGTCAATTTGGGCACGACTACAACGAAGGCCTACTGGAGATTCGACGTTTTTTTTAAGAGGGAGAGGGCGACAAATTGGTGTTAACAGGGGGGAGGATGTCTCGCATCAAGCGCAGGTTGGCGCAAACAGCGGTCACGGTAAGACTAGGGCTCTTTTCTCTGCGAATTTCACTACTCCTACTGGGTGCAATGATGCTGACGGGGTGTACTGGATTGTTTTTTTACCCCCAGTCCAAGTTGCTCCAAACGCCTGCTGCCTACGACATTTCTTGGCAAGATGTATGGCTAAAGACTGCCGATGACGTCAAGTTACACAGTTGGTGGCTGCAGGCCAAATCGCCCTCGAGGGGGGTGATATTGTTTTTACACGGCAATGCCGAGAACATCAGTACGCATATCGCGAGTGTCGCCTGGCTGGCCGATGCCGGGTTCGATGTGCTTGCCTTGGATTATCGCGGGTTCGGGCAATCGGAGGGGGATCCGTCTATACCGGCGGTTTATGCGGACCTGGATGCCGCCTATCACTGGTGTTTGGATTCTGCGGATAAACGCTCTCTGCCTGTCTTAGTGTTGGGGCAAAGCCTTGGGGCGGCGTTGGCAACCACTTGGCTAGGAAGCCTCCCAGATGATGCTCAATTGCCCAATGCTGTGGCGTTAGATGCTGTATTTTCCAGTTATCGTGGAATTGCCCGCCACGCCGTGGCTCAGCATTGGTTAACCTGGCCATTACAAGCTTTGGTGCCTGTTTTGGTGCCCGGTCGGTTTGACCCCATTGATTTTTCGAAAGATATCCAATCTCCGGTGCTTTTTTTTCATAGCCGGGAAGACCAGGTGGTGCCTTTCGATGATGGTCGCAGAACTTTCGATGCGGTGCGTTCTCAAAAGGTGTGGATTGAAACCCAGGGGCCTCATATCAGCACTTTTCACGATACCGTTAATCGGCAGCGACTAGTAGACTTTTGGATCGCTAATAGCTGAATGACTCAGACGTCTTATGCCGTAAGAGCAAAGACATCGAATCGATACCGGCAAAAAAGCGTAAAATTAACTGTCAGTGACTCAGTCTTTCGTATGGCAACTTTTGCGTCGCCCAATACGTAGATACCGCTATTGGTTGGAATCGACGCCAGGAACTACACACGATGATATTTGTCTCAGCAATAAATCTTTACGCAAGTTTACGTGTCAGGCAAGATGGCAACTTTTCGCTGAGAGACGCCTAATACTCTGTGATGGCGACAACCGATGCGTCTGACGCCCAGAAAAGATGGCGTTAGTTAGCGACATTACATTCCTCTGCGTTGCCGATGTCTGTGACGGCGCAGCATAATCAGGAGATTGTTGAGACACTATGTCGACGAACAAACCACTTTTTTCCTCCAATTACGATGCGCTCAGTTCACAGCTCTGTGCTTCCAAGAATTTATTGATTATTCAGGATCTGGATGGTGTCTGTATGGGGCTGGTCCAGGACCCTCTTTCACGCCAGATCAGTACTGACTATGTTTTGGCTGCGGCTCAATTGGATCGCCACTTTTTCGTCTTGAGCAATGGCGAGCACATTGGCCGCAGAGGTGTCAACGGGATCCTCGAGAAAGCCTTTAAGGATAGACGCAAACCCCGCAATTCGGGCTTGTTATTGCCGGGTTTGGGTGGTGGTGGTGTACAGTGGCAAGACCGCCACGGTACCGTGGCTCATCCCGGTGTCAGCAAGGAGGAGTTGGATTTTTTACGTTCTGTTCCCAAGACGTGCATTCAATTCTTCCGTCGCACACTTCATCGTGCGCCATACAACATTCCCGATAACGTTCTCGAATCATTGATCGCCGCCAGCATACTGGACAATTTGGTTTCACCCACGGTGAACATTAATAATTTCTTTATGCATTTTCAGGAATCGCCCGAACTGTATCGACATCTACAGAAAGATATGGAACAGCTCATGGCGAGCTTGCTGCAAAGTGCTTCACAGAGAGGATTAAATGACAGTTTCTTTGTGCACTATGCGCCGAATCTTGGCCGCGACGAGCACGGCGAGCGAATTAAATACTGTTCCGGTGAGGATTCCGGCACGACGGATTTTCAATTTATGTTACGTGGCGCGGTAAAAGAGGCGGGCGTTCTGGTTATCTTAAATCATTACTACTACGTGCATACCGGACATTACCCTTTGGGAAGAGAGTTTAATGTGCGTGTGGCTCCTTCGGATCCCGCTGAGCTACTCAAGCTGGTGCAGGATCATTTTGACCCTGCGGCCATGCCAACGATTCTCGCGGTTGGAGATACCATCACCTCTCAAGAGGTTGACCTGGGTGAAGGCAATCAAGTTTTACGCGGAGGCAGCGATCGTGGATTTCTGACGCTGGTACAGGACATTGGTATCAGTTTTGGTGCGGATAATGCTGTGGTATTCATTGACAGCAGTGGCGGTGAGGTTCGCCGACCATCAGTTGGCAAGCTGCCTTTCCCTGCCGTTGCAACAGAGTGGAGCGATAGCCACTGGCAATCTCTCAAGGGAATCAGCGATCCTGCTGATCCCTTGTGGGTTAATTATTGTTTCAGTGGTCACGAGCATTACGTTGACTGGTATTGTGGTTTTGCTGATCGTTTCGCAAGCGCCTAATCGATAAGTTTAAAAATTTCTACGTTAGGCAGTCTGCTGCTCATCGATGTCGTCATCCTCGTCATCGATGGGTGTTAAGTCCATTTCGAGTTCTGACGCCGGTTCATGTTGATAAGGTGTCAACTTATTCCAGGCATTGAGCGCGGCAACTTTGTAAGCTTCCGCAAGTGTGGGGTAGTTAAAGGCGGAGTTAATAAAGTAGTCCAGTTTGCCGCCTAGGGTTAATACGGCCTGGCCGACGTGGACTAGTTCTGTGGCACCTTCGCCCACCACATGTACGCCGAGCAGGCGTTGGTCTTCAATACAAAACAACATTTTTAACATGCCATCTCTTAGCCCAAGGATTTGGCCGCGAGCCAGTTCCCGAAAGCGCGCGACACCAGTCTCATAGGGAATGCCTTTTTCCTTAAGCTCTTTTTCTGTGGCGCCAACCATGCTGATCTCGGGTACGGCATAGATGCCGTAGGGGAAATAATCGAGCTGGTTAGTGTATTTGTGCCCAAACATATGACAAGCCGCCAGACGTCCTTGCACCATCGAGGTTGCTGCTAGACTGGGAAACCCGATGACATCACCAGCCGCATAAATGTTATCTACACTGGTTTGGAAGTAGTCATTCACGGTGACGCGACCGCGTGCATCGGCTTGTAAACCTGCGTTTTCGATGTGAAGTAAATCGGTGGCTCCCGATCGACCTGCGGCGTAAAGCAGCATATCTCCCTGAATTTTTTTGCCGCTGACAAGTGTGGTTACGACCTTTTTGCCTTGTCGCTCAATTTTGGCAACCTGTTCTTCCAATTGCAGAACCGTACCTTGGTCTCTGAGTTCGTGTTGAAATTCGTCGATGATTTCTCTATCACAGAAACCCAATATTGAAGATCGTTCTTCGACGAGTGTGACGGCAACATCGAGCGCTGAAAAAATAGTTGCAAACTCAACCCCAATGACACCGCCGCCTATAACGGTCAGAGAGCGAGGCATTTTTTCGAAATGTAGAATTTCATCGCTGTCGAATATCATTTCACCATCGAAGGGAACATGGTCGGGCCGATGAGGTCTCGTACCAACAGCAAGCAAAACATATTCACTTCTAACGTGGAAGGTCTCTCCGGAAAATCGTGAAATTTCCAATGTATGGGCGTCGAGAAAGCGCGCTTCTCCATTGATAACGTGAACACCATTGCGAGTCAGTTGAGTCCGCATGACCTCCACTTGGTTGTCCAGAGTGATTTTAACCCTTTCCAGAACATCGTGTGGTGTGATGATGTCTCGCTCACGATGGCTGATTCCGTAGAATCCCCGCTGTTTAAAACCAGTAAGATAGAGTACGGCTTCGCGTATGGTTTTACTGGGTATGGTGCCTGTATGAACTGATACGCCGCCCACTTGATAATTGCGTTCAACAATGGCTACGCGTTTGCCTAGCTTGGCTGCTTGTACGGCCGCGCGCTGGCCTGCGGGGCCGCTACCAATCACAACCAGATCAAAATCTTTCATTACCTTACCTCAACATGACACGGGTCACCTCTGGCGGGTTTAGTTGCAGAGGTGGCAATCACTGTGAGCCAGTAGGTCAACGACAGATCTTGGCTGACTCTAGAGATGCCTGAAAAATAAACACTTCTTACTTTATAGTAGCTTAGGCGTTGGCGTCGTGCTGAGCAGTTGGGGTTTTTGGGTGGTGGGTGCGAGGTTTCCAATCAGTTTAAGTGGATAAATTTGGCCGGTCGAGAAGTTGGCGAATATCATCGGCAGCATTTTGTGTATCAAAATCCAGAAAACCATGGCCCCATTGCGGCCGGTCATGGATAAACCCCAGTTGTAGATAGTCGGAAATCCGCCAGGTTGCTTTTCGCAGATCGTCGTTAGGATTTATAACGTCAATCCGTTGACTGAGTTGTCGAACAACGTTGGGAAAGTTCGGTGCGTATTCAAATGCAGCGTGATGACCCCATTCGTAATTTTCACCTCCGCGTAAATTTTCCGCAAAGGATTCGGCCATCATCTCAAATGTATTTCCCGGTGCGGCGTATTGTTGAACTTTTTGCCAGAGCGTGTGAAAGCGGGTGCCCTCTGCATCCAGGGGAATGGGAGCAAAATAGGTTTTTGCGGCGTCTAGTTCAGCCGATAAGAAGACCGGTGCGCCGATCATAACCATTCTCTCCACGGAGAAACCTCGCAGACGCGCCATTTCAGCGGCAACCAGTGACCCTGTGTGATAGCCCAAAATGTCGACGGTGGTAATGTCGAGCTGGTCCAGCAGTTCCCATATGCTTTGTGCGTAGTCGGTAATAGTAACTGCAGGCGATACCGGAGGTGGGTCTGACTCTCCGTAACCTGGATAATCCGGCGCAATAACGCGTCGATCAACGCCAGCCGCAGCCATAAAGCGAGCAAAGATTCGTCCTGATTTTGGGCTCATGTGCAGGCACAGAAGTGGACGCTTGGCCGGCTGGGTGCTGGCTACAGCTTCCGACAGCCGAACGTGAATTTGCCCGTAGTCATTGTCGAAAAAATATCGCCTGACATTAACCTTTGTTACCTGCGTCATTACCACCTCCGTTACTTGACTCTGGAGAGTGGCGTGTAATCAGATTAACGTCAAGCGGTTAGGCCTGATTAAAAATCAATCAGTTTGTTAACTAACGATAACTTGCAAGGCAGGGGTGAACTTTTTAAGCATCGCACGACTCTACGTCTCAACTTTCAGTATGGCGCAGATGTCCAGTCAGCTCGTCTGTCTGAGGCGTTCTTCTGCCAGGTCCCTGTAATCCATAACAGTAAGAAGAGGTGGATGCGGATGTTGGACGTCACTCAGCTTAGCCGTAAGTACGGCGACTTCACAGCTGTAGACAATGTCAGTTTTACCATTGGAAAAGGTGAAATCGTAGGGCTTCTCGGCCATAACGGTGCTGGCAAAACAACCATTATGAAAATGCTGAGCGGTTATCTGGAGCCCGATTCTGGTTCGGTCGTCGTGGACGACCTCGCTCTGCACCAATCTCCCGAAGCGGTACAAAAGCAGCTTGGCTATTTACCGGAAAGTCCGCCGCTCTATCCTGAAATGACGGTAGCCGATTATATGGATTACGCGGCCGAGCTCAAAGGTCTGCGTGGCGATACCAAGTTCGAAGACATCAAACACGCTTTGCGCGCTACCGACCTTCTTGAAAAAATACTGGAGCCTATTGCGACTCTGTCGAGAGGTTTCAAACAAAGAGTCGGCGTCGCACAAGCGCTATTGGGGCGCCCAAGATTATTAATTCTTGACGAACCCACCAATGGTTTGGACCCCGAACAGACGCGCCTTATGCGTCAGCTTATTCGCGATATTGCGAAAGAGGCGACGGTGATCCTGTCGACTCATATTATGCAGGAAGTCAGCGCCGTTTGTTCCCGGGTCTTGATTTTGAGATCCGGGAAACTGGTGGTGGACTCCCATTTGGATGATTTGCAATCCAGTGTCGGAATCTTGGTTGATACCAGCCTTTCGGCGACTGAACTGCAAAATATCATGGCCGGAAAAATCGGAGCGACAGTGACTCAAGTTGGGGGTGAGTCGAATGGCATTCGCAGCCTGCGAGTCATTCTCGAGGATGTGACCAACGTCACGGAGACTCGGTCACGTTTAGCTCAGCTCATTGTTGCTGCTGGTGGGCAGCTTTACGGATTGCGTTCAGAGCAAAAAGATCTGGAGGCCTTGTTTCGCGAGGTCACAGAAGTCGGCGGGCAGGAGGTCAGTCACCATGCAGCCTGAGGTTAAACCCGCAATCACTTCGCACAAAACTGCAATAGCTCGTATTGCGGCAAAAGAAATCGCATTGTTTTTTGCGTCTCCCATTGCTTGGTTATTTTTAGCGGCATTTGCCGCGGTGACTCTGTTTGTCTTTTTTTGGGGCGAAGCCTTTTTCTCGCGCAACATTGCTGATGTGCGGCCATTGTTTGAATGGATGCCGGTGCTATTGATCTTTCTGAGTGCCACCTTAACCATGCGACTGTGGAGTGAAGAACGTCGCTCCGGGACATTGGAATACATTCTGACGCGAGGGGTTCCTCTGTGGCAGTTCGTGGTGGGAAAATTTGTCGGGTGCTTGGCTCTGCTGGTGATCGCTCTTTTTATCACGTTGCCGCTGCCATTAACCGTCGCCAATCTTGGCGATTTAGATTGGGGGCCGGTGCTGGGTGGATACCTGGCTTCGTTGTTGTTGGGTGCGGCTTATTTATCGATCGGTTTATTCGTCTCTGCTCGTAGCGATAATCAAATCGTCAGTTTAATTTCTGCTACGGCATTGTGTGGGGCTTTTTACCTTATCGGTTCTCCTGCGATAACCGATTTGTTCAGTGGTAATGTGGCGGATGTTTTGCGCCAGTTCGGAACCGGCTCTCGGTTTGATTCCATTACCCGAGGCGTCATTGATCTACGAGATCTCTATTATTACCTGAGCATTATTCTCGTCTTTTTGACATTGAACGTGCTGGTTTTAGAAAAAGATCGCTGGATTAGCCAGCGTCGGCCAGCGCATCGTCGTTGGTATGCGATTTCGCTTCTGGTTATTGCCAACGCGCTTGGTGCCAATCTTTGGCTGGGGCAGATTTCCGGGTTGCGAGTTGACGCCACCCAGGGAAGCATCTATTCGATTTCACCAGCAACACAGGCATATTTGGACCAATTGAAAGAGCCGCTCTTATTGCGTGGATATTTCAGCAGTAAAACGCATCCGCTGTTGGCGCCACTGGTCCCGCAACTCAAAGATCTTTTACGAGAGTATGAGGTCGCCGGGCACGGAAAAGTTCGGGTTGAGTTTGTCGATCCGCAATCGTCACCAGAATTAGAAGAGGAGGCTTCCAAAACTTACGGTATTCAACCCGTGCCTTTTCAGGTTGCCGATCGCTATCAGTCTTCGATAGTAAGTTCCTATTTTAATGTTCTTGTCGAGTATGGCGATGAGGATAAAGTACTGGGGTTCCAAGATCTGATTGAAGTTCAGGCTCGTAGTGAGTCCGATTTAGATGTCCAGTTGCGCAATCCAGAGCATGACTTAACTCGGGCTATTAAGTCGGTGATGAACTCGTGGCAAGGCGGTGGCAACCTATTTGATACTGTCAAGGGAGATATCACGTTTAATGGCTATTTTTCCAGTGACAGTGAACTGCCGGAAGCGTTGGTTACATTGAAGAAAGATATTACGAACGAGCTAGATACCATGGCTGCAGAGGCGAACGGGCGCTTTAAGGTGAATCTGGTTGACCCTGCCGCTAACGGTGGTGCGGTCGCGCAAGAGATTGAAGAGAACTACGGTTTTCGACCCATGGCGACCAGTTTGCTCAGTGAGGATCAGTTCTATTTTTATATGACGCTGTCTCGTGACGACCAGGTCATTCAGGTACCTCTAGATGATATGACTGCTGAAGGATTTCGCCGTAACCTGGAATCTGGTGTGAAACGTTTTGCCAGCGGCTTCACAAAAAATGTCGCTCTAGTGGTTCCAAACTCGGGTGCGGCTCAGGATCCTTACGCGCAAATGTACGGACCTACGGGGCCGCAGTTCAATCAGTTGCAGAGCTTTCTGGGTGCAGATCTGAATGTGGTTCAGGAAGATCTTTCCGACGGCAAGGTTAGCGGTGATGCCGATATTCTGATGTTGGTTGCACCAGAGTCTATGGATGAAAAATCCCTGTTTGCTGTTGATCAGTTTCTGATGCAAGGGGGGACTGTCATTCTGGCGACTTCGCCTTTCAGTGCAGATCTTACTCAGCAGGGTTTGTCCTTGGCAGAAAAAAACAGTGGATTGGATGACTGGTTAAAGCACAATGGTTTGACCATAAGCCCGCAGCTGGTGATGGATCCACAAAACGCTGCCTTTCCTGTACCAGTAACACGGGATGTTGGTGGCTTCCAAATGCAGGATATCCGTATGTTGGATTACCCCTATTTCGTGCAAGTCCGAGGGCAAGGGCTGAATGGTGAGAATTTAATTACCTCTGAATTGCCTGAGGCAACGTTGGCTTGGGCGTCACCTATAGACGTTAGCTCAGAGCAGAACTCCCAAAGGACGATTACGGAGCTGTTACGCAGCTCCAATGATGCTTGGTTGTCGGAGTCGCTCGATGTTATGCCCAAGGTTACTGATCAAGGGCTTAGCGCGTTCTCGCCAGAAGGTGAAACCGGCAGCCAGCTGTTGGGTGTAATCAGTCAGGGCAAGTTTGACTCTTTCTTCGCTGGCAAAGCATCGCCATTGGCGGCAGCGGCAGCTGCTGCGAACGACAAGGCAGCCGAAGACGGTGCAGAAGAGGACGCTGAAGTCGATGCGCCGACCGAGGAGGGGGGCTTGCAGGTTAATCGGGTTATCGATCATTCGCCGGAATCCGCACGCATTATTCTGTTCAGTTCCAATGATTTTCTCCGGGATCAAATATTACAGCTGGCGGGATCGGCGCAGCGGTCTGAGTATCTGAACACGGAGCAAATGATGGCCAATGCGGTGGATTGGTCGCTGGAAGATTCTGGCTTATTGAGCATTCGTTCTCGTGGACATTTCAATCGTACCCTGGTGCCGATGGAGCGCGGGCAGCAGATGTTTTGGGAGTATTTGAATTATGGTTTGGCGATTGCGGCCATTGTGATCATCGCATTGTTCGAGAGACGCTATCGCCGTGGAAAGGCACGCCGCTACGCGGCACTGCTGGCTGAATGAGCGGAGGAGTAGTTATGCCAACAACCGTTAAAGTTTTGAGTGGTGTATTGATTGTACAGATCTTGCTCGCGGCGATCCTGTTCTGGTCCGATCAGCAGGCAGAGTTTTCAGAACAAAACCAAGCTTTGGTAGCCTTCGATGCTTCGGCAGTCGATCGGATGGTTATTGGTGGTGAGGGCAGTGATGTCACGCTTGTTCGCCAAGGGGGGATTTGGCTGGTGGATGGAGAAACCCAACTACCGACTCCGACCGGTAAAGCAGCTGCGGTAGTTACGCAGTTGGCTTCTGTGCAGCGGGGTTGGCCAGTGGCTGCCACCGAATCCAGTCAGTCGCGTTTCGAAGTGGGGGATGATTCCTTTCAACGGCATATTCAAGCTTACCAGGGCGACAAGGTGTTGGCGGACGTGTTTCTCGGCAGTTCTCCTTCTTTTCGACAAGTTCATGCCCGGCTTGCTGGAGAGTCGGACATTTTTTCAGTGAAGCTGGCGAACTTTGATTTTCCGAGCGCAGCGGATGACTGGCTGGATCACAGTCTGCTGGCGGCTCCCCAGCCCGTCGAAATTCGAGGTTCTAAATTTACCCTATCGAAAACCGATGCTGGCTGGCAGGCAATGACTGTAGACGGCGTTAAGGTTGAGGCGGATTCCAGCAGCTTACAGCAGTGGGTGGATCGATTTAAAAACCTGTCTGTTCTAGGCGTTGCCGCGAAAGCACCGGCAGAATCAGAAAGTGTTGAGTATGCGTTGACGGATGCTGACAACAAGGTCGTGAATTACAGTTTCGCCCACACGGGAGATCAGTATCTGGTGCGCTCTGGAAAGCGGCCAGAGTGGTTTACCATCGATAAAGTGATTTTTGACGCCGTGCAGATGCCAGCATTTGCTACCGATGACACGACGAATGAGGTATCTACACCCGAAATCGCTGTACCCGCGAGCTCAGATGAGTCTGCAGAACCTCAAGACCCAGAGGCGGAGTAAACTGTCGTTCAAAACACTGTTGGCGCCGATGGAGAGCTTGAATATCATTCCTCGCTCCCCCACATAATAAGTAAATAAGATGTGGGAGCGACAATGAGTCATCTGATTATTACCTGCCCGTCCTGCTTGCAGAAAAATCGCGTCAGCAATGAGCGTTTGAATGACAGTCCTCGCTGTGGCGGTATTGCTGGATTGTTGGGCTCCCTGGTGCGGACCTTGTCGCAATTTCGCACCCGTCTTTGCTCAGGCCGCCGCTCGCTACGAGCCCCGTTTACGTTTTGTGAAACTGAATACCGACGAGAACCCTCAGAGCGCGGCTCGATTTGCGATACGATCTATACCAACTTTACTGTTATTGCGCCAGGGGCGGGAAGTTGCTCGTGTGAGCGGTGCCCTGGCTCCCTCACAGCTAGATCAGTGGTTGGCAGAGCAGTCTGTTCTCGGAAAAGCAGCGTAGCTTTTTCGCCCGCGAAGCGAATCCAGCGCTAAACTTATGAGAACAATAAACTCTCAAGGGGCGTTGTCAACGGCTCCGTACTATGAGCGAGGGGATAAAAAAATGACCATCTACAAAACACCGCTGGATGACCTGTTATTCCAGCTGGAACATGGCCTTCCATACCAACAGATCGCGTCGCTACCTGGTTATGAGGATGCGGATTTCGAAACCGTCAAAGCGATATTGTCGGAAGCCGCGAAGTTTTTCGAACACGAAGTTGCGCCGACCAATCATCCCGCCGACAAGCAGGGCAGTCAGTTGGTCGATGGGAAGGTTGTGGTTCCCGATTGCCTGCAAGGAGTCTACCAGAAAATGGTTGAGGGTGGCTGGTTAAGCATCGGTGCGCCCACCAAGTATGGCGGCGCAGGCTTTCCAGAGGTCATCAATGCGGCAGTGAGTGAAATGCTGCAATCGGCCAATCTTTCCCTGGGTTTATTGCCACTGCTCACACAGGGGGTGGTCCATGCGTTGGATCTCTATGGCAGCGACGAGCAGAAAAACGATTATCTACCAAAACTGGTGAGCGGCCAATGGTCCGGTACGATGAATCTGACCGAGCCTCAAGCGGGAACCGATCTCGCTGCGGTAAAAACACGGGCAGAGAGAGAGGGGGATCACTACCGAATTACCGGACAAAAAATCTTCATCACCTGGGGTGACCATCAAGAGGCGGAAAACATCATTCATCTGGTTTTGGCCAGAACCCCGGACGCGCCAGAGGGCGTAAAAGGCATCTCCATGTTTTTGGTGCCGAAATTTCTGTTGGACGCTGACGGTAACCCTGACGCTCGTAACGACATTAAAACAGTTGGGGTCGAACATAAGCTGGGTATTCACGCGAGTCCGACGTGCGTGTTGCAGTTTGGTGACAAAGGCGGCGCCGAGGGCTACCTCGTAGGGGAGGAAAACCAGGGCTTGGTGTACATGTTCGCCATGATGAACGCCGCCAGGCTGGCGGTTGGGCAGCAGGGGATCTCCGTCAGTGAGCGAGCCTATCAGCAGGCGGTGATCTACGCTCAGGAACGTCTGCAGGGAAATCTTCCCGGTTCACCTGATCGGGTAGCGATTATTCAGCACCCGGATGTAAAACGCATGTTGATGACCATGCGTGCGCTAACTCAGGCTGGACGCGCTATGGTGCTAGAGGCCTATGCAGCTGCGGATATCGCGGCGCGTCATGAAGGCGCAGAGCAGCGAGCGGCCGCTAACACTCGGGTTGAAGTCATGACGCCTCTGGTGAAAGGCTGGTGTACCGAAGTTGCCCAGGAGGTGACCTCCTTGGGCATTCAGATCCATGGTGGAATGGGGTTTATCGAAGAGACGGGGGCAGCACAGCATTATCGGGATGCCAGAATCCTGGCGATTTACGAAGGCACCAATGGTATTCAGGCGTTGGACTTTATCGGCCGTAAAACACTGCGGGACAAAGGCGCCGGTGTGCAAGCTCTGCTTGCGAGTATTGCGACAGATACCGCTGAAGCCGGTAAGGTCACTGAGCTGGGAACCTTGGCAAGCCGTATGAACGCATCAGTCAGATTGTGTGAAGAAGCGCTGTCACTCTTGGCACAAAAACCTGAGCAGGCAACGGCCGTTGCCTTTCCCTTTATGATGTTGTTTGCTAATACCCTGGCAGCATCCTTACTTCTCAAAAGTGCCGCTGCTGCGACTTCCTCACCAGATATTCCGCACAGTCAAATCAAGCGTGAGGCGGCCAGATTTTTCGTCGAGCAACTGCTACCGCGTAACGAATCGGCGATTGCTTCCGTGAGAGCGGGTGCAGAAAGCTTCCAGGCGTTCACACCGGAAGCTGATCTGAACGTTAACTAAAAAGGTAATGATGGCTCGACAGCGGCGATTGTCGAGCCTGTTATCACTCCTGGAAATTTCTTCACGTACCGCATATGGCTTTCCTATTAATTGAAGGCCTTAATTAAATGTCATCCCCCGCAAGGTAAAGAGACAGAGGTGGCACGCCAGCAGGGCTAATACTCCTGTCCCATCCTTTTTTGTAGGGAAAATTCTATCTCAGGCTCGGTTAACATAAACAATTGTTTGTGAATGTTAACAGGCGCTTACCGCACTTCTATTGTTTCACCGAGTCCTAACGAAAGAAGGGGCTGTGAGCCAAACATACAGCCCATAAAAACGAATACAGAGAGGTCAGGTTATGTCGAGTCTTAATGGAAAAGTTGCTTTAGTAACTGGGGCTGCCGACGGTATTGGCGCAGCCAGTGCTCGCGCTTTGGGTAGCGATGGCGCCATCACAGTGGTGACGGATATTAATTTGGATGGCGCGCAGCAAGTGGCGTCGAGTATCGGTGACAATGCGCTGGCGTTACATCTGGATGTTTGCGATCGAGCCGCTTGGAAATCGGTCATGGATGAAATTCGTGAACGCTATGGGCGCTTGGACATTTTAGTCAACAATGCTGGCGGTGCCGGAGCTGGAACTATAGAAGATACCGATATCGATTTTTACCAGCGCTGCATGGCCTTAAATGTGGATAGTGTTTTTATTGGCTCACAATTGGCGATTGAGCTGATGAAATCTGAGGGTGGCAGTATTATCAATGTTTCGTCGATCCATGGGTTGCGAGCGGCACCTCACGCTGCGGCTTATACTGCTGCAAAAGGTGCGGTTACCATGTTGAGTAAATCGATTGCTCGCTATTGTGCCGATAAGGGTTACAAAATTCGCTGCAATTCGGTTCATCCCGGTTATATTCTGACGCCACAGATGGAAAAATGGGTCAGTGAGCAAGACGATCCCGAGGCAATGATGCAAGGTCTGGTCTCTCAGCATCCCATTGGGTTTCTCGGTGATCCAAAAGACGTTGCCCATGGTGTTCGTTATCTTGCCGGTGAAGCCGCTCGATTTGTCACCGGATCAGAATTGGTGATTGATGGTGGTTTTTGCCTTTAAGGGCGCGTCAAGAAAAAGTGATTTTGAGGTTCTGGCAAGGAAGGGGTGAGAGCGCTCAGCCCTGCTGACGCCAGAATGCAGAAGTTGTATTTTTGAGATGCCAGCGTCAATCAACAATCGACTGAATAAGGTCAGTGTCGAAATAGAAAGGAACGATCTCCAGTAATTTGTCACCTTCGAATTTGAAGGTCTCGATCATTTGGGTATTGATGGTTTTACCGCTTCGCAAACCGGTCATTTTCATGTTTACCCAAACCATCACATAGCCGTCACCTTCACATATCGCCGTTGGAGTCGGTTCGAATTCACTGAATTGACTGAATACGATTCCTACCAGTTCTTTTAATCCGTCCATTCCGTGAAAGGTTCCCTTGTACGGTATGCTGTCAGCTTCGATAACGCGAAAATCAGGGTGTAAATGGCTGGCATAGGTTTCCCAATCCAACGTGGGCAGGGCGTTGTATAGTGTATTAACGATTTCTGTAAGTGATCTGCTCATAATCCAGTCCTTATCGAACTTCAAATATTTACGCATAAGCAAACAAGGTTTGCTTATTGGCATCTATCCAGGCGGTTGGTTTTCAATCTACATGGCCTCTATGGCGTTAAAAGCGGGCTTAATTTGGCCTTTCCTCACACGTAGATTCTCTTGTTTTTCTGGTCTTGGCCTTACAGAACCTGGCTCGAAAATGAAAATCAATGGACCGCTAGGGGTTGTTAAGCTATCTCATTCGGTAACCGTGGGTAAGTGTTCAGGCGGGGCACCTATATAAAATGGTAGGCAGGCAGTATGCCTGGGTATTGCGAGAATAAGATGTCATTTTTGAAGATGCTGTGCTGTACCCATAATAAAAATCAGAGAGCTAATCGACAACGGAGCTGCAATGAAGACCGAAACGGCCGAGCGCGTGCGCAAACAGATTCAAACGGAGCTCATTCGAGATCACCATCCCGATGGCTTTCCAACGCTCCCCGAAATTCCAGGCGCAAGATACACGAGCTCGACTTTCTATGATCTGGAAATGGCAGAACTCTGGAAAAAGTCCTGGCTTTGTGTGTTCCGCGCTGACGAACTTCCAGAGCCGGGTTGCTATAAACTGGTCAAGCGTTTGGGGCATTCCGTTGTCATAACCCGGGGACGAGACCACACGATTCGAGCTTTTCATAACGCTTGTCGTCACCGTGGCGCGCCAGTGGTGACCGAAGATGGCAAGCGTAACCTACTAATGTGTAAATACCATATGTGGAGTTACAATTTGAACGGCGAGCTGATTCGTGTACCGGAAGAGCACGATTTTGGTGATTTTGATCGCTGTAGCCACAGTTTATTGAGTGTTCGTTGCGAAGAATGGCAGGGCTGGGTTTTTATCAACTTTGACAGTGGCGCCGAAACTTTGGCGAAAAGTTTGGAGTCGGTTACAGGGGATCTAACGTCACTTGGCATGAACGACCTGACGTTTAAAGGACGTTTGCACTACAAAATTCAGTGTAATTGGAAGGCGGCATTAGACGCATTCAGTGAAGCGTATCACGTGCCCGCTATCCATCCACAAACGGTCGATACGTTATTGGATGGCAAAGGAACTGCTATTGCTCTGTTTAAGGGCGGGCACAGTCGAATGGCGATGCCCAAACGGTTTAACACGGGCGGTGGCACTTGGGCTGAGGGCGCCGATCAGTATGATGTGGCAGGCGCTCATGACATCTTTCGAACGGAGAGTTTAGCCTACGGATTCTTCCCCAATTTTGTCTGTCCTTTCGACCCTTCAGGTTTTCCATTTATTATCTTTTGGCCCGATGGGAAAAGTCGGTGTGACTGCGAGGTTATATTTGTCGGTGGAGGAGATCCTTCAGAAAATTGCATCAATTCCGCTTATTGGAAAGAACTGCTCGAAGGTTACGATGCCATCATGCAGGAAGACATTCAGTTTTTAAGTGGGATTCAAGAGTCGCTGGAGTCGGGCGCGTTTCCGGGTATGACACTTTGCCACCAAGAGCGCAGAATTTACTGGATGCACGAAGAAATTGATCGTCGAATTGGCCGAGAGAAAGTTCCTGCTGAGTTGCGCGTCGAACCGGTGCTTTCACAATTTGTCGAGCGTTGATCTTTTGGCCTCCGTGCAGTTTTTTGTAAAAAGGATTGGCAGCTCTTATCTGAAAAACGCGCGTGCTTATGGTATCGAGACAAGAGCTGTATAAAGGCCGACTGAGTTACCAGTAGATACCCGCAATATGCCAAGCTCCGACGACGGCAAACAATAGTGCTGCAATAACACGAGTCGCGTTAAGTGGCAGCCTTTGCATGATGTATTCACCGGCAAACACTACCGGTACATTTGCGGCGAGCATCCCCAACGTTGTACCCATAGTTACCAAAATGATCGAGTCAAATTGCGCCCCTAGTAGCACGGTGGCAACCTGCGTTTTATCACCGATTTCTGCGAGGAAAAAGAGTACGGTGGATACGACCAAAGCACCGTACTGGTCAAATCGTGTATCCGCCTCTTCGTCTTTATCGGGAATCAAAAGCCACAGGGCGAGGGCAATAAAACTTCCTCCGACCAGCCAGCGTCCCAATTCGCTTTGAAAAAATTGGCCAATCCAATTGCCGATCCACGCAGAGACCCCGTGATTCAACAGTGTTGCCAATAAAATGCCAAGGATAATTGCCCACTTATTACGGAATCTAGCTGCGAGCAACAGAGATAATAGCTGAGTTTTATCGCCGATTTCGGCCAGGGCAACGGTAAACGTAGAGGTAAGAAAAGCATCCATAAACAGGCTCCGGTGGGCAAACAAACCAATAAGGCAAACACCAGCCGCCCACCATAGGGACTGTTGTTTGCCTCAGGTCTTGCCAATGCAGCTGGGGGCTGCACGAAACCGCCATAAGCCATTGTGGGCTCAAGTATGTTGACGATCTCTCTTCCGGATCGGAGAAGACTACTCCCCTAAGACGTGGCGCAGAGTATCGTTTTTTGTCGGTTGGGGCAATAGAGTTGCCACGATGCACGATGCACGATGCGTAGACGGCAATCATCGGTAAAAACAGTTGATTGTATTGCTATCATTGAATTGTCAACATCCCACCTCACTGGCCACCGGTTCCCCAGATCGGTTTTTCAACATAAAACAAATCAAAAGAGCGCTGGCTGGCATCAGTGCGGCCAGCCAGGGCAGCGACTGTACTGATAAGCCTGCGCTTAATAACCAGCCTCCTGCAGCAGCCCCCACCGCGTTGCCGAGGTTGAACGCGCCAATATTGAAACTGGCAACCAACGGACGAGTGTTCGGGGTTGCCTGGTTAAGTAACCAGCTTTGCAAGGGGGCAACCGTGGCAAAGGCGGTAAATCCAAGCAAGAGACAGCCACCGAGCATCGCTGCTTTAAATGACATCAAGACTGGCAGAGCGACCAAGGTCAGCGTTAGGGCTGCCAGCGTCTGTATCAGTGCTCGATAGGTGTTCTTATCGGCAAGTCGTCCTCCGATAGGATTTCCCAAGACCAGGCCGATACCAAACAGTAGCATCGCGTAGGGCAACATGCTTTCGGAGAATTGCGACACCTGTGTAAGCATGGGCGCAATATAAGTCAAGGTTGCAAAGGTGCCTCCGAAGCCGAGGGCTGTCATGGTAAATCCGCTCAGAATGCGCGGCGATGTTAAAACCGATTTTACATCCTTCCATGGAATCACAGGCATGGGGCCATCACCTTTTGGCAGCCACAGATTTAGAAGCAGCAGGGCGATAAGTGCGAGGGCGAAGACCGCAACGAACAAGCTGCGCCACCCCCAAGTCTGGCCTACCCAGGTACCAAGCGGTACGCCCAGGACATTGGCCAGGGTGAGTCCGGCGAACAGAAAAGCGATGGCCGATGCTTGGCGTTCAGGGCCGACGAGTTTTGCAGCGATGACGGAACCTACCCCAAAGAAAACCCCATGACTGATCGCTGCGATGACGCGGGTCATGACGAGCATTGAAAATGGATCTGCGATGGCAGACAAACCGTTGCCGACGACGAAGATTGTCATCAGGGCGATGATGAGTGTTCTTTCACTGCAGCGGCCAGAGAGTAGTGGAATAAGCGGTGCACCTAATACGACACCCAGTGCGTATCCCGAGACGACCAAGCCGGCATCACTAACGGATACGTTTAAATCCCTTGCAATGTCGAGCAACAGACCTACGGGTGCAAACTCCGTGATCCCAATTGCAAAGGCACCGAGCCCCAGTGCTAATAATGGTAATTGCATGCTTTTCATTGAGTGGCCTCCTGTTGAGTAAACAGGGGCTGCGTTGCCAGATAGTCTGCCATTGCGCGATAGCCGGTATCGTTGGGATGCAGAAAATCGTCCGAACGATAGATCTTCCGGAGTCGCTGTGGATACGCTGGATCTTGCATAAGTTTGTCAAAATCGATCACTAAATCCACGGGGGCGTCTTCTCGCAGCCATTGGTTAAAAGTCTGCCGCTGTTGTTCTTTGGCGCTTGAGTAATAGTCTTTTACATAGGTATTTTCCAGCGCACCCGCAAAGGGGGTTAGTGTGCTGGCGATGACTCGCACACCTTGAATTCTGGCGCGGCTCGCGAGTTGTCGGTAGACAAGTTCCATTTCGGAAAGATCTGCTTTCGATGCATCGGGTGCGTGCAGTGTGCCGGGCCAGCCAATATCGTTGATTCCCAGCATAACCAGCACACTGTCGACATTGGGCAGTGATAGTAAGTCACGGTTCAGTCGAGCGAGCGCATTGTCGCCCATCTTGGAGTTGACCAGCTGCGCGCCTGAAATACCCGCGTTGATAATGGCGATATGGTCCTTGACCAGCAGATTATTCAAGTGGTCTGTCCAACGATTGTATGTATTGGGAGTGGACGCGTTGCCATCGGTGATTGAGTCGCCCAGGGCCACCAGAGTTTTGATTGGCTTATCGCTGGAGATCAATAGAGCTTGTACAAACAGTTTGACGTCCAACTCGCTCGCCGACGTGAGTGTTTGGCTGCCCGTTTGGTCTCCTGTAGCGAGATAGCTGGTTTGAATTCCGTCCCAATGAAAGGTCGAGGGCGTGGTGGGTTCCGGGAGATAAAGATCCAATGCTAGGGGGGTGAGATCCGCAATCTTCTGGTTTAGAGCGTCTGAGATAACATCCGCCCCCGGAGGAATCGTCACCTGAGTCTCGCCAGAAAACGTCAGTGTCACAGAGGATTCCGGATCGATTTTGCCATTGTGCGTCACCGTCGCAAGACTGGCGGCTCCGATCACCAATGGCTGCGTACCGTAGCGATTTGAGAGGATGATCCGCGCGTTGTCTCCGCCAATACTGCTGCGAAAGATTTGTCGTAACGTTTGATCTCGCAGCTGAAAAGGCAGTTTGGTGGGAAGAGAAAAATTTCCATCCCAGGTGGGTTGAACACTGCTCATCCAGCTGGTGTACCA
This sequence comes from Pseudomaricurvus sp. ABR4_320, assembly GCF_056159445.1. Lineage (NCBI taxonomy): Bacteria > Pseudomonadati > Pseudomonadota > Gammaproteobacteria > Cellvibrionales > Cellvibrionaceae > Pseudomaricurvus > Pseudomaricurvus sp. ABR4_320. The sequence continues at coordinate 49,417 of NZ_JBSWVF010000018.1, read as the reverse complement.
ATCCGAGCGCTGGTTTGGTGGCTTAGTATCTGCGTGCAAGGCGCCGCTGGTGATGAAAGGTATGACCAGCGCCAAGGCCAGCCATAGCTGTCGATATCGAGACATTGTCTGTTCCTGTGAGGTATGAGGTGCACAGTGTGTCTGGATATCCTTAGGCTGATAATATAGATTTTCTATAAAATAGATTTTTGGAAATATTGAAAATGTCTCAACTCGACGATTTACGCCTTTTTGTGGCAGCCGTTGCCGAGGGCAGTCTGTCGGCGGCGGGCAGGCGTTTGGAGCGCTCCCCGGCGGTGGCCAGCGCCGGTCTTAAACGTTTGGAGCTGACATTGGGGGTGACGCTCTTTGCTCGTAATACCCGACGTCTTCGACTTACACCTGCCGGTGAAATCTACTATCGACGAATTGCGCTGGCACTGAATGAAATTGATCAGGCGGCGATGGAAATCCGTGATGATAGTGGGCCGCTGAAGGGTAATATCGCTGTTACCGCGCCGGTCGATTTTGTGCATTTGTACTTGGCGCCAGCAATACAGCATTTTCGAGAAGTGCACTCTGAGGTTCGTTTTTCAATCATTGCCAGTGACGGCCCCATGGATCTTGTAGATCGACCTTTGGATATGGCTGTACGCTATGGGGTGCTTGCAGATTCCGGACTGGTTGCCAGTCGCCTGTGCGAAAATGCCAGGGTGCTGGTGGCATCTCCTGATTTTATCGAGCGCTTCGGTGCGCCTTCAACCCCTCAGGACCTGGTTAATTTCGCTTGTCTTACCTATGTACGTAATAACGTCGCGCAGCGCCGCTGGCAATTTGAACGTGATGGAGAAACCACAGTAATTTCCATTGCTCCCGCTGTGGTTTGCGATAACGGCGCCATTGTTCGGGAGATGGCTCTGCAAGGTGCGGGCATTGCGTACAAAAGTGAAATTGATGTTCGCGGAGAATTGCAGGAGGGGCGATTGCAGCGCCTGTTGCCGGATTGGCGGGGCGAATCGTCACCAGTACAGCTGGTTTATCCTACCGCAGGGCCGCGACCCCGTCGTGTTTTAGAGTTTGCGGCATTTCTGAAATCAAGGATCCAATCATAACCGCCATCGTTTTTGACGTGCTGATCTCCATGCTGGCGCTTAAAATATTATAGGATTTAGAAAACCCTCATGATAAAAAATCTTTACCTAATCAATCTTTTTCTGGTGCCATGAATTCGCTATGTTTAGCGAAGGTTTTTCATTCACGAGGGGCGTCTGATGAATGCCGAAACCGGCAAATTGAATTTGCGTGCGCCACTGTTTTTGCAGCAGCCGGTGACGCTGGCTCAGCTCGAGATTTTCTACGCTCCGGCACAGGACCTCGCCCCCGTAATTTCGAAGCTGCAACAGCGCCTGCAGCCAGATTTCGACGAACTCGTCATCGCTGAAGATACGCGTTTATCACCAGATTACGAGTCCGATCAAAGTGTCTCCGAAATCGCCCCGGGAAGTTGGACGTTAATTCACTCGTCTCGTCAAAGCGCGATACAGTGGCGACGCGGCTATCTGTCGGTGTTTTCTTCAAGCTTTGAAGATCCTTTTGAATTTTGTGATATCTGCGCCACAGCGATTCAACAGACTCGAGAAACTCTCCGGCCAGATCATGTGTTTGGTCTCGGCTTGCGCCAGAGTAATTTGGTTGTAGGATCGTCTGAAAAAGCTGCACGTCAATTGGTACGATCCTTTGCGCCGGATATCACTCCAGTCGCACAGAGTGATACCACAGAATCAATGGTGCGAGCATCAATTCCAGAAGGCAGCCTGGTGTTGAGATGCGCGTCCGGACAGCAGGGGTGGCTCGTCTACCCAGATCGCCAAGGGGCGCCTTTATCCTCGATTGCTCCGAGCTGGGCGAGAGACAACAAGGACCGAATTCTTATCGACATCGAATGCCTTTGGCAGGCGGGCATGTCAAGTGATGAACTTGTAAAGTCGATGGATGACGAATCGATATTGCCGTGGATCTTGAGCGCCGAGCGACGCTCCAGTGAGGTTTTTCAACGCTTGCTCAGCGACGCAGGTATTCGGCGCTATCAATTGGTGGAATTGTCATCGCAGTCGAATTGACTCGGCGCTCAGACAGATTCGTCCATCAGTGCAGCAAACAGGTTGACCAGTGCCATTTGCTCTGGGGTGGCAACTGGAGTTGCGGCCAGTGCCGGATTGGCGACGACGATTGCCAGGCTTTGAGCCCTAGACAGGGCGACGTTGAGTCGGTGTTTATCGAATAAAAATTCCAGCCCTCGGGGGGATTCGCCTGCGTCGCTGGCACACATACTCAGGAAAACGATGGGTGCTTCCTGCCCCTGAAATTTATCTACGCTGCCCACTTTGGCGTCATCACCCAAGGCCTGCTTTAACTTGCTAACCTGATGATTATAGGGCGCCACAAATAATATGTCTGACCAGTCAATCGGACGGGTCAACTCTTTTTGAGAGCCAGCTTTGCCCGTTTGGAAGGTGCGCCCAAGTAATTCCTTGGCCAGCGTCTGAATGATGTCAACTTCCTCCTCTGCCGCCTGGGTATTGCCCTCATGTACGACAGGAATAAAAATAATCCCCGCCTCTTTATCGAGCAGCCCTTGGTAGTCGCTAGGCACAGCAATCGTACGTAAATCATTACTCGGATGAGCAGTCAGCTTACTGTCGTAGATGTAGTTGCTGACAAATCGGTTCACCCGCGAATGCATGCGGTAGGTGGTGCCGAGAAACACCCCCATTGTCGATGGTATGGTTGGAGAATCGTGCAGTAAATAATCCAGTACTGACAGCCCGCTGTCAGCTGGATGGGTGCCCTGAGAGGGCTGTCCGAGCTGCATCTGGTCGCCCATCAAAATCAGGTTGCGACAGCTGCGGCTAATCGCCACCAGATTCGCGACAGCGACTTGTCCGGCCTCATCGACAAACAGATAGTCTAATTGGTCGGCCATATCGTCGCGGGCAAAACCCCAGGCCGTAGTGCCAATCACGCAACCGGGCTTGATAGCGGCCGCCAATTGATTATTTTTAAGAATCTCAACGTTGAGCTCGGCAAGTTCTGGATCTGTATCTTTGGTACAGGCACAAAAAACCGAGAGCTGTTGTTCCTGGCAGTAGCGCGCCGTACTGATCAGCAGATTATTGATCGCTTTGTGGCTGTTGCTGGCGATACCCACTTTGGCGCCGCTGCTAATAAGCGCCGCGATGATGTGCTTGCCTGTATAGGATTTTCCCGCGCCGGGCGGTCCCTGAATCGTCAGATAACTGTTATCGATATGGCTTACCGCTTGAATGATTTGCTGCAGGCGTTCGCCGGGATCGCTCGCTGGCGCGATATCACCGCTGGTGCTTGGATGAGAGTAGTCCGAGCGAAATCGCGGAGGTGAGCGTTGCAAAAAGTCGACGATCGCTGAAACCACAGGTTGGGGGCTGTCGGCGTAGTGGGCGACGACCGCGTCGATGGCGTCAGGAATGGGCGCAGGATTGACGAATTCATAAGGCACCAGCGAAAGATGGGCGGGCGGCTCCTCTTTCGCCTGTAACATAATTAAACCCTGCTCAAGATCGCTTTCCTCTTTCATAAAGTCAACTTTGAGAGGCGTACCATTCTCCGTTTCTTCGCCCAGAACAAAGAATTGCCGTGCGGCCCCTTTGAATTCTTGGGTAGGGTCAAAGCGATATTCGTAGCCGAGGTTACGGGTGCGAGCCGAGCGTTTAAAGGGTTCCCGTTCGGTACGATCGCAAAAGGCGAGGCAGTCAAGGTCGTCGAGCAACTCTTCTGGAGATAATCCCAGGCGTTCAAACATTTTCCAGAACACCGGCTTGGCTTCGCGTCGATGAAATTCCAGCAACCAGGCGAGGTTTTCACTGAGTCTTGCGGCAGGCGATTGCTGTTCACCTTCTGTGGCCGCTCGCTCTAATAACCGATCGCGCAGGCGTGTGCGCTCGGTGATTTCCTCGGGGATCTCAGGTTCGGTTATGTCACTTTTCCCGAGGTAGGCGATGCCTTTGGCGGTTTGTTGTTCACGCAACCAAGCGACCAACTCCTGGGTGGAATCGCAGTCGTCGATATTGTAATCGCGAATGCTGTTCAGGGTGGGAGACGTCTGCCAGCGGTCACCTTCTTCACCGCGTGCCAGGCGTTCTCGCCATTGTTCGTAGACCACGACGGAATCGCCGCCGGTGCCCACGTCGGTCTCGCGTTTGCCTCGGTACAGGTGCTCTACATTTTTAATGGAATAGCGGGGCTCACCCAGCAAAATGCCACTTCGCACAATGTTATACAGGTCGACAAACACGTCATTGCGGAGCAGTTGATCGACTTCGTCCTCGCAGCAGCCAAAACGCCCCATGAGCTTGCGACAGGCGGCGATTTCATAATTGGCATAGTGGTAAATGTGCATACCAGGATGGGCGCGCCAGCGTTGGTAGACCCATTGAATAAAATCGACGAAGGCTTGTTTTTCCTGCTCTCGATTGTGTGCCCAGAAGTCTCTGAATTGACGCTCGCCCTGGTCGTCGAAATAGGTACAGCCCCACAGGTATTCCAGCCCCCCCTCATCCAGCGGAAAACCTTCGATATCGAAAAACAGATCGGCGTTCGAATGGGGTGGCAGGAGCGCCAGGCCGGATTTTTCTCCGGCGGCTGGCATTCGAATTTCCACGCAGGGAGGGGCATCAGGCTGTTGTTGCTGCAATGTTTGGGTTTGCTTTTGAATACGAGCCTGAGACTTCAGACGCTGTAAAACCAATGGATTGATACCACTGACATAGTCCCTTGGGGTGTTGGCCAACGCCTGCATGCTGGTAATATTCGCCTGAATGAGCTTTTTGATTTGACCGCGGCTGATGCCCGCGACCTGAAACAAATGATCTCGCGCCAGCAATTGCTCCTTGGCGACGTTGCTCCAGTTCCCCCAGTTCGGCGAATCGGCTGGGTCGGGCATTTGCTCTGGATGAAAGTGGGCTTGTTGTTCTAGAAATCGCTGTTTCTGTAAGCGGTAGTAAGACAGGTATTGGCGTGTTTGAAAACGCTTTATCTCGCCATTGCCGAGTACCAAGGTCACAAAGTCGGCCTCTGCGTCTTGCATGCTGGCGAGCATTTCTGTGTAGCAACACAGTTGTATCAGGTAGCGGGGATCGGCGCGACTGGCGAGTTTGGTGTCCCACACTTCGTAGTGATAGTCGCCGAGCTTGCTGGGGCCTTCAACCTTGACAAGAAAGTCGCTGTAACCGGCGAAAGGTCGTTGTTGTAAGCGCGCCTGAACAATGACATCCACGCCATCTGCCATGGCTTTCCGCGTGCTCTCCAGGCACTGATTGGCGTCATGTCCGTCAATTTTCAAAACCAGCAGTCCTTGTTCACGAAAACGACCTTCCTGCTCAGCCTCGTGGGCATAGCCTTTTTCAGACAAGGTGGCAGACAGGCTGTCTGCGGGATCCTTTTCCGGCGCTAGCTCCGGGTGCTCTCTGGCCAGTTGATCCATCCACGCAGCAAAGGGACTCTCGATAAATTGGGTCAATTGGGTTGGGCTGTACAGGGGGCTGTCGCTGGTGGAGGGCATTACAGAGATCCAGAGTTCTTCATTCGGTGATGACTGTCGATAATTCGTCATCTTCTGGGAGTAGTGTACAGGAATCTTAAATCAGTGAGGGGAAGGGCTCAGTATGGGTGATATTGGAAAATCCTTGCCGATGTCGGCCATTTCCGCAGAGCGTCAACGCTTGCGAATTGGCGAAGCCGTAAAAGACGTTAAAAGCGCGCTGTTTAATATCAGCTATACCCACCAGGTTAACGCCGACCCGCTGATTCGTCAGGCGTTGGTTCGTGATGCGGTGATCTGCTTCAGTAAGGCGTATAGCATTGTGGATAAAGATGACGTCTTTTTGTCATTTCGTCTTTTGGAAAAAATTCTGGAAGCCAAACACGAACAGACTTTAAAAGAGATATTTTGCTACCGTTCCAGAATGTTATCTGCCTATAACTCCGCCAGTGAAGAGGATGATGAACCACAGGTCGCTGATGGGGGGAGCTCGTCTCTGGATACACGGTTTCGCGATAATCTTAGCGCTCTGTGCCGTCTACTACTGGAACAGCTGACGTTGGAGATTAACGATTTGGATATCAAAAAGGACGCTCAGCAAGAAATTCATTAGGGCATCCTAATTGCGTGTTTGAGCGTTCTGTTCGGTCAGTAACGCCCCCGCGGATTGCAGGGGCGCGTCATACCTTTAGTGCTTATTCAAACACTTCAGTACGGAAATATGGCTCAGGACGTTCGTCCATTACCTCAAACGTTTTCGTGGTTTTGTAGTATTTGCCGTAGACGTCTCGGGTCATGATTTCCAACGTGTGAATGCCGTTTTCCAGATCTGCAGGGATGGACATCTTCCAGATGTGGTTGGAGTTTTCGGCAAAGCTACCGGATTGCGGCTGCGGATCGGCCGTACCGTATTGTGAACCGTTATAGAGCTGGTAGCCTTGAGTATCCGGATTTCCTGATTCGCTCTTGGTAGCGTAACGGTATACGTACAACTGCTTTTTCAGGGCAAAGGGATCCAGGGATTCGATTTTGCCTTCTCCGGTGCCGGATTGGGTGCGCTCGATGAGTGCAGGAGCCTGATCATCCAGCTTCACCCACACTTTGCTGTCACGTGAGCCGTTCCAGACGTTAACCATCAACTCAGTGCCACCTGCCAGGTCACTGGCGGTAAGTATCGAGGTGTCACCCAAATCCGCAATACTAACCGGTGGCGTGTCTGTACGGGCTTCAGCGGGAGTTTCATACCAGCTTTTCATCGCGTAATACCAATCCAGGAAGGTGGGCGACAAGAAGTCAGCATGCATCTGTTCCCGCGGCGATTTGGCGGCGGCTTTGAATTGGGCGTTGAAGTCACTGCCGAAAAATTCGAAGATCAGGTAGCCGCGAGGAGCGCCCTGACGCTGAATCGCCATTGGCAGGTTGAATTCATCAATGTCACCATTCCACCAGGCTCCTGACGTCGCACCAGTAACGATTTGTGGGAATGGGGTGGAGCCCAAGCCAAGTGCGGTATTCCAGCCTTCAAAGGATTCGCCAGGCAGGAAGTTTTCCAGGGAGTGAGTGTGACCCGACAACGCCAGTGCAGGGCGATCGCCGATTAAATCGTAAAGCCACTGGGTGTTGTCAACCTGATGTTTGGTCGAATCCATATCCGCATAGGATACGAGTGGCACGTGCATGTTGAGCACAATCAATTTGTTCTCTGGGACCAGTGACAGATCGTTGGTCAACCATTCCATCTGAGCCGAATCAATCACACCGTTGTAGGTCGGAGCATTTTCCGGATCAGCACAAAAGTCGTGCAAGCCATCAGCGTTATCAATGTCTGGTGTACACGGGTAGCGCATGTTATCGAGAACAACAAAATGCACGTCGCCCATATCAAACGAATAGTAGGTGGGACCCCATTCGCGCTTGAAGGTATCCAGACTGTTGGCATCCGTAGGCGCGTCAAAGTCCAGATCGTGGTTGCCGGGAACAAAGTAGATCGGCTTGTCGACAGCGCTCATGATCTTTTTCATGCGAGGATACAGGCCCAGGTCATCACCCATAACATCGCCTTCGATCAAGACCAGTTCCAGATCATCGCGACCAACTAACTCATTCGCGAGGGCTTCGCGTACATAGCCGACTTCATTGTTGGAGTAAGGCTGTGGGTCACCGGAAACCGCAATCTTGAAGTTCTTTTTGTACTCGCCTTTAATCATTGGAAAGCTGATAAATCTGGGCTGATCGCCAGTGGCGTCTAAACCTCCAAAACGCATTTCTGGAGAGCCATTGGGTGCATGGTGATAAAAGAACTGGGGGATATTGTCTTCATCGGTTGGCAGGTCCCAGCCGGCGGGCTTGGTGATAAAAACGGTAAAATCTTCCAATCCCCGTTTTGCTACCGGTAGCTTATAAAAGCCATTTTTGTTGGTTTTAACGACATCGTAGCCATTTGAAACCAAGACCCCGGCGACGCCTTGTTCTTCCTCTCCTTTACAACCATCGCGATCTACGTCGTTAAAGACAAAACCTTGAACATAGTCACGAGTTTGTTCGCCATCCTTTGATGCAAAAATTTGAGGTCCACCGATATAGGACGACCGCTCATTCTGGGTACTTTTCCACTCACTGGCAGATATAGAGCTGTTCTCAGCAAGCGCCATGTTGCTGATTGGTACAATACTGATAGCAATTGATAAAAGTGACTTCCTGGTACTGATCTTCATCGTATCTTCTCCATTTGATGACCGACGATTTTTGCGCCGGAAGCCTGAAGGTAGAGGACAATCTTTGCCAGTAGAGGACAGTTTGGTAAAAGATTTTTAACAGTATTGTGGCAGTCGTAAAAACAGTCTGCTGTTATTTCGTATTTGAATTGTTTTGGTTCACAAATTTCGCAGGTCTAGCCTGGCTTGTAGGGGTATCGCTAGGTAACTCTGACGTTGGCCTTAAGTCCTCTTCAATGTCATAGTTGATGTTGTAGCGTTCAAACAGCGCTTCCTCTTGCTTCGCCATGGCTCTTTGGTTGTGATCCTGGCGCCAGTCTCTGGCTATTTGATGACGTAGATCTTCAAAGGCTGGGATGGTGCCGGGATATACCTCTCGTATATTGATCAGGACATTACCATTGCGCACCGGCAGGATCTGCCAAATGTTCTCATTGCTTTTCAGCAGGCGATCAGAATTAATGCCATATCTGCCTCGATAATAGGCTGCGGTTTTTTGTGGAATTATTTGACTGTGAACCTTAAGTGTTTCAGGGATTGATGTTCCGTAGGGTTTATTCGTCAATTTCCGCGCGTTTAAAAGGGATTTACTGTCGTCAAGTGGAATAATCTCAAGCGTGTATCGAGGTTCGACCTGGTAGAGTTCGTTATGAACGCGATACCAAGAACGAAGTTCCGATTCGCTGGGAATAGCCTCTGGCAATGAAGCGCGACTAATTTCTTTCATTTGTGTAATTATGAGACTGCGAACATTATCGTCAGACTTGTCAATCCCCAGTCGCAGTCCTTCGCGATAATAGATTTCGTTGTGTGACCAGCGCGCAATCATCTGGCGCATTTCTCGGGAGTTCGGCTGTCTTCCTCGAAGTGATTGAAAACTTTCTGAGAAGCCTTGCAAGCGATTTTCGTCGATGTTCACGGTATTGGGCGTGTCACGATTCATGGAAATAAAGGCGTCAATAGCAAACAGCAGCGAGCCAATTATCAAAAAGTGAACAAGTGGCTCTTTGTGCCAAGATTGAGGTTTTTTCTCTGAGGAGAGGGGGATTGGATTGCGATTTTGCATAACTCTAAAGATTTCGATGATGGCAAATCCGAGCTTAGGACATTTAGGCGTCGATTTTATGTCAACGACGAAACCGCATTGTTTCCAGTGATCTTTCTGAAACGATCGCGCATTCTCGATGCCGTCATGCTTCTGTAAGTTTGGTACGTTAGTGTATGGGCCGGATTTTAGAAATCAGGGAAGGGCGGTAGTATGAAATGGTCTGCAGCAGAAGTGACAGGGTCCTTTAGCCGGGACGTCACTAGATCAGTTCCCGTGTTGGGTGAGCGTGAATTGGCCGTTATGAAAGTGCTCTGGCAAGACAGTGAACAGACCGCTCAGCAAGTGTTAGAGGCATTAACAGAATCACCCATTCCCAGTTTGAGTACGGTGCAGAGCACATTAGAAAGGCTTTATAGAAAGGGCTTGTTGAATCGTATAAAAATTGAACGGTCTTATTGTTACCGTGCGCAGATTTCCCGCAGTGCGTTGATTGGCTCTTTGGTTGCAGATATTGCCGAGCGAGTGGGTGATGGCCAAATGGCACCGATGGTTTCAGGGTTTATGACGTTTATGGACGCAAAAGCACCTTCTTCAGATGCGAATGCCGGTTCTACGTCTGCAACGCTCTGGTCAGACGTGCGCAGTATTTTTGAGCGTTTAAAAAGCGCCATAGATCACCGGTAACATAATCTTAATGGCGCCGTGCTAATGTGTCGGGTTATTGTGAATGGATTTTTCGGTTGACCTGCCCTTGTTGTGAAAAATTGAGCGTTATGCAAATTGAGAACCTGTTTCCCACGCCCGTCATGCGTGTCGCAAATTTTGTCGACGATTCTCTGATCAACCCTTTACTGGCGCGTATCGAAAGTCAGCCTCAGGTGGCCAATACGCAGACCAACTTACTGACCCACACCAAGCCTCTATCGGCGGAAGCATTAAAAGACCATAAAGAACTGCTCGACAGGTTGCAGCCGTTACTCAGGGATTTTGGCTTCTTGCTGTTTGGTGAGAATCTAACCTGGTCCGTTAAGGAAATGTGGATGAACGTTTCTTCCACTGGCGGGCACCAATTAATTCACTCCCATGCGAACAGTTTTATCTCAGCAGTGATCTACCTGACGGATGTTCATGAGTCGGCCAGAACCATTTTTCATCGCCCAATGGGTGGGGCTGACTATGTGTTCACCAATAAGCATGCTGACAGTGCCACGACGCCCTACAATGCGGATCGTTGGGTTCCGAATGAGTTAAACAAGGGGGATCTGTTATTGTTCCCCAGCTATCTGCTGCACGCTGTACCGCCAAACCAGGGTGGGCAACGTGTCACCATTGCCATGAACGCGCTGCCCAACCGGTTGCGGAGCTGGGACTACGAAGTCAACTTTTCGTCGACCTAAAGCGGTGTTTACTTTTTTGACTATCGCGCAATGGGTATCTTAGCGGGCTCGCGAAGAGGCGTAATCTGCCCATCGTAATCTGCTTTATCGATCTGTTTGTATGACAGCGATCATCATCACCGATCAAAAAAGTACATAAATCGGACTCGTCGAGTATTTGTGACTTTTCCTGGTTGCGCGTGTAATTCCCTGGTCCTCACGTCCCCTGTGAAATGCCATTACATTTCGTTGGTAGCGGGACCGCTGACAATAATGATAGAGATAAAACGTGTGCTAGCGAGATCTTTTGCCGGATGTTACCCGGCGTTCTAACCCTCTGTTTTTCATCTATCGGTGGTGTTTAAACACTCGCGCAGTGAGTGTGATGACGCGACCTTCTGTCAATGAGAACACCTAACCGAGTCTGGCGAATGGCAGCGTAATGGCTGTTTTCGTGAGGCTTTGAGAAAAAAGACAATAACGTTATTTGGATGCATGACGATGACTTCGCAAACCAATCTATCACGGAATCTTTCAGGGGTCTTTTCTCCTAAACAAACCGCATTTCCCGAGCAGTCGCTCAGCCGTTCGGTCGCCAATGCCGCCGAGTCCAACGCCTACGGTTGGGGGAAACCGTTATTGGCTCGGTTGACCGCAATACTCGGTCTAACGATGCTCACATCGGCCGCTGTCGTGGCTGAGGGGGTTGACCCAGATGATTATATTACCGGAGATTGGGGAGGTTTGCGGTCCGAACTGGCCGATAACGGACTTAAATTACGCCTGGGATATTTTAATGAGGCGGCACACAATCTTGAAGGTGGCGAGGATAAGGATACTGTCTATGCGGATCAGTTCTTCCTTGGAGCCTATCTGGATTTAGAGCAAATGTTGGGGTGGACTGGTGCTGAATTTAAGATTGAGGTTACCAATCGAAATGGTGAGCTTATTAACGATACGGCGGATATGCCGTTTCTGTTACAGTCCCAGCAAATCTACGGTCGCGGCAATGTCACCCGACTGACGCAGTTTTCACTGACCCAGCATTTGTTTGACGACCAGCTCAGTATCAAACTTGGTCGTCTCTATCCCAGTGCAGATTTTTTTGCGATGAGCTGCGCCTTTCAGCATCTGACGTTCTGTAGTGGTGGTTCATCGAATTATATTAGTGGTAACTGGTATGGTGATCCGCTCAGTGCGCTGGGCGCTCAGGTGACGTATACACCTACTGAGAATTGGTCGTTCAAACTGGGAACCTATGACGGTAATCCGAATAATGCTTCAGAAGATCAAGGGCTTAAACTCAGTACCAGTGATGGCGAGAGTGGAAACCTACTCGTCGGTGAAATTGAATACAAGGCCGATTATGGAAATGGCTTAGATGGCGACTATCGATTCGGTATCACCCGCAGCAGTGTGGATAAGAGCAAAATCGTCAACTTGGCGGGATTTCCTACCGGGACGACCATAGATGCCGCTGAGGTAGACGACAGTGATCAGGCGTTCTACGTCAATCTCGAGCAGCAAATCACCTCCAACGAGGCGGGGGGAGGCTTGCGCCTGTTCGCGAGCCTGATTAAGCCGGATGATGAGTACAGTCAGATCGGTGAAGTCTTGGCGGTGGGCGGCTTTATTACGGCTCCCTTTGCCAGCCGGCCCCGCGATCGCGTTGGTTTGGCGTTTGGGCGCAACAGTGTCAGTAGCGAGCTGACCGACGCTCAACGTCGTTACAATGCCGTACCGGGTAATTCCGAAATTGTTGTGCAGGAGCATGAGTATCCGGTTGAGTTAAACTACAACTTTGTTCTGACTCCTGCGATAGAAATTATGCCCAGTGTGCAGTATGTGATGAATCCCAATGGGGATGATGATGCAGATGACGCGCTGGTGTTGGGCGTTCAATTAAGCCTTAACTTCTAGAGAATTTCTCTATATGTAAAGCGGCCACTGTTTAGGTGGCCGATTCTTCGAGCACCGGCTTTTCCATATAGAGTCCGGACAGCGACGTTTTTCGATATTCGCTTGGCGACATGCCTTTGAAATTGAAAAAGCGCCGATTGAAGTTCGAAATATTGTTAAAGCCGACAGAAAAACAAATTTCTGTGACGGGCATCTCACTGTGGGCTAAAAACTCGCACGCTTTATTGATTCGCATGCGATTGACGAAATCGATAAATCGATGACCTGAGGCCTTTTTGAAGTACTTGGAAAACTGGGTTTCACCCATCGCCATGTACTCGCCCATCTCTTCTAGCGTTAAGCTGCGATCGTAATTATCAAAGATGTAATTGACGGCGCGGTTGAGCCAGGAAATACTCTTTTCATCGATAAGAGGGGTGTGGTGTCCGCTGGAAAGGATGCGATAATCGTCTGTCATTGCCAGCAGTTCGAGCATCTGAAAAAACAACACAATACGTTGCAATTCATTGGCTACCGCCATGTGTTCAAACAGTGTTTCGACTCGGCTTATGAGCTTCTGATCAAGAAATTCCACTCCAAAATGGGAGTGTTCCAGCAGTGGCCGCAGGCGGTTGAATTCAGGCATTAAGGCTTGGCATCTGCCGATAAAGCTCGGCGAGAACTGAACCACTTGGTCACGTAGGGGCACGCTTTCTCCTTCCTCCATCTGGCTAATCCAGTTGTGGGGAAGATCAGGACCGGCAAGCACCAGATTGCCCGGACTGAAGTTGCCAATATAGTCACCGACGAACATTTTACCGGAAGTGCTTTTCACAAAGTGCAACTCATACTCTTTGTGGTAGTGCCAGCGAATTAACTTGCTGGGAGCTCCGTGCTCGAGATAGCGTATTGACTGATCATCCTGCTGTTGTACCCATTCAAACTCGGGCTTTATCCGTTGCTTTTCGTTGTAAATTATTTTTTCTTCAATTTCGCTCTGTGACATAGCTGGCGTTATTATCGTTGTCTTAGTTAGCCGTTTTACTTTACCCTCTCTGTCGCCTGATATAAATACTTTTTTGGCCTCTCTTTAAGACTATATTTCTCGTGATCGCTATTAAAATAGGGAATTAGGAGGAATTCATGATATTTCGAAAGTTTATGATGCGGCAAAATAGTATAGAAACGGGGCGTGATATGTATTTGCTCCAGTCGCCTGATTCGCGTGGAATAGAGACTTATCCATGAGCCCTTGTCGGCCTGGTTGCGATGGTCTACGGATCATCTTGAAGATCCTTTTATTAGAAAAATAAAGAGAAATATTCAATGAAAATGAAGCATATTCTCCCGGCACTGATCGCCACCCAATTATCTTTTGCGGCCCCTTTCACCCACGCTGCCACTACGGTAACCATAGGTACTGTTAATAACAGCGATATGATTCGTATGCAGGGTTTGTCTGAGGCGTTTGAAAAAGAGCATCCAGACATTGATCTCAAATGGGTAGTACTTGAAGAAAATGTCTTACGCCAGCGGCTGACGACAGACATTGCAACCCACGGTGGACAGTTTGATGTCATGACCATTGGCATGTACGAAGCACCGATATGGGGCGCTAAAGGTTGGCTTGCGCCCGTTAAAGATCTCCCAGATGGTTATGATGTTGACGATATATTTCCAGCGTTAACCGATGGCCTTTCGGTCGACGGTACACTCTATGGTTTGCCGTTCTATGCCGAAAGCTCCATGACTTACTACCGCACGGATTTGTTTCAGGAAGCGGGTTTGGAAATGCCCGTACAGCCAACCTGGGAGCAAATTAAAGAATACGCCGAAGTGTTGAACAAACCCGAAAACGGCCAATACGGGATCTGTCTGCGAGGCAAAGCCGGTTGGGGGGAGAATATGGCTCTCCTGACAACCATGGCAAATGCCTTCGGTGGTCGTTGGTTTGACGAAAACTGGAAACCAGAATTTGACGGGGAGGCCTGGAAGAAAGCCATCAGCTTCTACGTTGATCTGTTGGGCAAATACGGTCCACCGGGAGCGACGTCAAACGGCTTTAATGAAAACCTTGCCATGTTCAACAGTGGCAAGTGTGCCATGTGGGTAGACGCCACGGTTGCAGGTTCGTTTGTCACGGACACCTCTCAAAGCTCGGTTGCCGATAAAGTTGGATACGCGCTGGCGCCGTCTCAGGTAACTACTAAAGGTGCGGGATGGTTGTGGTCGTGGGCTCTGGCAATCCCCAGCACGTCAAATGCGAAAGACGCGGCAATGACCTTTGTCACCTGGGCGACCTCGACCGAGTACAGTGATCTGGTTGCTGAAACCAGCGGTATCGCCAATATTCCACCGGGTACCCGTAAATCCACATACGCCAATGAGGCTTATATGGAAGCGGCGCCTTTCGCAGAGAAAACCCTGGAGGCGATGAGTACAGCAGATCCACAGGATGCGACTCTCAAGCCTAAGCCATATATCGGGGTTCAGTTTGCGGCGATTCCGGAATTCCAAGCTATTGCGACTCAAGTCGGCAAGCTGTTTTCGGGGGCATTATCTGGTTCCATGTCGGTTGATTCTGCGCTCGATCGCGCTCAAAAGGTTACTGAGCGTGAAATGAAGCGTGCTCGGTATTACGCGAAAAAATAAATTGTGAGCAGGATGCGAAGATGCTTGGTCGAGTGTGAGCTCGGCCTGCTCTTCGAGGCGCCACCCGTTTCATGTTGATGGATAGGCAAAGGGTGGCGGTTCTTATTATCGATAAGATGAAGCGCGGTACAACGCGCCAATAACGCTATGAATACGACAATTCTTAATTCTGATCGGCCTGCGGCCGCCTCCCCGTCGGAAACGCCAGCAAAAGCGAAAGCAAAACGCCATTCGGTTTTCAGCCGCTTGTTGGTTACCCCGTCGGTACTGGTTTTGCTTTTGTGGATGATTGTCCCCTTAGCGATGACGATTTACTTTTCTGCCATCCGCTACAATTTATTGTACCCCGGAGAAAATGATTTCGTCGGTTTTGAAAACTATGTGTTCTTTCTGACGGACGAGAGCTTTATCGCCGGTATCGGCAATACACTCAGTTTAGTCGGCAGTGTACTGCTCATCACCATCGTCTTTGGCGTGTTGATTTCTGTATTGGTGAATCAAGCATTTTGGGGCCGTGGTCTGGTGCGGGTTATGCTCATTTCTCCGTTCTTTATTATGCCTACGGTCAGTGCGCTGGTCTGGAAAAATTTATTGTTGCATCCCGTTTCTGGCGTGTTGGCGGAAGTCTGGACCTTCTTCGGCGCTCAACCCATTGACTGGTTTACCGATTTTCCGCTGTTTTCAATCATTGTGATCGTTTCCTGGCAATGGTTACCGTTTGCCATATTGCTCCTAATGACTGCGCTGCAATCCCTGGATCAGGAGCAGCAGGAAGCGGCTCGTATGGATGGGGCCGGACCTATCGCTGTATTTTTCCATTTAACCTTGCCACATCTGGCTCGGCCGATTGCGGTTGTCGTCATGATCGAGACCATCTTCTTGCTCTCGATTTTTGCCGAAATCTTTACCACAACCGGTGGTGGTCCAGGCTATGAAACCACAAATCTCGCGTACCTAATTTACAGCCAAGCACTGTTGCAGTTTGACGTAGGTTTAGCGTCGGCCGGTGGCTTGATCGCTGTGGTTCTTGCCAATATTGCCGCTTTCTTCCTGGTTCGTTTAATCGGCAAAAGCCTGACCACCAACTGAGTCCTGACCGAGATTACATCATGCTGAGATTACAACAAAAACGTCTCATCAACGCCTGGGTTATGGGGGCGTTGGCTTGGGCAATAGCGCTGATCATTTTCTTCCCCATTTTGTGGATGTTTCTGACCAGCTTTAAAACGGAAATTGATGCCTTTGCATCACCTCCGCAACTGATATTCTCTCCAACGTTGGAAAATTATGCGCTCATTAATGAGCGCAGCGATTATTTTCACTTCGCCTGGAACTCAGTTGTGGTGTCTTTTAGTGCGACCATCGTAGGTATGTTGTTTGCCGTACCGGCCGCTTATTCGATGGCGTTTTTTGAGACCAAGCGTACCAAATCAACGATGCTGTGGATGCTGTCGACCAAGATGTTGCCGCCGGTCGGTGTTCTGGTGCCGATTTATCTGCTGTTTAAAGATCTGGATTTGCTGGATACCCGAATAGGTCTGGTGATTATCTACACGCTGATCAATCTGCCTGTGATGATCTGGATGGCTTACACCTACTTTAAAGAGATTCCATCGGAGGTTCTGGAAGCCGCGCGTATGGACGGCGCCAGTTTGCTGCAGGAAATTTGGCAAGTGCTATTGCCAATGAGCAAGGGCGGTTTGGCATCGACGATTTTGCTCTCGCTCATCCTCAGCTGGAATGAAGCCTTCTGGTCGTTAAATCTCACTGCCTCTAAGGCTGCGCCACTGACGGCACTGGTGGCATCTTATTCGAGTCCCGAAGGACTCTTCTGGGCCAAGCTCTCCGCTGTATCGACGTTAGCTTGTGCCCCTATTCTTATTCTTGGCTGGATCAGTCAGAAACAGCTGGTTCGTGGACTGTCCTTTGGTGCGGTCAAATAATCGAGGTTACCGATGGCTAAATTACAAATAAAAAATCTACGAAAATCCTACGGCGATGCTGAAATCCTCAAAGGCATCAACTTGGACATTAAAGACAATGAGTTTGTTGTATTTGTCGGCCCGTCCGGTTGTGGAAAATCGACGCTGTTGCGTTCCATTGCCGGGTTAGAGGACGTTACCGGTGGTCAAATTCGCCTCGATAATAACGATATTACAGAACTCGCTCCCGCGAAACGGGATTTGGCCATGGTGTTTCAAAGCTATGCGCTTTATCCCCATATGTCGGTGGCTAAAAACATGTCTTTCGCCTTGAAACTGGCTGGTGAATCCAAGTCGTCGATCGATCAGAAAGTTTCTGAAGCGGCGCGGATTCTTGAATTGGAACCGCTGCTTGAGCGCAAACCGAAAGATCTCTCTGGTGGTCAGCGCCAGCGGGTTGCCATAGGTCGAGCCATTGTTCGACATCCCAAAGTCTTTCTGTTTGATGAGCCCCTGTCGAATTTGGATGCGGCCCTCCGGGTACAGATGCGTCTTGAACTTGCGCGACTGCATCACAGGTTAAATGCCACCATGATTTACGTTACCCATGATCAGGTTGAGGCAATGACCCTCGCTGACAAGGTCGTGGTGTTAAATCAGGGACGGATCGAGCAGGTCGGCTCTCCTATGGAGCTCTATCATCACCCCGCGAATAAATTCGTCGCCGGTTTTATTGGCATGCCCAAAATGAGCTTTCTGGCCGCGCAAGTTATTTCGGCGGATCACAGTGGCGTCAGGGTCGAATTGCAAACGGGGGCGCAGCTGCACATTCCCGTGGCGGGCGATAACGTCGGGACTGGTTCAGCGGTCACCATCGGTGTCAGACCAGAGCATATTCACTTTGCGAATGGAAATGATGGCGGTCTTCAGGGGCGTCTCGAAGTCGCCGAACATCTGGGCAGTGATACCTACCACTATGTAAAAACCGATGCGAATGAAAGCTTAACCGTACGAACGGCAGGTGACTTCGGCGGTCATTTCGGCGACAGCGTTCATTTGACTGTCGATGTGTCCCAATGCCATGTCTTTGATGTCGCTGGCCAAGCGCTGCATAGGCTGGTGCGGGCAGCGGCCTAAACGGTCGATTTAAAAACTCTGCCTGGAGACAGCTCCAGGCTTTGTTCTCCTGATTTTCTCAGCTTTTGGAATTTTCGCCAGAAAGGCGTCGATAGGACGCATAAAGGTTATCTATGAAATTAAACAGTACAACCCTGACACAATTGACGGGGGCACTGAATCCACCTGAATATCACCGGCAGGACCTGAAACATGGCATTGTCCATATCGGCGTTGGAGGTTTTCACCGGGCTCATCAGGCGGTGTACACCGAGAGGTTATTACGTAAGCCTGGCAGCGACGCATGGGGTATTTGTGGCGTTGGATTGCGGGATGCGGACAGAGCCATGCAATCGGCCATGGCGAAACAGGATTGTTTGTACTCAGTGGTAGAGCTCGACCCGGAGGGCAACCACTCCGTCAGCGTCATTGGTGCGATGACCGATTTTCTGTTTGCGCCGGAGGACCCTCAATCCGTGCTTGCCAAGCTTGTAGATCCGGATGTGCGTATTGTGTCTTTGACCATCACCGAAGGTGGTTATAACGTGGATGACCATACCGGTGCTTTCAACGCATCGCACCCGGACATACTCCATGATTTAGAAAATCCTCTGACACCAAAGAGCGTATTCGCTTTCCTTACAGAGGCGCTTGACCAGCGTCGCAGTAAGGGAATTCCACCGTTTACGGTGATGTCCTGTGATAATTTGCCGCACAATGGTGATGTCACCCGCAAAGTTATGTTGGCCTATGCGGGGCTTCGAGATACACAGTTGCAGGAATGGATCGCGGAACATGTCACTTTTCCAAATAGTATGGTTGATCGAATCACCCCCGTGACTAGTGATAGCCAGAAGCAGTGGTTGAGTGACGCGCACGATCTACAAGATGAATGGCCTGTGTTCTGCGAGCCGTTTATTCAATGGGTTCTTGAAGACAAGTTTTGTAGCGGGCGCCCTGACTGGGATACCGTAGGTGTGGAATTTACGGATGACGTGATGCCCTTTGAGCTTGCCAAAATTCGTTTGCTCAATGGCAGTCACCTGTCAATGGGGTTGCTCGGCGTCCTCGCAGGCTACCGCTATGCCCATGAGCTTATGGACGATTCGGTTTTTCTCGATTTTGTCAGAGACTTTATGGACCAGGATGTCAGTCCATTGTTAAGCCATATCCAAGTTGTTGATATTGACGCTTATAAGCAAACGCTGATCGAGCGCTTTAGCAACCCACAGATTGCTGATCAACTGCAACGTCTTGCGCTGGATGGATCAGGGAAAATGCCGAAATTCATTATTCCTACCATTCACAGTCTGATTGCTGAAGGGCGGCCTTTAAACCGTGTCGCATTGATTATTGCGGGTTGGGTTTACTATTTGAGTGGCCAGGATGAACACGGAAATCTCTATGACATTCAGGATCCAATGGTTGAACGCTTGCAAGAATCTATACGTGATTCCGATCGTTTGAAAGAGAACTTTTTGGGAATGACGGACATTTTTGGTGATGAAATTCTGGGTTCGTCTCAGTTTGTTGAATTGTTTGAGCGGAGCCTCAATGCGTTGGAATCTCAAGGCGTTAAGCCTACGCTCAAACGGTTACATGAAACCGGTAGCGTTGGTTAAGGACCTCTGATTAATTACCTGCGTTGCCATCGCTGACAGTAATTAGAAACTCCTTAAGTGTTCAGGTATTACGGATTGGAATCTGTCGAATTATGACGAACCATCAATTGTACGGCGGTGTTGAAGCCGGAGGAACCAAGTTTAACTGTGTGATCGGCAGCGGTCCAAACGATATTGTCGCGCGGGCCAGCTTTCCTACTGCGAGTCCTGCTCAGACCCTCGAGCAGGTTCGCGGCTTTTTCGACACAGAAACGGCAAAGCACGGATCTATGCTTGCGATGGGCGTGGCAACCTTTGGACCCGCTGATATTAATCCATCGTCACCCACCTATGGCTTTATTACATCGACACCCAAGCAGGGCTGGTCTAACACCAACATGTTGGGATATTTGAAATCCCACTATGACATTCCCATTGGGTTTGAAACAGACGTTAATGGTGCGGCTCTTGGGGAGGGCGCCTATGGGGCCGCTGTGGGGGTGGATAACTTTATTTATGTTACGGTGGGTACTGGTATTGGCGCCGGCGTCGTTTTGAACGGCGCTTTGATTCATGGCGTAACTCATCCTGAAGTTGGGCATATGCTGATTCCCCAGCGATCGCAAGAACCGCATGTGGAAGGGTGCTGTCCTTTTCACGATGGTTGCCTGGAAGGTTTGGCAAGTGGCCCTGCTATTCAAAAACGCTGGGGGATATCTGCGGATAAATTGCCTGAGAATCATCCCGCTTGGGAGGATCAGGCGAGACATCTGGCGATCATGTGCCACAACTTGACGTTGTTTTACTCCCCGGAGCGAATTGTCTTGGGGGGCGGAGTGATGACTCAACGGCATCTCTTCAAGAAAACACGGACAGAATTCGCATCGTTTTTTAATGATTATGTGCCGCTGCCCCATTTGATGGACTTGGACAGCTACATTGTTCCCACGGGATTAAATGGCAGTGCAGGCGAATTAGGGGCTTTGGAACTGGCCAAAGCGACCCATGACGCGTCGTTGAGTCAGTCTTAATGTGTTTTAGGGACGGCTATTGAATCCGGGTTGTTGAGCTCTGGTAATGATGGCCGTGCGCATTTGAGCCGCCCAAGGCACAGCTGGATTTGCCCGATCGAGATTGTCGAGCAGTTGCAACGCTTCACGCGGGTCCGTTTGCGCCAGTGAGTTGGCCATTTGCAGCAATGGTTGATAGGCCGGGGTAAAGTCTGCGCTGAGTCTGACAGCTTCGAGCAGAGGTTGTTCGATTTCTGTCAGTAATCGCTTGATGTTATCGTCTGGCTTAATGCCGATCCCGGCATTCAGGAACACATCTCTCGCTTGCCAATAGGCCTCTAATCGTCGGGCAAATTCTGCGTCTTTCGCGCTGCTATCTACCAAGGATATTGCCTCGCTATGATCCAGATGAGTCAGTAGATCTTTTAATCGCTGGGCCGGTAACTTGGGAGTGCCATAGACGAAGTTCGGTGCGCTATAGGTTACCAAGGGCCTGTCATCTGTGTTTAGGCTTCCTGTCCCCGCGAATTTGCTCAGTGCTTTTGATCCTCCGAGGTAGCCACCCAGCAATGCAAAGTCAGAGTTCAGTCGCAGCTGCACCAATTGCTGTTGTAACGATCGGTCGTGAATCCGTTCGACAAGCCAGTTGGATTCAAACACAAGCGGATGACGACTTCCCAATAGGCAGAGCAGTGGTTGGCCCAGACTGAAGTGCGCCAGATGCAGTTGTGCATCAGGAAAGACGGACAGAAAACTTCGTGTAATGGTTTTTAGCGTATCGGTTTCGAGCTGGAAGAGAGGCAACCACTGGCAGAAGAGTCCATTCTCGGTGAGTCGGTTTTTCACCGCTTGAAAGTGTTCAGTCGTATAAAGACTGCCTGCGCCATCCCTGGAAGGATGAAATACTTCAGCGATAATGACATCGTAGCGGTTCTGGTCGGCGACGACGAAACGTCGAGCGTCCGCATTGATGACATGAGGCTGACGCTGCCAGTGTTCTCCCGACAGGTTTACCCCAAAATAAGGCATAAGCGCTGGTAGCTCAGGCAGCAGTTCGACCGCGGTGACCTCCAGATCGGGATAATATTGAGCGGCTTGCAAGGTAATACCTGTGCCAATACCGAGGTAGAGTGCCGACTTAGGGGCGCCATGCCACAAAAGCGGTAGGTGGGTTTGGCGGTGATCCGAAAAGCGACTTGCCGTGCCGCCCATTAAAAAGTGATTGTTTACAGCTAGGTGCCGGCTGCCATTTTCCTCTTCGATAACGGCGACGGCAGCCATGGTTCCTTCTTGATAGTCCAGCACCTTGGCGTTGCCGCTATCCGGGACAAAGCGCAATGGGAAAGGTGTCGCCGCAGCGAGAGCCATAACGACGAGAAGGGTTGTAGACGTCATCGATAACCGCTCGCGCTGATAAACGAACAGCTGAATGAGTAGATAGCCAAGACTGATCGCGATCAGCGACAGTTTGGCGCCTATCGCAGGCAGCCCCAGCCCAAAGACGATGGGTGCAAAGGCGCCACCAAGGGTGTTAATGCCTATGGCTGTACTTAACTTCCCGTAAGATTCCGCTGCGCTTGCCAGATGGCTGAACAACGCGCCCATGACTATCGTCGGCAACAGAAAAACACAGCTCGCTACTGTAAGTTCTGCAATTAAGCCCGCCAAGATACCGGGAGGAAGGTGATTAAAGGTTGCTGAATATACCGTTTCCGTTCCCCAAAGTGTGGCGCTCCCCAATAAGGTGGCAAACGTCAGCATTTGCAGGAGCAGGGTGCTGCCTTTCTGCCAAGTAACCAGGTTGTGCTTGCGATAACGGTGGTAAAGAGTTGCTCCGACGCTGGTGCCCATCAAGTAAATCGTAAGTACCGCTGCAAAGCTGTAAACCGTTCCCTCCAGCACCTGAGAGAGCACTCGAATCACCAGCACTTCATAGCCCAAGCCCAACAGGCCAACGGCAAACATCATTGGCAGAAGAGCTCTCGCTGCCGGTGGCCGTCCGACTGAGCCTTTGAGGTTCTGAGTATTTAATTCTCCGCTGCGGACCTTCGGTAGTGAAACGATCAAGAGTGCAACGCCGATATTGATCGCTGCAAAAAGAACTAAGACTCCGCGGATCCCCAGGAACGGAAGTAAAAAAAACGTGGTGACTAAGGTTCCGAGTGCAGCACCTAGGGTATTCGCCGCGTATAGACCAGGCAGTCGTGATGTGTTGGACCGCCATTGTTGTCCTAATTTTGCGGCTGCTGGCAGCGTTGCCCCCAGAGCCAGGGTTGCAGGTAATAAGACCCAAAAGGCAGCGAGAAAGGCGATGGTCCAGTGCCGCAGTGCACTGGGTTCGGCGCCTATCCAAGTGGGGATCCCATGATTCAGGCTGGGCAAAAGAACAACCAAGACTAGAGCCCAAAGCCCTATCAGAGTTTCCAGTATTGCGTAGCAAAGACCGGGGTTGCGGGTATTTTTCAACCAGCGCTGGACGAGAAAACAGCCTGCTGCCATGCCGGCAAAAAATGCCGCCAATACCGCCAGTGTTGCGACTATCTCATGACCCAGAGAAGTCGCCAGCATGCGGGTCCAGGTCATTTGGTATCCGAGACCGGCAAACCCCGAAGCGATTAAGAGTCCATAAAGTCGGATGGGGTTCGGTAATTGCTCCGCCGTGGTCGACAACTCCGTCGGAGTGCCTAGGGTTTTGGTGGAATCAGACACCGCTGGCGCCAGTGAGCGTAAAGCCGGTATAAATCATTCCTATGGCAAGAATCCAGCTACCCAAAGCTCGAATGCCAATTCTACCCCATGGATAAGCCTGAACTTTTATTGCGCTAGAGCCGAGTAGAGCCACCAGAATGTAACCCGCCAGAGCCACACCGCTCATATACAACAGTGTTGCGCGTGTACTGAGATCCGCCAGTGTGTTGGCGTAACCGTGAATTAATCCACACGTAATCACCAAACATAGAAAGAGTGATCGTGGTAACACACGGCCCAGGGCAACACAGAGGCCTAGAATAAGAAACGAGCTCAAGGCTAGCATTGTCGCCCACTGGCTGGGTGGAATTGCCAGCCCCATGGCCATGCCGATGACTAAGGTCATGGGAAAGGTTATCAGCGAATCCCGCGTCCCTTGTTTGCCCTGTAGGGCGGCCAATAAAGCCAGCGCAATCCACGGCACCAGATGCAGCAAACTGGTCACAGGATGTAGCATGCCGGCATAAAATTCGCCGAACCGTGTGGAAACCAAATGTGCCTGGGCGTTTGCACTGACCAGTAAACAGGCGACGGGTAGAAGTAACAACCGCGGTGTCATACTTGTGGTGCTCTTACAGCAGTTGGCTGGCAGAGAGAACATAGTAGACGCCTACAACCGCGATGACGGCTCCGCAAGCGCGCACTGCCAAGGCGCCCTGTTGCCAGTGGTTGAGAGTGCCCAGCAATATGCCACATAAATGAAGCAGCCCTGTGGCGATAACAAAGCCTATGCCGTAGGACAGAGCGTTGGCAGCATGCGGCAATTCTGTCCCGTGTGCATGGCCATGGAAGATCGCGAAGAGCCCGACTAAAACGCCGGTGATCCAGAGGTTAGCCCTGAATTTAATCGCAATGGCAGCTCCAAGCAGGAGAGCAGAGAAGGCGATTCCCATTTCAATATGAGGAATGGGGACACCCAGGATGCCCAGTAAACCGCCCAACGCCATAACGACGGGAAATACAATTGGTAGTATCCAGATGGCAGGGTTGCCCAGTTGAGCCCCCCAGAGGCCAACGGCAACCATGGCAACCAAGTGATCTGGTCCTAAAAAAGGATGTAGAAAACCGCTCATGAGTCCTCCGGCAACGCCAGTTTCTTCATGAGCAAATGCCGAAGGTGCCGCTGTGCAAAACAATAGCAACAGCAGGCTGTTAACGTAAGGCCATCTCTGAGTTAAAAGGGCGTTCCGGCGCATCGTAGTTCTTCCTGTTCTGTCAAGGGCTGACTAACATAAATAAGCGTGAAATAAACCAGTAGCTGGCAATAGAGCCCATGCCATAAATACCAATCTGACTGCTCCAGCGAGGGGCTTGGAATTCCAAAATCTGGTGGGCCTTATACAGCCCTAGTAACGTCAGAACGAAACCAATCTGTCCGATTTCCACGCCGACATTGAAAAAGAGTAGGGCCGCCGGAAGCGCCTCTGCGGGAAGACCGATGTCATTCATGGCGCCCGCAAAGCCAAAGCCGTGCAGTAAACCGAATCCGAAGGCGATGGCCCAGGGAATGCGCGCGCTGAGGCAGGGCTCTCCGCGACGGTATTTTATAATCTCGACGGCAAGAATAACGATGCTGAGCGCAATGGTGGCATTGACGGTTTTTTCAGGCACGCCGACCCAACCTAACGTCGCCGCTGCCAGTGTAATACTGTGAGCCAGTGTGAACGACGTTATGGTGGCAAACAGCGAGCGTAGGTTCGCAACCAGCAGCATCAGTCCTATGACAAATAGCAAATGGTCAATGCCAAGCATGATATGTTCAATACCCAGTGGAATATAAGACGCCGCGATTTTCTGCCAGGGTATTTTGCCGTCGGCGGTAATCACCATGCGAGGATTGCCGCCAGTCAATGTGTAGCTGTGTGTGGGTTGATTACGGTATCGGATCTGAACGACGGCCGCAGAGTACTTCTCGCCAATCTCCGGCATCACGACTTCGCCCAACAAACCATCGCCGGTACATACTAAGCGTGGGTAGTCTTCTTGGCAGTTCTCAGGCCACTCTACGCCGGGAGGGGTGTCGGAGCGAGACGAATAATAAGTCCATTCCAGCCAGTAATCCTGGTTGCTGCCTTCATTGATGGTCAGTAGAGCGACAGGGGTGTCGTGTGCGACAGCGCCCTGACTAAGGGTCAATAAAAGAAGAAAGATACAGGCAAAAACAGGGCGGTAAAACCCGCTCTGCAGCGTGTCTGAGATAAACATCAATCTCCCCCCGTCTGTGCAACCCCGGCTCTGGCTTTCAGTGTCCGGCTGCGAGCAGTCAGGGTCTCATCGTCTTCAGCGTGGTTACTGGCTGCCAGTATTTCGGTGACGTCATCGGTTGAGAGCTGGATATCCACGTGATACTTGCGGGCGATATCCTCGGCCATTTCACTGACCTGCAAACCACTTGCTGCGCGCTTGTAGTCTCGCGCAACCTGGGATCTGACCGCTTGGTAGTCTGCTGGCACAGCATCAAAAGTCTCCGTGATACGGGCGCCCAGCCATTGATCCCCGCGCTGAAAGGCAACCCATTGACCAGGCGTCGCTGTGAATAGGCTGGCTCCGGCATCTTGACCAAACATGCGAATTAAATTGTCTTTACTGCGGCGTTGATAGCGGCGTATTTGTGTCGATTCTGAATCGAGCAAAGGGTAATTTGACACGGTCAGGGCCGCGATGGCTTCAGACTTCGTGGTGGCCTCATCCAAAGAGGTATATTCAACCGAGTAGCGTGCTGGCAGGTCATAAGAGGCGCGGTTGAGTTCGAACCATTGCTGTAGGGAATCCTCTGTCGCGGGCTCTTCTATAACGCGATTAAAGATGATGTTGCGCATTTTTAAGATCAAGCGACTGCGCATCATATCATCGCCTTGATCCAAACCCATGGCGACAGCCTCACGATAAAATATCTCGTTTTGGCTCCATTTAACGATAAGGTTTTCAATTTCTTGTTCTTCGGGAAGGCGTCCCTGGCCTTCACGAAAGATGTCGATCAATCGTGATAGTTGTCCCTCGTCGACAATGATGAGTCTTGGGTCATCTTTTTGTAAAAACAGCAGACGATCGATACCAAATACGATGGCTCCGATGAGAAGGAATTGAACAAGAGGCTCTTGTACTATTTTTCGTAGTCGACCATTCATGAAGCGGAGACATCTGTAGCAGAGGTTGTTTGACAGAGCGCATATTGTCACTGTGGTCCGCTAACTTACAAAAATTATATGACATAAAAGTGACGAATCGAGCGGGAGTCTTAACTACATTAGAATCGTTGGCTGCCGTTTTTGGCGTGCAAATTTAAATGTCAATAAATTGAAATAAAAATTACAAAAAGTAAACATATTTACTTAATACAAAGGTCATCGGCGTTTCACGGTTTTTTGGTTTTCTGTATGGCGCGCATTTGCGTAATTTGCTGGCTTGATTCATTCATTGATTTGCCAGCAGGGGACTAGACGATTTATGTCATACAAAAGCCATAGGGAATAGCAACTATGAAACCAAATGTTATGTCCACTGCGCTGGCTGCGGCAGTGGCGGCAGTATCTGGAAGTGCGGCGGCGGGTGAGTACCTGTCGGGCGACTTTCATAACCACACGACCTGTTCGGATGGATCGACCAACGTTGAGGTTCTGACGGAAAAATCTCTCTCGTATCTGGACTGGTTTATTCACGTAGGGCACTCAGGTTCTGGTGAGCGTGATTGTCGGATATCCGACTTTGTCGGCTTGAACCGAGACAGTGCGTTCAACGGTGGACTTTGGGCTAACACCGTCGGTAATGGGCCTGGCACTGATTCAGATATGATCAAAGGCGATTATGTTGAATCCAGCTTGAACGGTGGCACAGTTGAGCGGATGTGGCGCTGGCAGTCACTGCAGGAATATAACCTACCAAGCATCGTCACCGCTCGTGAGCTTCCCGGTAACGAAGATAAAGAAGCGTTTCTTGGACTCGAATGGGTAGTTCCAGGGCATGAGCATTCTTCAAACTCAATCGCTACCGGTCAATACCTGGAAGCACCAAACTCCGATGCAATTGCTCAATTCGAATATTGCTTTGCCCGAAACTCTGACGATACCTCACAAGGTGGCGGTCAGGGCTGGACTTGCGAGCTTTCAGAAGCGAGCAATGAGAAATTGAAAAAGCTGTTTAAGGGTCGCCCGGAAGAGGGCATCGCCGACTATAACAGCACACTGGTTGGTGGCGTCAATATTGAAGACGATGGCGATCATGTGAAATCTACGGCTGCTGTTCTTTGGATGCAGGAAAATTTCCCCGGCGATAGCTTTTCAGTTGGCTCTCACGTTGAGCGCCAGGGTGCTTTCATCGAAGACAGCAACGAAGGTTATAACGTGGAGCACTTCCGCGATTGGAATACTATTGCTCCGGATGTTGCTTTTGGTTTTGAATCAGAGCCAGGTCACCAGGCAAATTATGAGCGTGGTAGCTACAACGCTGGCCGTCCTTCTTCAGGGCTTTATACCTATGGTGGGGTTGGCTGCTATGCGGCGGCAGAAGCGGCAAAACCAGGTATGGATTTTGATGGCTCTCCCTTAACTCAGGAAGATTTTATCATTGGTGGTAAGTACGAAGAAGTGGATGACGATCAAGATCCCGCTCAGGTTACGGTTTGTCGTCCCGGCGTTCGTACTATGTGGGACGCGATGTTGTCTGAAGGTCGTCACTTCTGGTACTTCGCCTCGTCTGACTGGCACTCTCGCGGAAGCTTCGGCCCCCTGGACTTTGAAACCGACAACGACTTTTGGCCAGGTGAATTTCAACAGATTTTCACCTATATCGATGACTATGACAGCGATCCAGCCCGCAACATCGTCGACAGCTTGCGCAGTGGTAATTCTTTTTCGGTACAAGGTCAGTTGATCAACAGCCACTTCACCTTTGAAGCCTGCTCAGAAGGGCGTTGTGCAACTATGGGTGAGACCCTTGAAGTACGTAAAGGGGCAATGGTCTATGTGAAGCTGAAAGCTCAGGACCCTAAGGGTGAAAACAACAGTCCGTATTTCTTTAACAATCCGTCACTGTTGCAGGTTGGTATTGAGGAACCCATCAATCAACCGTCTTTGCGTCATGTGGATATCATCACAGGTACGGTGAAATGCCTGTTAACCCCGAAAGACGACGACTACTTCCAGCCAATGGCCCCTGCGACGACTAAGATCGCAAAAACTGTGACGTTTGAGCCCAGCTACGAATACAATGGCGACGGACATAAAAAGAAATGGCAGGGTAACAATCCTATATTCGCTGGGTATAGCTTCAAGGCGAACAATGACATGTATGTTCGTGCGCGTGGTACTAATATCCCTGCGGGTACACCGAATGTCCGTGACATGTACGGTAATCCACTCATGGATAAACTGAACGATAATATCGCTTGTACCGATCCTGCCTGCCCGCCACACATTGAAGGTGTATTAACAGCAGATGTTGAGGCTTGGGCGAATTTATCGTTTACTACAAATCCGATCTTTATCGAAATTAAAGGTCACAAGAAGACGCATCAGGCGAGTAACAAAGGTAGCAAGAGCGAAAGCTAACGCTTTGACAACCGTTGCTTAGGTGTTGTGTCAAGCTAAGGCCCCAGCGATGGGGCCTTTCTTATGGAGAATATTTATTGTGCGGCGACAAGATCTGCCGGAAATACCTCTCCATTATTGTCCGTATCCAGAGTTTCTACTGCGCGTTTAAGGTGAGCTCGAAACTCCAGCACGCTGATAGAACCGTCATGGTTTTTATCCGCGAGTTCAAAGGTAACATCGCTCAGATGGTTGTCACTGAATTCCTTGGCGGCAAAGAGCTCTTCTTTTTCAATAGAACGTGATTGATCTTTATCAAGACGATTAAAAATCGTGTAGAAGTGATCGAGTGCTTCTCCGGGCTGCACATAGCCCAAATGTTCACAATCAAGCTCAATAAAAAACGGCTTTACGAGCTGTGCCGCCGCCGCGTGCGTATCTTGCGAAGAGGTTGATTGGTTGAGGTCACCACTGTAAGCATTAACCGCCATCAATGGCGCTGAGATAAGAAAAATAGCGTTGAGAATTGTCGGCTTCATATTTCAGAAATCTCTGTGCAATAGAGTCGCTTACTAGGCTAGCGTCACACTGTTGCAGTTCTGTGGCGTCACGAAAGATTTAAACAGGAGTGTGTCGCATGCGCGTATCCTTTCGCTGTGAGCAGTTTATGGTGATCGATGACTTTTTGCCTGAGGAGCACGCCAAGCAATTGTGGTATTGGTTTCAGGTGGCGCCGTTTTTCCCAAATGACAGTCGGGGGCTTCATGGGGCTTGGCGGCTTGATGATGGCCGTGTCTTTCGCGGACCGGATGTTTATTACGGGGTATTGGCGAACGAGATTGCCGAGGCGCATGAAGGCGCCTTTGCTCATCCAACCGGAACGGCTTTGGATCTTTTGGCGGATGCCTTTGCCGCCAGTGAAGAACACTACCAACGCCTTGTCGGATGTCAGGGGCGCGATTGGCGAACCATCGCCATGGCTCCGAGGCTGTATGAACGCCACAGTTCGCTGTACTGGCACCGAGATACCCCCTCGGTCGTTACCGGTAGCGTGACTTACTATGCGCACCCTGAATGGAATGTTCAGTGGGGCGGTGAGCTTTTTGTTGCACATCCCGACGCCTTGAAGATTCCTCCCAGCCATGGTCCCTCTATGCGCGCACCTCAAGACGTGATGGGTAAGGGGCCGACGCAAATATCTGGTCATCTGGATAGTGAAGAGATTAATAACGCGTTGATGGAAATGGGGATGGGCTACTATGTTATGCCGAAGCCCAATCGGCTGGTGATCATGAGAACCGGCAATCCGCATATGATTTCGACGGTAAAGGCGGCCGCCGGTGACCATGTTAGAGCCAGTGTCACCTTGTTTCTGATCCGTCCCGGACAAGAAGGTGTGAGCGGTCTTCGTTAACACATCTTTGAAAGCGTGAAATCCTACAGGGTAGAATTCGTCATCTTCTTACACTGAGATATTTTGGTCTCGATTTCGGTAACGTGATGACACCTTCGCATAGACATCTGACATTAGACGAGCGTTTTGTGGCGCTAACGTCGTTACTGTCGTGTTTTTCACATTTTTGGCAGGCAACACCTTTCACTGATCGACACCCAGACTGGCTTGAGCAATCCCCTGAGCTTGCTCGTGACCTTTTGGCCTTGAGTGATGCCGACGTGTTTAGGCTCGGTCGAGAGCCGGACCGGCTGCTCGATTGGATGGCTGAGCGTGTTTTGGGGCTTGGTGAGTTAGATGCTTTGCTGGCATTACCCGTGGCTGCGCCTAATGTGTCTGCGCAATTTGAGTTTTCATCCCATTTTCAAACCCATATTCCGGGACGCAAATGGCAGCAAGCCAAGCGCTTTATTCATGCCTTACCTGATTCAGCCTTTGTTCCGACGACCTGGGTTGATTGGTGTGCTGGCAAGTCTCACCTGGGACGGGCGTTAGCCTGGGTGAGCCAATCGGCATTGAGGGCGGTAGAGCGGGATTACTCGCTTTGTGAGCAAGGTTTCGCTTTGGCAAAGGATCACTTGTCTGAGGTTCGCTATGACTGTTGTGATGTGTTGCAACAAGACGTTGCGTTTGCAGCCGATGAGCAGGTTGTCGCTTTGCATGCCTGCGGCGATCTGCATCGAACCTTGATTCGTCAGTGGGCAGAAAGCGACAGTCTGCTGTTGACGGTGTCTCCCTGTTGCTATCACCTTTGGTTGGCAGAGGCTTATCAACCTTTGTCCTCTCTGGCGAAACATCACGACTTGGGGCTCTCGCCCCAACAGGTACGCCTTGCCGTTCAGGAGACAGTCACATCTTCGGCGCGTGTACAGCGGCAAGTTGATGAAATGAAGTGCATTCGTTTGGCATTTGATGTGTTACAGCGAGAGTTGAGAGGCGTTGATACTTACCTATCGACGCCTTCGTTACCCTATTCATGGTTATCCAAAGGCGAAGACGCAATCATACGGGAGCTTGCAGATCGAACTGGGGTTCACCTGCCGAAATCCATCGACCTGAAACCCTATCTGACGCTTGGGCGAGCCGCCTACCACAGAGTGTCTCGATTGCAGTTGGCGGGGCAGGTCTTTCGTCGAGGAATTGAGTTATGGTTGGTATTAGATCTCGCTTTATTTCTGCAAGACGCCGGTTGCGAGGTGCGTCTGCAGACATTTTGCGATCGTGACTTAACCCCGCGAAATCTTCAGCTGATTGCGATGCGCTAGCCTGTTCAGGTTTCCGCTGTTTTGTGCCGTTTCAGTCGCGCGCTGAGACGATGAAAAAAGCGGTGTTTACCTTTTGCCCGTTCGCTGGTGAGGAAATTAATTTGCACTGAGCGCCGCTGTCCTTCAAAGCTGGGATAACCGTGCCAGCCGTTATCCTGCACTTTAAAGGCGAGTAGGGTTCCTGGTCCGGGAACGATTTCTTCGGCGAAGTTCTCCATGTTTTTACCGTCACGTAAAATCCGTAGGCGTCCGTCAGCGTGGGGCCAAGCTGGATTTAAATAAATCAATATGGTTAGCAGTTTGGTTTTTGAGTCGGTGTGAATGCGTCCATCTTTCGCGCGGGAATATCCTCGCAGCGTCGTCATCATGGGAGCCTTCATGACATCGACGGAAAATTTATCACCCATCAGTTGTCGAAAGTTGTCAGAATTTAAAGAGGCGATGAGCTTCCCAAAAGCCGGACCATATTGAACATCATCTTGATTAAAACTTCCGCCACTGCGAATGTCTGGAAAGTCTGCCATGACCTGCTCAATCTGCTCTTCGCAAATACTGTTTTCCAGTGCGAAGTAGGTGTATGGATCATGTTTAACCGTTGCGGCCTTGAGTGCAGGAAAGTCCAATAAGTTCACTGTTTATTTCCGTATTAATTTTATCGAATGTTAGATTTTATCGGTATTTAGCATATGTATCATAACGCAATGATAGGAAGGCATTGTTAAGGTGCCCTTAAGACATTGGTATGAGGTTTTCGTGAGTCAAGGATTTGCCCGCCAAGTCGTGCCCTGTAACACACGGTTGCGGCTGGTTAAGCGATGTGCCTTTGTGATAATTTTTATTACTAATAAAGTACTATTGCCAGGAAAAATTACAAAAATTGCGCCATCTGGTCAAAAAATGACTAATGCATAAAACGATCAATTGTTTACACTGCGCGCAACCTCGATGACAAGGATGAATCATGCGTAAAACTCTTTTGGCTCTCTCGTTACTGTCTGCCGCGGCCTCTTCTCAGGCGGCTATCGATATCTACAATGTTTGCGATAACGGCTCTTTGTACTGCACGGGCTCGGCCTCCTATGCCGGTTATGTGCGTGACGATGCAGTGGTTACTGGTCAGGGGCTCGAATGGATTAACTGGGGTGCAATGGCGAATATGCACTTTGGTGGTATTGAAGCCTCTTATGTTATGACAGAGGAGTACCCGGATTTCCGTCTGGCAACCACGTCAGAAATCAGTCAGCTGATGAGTGATTTTGAAGGCCAGGCCTATCTGTTTACCGAAGTGTTCGGGTACACCTATTCCGAGCTCGACCTTCCCTATTATGATTATCCATATGCCTACGCGGAATCTTATGCTCTTTATGACACAGGTTACGGTTGGGGGCACGCGGGTATGACGTTTGGTGGGATCGGCACCGATGGTTATATTTGGCCGAATTCCAGTAGCTTTGGTCCAGCTCGTGATCAGTCTCCGGACCCACTGGTAGGTGAGGGGCGTTCCGCTCTGGCATTAGTGCGGTCAATTAACGTTCACAGTGCTCCAGAGATTAGCACAAGTTCTATGGGACTGGCTGGAGGACTCCTGCTTGCGTTGATGGCCGTATTCCGCGAGCGCAAAGTACAGAATCATTAATGGAAAACCGCTTCGCTGGATAGAATTTATTCCGGCGGTTCACAGAAAAGCCACATGCCGCTTCATCGGCATGTGGCTTTTTTTTGTGAGTGATTAATTAAAACGATAATTCACAGCAAGCGTATAGTTTCGCGGTGTTCCGTAGCGAAAGGTGCTGAACTGGCCGACTTGGGTGTAGTAGGTCTCGTCAGTCAGATTGGACGCGTTAAACTGAAGACTCAATGCGTCAGTCAGATCGTAGCGAACCATCGCATTGACCAAGGTGTAAGCGTCTTGCGTAAAGCGATCTGCGATACCTGCTGGATTGGTTCCTGAGGAATAGGTTTCGTTTTGCCAATTGGCCCCGCCACCAATCATTAACCCAGAAAGCGTTCCATCAAATTCGTAGGATGTAAACAGCTTGAACGTCTTTGTCGGGAGGTCCGTGTTCAGGTCGCTGCCGTCGGCATCTTCGATATTAAACTGGGAGTAACCCGCACTGATATTCCAGCCGTCGATGGGCTGTCCTACAACCTCAATTTCAAAGCCTTTGCTCTCCGCTCCTTCTGCGGCGATATAAGCGGACATTTGATTGGGGGTTCCAACAAAGTCCGTGTCTGTCTGAGCGAGGTTGTCTTGCTGAATATCAAACAGGGCGATGGTCGTGTGCAGGCGGTCGTCCAGAAAGCGGCTCTTCAGACCAATTTCTGTGCTCTCACCGACTTCCGGATCAAGGAAATTCCCGTTGGCATCCCGGTTATTCTGAGGTTTGAATATCTCAGTATAGCTGGCATAAACACGGTGATTTTCGGTAAGGTCGTAAAGCGCCCCAGCATAGGGGATGAATTCATCACGGTTGCCATAATCGACGGTGCCGCTCCAGTCGAAACCGGTACGCAACCGACCACCGACGATAAACTTAAGTCTATCGGTGGCAGCAATACGCGTAGCGACATAGTAGCCTCGTTGTTCGGTTTCGATGTCTTGAGTTTGGACCTTCTCGTCAACCCATGAGGGTTCTTCCAGGCTGCCCCATTCGTAAAAATTGCCGGCCGGTACACTGTCGTAACCGCCACTCATGTCGCCGCCAATTGGGTCTTGAGTAAAGGTCTCTGCAGATTGTTTGCTGTAGAGGGCACCAACCACTAATTCATGGCTACGATCAAAGAGTTCATAGCTGCCTTTCAGTTGGATATCGAGACTGTCTTGCTCGGACTCGCCATTGCTGCGATATCTCTGTGCTCCCAAACCCTCGCCGGTTTCTCTGTCCAAAGAGCCGCTAAGGTAGAGTAATTTCGTGTCCGTTTCGTACATCAGCTTGTTGTAGTTTGCCGTTACTTCCCAGCCGTCGCCAAAACTGTGATTTATCGTCGCGAAATAATTGGTATTGGTTGTTTCCCAACGGTTCCAATCCATGGCTGTGGTTTTTGATTCGTCCCAGTCAGTCCTTGTTCCGTCAGAGAAAAACGTTGGCAGCGCTCCCCAAATGGTGCCTTTGGGATCATTGTGTTGATAACTGGCACCCACGCGCAGCAGGGTATTGTCGGTGATGTCGGATTCTAGTACGCCGTAAAAGATCGTCTTGTCGTCTTCATAGTAATCAACCTGAGAGTCGCCGGTTGCATAGCGACCAACGACACGACCGCGGATGCTGCCACTCTCATTTAAACCTGAGGAGACGTCGGCAGTCAGACGGCGCTGATCCCAACGGCCAGCAGCGACATCGACGAAGCCGTCCAACTCGCGACTGTCGGCGTGTTTGCGGACGAGGTTAATCGATGCAGAGGGGTCGCCCACGCCGGTCAAAAGGCCTGTGGCGCCACGGACGATTTCGATGCGCTCATAGATCGCAGTGTCGGCGACAGTCTCACCGGAATCACCTCCGAGGCTCCAAGAAGTCGGGACACCGTCGATCTGATAGCTGTCTATGGTAAAGCCGCGCGCGGAGAAATTGTTACGGACGTTGTCGACTTCTTCGGTAGAAACCCCGACGGAGTTGTTTACCGCATCCAGGATGGTGGTAATGTTTTGGTCCTGCATGCGCTCAAAGGTCAGCATAGAGACAGATTGAGGTGTCTCTTGTAACGACAAGCCAAGTCCCGTCGCGGTGTTGAGGCGTTGCTCTACCGTGTATTTCCCGACAACCAGAACTTCTTCGATGGTGTCATTTTTCTCATTATCCGAGGGCTGGATTGTCGTGGCCGCTTCCTGTGCCAGGCCGTATTGAGCTTTGGTCGCCAGCAATACCGCTGCAGAAAGGGTGGCTATCTTAAACTTCACAAGGGGTCTCCAAGATGATTGGTGTGACAAAAATCGTATGCGTAAGGTAGCGTAAATACTAACTATTATCATTAACTTTACAGGGGTGCTGGGAAAAAACCTCCTTGTCGGGATGGCTGTATGGGGTGGCGATTGGGGTTGGCTGTATTGACGGGAGAGCTCATACGTTACGATCTTTCCGGTCTGGCCTATAAGCTTTAGGTTTGTCCGCAAAAACGCTTTTGCTGTTGCCGCCATTGGTGATCGTCCGGTAGAACGGGTATTTCGACATAGCGGGGGAAAATACTGCGCGAGGAGTTTCACGAGGTGTTTTGACGGTGGTCTTATCCTGGTGAAAGGATAGGTGCTTTTTGAAAGCGGGTTCTGCCATCACGTTGGCGGTTGCCAGTAGACTAGCAATAAAAACGGCTGTGCATTTTGTGTTCATGTGGTTCTCTTGTTTTGAAATCGTCACGTTACTAAAAGGTATGAGCGTTGATGCTCACCGAGAGCTTAGAGAGAACCCGAGGTAGAAAGCGTTGCGGAATGCGTTGTATTTGCGAGGTCTTTCGTTGAAATTCATACCCATGAGGAAATAACTGACAAATGCGCAGCGCCCTTGCCCACATAATGATTTTTTGCTGGGAGTCAAGGTGATATTACATTGTTTCGTCAGGCCACTAACACTACCATTATATAATGTTCTCAATGGCGTCTACGTCGTCTGCGGTTGGCACCGTTCGCATGGTTACGGTATCACTGGGCCCCGGCGCGAGTTCTTGTGTTGAGATATCGTCATAATATCCGTGAGCGCTCCGCTTGCGGAAATTTAACTATTCACGCTTTGCGACGACAGAATTGTTGCTATGGACATTTGCATAACCACATTAGGTGAATTTTCCGTTCGTCGTGATGGTGAACCGGTTAAGCTGCCCGCTTCGAAGAGAACACGGGCTCTGCTGGCGTTTCTAGCGCTCACTGGCCGTCCTCACCGGAGAGACCGGTTGTGCGAAATCTTTTGGGAAATTCCCGACGATCCACGCGCGGCTCTTCGATGGTCGCTGACAAAAATTCGCCCGCTGGTGAATGATGACGAGTGCCAGCGATTGTGTGCAGATCGCGAACGAGTTTCTCTGCTCACGACAGATGTCGATATTGACGTCAGTAGGCTGGCACAACGGATCGAGTTCCCCGGTGTGACTGTCGACGAGCTGATAAAACTCGCATCCGGATTTAGCGAGCCTCTGCTGGCTGGGTTGGATCTACCCAGTCAGGATGCTTATCAACAGTGGCTGGAGGCGGAGCGACTGGCCATGGATCGA
This sequence comes from Pseudomaricurvus sp. ABR4_320, assembly GCF_056159445.1. Classification (NCBI taxonomy): domain Bacteria; kingdom Pseudomonadati; phylum Pseudomonadota; class Gammaproteobacteria; order Cellvibrionales; family Cellvibrionaceae; genus Pseudomaricurvus; species Pseudomaricurvus sp. ABR4_320. Next base: position 12,338 of record NZ_JBSWVF010000018.1, on the reverse strand, counting down.
TTGCGAGGCAAGGTTTTTCAACGCTTGGCGTCGCACTCAGATTTGTCGCTGGACGAGCAGCTGCCTTATTTGCAGTCGTGGAGTGAGCTGGAGCCTTTCAATCCTAAGATTGCAACTCAACTGATCACTCATCTGGAGCGCCTGGGGCGTACCCTCGACGTCTCACAGTTGACCGTGAATTATGTTTCCCGTTTTCGCAATGCAGGCATTGACTGGTCTCCGGATGCGCGAACGCCGATCGGCGAGGATGATAAGCCCCAGCGTAAAAAGATGGATGGTCGAGAACTCTTATCTCGCCAGAAAATCCAGTTTTGCACGTCATCAGATGGCGTGCATTTAGCGTACGCCTCTGTCGGCAAGGGGATGCCTATCGTAAAGGCCGCCAACTGGCTGTCGCATTTGGAGCACGATTGGGAGGCACCGATTTGGAGTCCGCTTTATCGCGAGCTCGCAAAAAACCATCACTTCATTCGCTATGACGAGCGAGGGAATGGGTTATCCGATTGGGATATTAGTGATATCTCATTTCAGTCCTTCGTCGAAGATCTTGAAGCCGTTGTCGACGCTGCCGGTTTAGAACGTTTTGCCTTGATGGGGATTTCCCAGGGGGCTTCCGTCTCTATTGAATATGCCGTGCGTCACCCGGAGCGGGTCACGCACTTGATATTGTTTGGTGGTTACGCAACAGGCTGGCGTCATCTCGCCGATGAAAGTTTGGCTCGGGAGCGAGAGGCGATTATGACGTTAACGGCATCTGGGTGGGGGCAGGACAATCCGGCATATCGACAAATTTTTTCATCAACGTTTATGCCCAGTGCGAGCCCAGATGTGTTGGCATGGTTTAATGAATTTCAGCGGTTGACGACGTCACCTGAAAATGCTGTTCGATTTATGAATGTGTTTGCGGATATCGACGTACGTGAACGGCTCGCGGAAGTTTCGGTTCCAACTTTGGTTATGCACTCTCAGGGGGATCAGCGTGTTCCTGTTGATATCGGGCGCAAGCTCGCTGCGTCCATAAATGGCGCAGAATTTATCGGGTTAGAAAGTGATGGACATTTACTCCTCGGTGACGAGCCCGCGTCGGAGGTGTTTGTTCATTCCGTCAATCAGTTTTTGATGGAAAATCCATCAATTACGCGTTATAGCTTGCGGAGTTCCCCCTATATCGCTCAAGGTCTTCGATAGGTAATTACTATTTTGCTGGAAGTCTTTGTCTGTTCGGCAGCATGATGTCGCTATGCCTTGCTGTGGCTGGGTTTCAGGCTGTTGCATTGATAGGGCACTGCATTTTCTATTAAAAATGATCCGTTTCATTGGGATGATTGCCTACTTTCGTAGCATAAAAATGAGTCCTATTGCTGAGTTTTCGGCGGAAACTTTTTCAAGTATCCCGTTGTAATAACTTATGTGCACGACTTTATAAAAACATTGACCATTGGAAACTGCTATGAAAGCTGCTGTCGTTAATTCTTTTAAAAGCGCCCTCGAAATTAAAGACGTGCCTCGTCCTGAGGTAAAAGCGAAAGATATTTTAGTGAAGATTCACGCCTGCGGTGTTTGCCACACCGACCTGCATGCCTGTCATGGAGACTGGCCGGTCCAGCCGAAAATGCCACTGATTCCCGGTCACGAAGGCGTGGGGGAAGTCGTAGAAGTGGGCAGTGAGGTGTCGCATTTGAGCGTGGGTGACCGGGTGGGTGTGCCATGGCTTTACAGCGCGTGCGGTCAGTGTGATTACTGTTTGGAAGGTCGGGAAACCCTGTGCCTTGATCAGCATAATGCGGGTTATTCCGTAGATGGAGGCTATGCAGAATACTGTTTGGCACACGGTGATTATGTGGTCAAAATCCCGGAAGAGCTCAATTATGTTGAGGCTGCGCCGCTCTTTTGCGCCGGTGTCACGACCTATAAAGCGCTGAAAGTGACGGATGTAAAGCCCGGTCAATGGGTTGCCGTTATCGGTGTTGGTGGTTTGGGCCATTTGGCTGTGCAGTATGCTGTCGCTATGGGGATGAACGTTATCGCTGTCGATGGTGGGGATGCAAAAATGGCGCTGGCCAAAGAATTGGGGGCGCGTCATTGCATCGATTTCACTAAAGTGTCTCCTTCTGCAAAAATTGCTGAGCTCACCAACGGCGGTGTACACGGTGTCGTATGCACAGCGGTTTCCAAGCCAGCCTTTGCGGAGGCCTACAAATCCATTCGCCGTGGTGGCGCATGTGTCTTGGTTGGACTGCCTCCGGAAGAAATGCCTATCCCAATCTTTGATACTGTCTTGAATGGCGTAAAAATTATTGGTTCTATTGTTGGCACGCGTAAGGACCTGAAAGAGTGTCTGCAGTTCGCCGCCGATGGCAAAGTGAAAGCGACCATCGCAACCAAAAAGTTAGAAGACATCAACGAGATTTTTGCCGATATGGAAAAGGGCGAGATCACAGGTCGGATCGTAATGGAAATTGGTTGATCCAGACCTAGTCAATTCCGTTCAGGCTATTTGACATGCGAGCTTCCGCTGTGGGCGGAAGACTTGCAATCGGTCAATCCAAAAAGCGTGGTTGTACGTATTTTAACCACGGCGAATTATCTGGATTTGATCGAGGTGTCCATTGGCCTTAACCATTTTCTATGACAGTCAATGTCCGCTCTGTGACATTGAGATGACGGCGCTCAAAGCAAGAGACGTTAACCATCACTTATGTCTTGAGGATATATGGCAAGACGACTTTTCTGAGCGTTTCCCAGCGATTAATGTAGCAGAGGCTAATCGGGTTCTGCATGCCTTGGATGATAATGGGCAATTGTTGTTGGGGCTTGATGTGACGGCTGAGGCTTGGGCGCAGGTTGGCGTTACGCGGTATCGATTGTTGCGTTGGCCAGTCATCAAACCTGTTGCAGATTTCTGTTATCGGCGTTTTGCGAATCACCGTTACGGACTGTCCAAGTTACTGACGGGCAAAGCGCGTCTGTGCTCCGATGGTGTCTGTACGAAAAAGTGATCGTAACCTGTGGCGAAAAGCTGTTTGTTGTGACGATCTTATCTCAAAAGTGCTTGGTTGTGTCTGAGGTTTAGGAATCGCTATTGAGAGTGAACCAGCTGGTTCACTCTCTCTTTAAAGGGTTATTCCTGCGGCTTGGCAATGACCATTTCGATTTCGATCAGCATTCCTGGGCCTCCAGCCAAACCAGCAATCTGGATGGCAGAACGTGCCGGTAGATTAGGCTGTTCTTTGGTGCCGAAATATTTGGTATAGGCTCTCATGAAACCGTCGAAATCCATCTCACCATCCATCTCTGGATCGCCAACCATAAAGACGGTCATCTTGACGACGTCGCCAAAATCTACACCCAGGTCTTTAAAGGATGATTCAAACTTCTTAAAGACACTCATCGCTTGGGTTTCGGTGTCACCATAATATTCTCTGCTGCCTTCTTCCGCTTCTTCATTTTCTGCTGAAGGAACCTGGCCACTGTGGTAGATCAACTGAGTATCAGGGCTTACTTCAACGGCTCTAGCAATAGGGAAGGTGCTGTTATTGGGAAGAGGGTGGCGGATGACTTCTGCAGAGGCTTGTGCCGCAACGGTTGCTACGGCGAGCGACGCCAACACTTTTTTCATAGGTTCTTTTCCTTCTGTTGCACTTGCGAGTTGTATTTGAGATATGTAGGCAACGACTTGGTCAATTTGTTCGTCGGTGAGGGATTGCGCTGCCGCTTTCATGGATGCGGCGTAAATATCTGCACCCTTGGCACCACGTTTACCATCGCGATAATACGCGAGTTGGCGTGCAAGATACCAGTCACTTTGAACCAGCAACGAGGGAGCGCCCAGTTGCTCATTACCTTTGCCGTCCTCACCGTGACAGGCAGCGCAAGGGGTATAGACATCTTTACCTGCCGCCGAGAGATCTGCGCTATAGGTTGAGCGTACTTCTGATTCACTATTGGCAATCAGCTCCAGGGCATCTTTAACCAGTTCCGGTGATAGATGTTCCACCGCACCGCGCATCTCGTTACCACTGATATCGCTGGTTTCGTAACCACGCAGTCCTTTTTGAAAGTTTTCCAGCTGGCGCTTCGCATACCAGGGATTCAAGCCACTCAAACGTGGTGCTCCGGTGCTGGGATTGCCTTTCAAGTTGGTGCCGTGACAAACGGTACAGTATTCAACATCTTTAATGTTGGTATTAACTTCTGCTGCGCTGGCGGTCAGGGAGATGAAACCAGACAAAACCAGGAATTTTGAGATTCTTGCAAACTTCATTGGGGGCCTCCTGTTAAGCCTTTAGCACCATGTCATTGAACACACCTAAAGCGTGTTCCGCAGAGGCGAAGGCGCCTTCCTGCCAGCCAGGATGGTGACTGATCTGATCGCCGATCATAAAGTGACGACCCTCTGCAGCCTGCAAAGTGGCAAAGTTCCCATCCCAGACGTCTTCTGGCATATGAGAGCCGCAGCCCATCATGTGATTCATGCGTGTCCAGGGAACACTGGCGAAAGCTTCAATGTTGCTGGTGTAACCGGGGTGGATCAGTTCGCCGCAGCGAGCAGCTTCGTCGGCACGTTCTTGCAGGCTCATTTGCGCAACCCGTTCGTTGGTTGCGTCATCCCACGAGTAGGCTCCCAACATGACACCTTTCTTGGCGTAGATATCGTGGGAGGGATACCAGAGTTGTCCGGCAGACTGGTCGGTGAAGCTGATACCGCCATAAATATCGTCGTCTTCCCAGAAGCGAGTCTTCATTTGGAAAGCGATTTTATAGAGGTTGCCGCGCTGCAAACTTTCGAGCGCTTTCATATACGGAGCAGAGAAGTTGTTATCAATGCCTGGGAGGAAGTGGGCCGGAATGTTGTTAAAGCAGTAGTCGGCTTTGATGGATTCCATTTTGCCTTTATTGCTGTACTGGATATCGACGCCATCATCGTTCAGTGCAATAGATGCAACCTGGGCGTGTAAGATAATCTTCGCATCAACATTGCGTTTAAAGCCTTCGACCACTTGGTCCATGCCGCCGATGGGCTCCATCAACGGTGAATCCCAATCGTAATCTTCAGGAGTCAGCGCTGCGATCATGCCGACCTGGCTTTGCATGATATCTTTAAACTTGAGAGGGTCTTTGACCAGGATATGCTCAAGCATACGGTCCTTTTTAGAACCTGCGCGCTCAGATCCAACATACTTACCTTCGTTTAGGTCGCCATAAAAGCTGCTGAACGCGATGAGCTTTTCCAAGTCTTCTTTGGAAAATTCTTCTGAGTAGGCGTCTTTATTGATAGCTTTATTGACTAACTCTGCCATAAAGCCACGGCTATCTGTGATGTACTCACCAATGCGTACCGGCTTGCCACCAAAGTGCTTGCTGTCATAGATATAGGCAAGGCGATTGCTGTTGGCCTTGATGTGTAAGGGAACTGAAAACTTCTTGCAGTAAGTCAACAGGCGGCGATGGTGTCCGGGGATACGTGCAGGACCGGCGTTGAAATACAGGTTGGGCTCATCGTCAAACTGGCAGATGTTGGGGTTGCCTAGTTCGTCGATTAAATCGCCGTGACGCAGGGTTAGGTTTCTTCCTCCAACCCGGTGAGAGGCTTCCAATATCGTGCACTGATAGCCGGCTTGTTGTAAGTGATAGGCAACACTTAGGCCAGCCAGGCCTCCACCTAAAATAACGACCTTGTTCTTGCCATCCCCTGCTGGACGCAAGTTTATAGTCTTTGGGTCACCGGTGTCTGCGACTAAACCCAATGCTCTACTAGAGGCATACATGGCAGCTGCGCCACCCGTGGCGGCTATTATGTCTAGGAACTGTCTGCGCGAAAGGCCGGACATTAACATCTCCCTCAACTGAATGATTATCTTCGTGTGAAACTGATTATGAGTTCCAGGCGCTTGGCCGAAAGCAATTCCTACGCCAACAACCCGATTGGCGTCACATTGGGTCTCTGGTTTGGGGGCCAGCCTACATTTAACCTGTTTAAGGATGGCCGAGCCGTTTAAAAAAACGATTTTTTTAAAGTAATTTTTTGAGGCTACGTTATCGAGAACGATTATTAACGAGCAAAAGAATTTGCACCATTGAGGTTCATGATTTTGGTGGTTGCTCGAAAATGCGCCCTAAGTGAATATTTTTTTGAGCCTGGTGATCTAAACCCAGTTGTTATACGCTCGCCGAAGATTAAAAACTATACTTATTTTCAGGATTGGTCAGGTTTTGGTTGGGGTGATTGATCCAATCAATAAATATTTTTGGTGCGGGTGTTAAAAAATGGTGCGGCCCGATATTGCTGGCTGTAATTTGGGACTATAACTGCACTGAATTTATTGCCGTAGTGAATCTATTTCTTGTTAATAAACGAATGGCTTTCGTTTGATAAAAAGCAAATATCCAATATCGGAAAAAATATTTGAGTTGGTTGGCTGCAACTTCGTCTGAGTCGTTTAAGGTCTTGATTGCCCTCGGTATCGGCGCACTGCTTGGTTCTAGCAGAACTGCAAATGCTTGCAATTCCATGCGCATTTTTAAATGAAATTAACAGCATCTAACTATTTTTTTGTCAAGATTCAAGTTGCTAGTCGTTTAAATTGCCTCCTACTTTAGTCTATTTTTTGTGGTTGCTTTTCAAGCGCCCTAAATGACCGTCACGACGCCACTCGCTGTATTTCGTTTTAACATTGTCCTGTCTAGTTCCTTTTTTGCAGCGCCTTTTGTCTATTTATTACCACAACGCTTTTTTTAATTTAGCTGTGAACGTTTACTGTCGAAAGCATGGCGTTTCAGTTGTGGTGCGTTTTAAGTGTTATGGATTTCCAAGTTGCACCATTTTAGAGTTTTAGGTTGTGGCGTGGTGCATTTTTGTGCGCAGCTCTAATTTGCATTGTCGTCCAGCATCAGAGGATGCCTCAAATTATTTTATAAATCATTGGGAATCAGTTTTCGTTCGGCAAATATGTACTCTTTTCTTGAGCAAAAAGTACTTATTTTTTTGTGGCATGTAAGTTGCTGTCGACTGCTCGCTTATCATAAATCATTCGAGCCGAGTTTCAGTGGTGAGTGATACACATTAAAGACTCTACTTAATAGAGCCACCATGAAAAGCAGTTTGAGAAGTATCTGTGCTAATTTGAGGAAGTCAGCATGAAAAACAGTTTAAAAACATTCTGCTCTGTATCTGTGCTCTTAAGCGCCTGTCCTGGCGCTTGGGCACAGGAAGAAGAGCCTGTTATGGAAATGGATGAAGTGGTCGTAACGGGTACTCGTGGGCAGCCCAGAACAGTTTCAGATTCCCCTGTTCCGGTCGATGTTTTTAATGCAGACGCTATTGAAGCCGTCTCCTTTACAGACACCAACGACGTATTGAAGACGCTTGTTCCTTCTTATAATGTCGGTCGCGCACCCATTTCTGATGGTGGTACTTTTATCCGTACAGCTGAGCTGCGGGGAATGCCCACCGATAAAACATTGGTTCTGGTGAATTCTAAACGTCGTCATCGTGCGGCCTTGGTTGAAATTGGCGGTTCAGGAACTCAAGGCCCAGATGTTTCAACTATTCCAAGTTCAGCCCTTAAAAATGTAGAAGTTTTACGTGACGGTGCTGCGGCCCAGTACGGTTCCGATGCGATTGCTGGCGTAATTAACTTTATCCTTAAAGATAATTCTGAAGGCGGCAGCCTCTCTATCAATACCGGCGAGTACGTTGAGGGCGACGGTTTTCAAACGACGGTTACTGGTAATATCGGTTTCCCGATGGGTGACAATGGCTTTTTCAGTTTGTCTGGTGAATATTCTAAGGCTGATTTTACTGATCGTTCAGAACAGTATTGTGAAGACTGGTGGTGTGTTGAAGATCAGACCGACCCAACCTATTTGGCTGCTGTTGGCAGCGCCTCTTTAGAAAGTGACCACGTACAGCCATGGGGTCAGCCTAACAGCGAAGCGGTTCGCTTGTTCTACAACAGTGGTTATCAGATTTCTGATTCCCTCGAGTTTTACTCCTACGGTAACTATTCCGAGAGTGAGGCAGATGGGGGCTTCTACTATCGTTATCCTGGCAACGGAACTATCGAAGATCTGCGAGAAGAAGATGGTTCTATTTATTCTCCTCTAGAGAAATTTCCTGGTGGTTTTACACCACGTTTCTTCGGAGAGATTACGGATTATTCTTTCTTGGCTGGATTGAAAGGGGATATTGGCGGTAGCATCTTTTGGGATGTGAGTGGACGTTACGGCTACAACGAAATTTCTTACACCTTGAAAAATACCATTAACCCATCTATGGGCGCTGATTCTCCAACTTCCTTTAAGCCGGGAGATCTGAGCAACGAAGAGATTCAAATCCAGGCGGATTTCTCCCAGGATCTAGACTTTGGTCTGGCTAACCCAGTGCTCTTTGCCTACGGTGTTAGCTATATGGAAGAAACCTATGAGCTGACTCAAGGTGATGCTGCTTCCTATGAAGCGGGTGATTACTCGGTTTCGGATCCATACGGTTTCTGTAGTGGCACAACTGCGACCGCTGCCGGACTCGCTGTCATCGCCAATGGCTCGACCTTGGACTGTGCGAATCCTGATGATCCTGTCTACACTGTTGTCGGTGTTGGCTCCAACGGTTTCCCTGGCTATTCTCCTGAATATTCCGGTGAATACTCGCGGGACTCTTACGGCGCTTACGTTGATTTTAGTACCGACATCACAGATGACTTGTTCTTACAATTTGCTGCTCGCTATGAAGATTACTCAGATTTCGGCGATGAGCTAGTTGGTAAGGCTGCATTTAAATATACTTTGACCGATAGCCTGAATCTTCGAGGTTCTATTGGTACCGGTTTCCGTGCTCCGACTCCTGGTCAACAAGGTACCACCAACGTTTCAACACGTTTGCCTAATGGTCTTCCGGTCGCAACTGGCCTTTTTCCAGCGTCCAGTGCTGTTGCGCAAGCTTTGGGAGCTGAGGATCTTGCGCCAGAAACTTCAACAAACTACTCCTTGGGTCTCTCCATGGAGTTTGACAAACTCAGCATGACGTTGGACTTCTATCGTATTGCTATCGAAGATCGAACCTATGCGGTTTCTACATTGGATGTTTCATCAGATCCTACATCGGGTGATGACTACGCCAATTATCTTGCTCTGGTAAACGCAGGGGTCGTGGGTGCTGAATCTATCGGCGGTGTCTTCTATTTTGCTAACGCTTTCGATTCCATCACCACCGGGATGGATTTGGTTGCTACTTATCCTGTGACTTGGCCTAACGATTCTGAAACCTTAGTGACGGCATCATTGAACTACAACAAGTCTGAGTTGGATTCTGATGTTACTGGAATTTTGGACGACGAGGATGCCTTCGATTTTGAAAACATGAGTCCGGATTGGCGCGGAATCATTACCGCAGTCCATGATTTTGGACCTGTTTCGGTAACTGCACGTGCCAATATCTGGGGTGCTTTCGAAAACGGTAATTTAACAGATGTTGAAATTAATGGAGAAACTGTCGAGGTACTGGAAAAGCAAAAATATGATCCAACTGTGACTTTCGACTTGGAAGCTACTTACCGCTTCACAGATTCCCTTTCTGCGAAAATCGGTGGTCGCAATATTTTTGACGAATATCCTGACAAAGACGAACTCGGTGATGAGTGCTGTGGTGCACTTTACCTCTCTGATTTGGATGTCGACTGGCAGGGTGGCTATTATTACTTAGGGTTGAACTACAACTTCTAAGCAAATCGTTTTACGCATTGTGCAGGCTCGCAAGAGCCTGCTTTTTTATACCCTTCTTATTTCCTTCCCCACGTTTTTTTGCGTTCAGAACTCTCTCCCCAAAAGCTTCAATCACCTGCGCTTGTTTTCAGGTATCTGTATATCAATCTGGTATTACTGTTGCTTTACTGGGTGACTTCACTTCCATTAATTGGATACTCTCGCAGGCGCTTTCTCATGCCAGTGTCCTGTAATCGTCAACGCGAGCAGTCCTGCTACCAGGCCCCAAAATGCGGCGCCAATACTGAACAGTGTGACGCCCGAGCCTGTAATGAGAAAGGTGATGAGCGCGGCTTCTCTTTCGCTCGTGGTTTCCAGTGCTTTATGTAAACTGGTGCCGATGGTAGGAAGTAGGGCGAGGCCAGCGATACCGATGACCAATGCTGGGGGCAAGGCATCAAACAAGGTGCCGATTGATCCGCCGAAAAAGCCTGCGATCAAATAAAATCCACCTGCACAAATGGCGGCGGGATATCGTTTCGCTGGGTCTGGATGGACATCTGAGCCCATACAAATCGCAGCGGTAATCGCAGCAATGCAAACGGTAAAAGCGCCAAAGGGAGCCAATATGAGTGCGACGAGCCCGGTCCATATCATCAATGGGGAAATCGGGGCCTTGTAACCGGCGGCCCTAAGCGTCGCCACTCCGGGTGCATTTTGCGATGCCATGGTGACTACAAACAAGGGCAATCCTACGCCGATGAGGCTGGCTATAGAAAAGCTCGGCCAAATCGGTGCGGGAACCGTGACAGACCATTGAGTGTTCGTAAAATGCGTTTGGCCGCTGCTTACTGCTATTGTTAGGCCGACGATCAGCACCAACAAAATGGTATAGCGAGGCAGCCAGCGCTTGGTGAGCAGGTAGGTCATCAGCATCGACAGTACCAGTGCGAGATCCTTTTCCAGGCCTGCAAATGCCTCCAGGCCGAATCGAAGCAGAACGCCGGCCAGCATCGCTGAGGCGAGCGATTGCGGAATCAGCTGCATCAGGCGGGCAAACCAGCCGGTCACGCCACAGATAACGATCAGCAGGGAGCAAAACATAAACACGCCGATGGCTTCGTTGAGCGAAACACCGGGCAGGCTGACAGCGAGCAGGGCTGCTCCCGGTGTAGACCAGGCGGTGAGAATGGGCTGGCGGTAACGCAGTGATAAGCCGATGGTTGTCACACCCATGGCCAAACCCAGGGCGGCCAACCAACCTCCGATTTGAGCTGGCGTCGCACCTGCGGCGGCAGCTGCCTGAAAGACAATCACCGCTGAACTGGTATAGCCGACCAGTACCGCAACGAAGCCTGCGGATAGGTGAGAGGCGCTGAGTGTTTTCCAGAAGGGAGGTGAAGATGTCATGGTAGACCAGTCAAGATAGGGGGTGGTATTGTGCGTTATAACGTACAATGCAAAAAACAGCAATGTGCGTTATGACGCACGCGTGTGTTCATTACTATTTCGTGCAACATTCAATTGGCTGAGGAGTGCTCGCCAGAATGACAGAAAGCATGGTGTCGATTGGTCGGCACTTAAAGCGAATCCGTGGCGAGCGAAGGCTTAGTCTGGATAAAACCGCTCAGATGACGGGAGTGAGTAAAGCCATGCTTGGTCAAATCGAGCGGGGCGAGTCAACGCCGACGGTTGCCACTCTGTGGAAAATTGCCAGTGGATTGCAGGCGCCGCTGTCGCACTTTCTATTGCCAACCTGCAGTGAATCTTTGCCGATAGCGGCAGTTCAACACAGTGACAGTGTTGGTATGGCGATCCAGACGTTATTTGCGTTCGATCCTGCGTTAGGTTTTGAGATGTATTCGATTGAGCTTGCTCCCAAGGGCATCAGCGAATCCACGCCCCATGCGACAGGTGTGGTTGAGCATGTCGTCGTGATCGAGGGTGAATTAGAACTTTTTGTCGATGGCAAATGGCATAAGCTAACAGCCGGCGCCGCTATGCGATTTCCAGCAGACCAGCCGCACGCCTACCGAAATCAGAGCAAGCGAGTCGTGCGCTTCCACGACTTAATCCACTATCCGATGTAGGCAGATCGTGTCTAGCAAGAATATCTTGTGTTAAGCCGATCAAGAAAAAATGTGAATTTATGATGGTCCGAGAGATCGACTATTGAACTCTGTGGGGTTGTAATTGGATCGAGGTGGGCTGGTTACCAACCAATGACAATTCCCCGAGATAGCGGCGATCCCCCGTTACCGTAAATTCAAATTCATACACTCTCTGCCAGCTTAGGTAGCCCCGGGTATGGCGCTTTGGCCGCATTTTGATCAACGAGACTGTCTCGTCCAGCAGTTGAACCTGTAGGCTCTCGCAGCGTTGCTTTGCCAGTTCCATGGCTCTTTCCCGCGCGCCGACGTTTTGCCACAGCGTCCAGGCGACAAAGGCGAAAATGAAAAACAGAATGACTTGAGCGAGCGTGTAGATGGTGGAAAACCTCTTCTTATCGGGGAGCTGCGTGCAGATTGTTAAGTAAATTGAGGAAGGGAGCAACTCTAGTGTGAGGCTCTTTAAGATTTCAATTATTCCGAAAGAATAAGAAAGGCGTCAAATATTGCGCTTGCTACTGTTTATAAGAG
>NZ_JBSWVF010000017.1:0-93665 GCF_056159445.1 Pseudomaricurvus sp. ABR4_320 | reverse complement strand
CATAGCAGCCTGCAACGTGGTATACTCTTCGGGCTCTCGAGTGCAAACAACATTTGTATATGAGGCATGCGCGTTTTGCTTTTTAAACCGAAAACACCCAATACCATTGATTTTCCTAGCATTTTCGCTGATGCAGAGATTTGCTGCGGAGGTAAAACGCGCATGCGCGAATATCTATAACTATAAGGCACTATATCCAATCAGCCAAATCGACAAATGACTGATTTTCCTAAGGATTTACTGCGCTTGCATGCTATGGTTACGCCGGTTTCTTCATCCTGATATATAGTGAAAAAACGCTGTTTTCCAATATACTGTACATAATTCCAAGTGTAGAAAATAACCAAGTCGCCGTCACCAAAGGGTTATCGACTTTCTTATCGGCGAAAAACGGTTTCGATAGTCACCGACGGATAAGTACTTGCCCGAACTTGTAAAAGTCTGATTTTTTTCAGTTCCATACCCTATGCACCGGCAAAGTCATCTGTGTTAGCACAAGCTGCCCATTTTTTTGTTGAACATCCAGATGTTTAAGGAAAGACATCCCCAGTAGTATTTCATCCCCCTCCATACCGGTAACAACGGAAGCGTCTACATTAGCCACGGAAATTCCACCGATGGCCAGCTGCTTTATAAACGATCCATAAGAAAGTGATTTTCCATTAGCGGTTTGTGAGTAGTAACTTTCACCGAAAGGCAGTTCGAGATAGTTGGCTACGCCTCGGGGAATGGCAACATGAGTTGCGCCCGTGTCGAGAAGAAATTTAACGGGCTTGCCGTTGATATAACCCAGAAATCGATAGTGGCCATAAGCCCCCTGCTGTGCCGTAACCTGCACCGCACCGTTAGTATCCTGCTGGGTTACTGGTTGCTGGGCATTCAACGCGGGCGTCGTTACCTGAGGACTATATTGATAGATCACTAATGCGAAGAGGCTTAAAAGTACAGTGACCGATAAGGCTTTTTTGCCTTTCTCCCACGACCGACCGCGCTCATCGGCTTGCAGCCGCATTCGAGCTACCGCCAAGTCGACAACCTTTTTTGAAGCCTCATCCATTTTTAACCAAACCTCTACCGTAAATCCAGTGTGCGGACAGCCGCTACCGGCTGCCCATTTGACATACACACTTTGACGGACACGATCGGTCTTAAACCACGAACCTCCTTTGACTCTTTTCAATACATTTGCTGAACATAAACGTCGTAGTACTCGATAGAAATTTATGCGCGATAAACGCCAGAAAGCTGATCAATGAGCGCCGCCTGAATCGGAGCTGTTGCACGATTGATTGCGGTCACCCCCATGTCATCGCCTACCTGAGTCCGCAACGGCCTGGGCACGGGTGACTCAATTAATGCAGCCACACAATCGGCAACGTTTTGTGCATTGTTCCCAGCCTGTTGCTGAGCGAACAGCTCCGTAAACATGCCGAGCAGCTTTTCACGTCCGTCAGCCATATCGCCATATTGCTGCACCACCTCCTGCCGATCGGGTGCCGGTGCCGTGGTAACCAAATCTGTGGCGTGACCACTGGGCTCAACCAAGATAGATTCAATATTGAACAGTTGCAGCTCGTAATGAAGGCTTTCAGCATAGGCTTCTAATGCCCACTTTGATGCGCAATACACCCCAAAATAGGGAATCGCCAAACGCCCCGCAGATGAACTCAAATGAATCAATAAGCCTTTGCGCCGCTGTCGCATTCCAGGCAGGACCGCCTGATTGAGCAATATCGGGCCGTGTAAATTCACTTCAAGACAAGCATTCAATGCCTCCATAGAATAGGCTTCTGTTAAACCAACCGGCATGACCCCTGCGTTATTGATGACCACATCGATGGCCGATTCCGCTTCAATTGTCGCCACAGCACGCTGGCAGTCCTCCGCAGAGGTGATGTCTAGCTCCAAGACTGAGAGATCAAGATGCTTGGCATCTGCCAACTCGGTGAGTTCGGCAGCAATAGCCGCGTTACCGGTATCAACATTGCGCATGGTTGCAAAGACCTTGTGTCCTTTCGCGGCCAAGGTTTTCGCCGTCAATAAGCCAATGCCACGACTTGCTCCGGTCATTAAGATCGTTTTGGGTACTGAGGTTTTCATTCGTACAACGCCTCGCGTCTGAATTGTTTATTCAGAAACAAGACCGCAATAACGCAGCAAAACTGCCAATCGTGCAGAATTAAAAAGTTGCTTCGCAAAGCCGGGAAAAAGAGAAGTGTTGAAGAGAGCTAGTCAGCCAGCCTGGGGGAACCCCACGAGCTGAGACGTACCGATGTAGGCATGAGGAAGGTTAGGGTCTTTTTGTAACAGTAAAAGACACGACAAAGACCACTTAGGCCCGAAACTTGAGCAACTACCTTTGAGCGACTACAAGGGGCGACCTAGAACAGACCGCCCCTCGCAGTGATCAACAAAAGGAATCAGATAGCAACGATGTTCTCTGCCTGAGGACCTTTTTGACCTTGGGTAATGGTAAATTCAACTTTCTGACCCTCAGCAAGAGTCTTGAAACCAGAACCTTGGATGGCACTGAAGTGAGCAAACACGTCTGGACCAGATTCTTGTTGAATAAATCCGAAACCTTTGGATTCGTTGAACCACTTGACGGTTCCTGTAGTTTTGTCTGACATAATAAAACCTGTTATAGAATGAAAGAGCTGCCTATTAATTGAGCAACGTAAGCCTGAAAACAGTCAAAATTTTAAAACTACAGGACGATGACTGAAGACGTGCAACGAAATGGAGAATGTAAAATGCGGCATATTTTCCAGCTCGCCAAACTGTATAACCCCTACCCCGTTAAGTCAAAACAATTCTCCCTATTTTTGGCCAATTTGACGTAAATAATTCGCGGTCAATTCGGCTACTCTATAAAGTAATGTTTTATATGCCAAACGAGGGGTTAAACCGTCCATTCAGGGCTACTGCGACGTAAATATTACCGCCTTTCCACGCGTTATCACACGGGTAGCCCCGAACATTTTTCCGTCTTTAAGCCGCATTGACCACAAACTTTGTGAAGGGGGAATCGACCGGGGTTTTGCCCAGATGATTGGCATAATTACTGATTACCTTCTGAGCTATTCCAAGCACAATCTCCATCAATTGTTGATCTTGATAGCCCGCGGCCCGAAAGGCGGCATCTTGCTCTTCCGATAACACCCCACGCTGATCGACCAGGGCTCTGGTTGTCGCCTGCAACGTATTTAATTTGGGGTCCGCGAGAGCCTCTCCTCTCTGTAATGCTTCAATGATGGTCGGATCAACTTTCAACATATGGGCGATACCGGTATGGGCTGGCAGGCAGTAGTGACACTGATGATAGAAATTGATCGTCTGCCAAACGACGGTCTGTTCGGTCGCGTCAAAGCTGGTGTTCTGAAACGCTTCGTGCAGATGCTTATAGGCCACCAGGGTCTCTGGGGACACGGCCAGCACTTTGTGCAAATTTGGAACAAATCCAAATGCATTTTTCGAGCGCTGGAATTCAGCAGCAACGTCTTCTGGGGCGTTTTCTGGATTAACGGGAACGATGGTCATGGTGTTTTCCTCTCTAGGTGATGTGAGGCTCCACTGTAATCGTTGCTCGCCGTACGATGAATGCTTTAAAATCCGCTTTTATTGACTCATCGTACACACATCCGATAAGGCACCCAAAGCATGGCTTCGCTTCTGGATCTCCTGGAATTGGTACGCCTGAAGGTACGCATCTACCACACCGCACGTGTCTGCGGAAACTGGCAAATCACCGAGCATGAGGTTGGCTCTACCTGCTTTCATATGCCGATACAGGGTCGCTGCCTAATGCGCGTTCCCGACCACGGCGAGTGGCGACTCAACGCCGGCGATGTGGTGATCTTTCCTCGTGAGCTGCCCCATACGCTGTATCCAGAAAACGCTCTCACGGGCCCACAAGAACACCTGCCCATCGCCAGCAGCCAAGAGATCGAGGGCACCAGCTTACTGTGCGGAGAAATTGCGTTTCAACATCGCGGCAGTTCAAACCTGCTTGGCACTTTACCTCCGGTGCTGGTCATTAGCGCCAGTGATGCCAAACCCTGGCTGGCGCCACTGGTCGACCTTATTGTCGCTGAAAGTTTACGGCCAGATTGCGACAGCCAGAGCCCGCTTTTAAACCGCCTATGTGAGCTCCTGGTAAGTTACACAATCCGTTGCTTCGCGGAAAACAGCCCGTTGAGCCATGGCATTCTCAAACTTTACAGCGACAGCCGACTGACAGCCGCCATCGATGCGATTCATGCCCAACCCGCACATACGTGGACGTTAGCAGAGCTCGCTCAAACCTCCGCCATGTCACGAACCCAATTTGCGAACTACTTTAAGGAGGTCTGTGGTTGGACGCCGATGCAATATCTAACCTGGTGGCGCCTGCAGCTCGCTTATGCCTATTTGCAGCAGGGCTGGTTGATCATCGATGCCGCAGAAGCCGTCGGCTACGGCAGCGAAGCCGCCTTTAGTCGCGCATTCAAACACCTGTTTAACGAGACGCCCGGCCAAGTTCGCAATAAGCATCGGTGATTAACCGTTGTCGTCCTCGAAAACCATGTCCTCCAGGGACCTATGCTCTGTCCCCTCTCCAGGCGTAATAAAGAGCAGTTTCGAAGATTCCCGTATCTTTGCGGTGTGCCAACAACCTTTGGGAACGACCACACACTGGCCGGTTTGATCGAGGCGAGTGAGCGTCTCTTCACCGTCAAAGCAAACAACTATGGTCGCCTCTCCTGAGAGCAAGACAACCGTTTCATCTCCTTTTGGATGCCTTTCCCAGCTCGACCAGTCCGCCCGGAATTCATAGTAGGAAATCATCGTATGGCCGGCGAACTGATTGTATGAGTCGTTTAGGCGCTGATAGAGATTGGCGTCATTCGCCTCGACATGGATATTTTGTTGATGATCTAATACTAAAAACTCACGGTCCAATTCGAATCGCTTCATCACCGACTCCACTTTTTAGAAAAGGATATGTTCGTTTTCGAGCGCGAAAGCTTCACTCTTTCAAAACCTCTTCTCGCTCTCGCTGATACTCCTGATAGGACTGCTCATATTCATTCATACATTCGTCATAGAGGGGCATGTCCAGCTTCTGGCATTCCTGCTGACGATTCTGCTGCACCGACTGATAAATCTGTTCGTTGGTGCAACCAGATATAACGATAATCAACAACCCGCAACAACATTTGAACATAGCGATTCCCCTTCTCAGAGTGCTCGGGCGCGATTGCTCGCAACCCGAGAATCTTCGTATTGTTCTGTTTCAGCTTGACTTCATTAAGGAACCTCTGATTAATGTCGGCGAGGCCGCCAGCGCAAGGCGAAAATGATCGAAAAAGCACAGTTTACGTGGTGTAAATGAGCATTTTGAGATCATTTTTAACGCAGCGATGGCAACGCAGGTAATTAATCAGAGGCTCCTTAAGCTGAGATAGCGTTCTCCATTCTGTGCTTTAAGGATTTTGCCCGATCAACGACGTGAAACTCTGGGTACAGCGTTGATACAAATGGGTGCATTTTCCCACCTGCCTTCGTGATAAATTAGCCGTTTTTCACCATTTAAACACTACCTGCTCTTGCACCCATCCGCCTAAGGATTTATTGATGGCCTCTACCGCATTCCACAGTTCTTTCCGTAAATACCATCGCTGGCTGGGATTTTTCCTGGCAGGTGTCATGGCGCTTTACGCCAGTAGTGGTGTTCTACTGATTTTTCGCACAACCGATGTTCTCAAATTCGAAGAGACCACCCAGCAGCAACTCCAGCCCGCGCTGAACGCCAAACAGCTGGAAGAGGAATTGCACATCCGCAACTTTAAAGTGACCGGAGAATCTGCAACGCAGATCAATTTTCCCCAGGGCAACTACGACAAAGCATCCGGAGTCGCAACCGTCACCAAAAAAGACTACCCCGCGCCCATCGCCAGCGTTGTTGGCATGCATAAGGCGACAGTTAACAGCCCCATCTTTTTTCTGAACATCTTTTTTGGGCTCGGCTTACTGTTCTTCGCGATTTCATCATTCCTGATGTTTATTCCCAAATTACCTCAGTTTCGCAACGGTCTGAAAATCGCCGGAGCCGGCTTTGTTCTAGCGCTTCTGGTGGTGGTATTTGGATAAGCAGACAGCTTATTTGTCCAACCCTATCATCCGCTGCATACACTCAATAAACACCGGCCGCAGGTCTTCAGGAATGGGCTTGAGAATGTCGTCCTGAACTTGCTCTGCCAGGGGAATCATCTGTTTGACCAGGTGCTTCCCCGGCTCGGTCAGCGCTACAGAATACGCGCGGGCATCCTGTTCTGATTTTTGTCGCACAACCAACTCACGAGTCACCAGGCGCTCGATCATTTCAGCCAGAGTATTGCGGTCAAAACCGCTCATTTCTGCCAGCACCACGTAGGTGAGACCTGGATTCTGAAAAATCGTCACCAAAACTGACAGCAATTGTCGGGAAATACCGAATTCCCCTAGGCGCTCATTAAAGACTTCTCTGGAGCGTTGATGACAGCGGCGCAACAAATGCCCAGGGGTTTCAGCCAGATTAAACGCCAGCACTTCGTGCTCTTCAGCCAGCTTTTGGTGAGACATATTCTGTATTCTCTTTGTGTCTTATGATTGTTGAAGCTAAGAGCGAAACCATGGCACATCATTCACCTTAGGCGTTGAAGTCTACTACGCCTGCGCGAGACTTGCATTTATCGAGCAGCTTTGTTGTCTCTCGTAGATAACATGGGGACAGCGGGTGAAAAAAACCCATCCCCCCCTATAATCTTCCATTCCAAAACCGAATCAAATTCGACCAGAGGTACACATGAAAACGGTGAAGTTAGGACGCAGTGGCTTAGACATCACGGACGTCTGCCTGGGCACCATGACCTGGGGCAATCAGAACGACCAGGCCGACGCCAACGAACAGATCGAATTCGCGTTGGATCAAGGGGTTAACTTTTTTGATACTGCGGAACTCTATGCAGTCCCGCCTACCCCCGACACTTACGGCAAGACTGAGGCGTTGATCGGCAATTGGCTGGCAGCAAACAGTGGTCGCCGCAAAGAGATGATCCTGGCCAGCAAAATCGTCGGGACAGGCATTCCCTGGGTGAGAGATGCCAGTGACATCAGCGGCGCAACGGTAGAACAGGCTGTCGACGCCTCGCTCGAACGCTTGCAGACAGATTACATCGATCTGTATCAATTGCATTGGCCAAACCGCACGTCACCGCATTTTGGTAAGCATTGGCCCAACCACTATCGCTTTAGCGATATTGATCGCGATGAACACACAGCGCAGATGCTGGATATCCTGCAAGGTATTGATCGTTGCATTAAAGCGGGAAAAATTCGTCATTTTGGACTGTCTGATGATACCACTTGGGGTATTAACACCTACCTGCGCCTTAGCGAACAACACGCTCTGCCGCGCCCCGTCTCAATTCAGAATGAGTTCAATCTGCTGCACACGAAAGATTGGCCCTACCTGATCGAAAATTGCCTGCATGAAGATGTGGCCTTTCTCCCCTGGTCACCCCTCGCAGCAGGCGCTCTCACCGGCAAGTATCTCGACGGCGCCAGACCCGAGGGCAGCCGCTGGAGTTTCGCGCAGCGCAACGGCTTGTTCCGAGATACCGAAAGCTCTAACGCCGCCGTGGGCGCCTATATCGATCTCGCCAAAAAAGTCGGCATTCCGCCCGCGCAATTAGCGCTGGCATGGGTTCGACAGGTTGATGGCGTGACATCAACCATCATTGGCGCAACTTCTCTGGCGCAGCTGAAGGAAAACCTCGGCGCTTTCGCGCTGAGTTTGGACGAAGAGGTCTTTCAGGATATCGCCACCATTTTGCGCCACTACCCGCAACCTTTTTAACCGACAGGGCGCCAAGGATGGCAATCCCACAGTCCGAACTAAACGCGCCCCTGAAGAATACTGGCTACCCACTGCCCCACCGTACTGTTGTCTACGCGACCGCCCCGCTCTTGAACCTTTTTTAAACCAAGATCAGCCACGTCTGCGGCCATGGCGTCTCCGCGGCAGGCATCTAACAATTCAATTTCAAAAGCAGAGCTAAACTCGGGATGCGCTTGAATCCCAAGGATTTTCCCCTCGCAAAAATCAACGACAGCATGAGCGCAAAATGCGGAATGCCCCAACACCTCAGCTCCAGCAGGAATGGCCACCACTTGATCCTGATGGATGGCATTAAGAATCAACGGTTGGTCACTTGAACGATGCAACGTCTCTGCCAGAGCGGGCGTTAATTGGTAGGTTTCGGTTCCTACCCCCCAACCGCCAGCATACTTTTCAACTCGACCACCCAATGCATGAGCCAGCATTTGGTGACCAAAACAGATACCGACCAACGGAGAACCACTCGCGGCAATGGCAACGACCCAGTTTTTCAACTGCGTTATCCAGGGCAAATCGTCGTACACACTGTGCTTACTGCCAGAAATAATCCAGGCATCGTGATCCTGAACAGATTCAGGAAAATGTCCCCGAAACACGTCATAGCTGACAAACGTCAGATCCTTCCCGTGAGGCGTCAAAAAGTCCACCAGCATGGTGCCATAACTGGGATATCGATCCACCAGAGAATCGGGCGGTAGACCAGCGGTCAACACACCGATAGATAGTGCCATACTCAAACTCTCTCTGTGACGCAGCGCCAATCAACCTGACTGCGACATTTATAGGTATCTGCTATTGGTATCTGCGAGCCACGCGCTCTTGTTAACGACCCGCAAAGTATACATCGCCACTTGAGAAGCCGTCATAAACCTCTCCCCAAAAAGCACCAGAATTGTACTGTTTGGTACGACCAACCTGTTTGCACAATTCTTAACTTCACGATAAAGTCCCTAAAAAGCAATAGTAAATGATAAACAGCCGCACTTTGGTCGGACCAATTGATCGAAAAATCGTCGAGCACGAACATTTTCTGCGGGGCAAAGTCCCGCAACCGTCGGGAATAATTCAAACAATGACCTTCGAGAACATGGCACATGCCCACTCTGCCTGAGCAAATCGAAAATCTGATTGCCGTCGGCAAACTCAAATCCGGTGATCGCCTTCCAGCGGAGCGGCAGCTCGCCATGGAACTGGGTGTATCACGCTCCCGCCTGAGAGAGGCCATTAAACAGCTCGTCAGTCGCGGCATTCTCATCAGTCACCGGGGAGGCGGCACCTACGTTACCTCCCCGGAAGAAGTCGAACCTGTACGCAGCGCGCTCTTGTCGCTCGCCCCGCTTGCTCAGAGTGAATCCGGTTATTGGCGAGACGTCCTGGAAATTCGCCGGTCATTGGAAGGCGATGCGGCCGCCCTCGCCGCCGAGAGAGCAGACGACACCGATAAAGCGCAGATTCAAACCTCCTATGACAACCTGGCAGAGGCAATGACATCAGGGCTTGCAGGGGTTGCCAAGCTGGATGCGAAATTTCACATTACCATCGGTCGCGCTGCCCACAATGTGGTGCTCTATCAAATATTGAGTGGACTGGAGGGGCTGTTGGAAGCCAGCATTTCTGACAGCCTTAACAAACTCTATCGCTTGAGCGGCGTACCGCTCGAACTCGATCAGCAACATCGCCGAATTCTAGATGCAGTCCTTGGGGGCGATGCGAACACCGCTCGCCGCGCCGCCATCGAACACATCGACTATGTCGAACGCCGACTGGAATCCATCGAACAGGAAAACGCGCGCCGCAAGCGTTCTGCGCTTGGGCTAAAACACATTACAACACAACAAGAACTCTCATCATGATCATTTCATCTACGACCGACTATCGCGAAGCGGCTCGCCGCCGCCTGCCTCCCTTTCTCTACCACTACATTGATGGCGGCGCCTACGCCGAGGAAACCCTGCGCCGCAATTGCGACGACCTCAATCAACTGGCACTGCGTCAGAGAATCTTAAAGGGGGTCGGTAAAATTGATCTCAGCGCTAAGGTGTTCGACGAATCCCTCGACTTGCCTGTCGTGCTTGCCCCCGTCGGCCTGACGGGCATGTACGCCCGGCGCGGTGAAGTTCAGGCAGCCAAAGCGGCCGATTCCCGAGGTGTGCCTTTCACCATGTCGTCCGTCTCAGTGTGTCCTATCGAAGAAGTGGCGCCGAAACTCAACCGCCCCATGTGGTTTCAACTCTACGTATTGAGAGATCGGGGCTTTATGGAAAATGTTCTCGAACGTGCCTGGGAAGCCGGTGTGCGAACGCTGGTCTTCACTGTGGATATGCCGGTGCCTGGCGCCCGCTATCGCGACGCTCACTCGGGGATGTCCGGACCCAACGCCGCTTTCCGCCGCGTACTGCAGGCAATCACTCACCCGCGCTGGGCTCTTGACGTAGGCTTATTGGGTAAGCCTCACGACCTGGGCAATGTCTCGACCTATCTCAACAAAAAAATTGCGCTGGAAGATTACGTCGGCTGGCTGGGCAACAATTTTGATCCGTCGATTGCCTGGCAGGATTTGCAGTGGATACGGGACTACTGGAAGGGCTCGATGATTTTAAAAGGCATTCTCGACCCTGACGATGCCCGCGATGCCGTGCGCTTTGGCGCCGACGGCATTGTGGTCTCCAACCACGGTGGGCGCCAGCTTGATGGCGTGTTATCCACCGCTCGTGCCATGCCTGCAATTGCCGATGCCGTGAAAGGCGATTTAACCCTGTTTGTCGATTCCGGCATTCGCTCAGGTCTTGATGTCGTACGTATGCTGGCGTTGGGTGCCGATGCGGTAATGCTGGGGCGCGCCTGGGTTTACGCCCTGGCCACCGCAGGGGAAAAAGGCGTTGCCAATCTGCTCGATCTGATGGCCAGTGAAATGCGCGTTGCGATGACGCTGACCGGCGCAAAGTCGATCAGCGAAATCTCAATCGACAGCCTGGTGTCCGCTGAGCTAGCCAGCAACAAAGAAGCCCCGTAATTGGGGCTTGTTTGAGGGCTCGTTTGCCGCAATCAGCGAGCAAACAAGGCCTCAATCCCATCCTTCATATTCCAGTCCACTCGCAGACCAATCGCAAAACCGTCTTCAAGATCCTGAGTTCTGCCCGGCTCACCAAGCTGGTCAGGATGGGCAATATACTGCAGATTCGGCTGTACGCGCAGACCCGGCGTCACCTGAATTCCATAGCTCAACTCCACCATGGTCTGAAAATCTTCAGGAGTCCCTGTGCCACCCGCCTGAGCTCTCGCATAGGTGAGGTCATCCATCGTCTCATCGCTGTAAAACTGGGTGGCGGCCACAAAACCTATGGTATCGCGCGGGCGCGATGCGAAGGTTCCGTACTTCACCAACCCCAATTGCAGGAAATTGTCTTCCACCAATTCGCCTTTAAGCCCGGTCAGCCAGGCACCAAACACCGTAAGCCCGCGTCCGGCAGCATCGGTTTCATAAACACCCTGTTCAAAGCGCGCAAAGAATCCGGCGCGACCATTATCTTCAGCATAATCATTGCCCGAGATAACTGCTGGGTCGCCATTCTCATCCCGTAGAGGATCATTGTAATCTGACGTGTCGTACCAGCCCCCCACTTCGTAAAACGCAGATCGAGCAGCTCCAGGTGCCGACTGATAACCAATCGCTACCGGCGTAATCACACCCGTCGCATCGGCAGTGCTCCAATCAAAACCGTGACGACCCTCTTCTGCCTGCGTGGGATTAACTTCATAAACACCAGCGTGGACGTAGACTTCGGGTGTTACCCAAACCTGAGTGTGCATGGCCCAACTGGACACAGGCCACCAGGTAAAATTGCTGGTCCGAAACACAAAGGTCGGATTGCCACAGGCGGCATTGACCTGAAAATAGGCACAGAGATCCGAGCCCAGAAAATGAATGTTGGCAACACTGCGCCCCCCCTCCCAAAGAATGCGCCCATCCTGCCATTCCTTTTGCAACGTCAGGTTTGCCAAACGCTGCCCCTGACCACCGTAGATTTCCTGAATCGACGTGGTGTTGCCAATTTCATCAACCGCCAGATTGTCGCCGTGGCGGCTGGCAACATCAATTTTGATGGTGGCATCCTGCCAACCCAACAGCTGCTCCAAATCAATACGGGCACCGCCGTAAAACTGACCGGCATAGGCGCTACCGGCATCTTTACCACCACTGACCAAAAACGCGGATTCGCCAGTGTACGAGGCATCAAAAGTCACAGGTGAGGATGCTTCGTCGGCGACCGCAGAAGCTGTCGCAGCCAGCAACATCGAACACGCCAGTGAACAGCGAACGTAGTGAGAAACATGAGTAACGGAGGAAAGTGACGTTTTCATGGACATAAGACTCCCGTCGGCAGGCCATAGCCTGCCAAATTATTGTTAGAAATTACGTATTTAAGCGATGAAGAAATCTATCGGCGGATTTGCCTCAGGCAGGTTTCGCCAGTTCACTGGCGACCGGCTTTTTTAACACCCGCAACATGACCGCCGTTACCAATGTGCCAGCGACCAGCGCCACCAAATAACCGCCCAAGTGGGTGACCGCGTTGGGGATAGGAAGAACAAACACACCGCCATGTGGCACTTTCAGTTCCGCCGCCACGGCCATAGAAATGGCTCCGGCCAAGGCAGACCCCACAACCAGCGAAGGGATAACTCGCAGAGGGTCGCGCGCGGCAAAAGGAATCGCGCCTTCTGTGACAAACGCCAATCCCAATACTGCTGCGGCACCACTGGCTTCCCGCTCTTCATGGGTAAAGCGATCACTAAACAGTCGCGTTGCTAAAGCCACGCCAAGAGGTGCTGTCATACCGCCGACCATAGCCGCCGCCATCGGGCTGTAAACCTGGCTGGCAATCAAGCCAGTCGAAAACGCATAGGCGGCCTTGTTGACCGGGCCACCCATATCAAAAGCCATCATCCCGCCAAGCAAAAGTCCCAACAAAACGGCGCTGGAACCCTGCATACTGCGCAACCACTGAGTGATTGCCGCGAGCGCTTCCGCAACAGGCACGCCGACAACAAATTCCATCGCCAGTCCAACCCAAAGGGTTCCCAACAGAGGCAGGATGAGCACCGGCTTTAAGCCTTCAAGATTGCGTGGCAGACGAATGACTTTATTCATCCAGGCAACGCCGTAACCGGCGAGGAAACCCGCCACAATTCCACCGAGAAATCCCGCGGCCAAATTCGCCGCCAGCATGCCGCCAATCATCCCTGGCGCAATGCCCGGACGGTCAGCAATGGAATAGGCAATATATCCGGCCAGCGCCGGGACGATTAATGCAAAGCCGCCATTGGCGCCAATCTGAAACAACGCATAGCCCAGAGTACCTGCATTGGCTTCGTCATTGACGTAGATGCCACCCAATGCAAACGCCAGAGCAATCAGCAAACCGCCCGCCGTAATAAACGGGAGCATAAAAGAGACACCGGTCATCAGGTGCTTGTAAGGTCCTGTGCGCTGAGCGCCCCCTCCTGCTTTTGGCTTGTTAGCGTCGTCTGCCTTGCCGAATACTTCAGCATCAGCAAGTGCTCGACGTATCAGGTTTTGACCATCATTAATGGCGGGTTTGGTGCTGGATTTTAATAAGCGCTTGCCGGCAAAACGACTGAGATCCACTTCTCGATCGGCTGCAATAATGACAACTTCTGCCGTCGCAATTTCTTCATCGGTCAGAGGTGTCTGGGCACCTACAGACCCTTGAGTTTCTACGCGAATGGTATACCCCAGAGTCGCGGCTGCCTGTTGCAAGCCTTCGGCGGCCATAAAGGTATGGGCAATACCTGTTGGGCATGACGTAATAGCGACGATCAACCCAGTGCTTGCCGTGCTGCAGCTATCAGTAGCGGTCGAAGTCTGACCCACAGCGTTTAAAAGCACGGCTTCCGCATCGCGTAAAACTTCGTCAAGGGCGACAGATTGCGGCTTGTCTCCCTGCCATCCAGCAGGAACCTCCGCGTCACCCACCAATAGCAACCTACGGCTCTTGTCAGACGAGTCCAGCGCACCCAGAGAACCATGCTCTGTTTTAATTTCGGCAAACACCGCCAAATTGTGATTTTGGGCAGCCTGACGCAAGGCTTCGGCGGCGAGGATTGCCTGGGTATCTGCGCCAGGCGCGGCAATGATCACATTGATAGGATTCATCACAATCTCCTTGTTTTTATAATGTTTCAATTCGAGTGGTCGCAATCAGCGTCTCAACGTGGGCACGCTCTGGTAAATGAGGCCCCAACTGGTTGAGCTTGGCTACCGCAAACCCCGTTGCCCTGTGCGCTAACGCCGCAAGCGGCAGATCATCCATAAGTCCACTGACCAAACCCGCCACCATCGCATCGCCGGCGCCAACACTGCTACCGCCTTCAAATTTGGGAGGCAAAGCCAACAACGCATCGCCATCGCGAACCAGCAAGGCGCCTTCACTTCCCATCGACACCACCACTAACTGTATACCTTGCGACAAAAGTCCCCGTGCGGCTTGCAAGACATCTTCACGAGTCGTGAGCGCACGCCCAGCCCATTCTGATAGCTCTTCACGATTCGGCTTGATCGCATAGGGCTGAGATTCAGCGCCCGACTTAAGAACATGAGCAAGTGGCACGCCACTGGTATCCAGCAATGCATTGGCGCCAAGGCGACGCACCAGCGCACACAGCTCCAACCAACTGTCATTAGCCATGCCCTGCGGCAAACTGCCAGCCAGAACCACCCAATCGCCAGGCTGACAGTGAGCTGTCAGTACTTCGCAAACCTGATCCAGATCTTGCCGCTCGGCAGAAAACCCTGGCAGGTTGATATCCGTCGTCGTCGAATTGTCCCGAGCCAAAAGCTTAATGTTCGTTCGTGTTTTACCCGCAACCCGGCGCATTTCATCGATGATTAAGGGATGTTCAAACAGTGCATCAAACACTGAAGCGTTTTCCCGCCCCAGTAACCCCGTGACCAAGGCTGAGGTTCCCCAATCGGCCAAAACCGATGCCACATTGATGCCCTTACCACCCGCGTTAAAAGCGGTACTCAGAGCCCGGTTGACCGCACCAGCAGACAAAGCAGTCAATTCAACGGTCTGATCAATCGCCGGATTCAGGGTAACGGCCAGTACCTGACTCATGCGGCCACCTCTTTTTCGACCGGCTCCAACGCCTTGACCTCATCAGCGGACTCACAGGCGAGCGCTCTTTCTGCCAGCGCTTGCAGATCGGCAAACTGAGACTTGCGCAATTGCGCCTTAACCGCAGGAATATCTCGTGGTGTCATCGATAATTCCTGCACACCCAATCCCGCCAGCAGACTGGCACCGAAAGGATCCCCCGCCAAACCACCACACACCCCAACCCAACGCTTGTGTTTACGGGCACCATCAATGGTGTGCTTGATCATGCGTAATACCGCCGGATGCAGACTGTCGGCCTCGGGCGCGAGATCCGGGTTTTGCCGATCCATTGCCAGGACATATTGGGTTAAGTCGTTGGTACCTATGCTGAAAAAATCTGCGTGCAGAGCGAGTAAGTCCGCCTGCACGGCTGCCGCTGGCACTTCGATCATAATCCCGAGAGGCACCGCCGGTGCCTGTAGTTCACGGCGAATGCCTTCGGCAATCTTGCGCAGTTCTTGCAATTCAGCAACGGAGGTAATCATCGGAAACATGATGGACAACTTGGCGCCATCACGGGCAGACCGATAGAGCGCTCGCAATTGAGGCTCTAACAAATCTGGACGACGCAACAGCAAGCGAGCGCCACGTACGCCCAAAAAGGGATTTTCCTCGTGGGGCAGCTCAAGGTGAGCCACTTGTTTGTCGCCGCCGATATCCAATGCCCGAACAATCAGCTCCCGCCCTTCCAGCGCCTTCGCCATGTTGGTGTAGGTTTCATATTGCTCGTCCTCAGACGGTGTCGAACCGCGCTCCAAGAACAGAAATTCGGTACGCATCAAGCCCACACCTTCAGCACCCAGATCAAGAGCGCCGGGCACCTGATCGGGCAGATTGATATTGGCTGCGATGTCGATTTCGACACCATCGAGGGTACGCGCTGGCTGCTGCCTTTCGGAAGCCTCCTGCTGGCGCCGCTGCTCCTCCGCGAGAATCCAGCGGTTGGCGCTATCGAGATCCACCTGAGTGGGATTGAGATACAGCGCCCCAGACAAACCATCGATGATGGCGGGCGTGCCATTGTCAAAGGTTGCCAACAAGTCGCCTCCGGCGACGAGCGCTGGTAGGCCCAGTGTTCGCGCGAGGATCGCAGTATGTGACGTTGGCCCACCAACGCAGGTCGCGAGCCCCGCCACTTTATCGGTATCGAGATTCGCGGTATCTGATGGTGCCAAATCATGGGCCAGGACAATGGCGTTTT
Organism: Pseudomaricurvus sp. ABR4_320; assembly: GCF_056159445.1. NCBI lineage: Bacteria > Pseudomonadati > Pseudomonadota > Gammaproteobacteria > Cellvibrionales > Cellvibrionaceae > Pseudomaricurvus > Pseudomaricurvus sp. ABR4_320. The sequence continues at coordinate 77,359 of NZ_JBSWVF010000017.1, read as the reverse complement.
GGGGAACGTCTTTCAAGCCCTCGCGCCGCAAGACGGGGTCGATGTTCCCAAGCACTCGCTGACCGGCGTCTCGCAGATCCGCGGCGCGCCCAGCCATTACGGGATTACCGGATTTCTCCAGCCGTGCAGCTGTGTGCTCAACGGCCTGGTGCCAGGACCATGCCACGCCATGGCCGGCCACCAAGTGCTGACACGCCAGAGTAATTAAATCGGTGTCGCCCAGCAGCTCCGACTGAGCTTCGAAAATGGCCGCATCGTCCGCGCCCAACTTACGACGTGTGGCATCGGTCAATGAGCGCAATTGAGCGCGAGTGGTCTCCAGCGCGACGTGTAACCGTTCGCCCCCTTCGGCCAATTCGATCGGCTCATCAAATATTTCGACAGCATCCTGCTGAAGCTGCCAAAGAGTACCAATGGCAAGGCCGGGGCTGGCGCCTATACCAATGACCGCCGCCTCCGCATCGGCAGACTGCCAACAGTTTTTCGGGCGGCGCGGTGGTTGCGCCTGCTTTCTGGCTGCCGCTTGCTCGGCGGCTGTCAGGGAATTCATGGTTCGCAGCAATTTTTGTAAGGCGTCGCGGGCTCCGGTTCCGGAAGCAGAAACGACCAGTTCATCGCCCTGACTTAACCCCAGCTCCAACAGAGCCACTAAATTTTTCGCATCGGCGCTGCGATCTCCCTGTCGCACCCTCACCGCGCCGGAATGAGATCGCGCCGTCTCAACCCAGCGCTTTGCCGGGCGAGCATGTAAACCTGCAGGATAGGTAATTTTCCAGGGCGCCGCCTCTTCCAGGTCAGTCGCGGGTTGTTCTGCCAGGGGTTCCTGGGCATCTTCCAACAGAGCCGTAACAATATCTTGAGGCACTTGCGTAGACCGCAGTGCAGACATTTGGGCGTCGTTTTGGATCAGTCGGGTCAGGCGACGTAATACGTCGATGTGCGCATCAGATTGTGCCGCAATGGCCACCACCAGATAGACCTGCTGGCCGTCGTTCCAAGAGAGGCCATCGGGAATCTGCAGCACGGCAATGCCATTGCGCCTTACTCGCAGCCGGTCTTCAACGAGACCATGGGGAATGGCGACGCCATAGCCGAGAAACGTATCGGCAACTTCTTCACGACGGAGCATGCTCTGCTCGTAATCGGCATCAATACAACCTGCAGCAATGAGAAGTTGCGCGGCCTGCGCGATGGCGTCGGCTTTGTCAGTAACGGTGGCACCGGTGCGAACCAGTTCCACAGAAGTCAATAACCCCGAACTTTGTGCCGTCATGAGCACCTCCAGTCTTATAGTTAGGGCTATAGTTGAAATCGTTTTCAGTCGAGAGTCAAGAGCCACACCCACAATTTTTCATTGAGCGGCCAGAACTCTTTGAATATACTGCAAAAATAACGAGAGAAAATTTACGAGAATCGCAAAAATTATGAAATCGATTCCAACTGACAGCCAGAAAAGCGAAAAAGCCAGCGGCAAAGATAAGGCCATCGGCATAAAAGACGTTGCCCGTCTTGCCGGGGTTTCACCCGCCACCGTCTCTCGGGCACTGGGCGGCGGCCCGGTGAGCGAAGCCCTGAAACAAAAGGTCGAAGATGCCGTTCGCGCCAGCGGTTACCGCCCCAACCTTGCCGCACGCCGCCTGCGCTCCCAACACAGCGGCACCATTGGTCTGATTGTCGCGGATATCTGCAATCCTTTTTTCACCGCCGTCAGCCGCGCCGTTGAAGAGACCGCTTATCGCTCTGGCCTGAGGGTCATTTTCTGCAACTCCGACGAAGATCCGGAGCGAGAAGCCATGTACCTAAAGTTTATGGTAGAGGAGCGAATTTCCGGTCTGATCCTCGCGCCCACCCGCAGTACCAATCCAGGCGCTAGTGCCGCCAATCTGGACTGCCCCGTAACACTGATCGATCGCGTTGGTCGAGCAGCGACCTTCGACTCAGTAGCCCTGGATAATCAAGCCGCGACTCATCAACTGGTTGACCATTTGGTCAGCAGAGGCTTTCGCCGTATCGGCGGCCTCTTCGGTAACACCAGCAGTACCGGTATTGCCAGACGCGATGGGTTTATAGACGCCATGGCAAGACATGGGCTGACCGCCGAGATCAGAGAACTGAGCCCTTCCGCCGCCGCCGGAGAAGCCGCAGCTCATGAATGGCTGGCACAAGAGCAGCACCCCCAAGCGCTGATTGCCTCCAACAGCTTACTGCTGATGGGTATTGTGAAAGCAGCCCGTCAATTAGGCAAAGCCATTCCTGAAGACCTGGCCGTCGCTGGCTTTGATAATGAAGCCTGGACCGACCTCGTCGAACCCGGCATCACCGTCATTGCACAACCCACTGACGAAATTGGCCGCAATGCTATGGCGCTCCTCAATAGCCGTATGGAAAGCCCACAACAAGCCGTTCGCAAAGTGGTGCTGAGCGGTGAACTTATCGCCAGAGGCTCTACAGAAAAACCGCGCTAGCACTCAAGGCAATCCATGAAGCTCACAAATCCGACGGAATAATGGAGTAGCAATTACCGAACCTGGGCTCGCCTTTGTGGTACAGCTTATTGCGAAAAGAGCCTTCGAAGGTCGCGACTTTCAACGCCACCGCATTGCTGGCTTTGTTGTCGGGTAAGACATGAATTTCCAGACGCTGTAGCGCCAATTCTTTAAATCCGAAATTTGCAGCGAGTAGCGCGCCACGCGTGCAAACGCCCTGACCAAGGGCAGACTTTCTAACCCAATACCCCAGGTTGCCACCCCTGTGCGGCCAGCAAATTTGATTGATTCCCACCGCGCCCAGAATACGATTCGTTTGCGGCTTGATGATTAAAAACCGATACTCACCGCCAGCCTCCCACAATCGAATGGATTCCGAAATCCACGCTTGAGTATCTGTTTTTGTGTACGCCTCAGTACACCAGGGTAACCAGGGAGAAACATGTTCAATTGATTCCGAGATTGCCTCGTAAAGCGGATCCACGTCCTCAGGACAGTAGGGCCTAATCGCAACATTCATACAAACAACTTCCGACAACAACGCTAACAATAAAGACCACGCAGCCTGGCGCTGCAGAAGCCTTATGAACTAGAAAAAAACCGGGAGATAGACAGCAACCAACGTTAGAATAACCCCCACCCCAGACAACCAAAAATTAATGCCCGCCACGGTGGTTAAAGCAGCTCTCGCAGAGAGCGACAACCACAGAAACACAATGCCAATACTGATAAGCGCTAAAACCAAATAACTATCGGCGAACGCAATCACTGACCGCGTCAACCATGGCAAGCGATCGCCATAGACTGAGTAGACCTCTGCAAAGCTTGCCACCGTTCGATACGACATCAGGTGTGCGATCGTGGCGACCAAACAGAGCAGCATTGTCGTTATGCAAGCGGTGAGAGAGGAAGCCTTAGGGCTTTTATCAACCTGCTGTTTCATAACGCCTCCGAAGGCATTATTCCTACACCAGACTGGTGGATGCCGCAGGCCTAGACATTCAAATCATCACCGACGATAAACGAATATCGATAGATATCCTGCCTTTTCTGCCAGCCTAATGACTCCCAGAATAATTGGGCGTTTTGATTATCGGACAACACCTCAATGTGTGACTTTAAAATACCGAGCGACGCCAGCTTGTTGACACAGCAACCGACCAACTCCCGTGCCACGCCCTGCCGACGACAACTCTCGCGCACCAGCAAATGCTGCAGATAACCACGACGACCGTCATGCCCACAAATAATGCAACCAGCCAGTTCGTCATTGATAAACGCGACAAAGCTCAACCCAGGATTACGCGCCAGATAACGGGCTGTCGCCTCTCTGGAGTCCGCGGCCCGCAGGCAAATACCCGGGGTATCCTGAAAGAGTGCGTACAGCAGATCATAGTCTTCGATGGCCATGCGTCGAATTTCAATCATAGGACGTCATTATCCTGCGGTGCTTTCCGACCGCTTTCTGCTGGAGCGAACACTGCGAAACAGGTTCTGCCAAAAAAACGCTTCAAACAGAAAACCAGCCAGGATAAAAATCACGCCACCTATCGGTGGGCCAAAAACGAAACAGCCAATCGCGGAAAAAAAACATACGAAGGCTAACAACACTCTTAAAAAACGATTTAACATTGAGACTCCGCTTCAATCGTTATTGAATATATTTCGCGCGTCAGACTACAAGTACACTTCGATAACCTTATATCCAACTCCAAAAACGCACCTTTTGAATTCTGGCCGAGCCAGACTTTTACTCGTCCAGCTCTTCATCTTCAGATCCCCAACATCAATGTTTTAGTTCTGCCTTCGCGATTTTTTTGGAGAATGGTTCAAGAGCCTATCACGTCATGAGACTGATAATATTCAAGAATATTGTAAATATTCGTCGAGCGCCTTATAGGGCATCAATTTCATCTATACTGTCACCCTAACCAACATAAATTTCGCAAACCGTGCACTTAATATTTAATTCATTAAAAGCGGAGCCTTCGATACCCTGCGACGATACCCGTAAAAGATAAGAACAACCCTCCAAAAGAAAAACCAATAACCAATATATCCCACAGTGGGCGCCGCTCCCACAGCCATAATATGTCCCAGGAATGTAGCCCATTGTAAAGCCAGCGATACAGGCGATTAACTCTTGTATTTTTTTCAAGAAGCTCACCGGTGCGCATGTCAATATGAAACCAAGTCTTGTCGTCATCGTTAAATTGAACTCTCGCAACAGGAAGCGGTTTCCCTCCCCGCTCTGGATGACGGCTGTAATAGTAATCGTCGTACTCTTTAAGAATGGTGAATTTCTCAGTACGAGACCCAGGGAGCAAACGGCTAGCCAAGGCTTCAATACGTTCGTCAGAGGGCCCTTCACGATGCGCTCCGTCTACACTAAGCAAGTGAAGCTTACCTTCTCGATCAAGCAACCGATAAAATGACTCACCATCGAAATGAGCGAGTTCAGCTTCGACAACATTATTCCCAAATGCAATCGACGTCATAGGAAATGCATCGACCAAAACGGATTCATTAACACCCGAGAACAACCGTTTCTGAATGTCGGATGGCGCTCGCGACGGATTTAACTTCCCAGGATTCATAGAGAGCAAGCCGCTGAAGATCCACAGACATGTCATAACGCCAAAGGCGACGCCGAGAAAATAATGCCAGCGTATCAGCCCCCTGTAAGGAACTGCCGATTTACCCGGCTTTGGGTTTTTCTTCCAACGTAGCCAACCGATCCACAAGCCAGTAATCGTTAGAACAACACCAATACCCGAAAGAATATCAACAACCCAAGCCCACAAGTCTGGAAACTTTCGTAGTATCGTTGGGTAAAGCCAATGGGTGACCGCTGAAAAGTAATTCAAAAACCGTTCTTTTCTGTTAGTATCGCGCACCACCTCACCGGTAGTAGAAGAGACATAAAGCTCCGTACCCAAACTATCGTTTATGGAAAAATGGAATAACGGCCGATGATCATTTAATGAGGATGATAGAGTCCATTGATCGGTTTGAATTGTCTCTAGATAACGAGCTTCAAATCGACGCCCTCCCCCAGAGAACCGATTATAAAAATCTTCAGCAATTTCTCTTGCAGCATTACTTTCTATCTTTAATATTTCCCCACTGTCGGCAAACACAGCTTTAGGTTGGACCGATTTTTCAGAGGTTATGAAATAGACGGGCCGCCCCAGAATCATACCCAACGTTACTGATGCTGCCGCAACGGTGGAACCTGGGACAACTTCGCTTGCGCATCGATTTTCCGAGGGAGCTCCAACACACATAAAATCATCGGGAGACAGCCTAGCAATCGCAGCTGATGGACTTAAGTTAGCAGCGCTGAAATCAAGTTTTGGCTTGCCGATCAAGCGTTCGGACTGTGTAAGCTGAGGATATTCTACATACATCATGAAGACGCCACTGATAAACCACGCGGCGAAAAACAAAGATAGAATAATGCCCATCCATCGATGCCATAAAAAGAGCTGGCGCTTCCACCATTTCCAAGAAATAATCTTGAACGCCATAATTATTCCCCGAAGGCGTAATGGGCACCGAATTCTACACTACGAGGATCGTCGAGGCGTAAAGCAAGCCCTCCCATTGACGCCCAACTGGAATAGGTCTCATCGGTGAGGTTACGACCTCTAAGCGTAAATGTGTAGTTCTGCCATTGGTATTTTATACTGGCGTCTAACGTCGTATAAGCATCCAGTTGAATTCCATTGTTAGTGTTCGCTTCTCGCTCATCAACATACCTAACACCCGCGCCGATTTGCCAATTACCAAACAGCTTGTTGATATTTATCGACGAAACGATTTCTGGAACATTAGCTGGTGTATTTCCTGATCTGGAAATGGTGCCGTCGCCAAGATTTTCATTAAAATCTTCATATTCTGCTTTCCAGTTCCAGGCAAAATTGACAGCCAGACTCCAGTAATCCGGCAACTGCAGCGTAGTGGCCAATTCAGCCCCTTGGGAAACTTGTGAACCAATTTGAGAACTCACCCTCTCGCCATCAATAATATCGAACGTCAAAATATCATTTTTCTCAATATCATAGAGAGCGAAAGTAACGCCTAAAACCTCATCAAATAAACTGGCTTTGGCTCCGACCTCAACCTGCTCCCCTTTTTGTAGGCTGAATTCATCGCGACTCGCATTAAGGCTGACAAGTTGAGATACTGGCTGCGCAGCCTTACTGTAACTTCCGTATACATTCCAACTTGGTGAAACGCGATATACAGCACCAAATCGACCAGTAAGCGGATAATAGGTTTTAGTATACTTCTCGATGCCAACATAAGACTTGCGCTCAACGTCTATCGCGTCATAGCGAAGCCCTAAAATAACGCTTAATTCGTCCGTAACCGTTAAATTGTTTTCGAAATAAAATGCTGTCGTTTGCGTAATGATTTTCGCCGTTCTCTGAGCGTGCTCATCCGGGCCGTAACCTCTCTCTGGGTCTTGTAGTGAGACACTCTCAGGAATCGGGGTATTTGAATAGTCCTGGCCACTATTGCGATTCTGGTTATTGCGATCAAATAAAGTACCAACAACAAGCTGATTAGGACGCCCCAATAACTCACCCTGCCAGTTCAAATCAAGACGGTTACCGACCTGAGTGTCATCCCGATAGATAAGATAGAAACTACCACGGTCAACTTGTTCTGTAACCGGATTCCAAACATTTCTCTCCGTATTTCGCCAATCCAGTTTTTGCGTGGCAACATAAAGTTCATTGCGAAGCTCCCAATTGTCGCTCAAGCGAATGTCACTGACCCATCTGCCAAAGCCGTTTTCTGCCCTGGCATAATTATCGAGAACATTATAATTGTTGCGCCGAGTACCAGACGCAATTCGAGCGCCAATAAGCTTATCGGTACTGGTGTCAGCAGGCCTGACTTCCACCTGCCCACCTATCCCAGAGACCGCGTCATAAACAACCGGTGTACCATAGTAACTTTTAACATCGTCTTCATAAAAACTGCCGCTTACCAAAAATCTGACATTCTCATTCGGCTCCCAACGTATACTGCCACCGTATGCGTCGTATGTTTCCTCACTGCCTTCAACATAGCCCCCCGTGTCATAATGAGAGATGTCCAAACGATAAGACAGACTTTCTATGCCAGTAGGGCCACCCACACCAACGGCAGCCCTGTAACTATCCCAAGAACCTGCCGTCAGTAACGTCTCACCTTTGAACGTATCGCTAGGCATTTTTGTTACGTAATTGACCGCACCTCCCACAGCACCTTCACCATGCAGCAGAGACGCTGGGCCTTTTAAAACCTCAACCCGTTCAAACATAAAACTGTCTAACGGGCGGGCTGATTGAGAATTTGTGTTCTGCCGCACCCCGTCGCGCATAATCGTAATATCATTACTACTAAAGCCTCGGGTCGAATAAGCCGGGATGGAGCCAACACCCGTTCCACCTGTCATCCCAACAGCCGACTCAACAGCCTCTAATGCGGTACGAGCACCTAACTGTTGAATCATGTCTTGATCAAGGACAGAGACACTGGCAGGGAGGTCACGCAATGATAGGTCTAGTAGCGAGCCAGTCTTCGCCGAATCATCGAGAAGAAGCTGTCCCGTCTGCTTAGATCCTGTCACCAAGACATGCTCTGTTATTTTCGAATCATTGGCTTCAGCTAAATCATCCGCAGTCGCGAACGTTAATTGCCCTGAAAGACAAACGGTAAGAGTAGTCAGAAAAGAATGTTTCAAGTGCGCTCCCTTTTTTATCCACTTCCTTAAAGACGACAAGCTATCGCCAGAAGGTAATCCATTGAGGTAGTTGAGAACCTAATCGTTCTCAAGGAGAGCAGACAGAAGGAAACCGCGACGTTCTTGTTGCACAACAGAACGAGTACAGAAACGAATCCCACGCAGCCACCTCCCGTAGTGCGAGTTATCAACGAAAGGCAGGTCTCCGGACTCATGATACTGACGCAAATCTGCCTTCCCATACCTGAGTACAGTGGCCTATTAGAGTTGCGTAAGGCTATTAAAAATAGCCCGATCATTTACCGTTGCGGGGGCAGTGTTGGGATTAGCTCAGACTCAGAAAAGATGCACCAACTTCCCTATTAATCTCAAACTCACGGAGTGTTGAGAGCCTATCATCAGGATGATGACGGTAGCATTAGCACAGATCACTGTCAAAGCTTCTCGGAGCAAGCTACTGCGACATATCGTCGCGCAATAATGAACGAACTGCCAAATGGGAAATTTAATCGCAAGACATGGCGATTATCTTATTGACGATGAAGACCAATGTTTGAAGGTGGCAAATGACGTTTGCTAAGCACGATACTATTAGATTGATAAGTTCAATCCTGGTGCCACGCGAAAGTCAATCAGCAACATCCAACTCAATCCTTTCCATCAAAAAATTCGTGAGATTGACTCCACAGATTGCCACTGCATTTTCTGCGACCAAATGAAAACCAGACCTCTCAAAAAAAGGCTTTGCGGTCACACTTACATAGGATATTAAACGGTATATCGATCGAGATTTGGCGTGCATAACAATATGATTCATCAACGCCTGACCAACGCCTGACCAACGCCTAGACCTTGAACGAGATGATGGCAAAAGAAATGATCGATTAGGCCGTCGTCTTGTAAATCCGCATAGCCCACAAGACGATCATCTTGCACTGCAACGAATGGCCTCAAGACATCCATTCGTTGCTGCCAGATATCAGAATCTATAGAACCCAACGCCCATGCGGCAACTTGAGCTGGCGTGTAATCACGGCAATTTATGTGATGTACCGTATCGTAAAACAGCTGCTGTAAAGCAGCCGCATCGGACGGTTTATAATCCCGAAGGGTGATCATGTACGAGTCGATCTGAAAAACAACATCTAGCGATCATCATTGCTGATTTCCAGACACATAAAAACACTGTTTGGATCCAACACATAATCACCGAAAGGGGGACAGCCACGAAAATGATGTTCGGCATAAAAGGCTCGAGCCGGCTCAAAGAATGCCATAGAACCGGTTTCCAGAAACAAACGACTAAGTCCAAGAGTTTTAGCTTGAGCAATAAGATGCTGAAGTATTGTAGACGCTACGCCCCTACGTAAATAATCAGACGCTGTGCGCATGGATTTGATCTCGCCGCTGGTTTTATCAAGGCATTTAAGCGCCCCAAACCCCGCGAGACGATCCTCATCCCACAGACACCAAAAGCTGATTTCAGGTGCTCGCAGCTCATCCAAATTAAGTGCATGGCGACTCTCTGGTGGAGCGGTTGATGCAAGCGAATCCAGATGCTCCTGCAACAGAGCGATCACAGCATCGTTGTGTAAATCGCCTCTAAGAAGATCCAATTCCTACCCTCCCCCATAACAATCCAGTCTTAAAAATCGACCGCCTACCAAACACCTGCGTCATGCTGTTCTTTCAAGGTCAACTCAATGGTCTTGCTGATAGCTTCTGGATTTTTCTCAAGAAGATCATCTATCTGTTCGGAAACATCGCCGGAAACCTGCTCTTGAACGCGCGTTAAATGCTGCTGAACGTCTGAGTGCTGTCGACTGTTCGACGCAAGAGACCACTTTGCCGAGGCCGAGGTCAGATACAATTGCATGTCTTCACGCTCATCATAGTATTGCAGGGTGTCGACAATATGATCGATATACTCGGTGTTACCGGTAATAAAATACGCCGCCCAATTCATGTCATTCGCGGCGGGAGAAAGCGGGACCTGCTTGATCAAGGTTTCAGGTGTTTTGATCATCGCCAAAGAAAAAACTTTTCTAGCAGGTTTTTTAAAATCCGCTATCGATGTTTTCCAAGCGGTTTTTCTTTCAGCATCGGCACTGACAAACAGGCAGCTGAAAGCCATCAAGAGTGGAAATTTTTTACTTTTTTCAGCGGCTAGCCCAGAGGAATCGATATAAGCCATCGCATCATCGACCAGATCCGGTCTGGGGTGATCGTGATATGACGTTAAAAATTCATCCAACTGCTGGGGGTTGGTGATCGAGACTAGAGGTTGAGCGGAAGGTTTCGGTGTGGATGAGCAAGCACTAACCAGTACAAACCCAAGGAGCAATATGTATCTCATCTGAAATATCCCTATTTGTCGTAGTGATGCATAAACCTGCTATGCAGCGTTTTCCCTAACGACAGGCTTTTTCTACAACTGTTGTAAACATTAGACATTCATCATGAATGTTCAAAAAAATGAAAAGCGCCGACACGGCCAAGGCACAAAGTCTGCTACCTCAATATTGTACACGAGTTCCAATTTCAAAGGACTCTTTTACCCCATGCGGGCAAAGCCCCTTTACATAAGCGTTTTCCGAAAACAGATTTTCAGTGTGTCAGAATTCACCGTCTTATTCGGATTCTCAATATCGACAATGGCGTAACCCGCGCCAATCAGCAGACGCAACATCTTCGGAAAGCGGTTCATCGATTTTACATCGAGATACTTATAGCCTTGCTGGGTAACCCTGCCTTCTTGCGCCTGCAACAGTTGCTGGGCAACCCCCTGCCCACGATAATCCGGTTTAACACCACCTAGCCAACTGTAAAACACCGTTTTGCTAACTGGGTAACCCAACTTAAACCCACACAGTTTTTCTTCGATATAAAACCCCAGAGCTAAACGGCCTTCACCACAGCGAATTTGCAGATCTGCCAGCGTTAGGGTTTGGTCGAACTCGGGGATTTCTTTAATGGCCGAAAAAACATCCTCTAACGGTATCTCTCGAATCACAGCCTGTCATCCTCGGCGAGACAGCGGGTTTCGCCAATAATAGGGCTGAATGGCCGTATCAACCAACCGCTGATCTAACTTCACCCGAATTCCTATAAACAAAATATGTTTGTCATAAATGACCGGAGGCGCGTTCCGGTCATTTCCTATTTTGTCAAAGATCCGTTCGATCAAAAAGGCGATCCTCGAGTCACGGCGTGGATTAAACCCAAGCCGGAGGTGCCTCCGAAACCACACCATCGGTCAGACTGTATTGCTTCAGCGAATTGGCTTTCACTTGGATGATAATGTACTCCAACGGCTGATCAGACGGATTGCGCCAGGTACGCTCAGCCTCTGGGGCGATACGGACAATACTGCCCTCTTTCACATCAACGACCTCATTGTCGATCAAAAGTTGGCCCTGGCCTTTAATAAAAATGTACACCTCTTCATTCTGCTGATGCGTGTGATTAAACGGAAGTTCGCCGCCAGGCGGCATGACGTTGATCGACACTTCGCACCCCGTCAATCCGAGCGTGTCTTTAACGAACAGCTTACCGGGTATATCCAGCCCTGGCAGAGAGACAGTGTAATCTGGCCAATGGGCGGTCGAACCCGTATCCATTTGGGCAAAATGCTTACCTTTACGACTCAAAAGTTGTTCCATGTGTATTCTCCTTTGGATAATCACGATATTACCTACTAGTAGGTAGGTTGCAGTTGCAAAAAAATGCCCAGCGATTGATGCTGGGCACCACAGTCCTGGGGAAGCAGGACTCTGTTCGTTACGGGCGCAAGCTGGCTAACAGCCCGTGCTCTGTTTGCTCAAAAAACCTGTGATCTTTTGCTGAGCGAGAGACGATAAGCGCCCCCTGCAGCGCAGCGATCATCATACTGGCAAAATCTCCAGCAGACTGACGAATCTGAAAATCTTTACTACCCGCCTCCAACTGTTCGACGATCCAATTTTTCTGCAGATCAAAAAAGGACTGCAGCCGCGGGTGGATAGACGCCTGCAGCGTCATGGCCTCAGCAGACAGCATGCCCCCCACACAAGCGCGATCACTGTCTAGAGAAGACCGATAGAGCTGTGTGTAAGCCTTGATTCGCTCATAAGGCTCAGCCTTATCGACGGAGATCGACACCAGATATCCTTGCAAGGATTCTGTGTAAATCGTCAACAGGCGATCCACCAATTCAGCCTTAGTGGCGAAATGATGGTGCAAGCTCGCCTTCGCAATCCCCAGCTCTTTGGCAATATCGGCATAGCTGAAGCCATTGACACCACGCTGTTGAATCAGTCGCTGGGCGACGCTTAAAATTTTCTCTTTCATACTCATGGGCAAATGCTAACCTACCAGTAGGTAGACTGCAACCCTCAATACAAGATTACGGGGGACTTTCTTAAGGAACGCTTTTGAGCGAACGTCTATCGACGGCTCGCCGCTTCTATCAGATCTCTCGCCATAACCAGGCTTCGTTTAAAGCCTCTTGCAGCAATGGCCAGGTCAAAAGCGTCTTCTGATAGCGCTCGGCCTCAGACGAGAGGACAACATTGTAGGTTTTGAGTCGTTGCGCCAGAACTGCGTAGAAGCCATCAACCGCTCCCGCATCACCAAACATAAACGGCCCTGTCGCTTGGCGAAAAATACAATTAACCCGCTCAATGTCACGACCTAAGGCGTCATTCATTGCCGGCGAGCCCTCTATTTGATCGAGGGTAAATGGACACTGTTCGCGCAAATGGAAAAAGCCACTGTGCAGCTCCGCACATAGGCTTCTCGCGAGCGCCCGCGCACCAGACTCTGCAGGGTAAAGCCGGCCAGCCGAGCGCTCGTTCAGATATTCAACAATCGACAGTGAGTCATGAATAACCAGCTCACCGTCCATTAATATTGGCACCAACCCCGCGGGCGAACTGGACTGAATGCGACTTTTATAGTCGGGTTTACGCAGGTCAATCACCTCAACGTGTATGCCCAGATTCGCTAAGCGCGCGGCAATGAGAGCTCTCAACGACCAGGTCGAGTCGGTTCCAACGATCAGTTTCACTTAACGGTCTTCCTTTCTAACGTGCCGCGTAACAGCGGCAATGCCCAATCCATAAACCCTCGCACCCGAAGTGACAACAATCGGCCGCTGGGAATCACAAATTGTACCTGGGTACTGCCCGTAACGTAATCTGCCAGAACCTCAATCAATTCTCCAGACTCGAGTAGAGGCGCCGCCTGGTATGACAGCACACTGACAACACCAAGTCCGCATCGCGCTGCATCTAACATTGGATCAATCTGGTTGCATGTAAGTACCGGAGATGTTTTTACTTTTTGCTCGCGAGCCCCCTTCGCAAACCGCCAAACATGACCATCCGGCGCAAAGGCAATCGTCGGCCACTGCGCGAGTTCACCGGGTTGCTCGGGCTCCCCTAAACGCTCGATCAACAAGGGACTCGCGCAACAGATCTTCGTCACCTGACCAATGGGCAATGCCACCATGGAAGAGTCGTCAAGATTACTGATACGCAGCGCCAGATCTATGCCTTCATCCAACAGGTCTACCGGGCGATCCAACAACAGCAACTCGGCACTCACCTGCTCGTTATCGGCCAACCAGCGATACAACAGCGGTCCCAAGTGCATACGACCAAACATGACCGGTGCCGTCACTCTAAGCTTTCCGGTTGGAATCACTTTACGATTGTCGAGCTGAGATTCCACCGCTTGGATCTCCGCCAGAATATGGCGGCAATGCTGCTGATACTCGCGCCCCTCTTCGGTGAGTCCGAGTCGCCGCGTTGACCGCTGCAACAAGCGGACGCCCAAATAGTCTTCCAACTCTGCAAGTGACCGTGTGATTGTCGCCACAGAGCACTGTAGAGTCTCAGCCGCGCCGGAAAGACTGCCCTGATCGACGATAGCCAGAAAGATCGACATGTTTTTCAGCTTATCCATAGAACGCCCGATTTTTACACGTTTTGCAAAAGTGATTTCCACCAACGCCGGTTTTTCCCCGCCCAATCAACGACTAGGCTAGTGAAGCTCCTATTCAGCGACAGGAAACCTCGCCATGACGACCGCACAACCGCCACTTACACAACCAATTTTGGCGTATGATCATGTGGGTATACGCGTTAGCGATCGCAACCGCTCGACGGCGTTTTACCAACGCTTGGGCTTTAAGGAGACCATGGTCTTTGCCGCTTTCGAAGCCAATGAAATGGTTGCTTCGAGCGGCGTGAGAATCAACCTAATTTACAATGCCGCGCGCCACCCCAACAATCCATTATTAGACGATGCCATCAAACTGCCAGGCATGACACACCCTGCATTTATCGTAGAGGATATCTACGCTTTGGAGACCTGGCTAAACCAAGAAAACATTCCGATTACTGAGGGAATTCATCCCATTGGCCCCCGTCGCATTGCCTTATTTATCCGGGATCCGGACGGGAATGTGCTCGAATTTAATCAACTTTTGCCCACTCAAACCACCAATAACAACGCGTGAGGACATCACATGCAACTCTATGATCTGGACGTCTCTGGCAACTGCTACAAAGTACGACTCTTCGCTGCTCTCGCGGGCATTGAACTCGAATTGATCGCGGTTGACTTTGTTGCCGGCGACCACAAAAAGTCACCGGTTATTGATTTAAATCCCTGGGGAGAACTGCCGGTACTTGTCGATGACGAGGTTGTGCTGCGCGATGCCCAAGCCATACTGGTGTATCTGGCGCGAGCCTACGGTGGCCATCAATGGTGGCCGGACGGCGCAGCTCAACAAGCTGAGGTCACCCAGTGGCTGGCCACTGCCGCAAATGAGATCCAACACGGCCCCAACGCCGCTCGTCTGGTGGATAAATTTAATTACCCGTTGGACAAAAGCCGAGCACTGGCCATCAGTGATCGAATCTTAACACTGCTCAATCAACACTTGAGCCAGCAGGACTGGCTGGCGTTGGGCAGACCGACCATTGCCGAATGCGCAGTATTTCCCTATCTGGCCGTTGCCTGGGAAGGTGGGATTACTCTCGGAGATTACCCGTCGGTCAACGCCTGGGCAGAAAGAGTCAAGGCGCTACCCAGCTTTATCCCTATGCCCGGCGTATAAACGGCAGTCTACTGAGAAAGGAAATACTGGCGCCCCCTTTTCATGGGATGGGGCGCTTGATCAGCAACATTTGATTCGTTGTGACATCGTTAAATCGTGACTGGCCGCCATCTGGCCAGTCGACAATGACCTCGTCGATGACGTCTGCAGTGCCCACCCCGAAATGGACATCTGGCGGCCCGCCGCTCAAATAACCTCCTCCCGCTTGAACCTCACGTATCAGCTGAGTTTCGCCCAATCGCAATGTAACTTTCGCCCCAATGGCAAAGTGATTATGACTGCCAGTGTGCTGCAACGAGACCTGAAGGAAGTGGTTTTGACCATTCTGGCGAGACAGATTCCGGTAAAGGGAGGGATTGCCACCGTGATTGGCAACCAGAATATCGATATCACCATCGCGATCATAATCGAAGCACACCACACCCCGCCCGGACGCTCTGTCACGAATACCTGCCGCCTGTGCCTGCTCGTCGAATCCGCCATCGCCATCCGCCCTAAACAAGACACTGGGTGTGTGCTCGAATTCACTCATGGTTCGTTTCAGCTGTCCGTAGGCAGCGGGGTGACGGAACTGTCGCGCGAGAGGCTGAGGTAAATCGAATCCAGTGACGTGGAAAAGATCCTGCCACTGATCATTATCGAAATCGGCGAAACAAGCTCCCCAACCCCAATATCCCTTTTTGATATTGAGCTGGCTGGCAACATCCTTAAAGGCGATATCCGTATTTTGGTAGAGTCGATTGCCACTGACACCCCAGTTACCTTCCGGACGACCGTTCGGATCCCAAATACTCGATACAAACCAGTCGAAATCACCATCATTATCGTAGTCTGCAACCGCGGCGCCCATGCCGTTTTCATCGTTGATGTAGCGAGTGTCTGTACGCCGTTGAAATTGCCCCCCAGTGTTGCGGTAAAACTGACTGCTTTCAAAATCGGCCGCCACCAGCAAGTCCGGAAATCCATTGCGGGTCACATCAGAAAAGATACCCGTAAACGTGAAATCCGTTTGACCGATCAACCCCGCCAGACCTGCGTCCTTATCCGCAGGAAAGAAACGCAACGCCCCCTGTTCAAGATCGTTGCGCCAGAGGTGGTTAGGATGACGACCGCCAACACCAGGCCCTCGCCAGTGGGTCGTGAAAACATCGAGATCGCCGTCGACATCATAGTCGCCAACACCAAAAGACCAGCTGGTTGCCTCTGCCGCAAAACCTGAAGTGGACAGCTCAACAAACTGGTCGTCGCGATTCAACAGCAGCCTTGGACGGGTCAGTGTTGCGGGCGCAGATTGATCCTCGCGCTCCGCTACATGGCTTGCGGTCGCCAGCTGGCTGACCAACAGATCCAATCGGCCATCACCATCCAGATCTGCCATGGCCGCGCCATTGGAAAGAGAAGATAGTGGCATCGTCAAATTCGACAGGCCCCACCCATGACTTTCATTGATGAATCCGTCTTCGCCATGATTGATGAATAACGCCTCGATACCTTGCACCCCGCCAGGGATAAAAATATCGACAAGGCAATCACCATTGACATCACCGGCGGCGATACCACCACTAAACAATAAGCGCTGAGCATTTTTGAGTGAGTACATGGACCAATCTGTAGGCGCGGGCATAACCAACCCCTCCTCGACCGAAACCTCCTCAAATTGCAAACCCTTCGCTACTTCAATTTTCTCTGTGGTTGCCGCTTCTGCTACAGGCCCAATACAATGATCGACAAAAATTTCCGCCGCCACAGGATGACTCTGTATTTTTTGAGAAACGAGTTTGTTGTTTTTATTCCAAGTTGAGGATGACGACGGCGGTTTGTTCTCCGATGAAAATGTCGCCCGCAACCGGTGAGAATCTGGCGCGGGGTCTTCCTCATTCGGGACCCACTGTGCAACACAGGTATCGTCTTTTATACATGGGTCGGTCAGGCTGTTTAAAAAAGCGACCAGGTCCGGCAGCCACTGCAAGGCACTCTCATCAAACACCGGTAACTTGCTCGCCTTGGTTTGCTGAGATTGCTGAAGTGTTTCGAGCGCCGCGAAACTCAGCGATCGCGCTTCCTGCAGATGATCGCTGTAAGCTGCTAACTGCAGGTTATCGGTAAATCGAAAGTCAAAATCGGCGAGAGACTCTGCCGGGCGTAGATGATGCGCAACCATATCGGACAAAGACAGGAAGCTGCCTGTGTGGCCGTAGGGCGCCGTCTCCGCAACGTTTAATAGCGATGGCGTACGGAACTTGTAGCGATCCTTCGGTCGACGGTTTACGGCATAACGTCCGTAATCGGAACCGTCCGCATTTTTCCCTCTCCCAAACTGAGGAACCGCGAGGACATGATAATCTTCGTCGCTGAAAAAAGGCGGAAGATGGCAACCAACACAGCCAGCGCCACCTTCTTCCGCTGGGGAGAAAAACAGTTTCGCACCGCGCAGCGCAGATACGGAAAGCGCCCTGGAATCGCCATCGAGATAGCGCTTCCACGGACTGTTAATGAGCACCTGACTCTGTTGGTAAGCACCGATGGCTTTCTGCAGGTTATCAAAGGTAATCAAGTGCGCGGCATCGGCTGGTGTAATCTCAGGAAATGCCTGACGAAACAAATACAACCAACTTCCCCGCCGACCATCACCGGCAAGAGACTGCAGGCGTACCGCTAGCCCCTGGCGAACACCGTGGTTGTCCAAGCCTTCACCGAAGGTATATCCCAACATTTCCTCAGTGGCGACGACGGGAAAACGCGTTTGCACATTCAACAGGGCGTCTTCCTGCACAGAATCGGGCCGCCATAAATTACTGTCTGGCGTTCGATAAGCCTGGGCATTAGGATCGCCATTCGGATCATCGGGCAACACGAAAACCCGCCCATCATCAAAGAGCGCCTTGCGATAAAACGCAGAGTTAAAGGTTGTTGGTGAATGTCGGCTCACATTCGGCAAGCCATCCGCTTTCGGATCTAAAGACGCTTGCCAGTCATGTTGTCTGCCGGGCCCCAGCAGATCCGGCACCACAGCTTCCACTCCTACGGGCAAACTGAGCCCATCACCGCCCGCCAGATGTGGATGGTGACAACTTGCGCAAGCAACATCGTAACTCCCACTGAGGCTTTTGGAGAAAAAAAGCTCGCGCCCAAGGTGCACCATCGCCGTGGATGCCTTCGGCAAGTGTGCGTCCGAAATTTGCAACTGTGAGAGACTGTATTGACCCAGCTGGTCCTGTAATTCTCTATGAGCGGCCTGCCATTCAACTTGACCTTCGTCACCAGCTTCCAGACCGGCGGACGCCAACAACGATACACAGAGCAGAGATACACCGATGCCGCCAAGGGGCAGCCTTAAAAAACGTGACATTGACGCGCCTCAACGACACTGTTCGTTCGGTGAGACGATCTGAAATAACTTCATTTTCCGATAGAGCGTACTGCGATTTATCCCGAGCGCCTTTGCCGCTTTTTGCACGTTCCAGCGATGCCGGTTTAACTGTTCCAATAATGCCTGCTTTTCTGAAAAGCCCTGTATTTGATCTTCAGCAATCTTGGAGAGCTGACTTCCAGCAACCGAATTTTGGATAACGTCCGGCAGGCATTCCGCGTCAATGTGATTCGAGTCTGCAAACGCGAGCGCCAATCGAGCGACGTGTTTTACTTCCCGAACGTTGCCCGGCCAGGGGTAATTCGCCAGCAAGCGCAACGACTCCTCATCAAACTCTACCGGCTGATTTTGATTTTCCAGAGTAAAAATTCGGTGTATCAACTCCACTTTATCACTGCGATCTCGAACCGGCGGCAGCTGCACGGTCATCCCGTTCAAACGATAATAGAGATCCTCTCGAAACGCTTTGGTACGTATTTTTTCCTGCAGATCCTGATGGGTCGCAGCGATGATCTGCAGATCCAATGGAACGGCCTGAGAAGCCCCCAGGGGAACAACCTCCCGCTCGGCTAAAACTCTCAGTAAACGGGTTTGTAATGGATACGGCATATCGCCGATTTCATCGAGAAACAAAGTACCCTGCTGGGCCAGCAATAGCTTGCCTTTCATGCCTCCGCGACGCGCACCGGTAAAGCTCCCCGATTCATACCCAAAGAGTTCACTTTCGATCAACGTCTCCGGAATCGCTGCGCAATTCATCGCGACAAACGGCGCATTGGCTCTCTGGCTCGCGCGATGGATTGCCTGCGCAAACGCTTCTTTGCCAGAACCGGTTTCTCCGGTGATCAACATCGGAATATCCCGGTCGATCACTCTCAGCAGTCGGCCCACGGTTTTCGTTAAAAACCCATCTCGCCCCTGTAACTCCTGTAGAGACGGAGACGAACTGGGTTCGCCCTGAGGGATGCTTGTCGACGCCTTTTCCTGACGCAGGTGTACACTGTGGCTACTACGCTTGAAATAGCTGGCCGGGCGGGAGACGCCAACATGGATTGAGTTGATGGCGGAATCTGATTGCGACTGGACGTGAAAATTGATCTCGTGGGTATCGAAAACATCACGAGATTCAATCAATCCAAGTTCGTTCAGATGTAAGCCCCGGCGATACCCGCTGCCACCGGGCCAGACAAATTCATTCATCGCTTTTTTATTCGCTGCAATAACAGCCCCCTGGTCATCTAACGCCAGCATACCGCTACAGGGATCATCAAAGTATGAGTGATCTGCACTCATACTAAGAATAAAGTTATCCCGATACTGAAAGCGGAAAAAAGAATTCTCGATCATCTGAGCGAACATTTTGACCAGCTGGAAGGTCATCAGCTCCCGCTCTTTATCGATCTTACTGTTAATACTGGTTACATTGAGACAAGCAATCAATTGGCCGTCGCTGTCGAAAATGGGGCAGGCAGAGCAGCTCAGTGGCTTCATCGACTCAAGAAAATGCTCGTTTCTATGGACGAGCACCGCTTTTTCATCAACGATTGACGTACCGACCCCGGTCGTTCCATTGTGGGCTTCGTCCCATCTTGCGCCAGGAACCAGCCCCATACGCCGACAGTCGTCAACGATGGTCGCACTCTGATGGACGCTCAACGCCGTACCACTGTGGTCCACGAGCATTGCGATGTAGCCCAGCCCCGACAAGCGTTGATGTAACGCTTTGACACCGCCACTGGCCACCCGCAAAAAGTCTTCCATACGCTGACGATACTCACGCAACTCGGTCGACGTAACAATGCGGATTCGAGATTGACTATCGCGATCAAGACTGTAGTCCGTAGCACAACGCTGCCAGGATTGATCAATTCGTAATTGCAAGCTGTGCAACACCTGGGCGGAATCGACGGCCCTGGACGCCGGATTTTGCTCAGTATTCCCGTACCTGGGTATTGATTGCATAAGAATCTACTCACTGTTTTTATAGTTATCGATCAAGTGTTTTCAGAGTCTGTTACCAATAACACACTTACACTGACGTGGTAAATTGGACATTGGCTCCAGTTTCCGATGAGGATCTCACGGTGCGGACACCCGCGCGCCCAGACTTCTCATGGACTCACAACTCTCGCCACGCCACTGAGACCCGTCTGCCAAGGTGGTAATCAGGGCTGTGTCATCTCTCTCAAAGCGGGTTATCGCAAGTTTGCCTTCATACAGCAAACGGGTCTCTCCAGCTTCAACGCCAATCGACCGACAGGTTGGACTGTAAAACGCCTGAAAGCCCCCTTCTGTCGGGCGTTGCCAGACACTGACTACGCCGTGATCACACTGCATCATGGCGTAGAGTTCGTTTTCTCCGCCGTAGACTTGCTCCCGTTGCTGGTTATCTATGTCGACCCAGTGAATGTGCTTATCCGGCGTGCGAATATAAAATCCGCCATCGCAAGACACACCCGTGATGGGTCGCGCCGCCGCCAGGGTGAACGCCGAAAAGGAGACGGCGACGACAAACAAGAAAAGCCGCAGCATACTAACCTCCTCGCGGTCCGAAATTTTTGCCAAAGCCGACTGCCTGATTAAAATCACCAGCGACAATCAGCTCATCATTTTCAACGCCGACGGGCAACCCGGGTAAGGACCGAGGGGCAGGGCCGGAGACGACGCCAGCAGAGTTCCGAGGATCATAAACACTCTGGTGGCAGGGACACATGTATGCCTGTTGTTTTCGATCCCAGCTGGATACCAAGCATCCGGTATGAGTGCAGATGGCGGAATAGGCCACGACACCATCCGCCGACCGGGCCAGGGTTGCTTCATCCAATTCGGTGGTGGCAAATTTTTGCAGCAGAATGGGGTTATAGCGCGATCCGTCGCGAACAACACCGGTTTCCTTATCCATTGGCAGCACGAGAATTTGCTTATCGGCCAGCGGAATATCATCTACCTTGAGAATCTTTCCTCGTTTACTTTTTGCATAGAAGGTCAACCTATCGCCCGCTTGAGGAGGCAAACTAACGGCGGCATTATCTTGTTCTGAAGACTCTTGCGCCGCAGCATAACGGCTGATGGCCAGCAGTGGTAAGACACTGCCCGCCTGTCGCAAAAAATCTCGCCGCTCGATGGAGGTCTCTCCACGACCAGCATGTGGACAGCGATTGCAACCCTGTGTCGTCTTGTTTGAATCTCGCTTGGTCATTGGTTCTACTCGTCAATCATTGGTTTAAACAGTGGCAGGCTGCCCGCTAGCGGGCAGCTCAAGTCACTAACCCGTTGCAATGAATGAATACACCTTTGGGGAAACCCTATCTGTTGCACCGTGTATTCATTGAAACTTACTTGATAGGTAGTGAGTTATTCTGGGAGAGCGAAAACCCAGATCACACCGCCCTCGGGCACATCGGCGTTCCATTGATCATCAAGTTCTGACAGCACACTGTTTGTCCATGCCGCATCAACACCATAGCCAGCGACGACGGCAAGATATTGTTTGCCATCGACGGTGTAGGTTGTCGGTGGCGCGATCGCTGTTGAATTTAGAGGGAACTCCCAAACAACATCGCCGGATTTGGCATCGAACGCGCGCAACATCCGATCGTTGGTTCCGGCACTAAAGACCAAACCACCCGCAGTGGTGAGAACACTGCCCCAGGTCATCGTCCGACCGTATTCATGACTCCATACCAGCTCTTTCTTTTCGATATCCCAAGCTTGCATCTTGCCCACAGACTTACCGGGCTCTCGGATATAAACATCGAGATCCGGTATATCGATTCCTGCCCAAAACTGACCGGAAGCAGGATCAATGTCCTCTTGAAACAAGCCGACAAAGGAATTACACAAATTGTCATTCGAGGGGATATAAACCAGCCCGGTATTGGGGTTATAGGCTTCGTAGGGATAATTTTTACCGCCCCAAAGACTTGGACAATAATCCACGCGTTTACCGGTGACAGGAACATGCTCTGGATCATAGGATGGGCGACCGGTCTTTTCATCCAGCTCAACAAAGGCGTTGTTGTACACATAAGGCATACCCTCAACGTAGGATATCTCGCCTTTTTTACCGCGCTCCAACCAATAGAGGTAACCATTTCTCTGAGGCGTCACCAATCCGGTTTTTTTCTTACCTTTTTTATTTTCAATGTCGATCAACATAGGCGCGTTCATCGCCGCCCAATCCCACGAATCGTTCCAGTGATATTGATAGTGGCCTTCGATCGCGCCATCGTCCGGGTCCATCGCAACTGTCGAGGCGACGTAGAGATTGTCACCGGGGCGCTGGTCGCCCAACCAGGGCGAACCATTCCCTACGCCCCAGTAGAGAATGTCATTTTTCGAATCGTAATTGCCAGGCATCCACATGCTGCCACCACCATACTTCCAGGCATCGGGCCGCTGCCCCTCTGCTTTCCAGGTCTCATGGCCCTTTTCACCCGGCCCAGGGACACTGTAGGTTTTCCACGCTGATTCACAGGTATCCACATCGGTCGCTTCTAAAAAGCCGCGCACACCGAATTCACCACCAGAAGGACCAACCATGGCTTTACCTTTGACAACCAAGGGTGCCGATGTAATGTAAGCTCCTGTGCTCCAGTCACCCACCTTATGCTGGCAGAGCCGCTCGCCGGTTTTTGCATCCAGCGTATTGATCGTACCATCGAGACCTGCGACAACGACTTTATTTTCCCATAAAGCAACACCGCGACTGGTGTTGTGCATTACGCTAAGATCATAAGGATTATCATGTTCGTAGCGCCAAAACAGCTGACCGGTTTTCGCATCAAGCGCTAACACATGATTGTAGGGAGTGGCCACAAACATCACACCGTCATTGACTAACGCCGGCGCCTGATGACCGGAATCCAAATTTGTGGAATAGCTCCATACCGGCTTTAGTTGATCGACATTCTTGACGTTTATTTCTTTTAACTTACTGTACATCCACCCCTCATAGTTACCTTTGGGCAACAACCAGTCTTTCGGATCTGCATCAACCAAACGCTTGTGCGTAACCGGGGTGTAGTCTTCAATTTTTTTGTGCAACTTAGTGAGAGTTTGAGCATCAACTAAGTAGGGAATCGCAAGAGAAATTCCGCAAGCCAGTGAAAGGGATTTCTTCAAAAAATGCATCCTATCGCACTCCTATCGTTTTAATTATCCTGAGGTTGCTTGGGTTTGGCCGTAACAGAACGTTGACGCAAACGCTATTCTCAACGAACTTCCTAAGAAGCGGTTACGAAAGCTCATTCGACGCCCGACACGACCGCGCCAATTGCTCCTTGGTTTCTTGGCAACATCCCCGATAAAGCCATTGATCTTTTTTTGTGTTTAACGTCACTATCGGTCGCCTAACGCCATCCAGCAGGACTTAATTAGCACTAGCTGTGCCATGACATTCAGAAAACTGGGGTGCCAGTTAGGATTTTTATGAATTTTCTGAAGTCTATTTTTATCTTTTAATTTCAACAAGTTAATAATGCTATGCCGTAATAATTTGGAGAAGAGCGTAGGTTCGCTGACTGAGTTAACGCGCGTCTGTCAAAAAGCGTTCACCTTCGTGCGACAGCTGTCGCGACACTATCCACATCCAGAGCAGAAAGGTCGCGACAAGTGGCTTCTCAACAAAGAAGCTGAGAATAAAGAAAGGTCGAAAAGAGAAGAAAACCGGAAAGGACTCGCTAAAAATTGCGAGAGGTGTGTCTTACAAGAAAAGAGAATGTCGCCTCTGCGGCGTTAAAAACAGGCTCAATTCGGTCATCTATCACACATAAACGCCCTTGTTTCGCCTGTTTTATGTCTTGCAGAACTTGCCTCGAAAATGCAAATCAAAGACCTGCTAAACGAGCACTCAATGGAGACTAGAAATCAATATAGGCAACGTGTGTTGTCGTATTTTCATAAAGCCCATGCTTACCGTCAGCGCCGCCAAGGCCGGATTTTCGACGCCCAGCATGAAAACCCTGAATCGCTTCAAAGTTCTCGCGATTCACGTAGGTTTCTCCGTAATCCAGGTCTCGACAGGCACGCATCGCAAGACTCAAATCCTTTGTGTAAATTGAGGATGTCAGTCCATAGACACTGTCATTCGCTTGCTCGATTGCCTCATCATAATTATCCACAATCTGCACAGGTAAGACTGGGCCAAATATTTCATTGCGCATGATCGGCATATCACTGGTACAACCGGCCAACAACGTTGGCTGATAATGGAACCCAGACTCCAGATCGGCTCGTGCGCCCCCCGTCAGGACCTGAGCGCCTTGTGCAACGGCCTCATTAACAATGGCCTCCACTTTTTCTAATCCAATCCGATTAATCAGCGGCCCCATTTCGACCTCTGCATCAAGAGACGGGTCGCCATAACGAGTGGACGCCATGGCTTGACTCATTTTATCCAAAAATTCATCGGCGATACTCGATTGCAAATACACTCGTTCGGCACAGTTACACACTTGGCCAGTATTAATGATTCGGGAATCGCGAATCGCCTTAACCGCCAGATCGATATCAGCATCGGCAAGGACAATCGCAGGGGCTTTACCGCCTAATTCTAAGTTGACCTTGGTTATGTGCTCAGAGGCAGCCGCCATGATTTTTGAGCCTGTCGCGACACTACCGGTAAAGCTGATCATATCGACTTGTGCAGAGCTCGCCAGGTGATGACCAACGGTGCCACCCGTACCTCCGACCAAATTAAACACGCCGGCTGGCAGCTCAGCCGCTGCAGCGACCTCAGCAAACAGGAAGGCATTGATCGGCGTTTCTTCGCTGGGCTTAATGACGACTGTATTACCAGTAATCAACGCTGACGCCATCTTGCGGGCAATAAGGAAGAAGGGAAAATTCCACGGCAATATACCCGCGACAACGCCGAGCGGCTTGCGGAACAGAAAAATATTTTCATCGCGCCGATCGCTTTCAACAATTTCCCCTTCGATACGCCGCCCCCACTCCGCCATATAGTCAAAATACCCTGCCGTCACGTCGACTTCGACTTCCGCCAATCCTCGTATCTTGCCCTGCTCTCGCAATATCGTTTCTGCAAATAAGGCTTTGCGAGCGCGAATACCATCGGCGACACGGTGTAGATACGCTGCGCGCTCAATAGCAGGAATTCTTGCCCATGACTTCTGGACGCGGCGTGCCGCCAATATCGCACGCTCGACCTCCGCGCCTTGAGTCTCAGGGATATATCCCAACAGAGCACCACTGGCAGGATTAAGCACCTCCAGCATCGAATCAGCCGATGCGCAAAAGGCCCCATCAATATAATTTTTATATTCTGATACAGAAGTATCCATAACCTATTTCCTATTGTGTGCTTCGGTTATCGGTAATGCTCAGTACACCAACTGTTACGGCGTTTAACAGACAGCCCGTAAATCGAAGGCGGTGTCATCGAGCAAAGAGAAGGTTGCCGACTTGTAAAAGAATGATGTAGCGAAAAGTCAGACGTGATTGCTAATGCAGGGTTTGTGCCTTTCTATTTCAAATTTTATGTTTGCATCAAGCCGCTAAATTAGCATTAAAAAGTCAGGACGTATGTGTGCCTCTGAGGCATTAACGATGCCTATGACCTTTGGGAAGGCGTCAGACAGTTTGATCTTTGTCGCCGATTTTACCGAACTTTCTTTCACTGATTGCAACAAGTGTCGCAGGACATCGCTGCGCAGCACCTAATTTTATATCTGTTCGGGAAAACTGATAAAAGCACCCGAAGTCAAAAAGTCTATCTCCATCAAACTATTGAAACATTTACTCATTGTTGCAAAACACTTTGGGGAATTTTTTCGACGTGGAGCAATGCTTGCTAAAGGAACCTTGAACAGCGCTGACATGCCGATGTTAGCGCGTTCAATAAAAACGCGAGCGACCAAGGTAACTTACGGACAAAATCCGGAGGCATCTGGGTAGGCAGAATAAAATCAATAAGGAGCCACCATGGAAAAGAACCAATACCGTTTGACAATCAAAACACTTCTTACTGCATCACCACTTATCTGTGCAGCAAATGTAGCCAACGCAGAAACCAAAGATTGGATGGATCGCATAGAGCTTGGGGGCTATCTTGCTCAGGGCTGGCAATCGGCCATTGAAGTTGACAAAAACAGCTCCATTGGAACAGATGAAGAAGCGCAATCTGGATTTCAGCGGATCCGGTTTTCACTAAACATCAACGCTCAAATCAATGATCGCGTCAGCATATTTGCAGAGCTGGCGGAAGAACCGAATGATTTCGCAGGGGTAACCCCCTTCGCAATCTCACAGGATTTGGCGTGGGTGGAAGTGACATTAAACGAGAACAACTCTGTCAGAATTGGCAACATCATAGCCTACCCGGGCGCCCTATCTTACTTTTACTATTCTGATGGGGCCTCTGTACAAGCCAACCCTCTCATCGGTAACACCCCTGTGGATATGGTCACCGCAGAAGAAGGCATTTGGCTCACCGGTAAACAGCCATTTAGCAACGGCAATCTGCTTTGGGACTTCACTGTATCGACGCCTTCATTTTCGTCGGACTTCAGCGACGGCGCGGGCTACAACTACAAGGCCAATCTCACCTACGCCTTGGACAGCGGCTTTGGCGTAGGTTTTGGCGTTTTCCAAACCACTGGCGATGCGGAGTGTCTCGGAGGCGTGTGTACTCTGGCGGACGGCGGTGCGGTGAATTCAGCCATTGGCATGGGCGACGGTGACAACTATGAGTTTTCGTTGGGAGGCCCCTCTACGCGTTCCACACACGTTGCCGTTATCCCAGCGATCGATGCCACCATCTGGCAGGCCGACCTTCACTATTCTAACGACAGCTTTCTGCTACAGGGCTTTTATGGTGTCGCTGAAGACAGCTACAGTTTCCTTGGTGGATTTGGATCCGCGGAATTTGAGGAAAGTGATGCAGAACTGAATTATCTGAGTATCACCACTAAGTGGACCCTATCAGAGTCCCTCTATGTTGCTGGTCGTTATTCCCTGTCTGAAAACGAATCTGACAACATTTCAGGTGATGACAATACACTGGAGCGATTTCAAGTCGGCATCGGCTATTGGTTTGATGAAGGCATTTTACTTAAAGGGGAATACGTCAACCAGAGCGAGGAGGCAAACTCAGGAGGGTTAAAAACCGACGGCACGGGTGACGCCGAATGGGATGGGCTTAGCTTAGAACTATCCCTCCATTTCTAAAGAACGGTTATTTAAGGCTCTGCGTTACCAACTCTATTCAGAGCCTTCTTGATCGACGGAACCGAGCAACGCTGACCAATTCGTCTTATCCATCTCGAGAAAAGGCGTCGAGTTTGACCAGGTTCAGACGAATAGTTTCGAAAGAATACGAAAATGACAGTTGTGGTAATAATGAAATAGACGAGAGGCCACAAGACCAAATCGTAGGGCGCTCCCAGCAGATACATTTTTTTTACAGTGATCAACCCGGAAATCGCACCCGTAGCCAAGGCGACAAAGAGCAGCGCATAACGACATCGTGCTGTTCTGTGTCGTAAAAATAGACACAAAGCTGCGAAAAATGACAAAGCCAGCAAAGTGCTTATCAACAGACCGACCAACAATGCCATTTGGATGTTATGAAAGCAGTCACTGTTGGCGCCACAATGCCCATTCGACCATTGCTGAAATCCGGAGTAGACGCCCCAGACAAACGCCTGCATACCGCCAGCCAACGCCGTGTATATGAGCAAGGTTTTCAGGCCAACATAGGATGGAGAATCCACCCGCAGCGCAATGTAGGTATCTGCATGCATGTGCGTAATCCTGCCTCTCTGAATTCAGGGCACCTCTAAAAACTGCCTTTTTCCACGATAGCTGTGTCAGTTCCGTACTCAAATCCTCATTTACTCTATGTAAACTGCGGATTTCCGTGCGGTACTTCCTTGCTCTCACTCAAAAATTCTCATTTTTAGAGGCGCCTTTCAATGAATGTTCATCCAGCGCGATACAGCAACAACGATAGCTCAGAGCCTTACAACGACTGTCGGCTATTCTCTATGGTTTACCCTCCTGCGTAAAGTTCATTAGTACAGCCAGCGGTTGAATCGATCAAATCCAACGACCCACATCATTTTTATAGCGCACATACTCGTCGCCAAACTTTGCCTCCATGACCGCCTCTTCTGGCACAATTTGAAACCTGTTGATGTAAGCGACAAAAGCTGCAACGCCAATCGATAAAAAAGGTGACGCCTTAGCGATAGTCAGCGCCAACAGCAGTAATGCCAGTCCGAGATACATCGGGTTTCGCGTTCGTGAGTACACCCCCGTGTTGACGACAGCAGAAGCTTTGGTGGGATGATGGGGATCAACACTGGTCTTAAAACGCCGAAATTCAACCACCGCCGCAATGCCCATTGCCACACTGATGACAGTGACAAGCCCTGCTAGCGTGCGCCGCAATAACTCTGGCAGAGATATCATCGGTAAAAATTCAGCACTCCAAAGCATAAGCCCACCAATCACAGCAAAAACAATCACAGGGGGAACGGTAAGATTCAGGCGATTCATAGGGTCATGACTCTCAACAGCAATATCGTAAAGGATCAAATGTAAAAAAATTACGGCTTTCCTACAACGCAAGACAGCAAATTTAACGACCTTGTAACCATTTTGCCGTGAGCCGCGAAACTGCATTCGATCGCATATCGCGTTCAATTTTTCAATTTCATTGTGGAGAGCTAAATGATTAAGAAATTTCTTATCGCTGGATTGATGATGACCACCAGCAGCCTGGGCTACACAGACGCAAATAATGGTGATGTAACCTACAAAGTCACCATAACCAACATTACCCCAGGCCAAAGCTTTACGCCCCAGCTGTTGGTTACTCACCCACGATCAGTGCGGCTATTCAAGCTAGGCGCCCCGGCAAGTACTGAATTGGAAATACTCGCGGAGGGTGGCGACACCGCACCGCTAACGCAATCCGTTGAAAACACCGCGTTTGATACCAAAACCATTCCCGGTTTGTTAGAGCCAGGAAAAACCATCAGCGCAACAATAACAAGTTCAAAACATGGTGGTTTTCTCAGTCTGGCAGCGATGATGATCCCAACCAATGATAATTTCGTGGCTATCAACGGGATTCGTCTACCGCACAAGGGCTCAAAAACACTGCTCGCGCCAGCGTACGATGCAGGCACAGAATTTAACGATCAAAACTGTGTGAACATTCCCGGTCCGATCTGCGGTGGCGAGGGCTATTCTCCAGAGCCATCAGATCACGACGAGGGCTTTGTTCACATTGGTAATGGTTTTCACAACCTGGGTGACTACGACAGCAACGGCCTACCACTGTTGCCCCCGGTCCCTTACGACTGGAGGAATCCTGTGGCCAAAATTACCATCAAGCGACTTTGATGCATTGAGATTTCTAGAAAAGCATCCGTTTCCATAATGCGATTACACCAAAGTTATTGCCAGTGAAATTAGGTTCATCCTCTCTTAAAAAAAGCGTTTATGAAGCCGATGACCAACGCTGGTCGGTGTTAATGTCGCGCGCCCAGCAAGGAGATGAAATCGCTTACAGACAGCTCCTTAGCGAGCTGTCTTCAGTGATCAAGCGCTACTTAATCAGTCGATTGGGTTCCCACGATTTTATCGAGGACTGTGTTCAAGATATTCTGATCGCGATTCACAAGGGACGGCACACCTACCACCCAAAGCGACCTTTTCGCCCCTGGCTGTTCGCCATCGTCAAAAACAAGACCATCGACTCTCTCCGCAGGCGAAAAAGTTATGAGGACGCCCTTCAACGACAAGGGGAATCTCAAAGCAATGTTATGGACCGAGAATCACTCTATACCCAGGATTTGGATTATCCCATTATTCAGGGGCGTTTGATCAAAGCCTTGGCACCGCCAATTCGGCAGGCGATTATTCTCACAAAATTCGTGGGATACTCTAACGCAGAAGCAGCAAACCAGTTACGGATATCAGAAACGGCGGTCAAAGTGAGAGTGCATCGAGGAATGGCAAAATTAAAACGTTTGTTCATAATGGATGAACTATGAAGCCTAGCACGCCCCTCATTCAAGAACTCAGTGCAGATCTCAAGCCTGTAAGAGTCGCGCCCAACCCCACCCTACTCGCGCTGATATGGTTCATCGCCAGTATGACACTGGTTGTCCTACTTATTACGATGACAGGTCCGATTCGTCCCGAAGCGGGTCAGCAACTGCTAACCGGACCGCGTTTCCTGATAGAAAACCTGCTCGGTCTGTCAGGCCTATCCCTGCTCGCTCTTGCGGGATTCCGCTCTGCCATTCCCGGAGAGAAGTCTGCGCATTTTTTATCATTTGGCAGCCTGCTGACGGCTCTTTGGCTATCTCAGTATATCCTCGGACTGTGGCACCCGACGCTGCCCCCCTTAATGCATGGTAAAAGAGATGCCTGTTGGCTAGAGACTCTGCTTTTCGCCCTCCCCACGATGTTGAGTGGTTTATGTTTAACCCGACGCCTCTTCCCGTTACAGCCGCTTATCTCGACATGCTCCTGTTGTCTTGTCGCAGGTCTGCTCCCCGCGCTTGCTATGCAGGTCGCTTGCATGTATCTCGCCCCCCATATCCTCAGTCACCATATCTTACCTGGCATAGCCGTCGCCGCCGTCGGAATCTTACTCAGTTTAACCGCTCAATGGATTGCCAAATCGAGAAATCACCCTTGAAGCCCGTTGAGATAGGCCGCTGTTAGCTCTTGTTGGGGGTTTTCAAAGAGGTCTTGGCAACGACCAAATTCGATCAGGCTGCTGCCTCTGACGGGCATCCAGAAAAACGCCACATAGTCAGCGACTCGACGCGCTTGCGCCAGATTGTGGGTAACCACGACAACGGTATAGCGATCGCGGAGTGAAACAATCAAACGTTCAATTCGAGCTGACGCCACGGGATCCAGTGCACTGCAAGGCTCATCCATCAACAAAACTTCCGGCTCCAACACCAGAGCACGCGCAATACACAGGCGCTGCTGCTGTCCACCGGATAACGTCAATGCAGACCCATTAAGACGGTCTTTGACCTCATCCCATAGGCCCACCGCCCGTAATGCCGTTGCAATTTTTTCCCCACGCAAGGCGACGTCTTTTTCACCGTGCTCCTTTAAGGGCAGCTCCAGATTTTTCCATATTGACAGCGGGAAGGGATTCGGCCGCTGAAAAATCATGCCGACTCGACGACGTAAATGTAAAAGATCTGTCTTACCATGCAGGATATCCGCGCCATCAAGGTGAATGCTACCATCAACACGGCTACCATGATCAATATCGATCATACGATTCAGCGTCGATAAAAAGCTGGTTTTACCGCAGCCAGAAGGGCCAATCAGAGCGGTGATCGAGCCTTTAAAAATATCCATTGAAACCTGTTCAAAGGCCGCTTGCCTTTGGTAAAAAGCACTTAGCCCCCGAACCTGAATCAGCGGCGCTTGTTTCGCGTCACGTTTACACGTTTTTGAGCGATCATCACCATACGGCGTGTTAAAACAAGGCTTCGCCGTCATGTCCATTGGATCCTCCTCCCAACCTGTGAGCGCCTGAGTTGTCGATCCACCACAGACTGCAGTATCAATGTCACAATAACGATCACCCCCAGTAAAACAATCGCGCTACCATAGGCTGCGCGATCTCCACCCGATACATTCATCGTCAGATCATAGATATGAACGGACAGCGCCCTGCCGGAATCAAACAAGGATTCTGGGCGACGATCAACATATCCGCTGGTAAACAATAAAGCCGCGGTTTCTGCAGATGCACGGGTAAACCCCAGCAATATACCGGCCGCTAACCCTGGCATCGCCGCAGGTAAGAGTAGATGCCGGATGACAGCCGCCCGTGTCATGCCTAGTGCCAGCCCGCCCAACCGCCAACCCGGATCTACCGATCGCAATGCAACGGCACACATACGGATAACGATTGGCAAAACCATACACGCGAGCGTCAAGCCGCCAGATAAAATTGAATACCCAAACCCCAGAAAGACACAAAAGACAGCATTGCCAAATAATCCGTAGACAATCGAGGGAATCCCAGCGAGAACATCCAAGATGATCGACAGACTATGTGCAGCTTTTACCCTCCATCGCCCCTGCTCCTGTGTGTATTCTTCTAACCAGATCGCAACCGCCACGCCAACAGGAATCGAGACCATCAAAGCAATAGCAAGGATCATTACGGATGAAATCAAAACGGAAGCTATGCCTCCTTGACGGCCGCCCTGTAAAGGATCTGTTGTGAAGAATTCCCAGGATAAAACCGTCGCCCCTTGACGCACAATGTCGACAAATAGCCAGGCAGCAATGACGAGAGGAATCGCCAGACACACGTAGGCGGCAAACTCGATGAACCGGTATTTCCAGCTAGTGTTCATTCGGCTCTCCGGAAAAGCGACGGGATCGCCCATGAACCCACCGGGAAACCCCGGCTGAAATGAGCCACACACACAGGGTAAGGAGAAGCCCGGAAAAGAACAGACCGGCGCGATGATCATCCAAGGCGTACGCCATCTCTAGTGCGATATTCGCTGTCAACGCACGAACGGGATCAAAAAGACTGGAAGGCAACTGCACCAGATTACCTGTCACCATTAACACCACCATGGTTTCGCCAAAGGCTCTCGCGAGCGCCAGAGCAACGCCGGTGTAAATCCCTTGTTTTGCGGCAGGCAAGGCAACATGGAGAAGCCAGGCGGTTCTTGGCAACCCAAGCGCAACAGCCCCCTTTAGAACATCCATGGGTACCGCAGACAATGCCGCCTTGGCAGCGATCGCCAAGGTTGGGAAGATCATCAACGCCAAGACCAAAATTCCCGCCAGCAAGCTGGCACCAGGTGGATGCCATACATTGATCAGCGGTACTATCTGACTTAAGCCCCACAACCCCAATATTACAGAAGGCATCCCGGCAAGAGCCGTGATGACCACGTGATAACACCGAGCCGCTGAACTTCCGCCCAGAAACGCCAGATAGATACCACTGACAACACCAAAGGGCATTGCAACCAGCACGGCACCCAAAGCCAGGAAGATAGAACCGACAAGCATTGGCAGTAAGCCAAATTGGCCTTCCAAGGGATACCAATTTCTTCCAACGAGAAAACTGCCCGCACGATTCAGAACAGGTAAGGACTCCCCCACCAAAAAAATCACGATAAAGAGTAGCAAGCAGGCAGTCGCTATCGACAGCGAGAACACACATCCATAGACGATACGATCGCCGACTCGCGCGCGTCTATTCATTGGACTTTATGGCACAACAAAGAAGTTGTCTTCGATCAATCCACTGACTTCAGACGATTGGGCAAACTCTAAAAATGCGATGGCGAGAGGCGAAACCTCGTCCCCAACCACAAGATTCAGTGGCCGCGACAAGGGAAAGCTGCCGTTGGCAACATGGGCTACCGTGGGCGATAAACCGTCCATCGGCAATCGTTTAATCGATGCTCCCAGCGACTCTTCATGTTCCGCAGAGCCGATGGATACATAGCCTATCGCTGCCGGATTGCCAGAAACGGTCTTTATCCCTTGCTGGTTATCACCGATAATGATTTGCGGACGGATTTGACTGTTCTTGAGAGAAAAAAACTGCAAAAAAAGCTCAAGGGTTGACCGCCCTTCTGCCTTGTTGACGACGACAATCCGACGATCCTCACCACCAACCTGCTGCCAGTTGGTTATTTTACCCGTAAAGATATCAATGACCTGTTCTCGAGATAACTCACCAACAGGGTTATCGCGATGCACAATTAAGCCAATGCCATCGCGAGCAATCAAATGGGGAATCAGGTCCTGCTCGGAAGTTTTTAACGCTCTCGACACCATACCAATATCTGCGAGGCCACTGCGGGCATCACTAACGCCCCTCGATGAGCCGCCGGTTTGTACATCAATACGAATCCCTTCATGACTGGATTCATAGCGCTTGGCCATTTCCAAGACCAACGGCGCTATCGTGCTGGAACCTGTCACAGTCAACCTCTGAGTCGAATCAGCAAAGGCACTGGCTGTAAAAATGATCATCAGTATACCCACGATGAATTTCATTCCTTGTTCCTTTTTTATGTCATAAGGGGATTAAATATCTTGCAACCATTCGGCGGGAACACAATGCAGGTCTTGTGGATGATCAACATCCTGTAAAGGCTCGAAAACCTTACAGGACCACCCAAGACTGGCGATTCTTTTCAGAGTTTCTTGTCCGACACTCTCTGTGCTCCAGTGAATGCCTGAGAAAAGACGGTCAGAAAATTCAGTCATTCCCAGTAGAACATAACCACCATCCTTAGCAGGTATTATGCAAGAATTGTATTCTTGCAAGGCTAAGGCAGCAGACTGCAGATGTTGCTGGGTC
Source organism: Pseudomaricurvus sp. ABR4_320 (assembly GCF_056159445.1). NCBI lineage: Bacteria > Pseudomonadati > Pseudomonadota > Gammaproteobacteria > Cellvibrionales > Cellvibrionaceae > Pseudomaricurvus > Pseudomaricurvus sp. ABR4_320. The sequence continues at coordinate 42,301 of NZ_JBSWVF010000017.1, read as the reverse complement.
AGATGGGGACAGTCCGTCCCGATTAAAATCGGATGTTCGCCGGCGGCCACAGCTCGCTCTGTCGCCCGCGCCATACGCTGCCCCAAGTCACCTTCTCCCTGCTCACTCCATAGCAACTCAGCAGGCAATGACAGGGTACTCCATATTTTGTCCTCAACGGAGGGAGACACGCACAGCTCAACGCGCCCCACCTTACACTGAGTTGCCTGGTACGCAGTATTGACGATGAACCGCTTTGCTAGAGCAGCAGAACCGGATTCACCCAGGGCGGGGATGAGTCGGGTTTTGGCATAGCCTGACAAGGGAGCCTTCGCGAAAATAATCAGTCGAATACGATGATATGTCATTGCAAGTACTTAGGGGCTATCCGCCGATGAGATTTTATTCAGCCGCCAGTCATAGTCGAGAAAGTTGATTTTCAGCTTGCCCTTTTCAAGTTTTAGCGCGGCAGTCTCATCTAACGATAATGCTTCTTTATAGTCGATAAGAAAATCTTCCAAGCGCTCGTATCCTTGCCAACCTTTTTCAAAATCTTCGCGGTACCATTTGAATATTGAAGACAAATAAAGCTCACCAGATTTAAAGTGGTTTCGGCTTGAATCACTGAGGAATGCTTGAGTTTGCTCGGTCAGCTGCGTGTCGAGCTTATTACCTGTGTAGGCTTCAGATCTCAATGCCGGACAACCAATACTGGCACAGTTCACCGCGAAATGAATGCGAGGATCCTGATACCTTTCTGAACCTCGAATTAATTGATGCTCAACATCATCGAGCGTTAGAGTCTCTCCAAACAGTGACACAAAAGCTTTACTCCAGGGTGAGCTGAACAGATTGCCAATATCCCGAATCGATTCGATGTCTGGCCATTCCGTCAATATCAACTCAACCGTCCAAGCGTTATACGCGTTGATAAGAAATGCCAACTGAACGTCTGCAGGCCACTGATCAAAATCCGCCTTAGATACAGCCGCGAGACTTTTCAGATAAGATGTTAACGCCTCCCGATCCGAAAACATTCCTTGGTAATCTACGGCGGTCGCTTTGACATTGTTGATTTCTGTCACATGTTGATGGAGCAGTTCATTCCAAAGACTATGATCAAAGCCAGTGTTGATTTCCGCCCGAGTGGATTCCCCTGTAAAAACAACACAGAGTAAAACGACCGCCATAGATAAATGCTTGATGCTCACGAAGTTAACCTCGACGCCATGTATGATATTTTTTCAACCACTGCTGCACCCTCTCAGGCGCATGAGCCTGCTTCCACTGTCCCGCAGCGTACTTATTGGCTTCAGCCCACGTGGGATAAGTGTGAATCGTCCCGAGAATTTTATTCAGCCCTAAGCCGTGTTTCATGGCTAAAACGAACTCGGCGAGAAGATCGCCAGCATGCTCGCCTACAATGGTTACGCCAAGAATTCGATCCTTCTTGGGAACGGTGAGCACTTTGACAAACCCTCTGGCAGCACTATCAGCAATAGCGCGATCCAAATCCTCAAGGTTGTAGCGAGTAACTTCGTAGGCAATGCCCTTGGCACGCGCATCTTGCTCGTTAAGCCCAACCCTGGCGACTTCTGGGTCGATAAATGTTGTCCATGGAACCACCCGGTAATCCACTTTGAAACGCTTTAGCTGACCAAATAACGCATTGACAGAGGCATACCAGGCCATGTGTGCAGCCGTGTGCGTAAATTGGTAAGGCCCTGCGACATCGCCCGCCGCGTAGATATTGGGATATAGCGTTTCCAAGTAATCGTTGGTTACGATGGTTTTTTGGGTTTCGATACCCAAAGCTTCGAGCCCGTACCCCTCCAGACGAGCAACACGGCCAACGGCACAGATCAGTTCATCAAAGACGAGTTTTTTCTCGCCTCCGTCTGAGGATACGATTACGCATTTTTCACCATCGTCTATTTCACACCGCAGAGCACGATGGTTGGTCAGCACGCTGACACCTTCGCGTTCCATCGCTTGTTGGGCGAATTCTGACACCTCTTCGTCTTCGCGGATCATAACCCTGGGGGCCATTTCCACTTGCGTCACCTGAGACCCGAGTCTGGCGAAACTCTGTGCTAACTCGCAACCTATGGGGCCACCACCCAAGACCACCATGCGAGAAGGGATTGATTCCCGCTCAGATAAAACCTCCCAAAGCGTGTCACTGGTGAGATAACCCACAGAGTCGATACCGGGCAACGGTGGAACAAACGGACGAGCACCGGTGGCTAAGATAATCGCGCGGCTGGTCAACTTTTCCGTTGCCCCCGCTGCATCGGTGATTTCCACAGTCCATGGATCGAGCAAACGACCATACCCCTGCTTCACCTCAACCCCCATCTTGGTATAGCGCTCGACACTGTCATGGGGTTCGATGGCTTTTATTACCTGATGAATACGCGCCATGACGTTTCTGAATGAAAACTTAGGCTCAGAACTAGACAGGCCGTAGGCTTCAGCGTGCCTTTGTTGGTGGGCAATTTTGGCGCTCTTTATAAGCGCTTTACTCGGCACACAACCGTAGTTAAGGCAGTCCCCACCCATCTTATTCGCTTCTACGAGCGTCACCTTCGCACCAACGACTGCAGCGATGTAGGCAGACACCAGCCCGCCGGCACCGGCACCAATGACAATCAGATTACGATCGAAGGACGTCGGCTTCCGATAGTTTGCGTACACACGGCGAGCCTGTACGATGGCGATGATTTTTTTAGCCAACAAGGGAAAAATTCCCAGCAGTACGAAAGACAGTAGCAACGGTGGCGATACGATTCCGCTCAGGCTGTCGAGCTGAGCCAACTGTGTCCCAGCCAGCACATAGACCCCCGTACCCGCCAACATACCGATCTGACTCACTAAATAGAAGGTGATGGTAGGGATAGGTGTTAATCCCATCAAAAGGTTGATCAAAAAGAACGGGAAAATAGGAACCAATCGCAGGGTAAACAGGTAAAAGGCGCCCTCTTTTTCAACACCTTCGTTAATGGTTTTTAACCGCTCGCCGAATCGTCCCTGAACACTGTCTCTTAACAGATAGCGAGACACGAGGAAGGCCAAAGTAGCACCAATACTGCTGGCGAATGACGCAATCACCACACCCCAGAACAAACCAAACAGCGCTCCGGCTGCCAGGGTCATCACTGCAGCACCGGGCAGTGACAGAGCAGTTACCAGGATATAAACCACAAAAAATAGTGCGGCAATCAGCAGCGGTCGCTCGCTGCGCCAGGCATCAAATTGGCCTAATCCGTCCTTCAGGCCATCCAATGTCAGCCAGTACTGCACATCAAAATAGAAAAAGCCAGACACTAAAACGGCGAGGAACAGCGCCACTGCCAGTTTTTTCATCATAATCTCCCGTCGATAAACCAGTTTTCTCTATGCTCTGGTTACAGAGAGTAAAACCCTCTGAAACCGTGTTTTCTTACAGCGTTGAATCTGACGCATCTAAGAAAGCTGCCGCCCAGTAGACAAGCACTGTCTTCGCCATTCTCGCCAAATCAACCCCAACAGTACTAACAGCTGCAGTAAGGAAAGCATCCAGGGCACTTCAAATGCGGCCAATCCGAAACGGCTTTCCGACCAACCCAGCCCTCGCAAGACGGTGCCATTCCAATAGGATACCGGCGCAAAGGCCATACACAGCACGACTGCATCCCGCCGACAATAGACCGCGAGAGGTAACAGCCAAAGCCAATACCAGGGATTCACCACTGGAGACAGCAACAGCAATGCAATCATTAACAGAAGCGCTGCTGACGGATCCGATAGCCCGCCCCGAGACCGATACCCGCGCAATAGTAACAGCAGACAAAAAAGGATGAGCAACAAACCACAGGTAATACGCGCATACTGGTCAGGGAGGAGCGCCTGAACCACTCGAAACCCGATCGGATTAAACCGCCATTCAGATCCAAACACCCAGAGTGACTCCAACTCGGAGCGACCAATGCCCACCAATGGCAGATACAATGCGACTAACATCAAAAACGTGGTCAGGAGCAATACCAGCGACCAGCGCCATTGGTAATAAAGATTAAACGAGCCCGCAGAGTGATTTCGATACAACAGCAATGGAACCAAAAGCAAGGCCGAAACCTTCGTCGCCACAGCAATACCGAGTAGCAGACCACACGCAACCACACGCCGTCGTTGCCAAAAGACAAGGGTGACCAGCACCAAACCACCAACGATCGCATCCGGATGAGCGCTGGCAATGGCCTCCTGAAGCAGTAGAGGATGAATCGCGTAGGCCAGCAGACCGTCGTTTGATACAGCGAGCTTCCAAAGCGACACCAGAACGCACAGATCCACGGCAACCAGCAGGATTTTTAAACCAAACATACTGGCAGGGCTGATGATATAGGCCAGCGCAAACAGATACTGTTGCACCGGGCCATAGACGGTTTTTAAATCCGGGTTATTGATTCCCGTTAAAACCACTTGCCATTCTGAGGATAAGGATGCATCGCCAAAAAATTCTGCTGGCGCATGACGATATGGATCGCCATGAGTAAGAGTCTGATAACCGTCCCAAAGATAGCGGAAATGGTCATCTTCCAAGAGAGGCTCAGCAGATACCAGCATAAGTCGTAAAAGGATTGCCAGCAAAAAAATTGCAGGTACAGAAAATAGACGTCCCAGCCGCCGAGAAAAAAGTACAGCAAGCGCGACCGCTCCTAACAACATTGATATCTGTATGGCGAGCATCTGCTGGCCAACTGAGCTTCCTGGCAAACCGCCGATGACGAGCAACAAGCAGGAGCTAAACGCGCACAGTAAAAAAAAGACCACAGCTCCTGGGGAAGATACTGTGGTCAGACCAAGCGAGTTCAAAAGGCGTAGGTATAACTAATACCGAAAAAACTATCGTCGACGGTATTACGTCCATCAATCAGTTCGTTGTACATTAGAGCCACGCCCTGATTGCCAAAACCATATCCGACAGAGGCTTTTATTAGGGAACGCTCTTCCGCGACTTCCTGAAAACGCTGGGGAGAAAAGCCCTCCTCGCCAATATCCAAACTGGAATCGAAATCCTTTTCCAAATATCCCAAACTCATCGACCATCCAGGTGCCGGTGTGAAATGTGATGTCAACTCGAAAAAACTGGCGTTGGGAACACCGTTATCCCTATCTTGCCAGCCGACTTCCGCAGACAGCGCCATCCACGGTGTCAGAGATTTACCGACCACTGCAGCCAGCTCGATTCCATTAGCATCTTTTCCGATCGCCGCCAATCGAGCACCATCATAGTTGCCGCCAATAATCGCGGCAGCACGCAGCGTAACGGTCGGCATCCCTGTATCAAAAAATTCATCAACTACCCGCCAATTCAAGCCAACAACAGAATCTGCCAAGCCCCTGTCACTGTCCGCAGAGCCGACATCTACTTCGCTGTAAGCGAAGGTGGCATCCACGGATAGGTTGTCCGCGATACCATAATTCAATGAGAGCGTGGTTACCGTTTGCTCAAACTCATCAGCGGCGTTTCCCGTTATCGATTCGGCAGACAAATCCTGATCGCCGATATAGGCACTGTCTCCAGATTGATCAATATAGCCAATACTCGCGGAGAGTTGGCCCGGTATCGGCAGCCAGGGCGATGTACCTTCCGCGACCGCGAAAGTGGCCGTAGACATCAGCGCACAATAGAGAGCACTGTTTAAAAAGCGTGCGGATTTCATATCTATATCCTGTCAGAGTAAGAAAACTAAGATCGTTCGCTGGCGGCGATCACTGCAGCTTGAATCTTTTGGTTAAAAAGACTTTCAGAGCCATCGCCTCTTCGTCGCTTAGTTGAATACTGGGATTTCCCGACAGGATCTGTCTGGCCTGAGACTCATCGAGTTTTTGATCGTGCAGCGGGCACTCTTTACAGGCATAACGGCTGGCATAAAGTCGCTTTCCTTCTTGATAAGCCACTGCGTCACCGGTACGAGCCCCTCCCCCGGCGTCAGAGCCTGATGCCCAACCTAAATGGGGGAGCGCAACCAGTGCCAGAGTGATGAATGAAGCAGATAATTTAAAAACAGTCATGAAAGTACCCTCAGGTTGATAAACAAGATAAATTCACTCACTCGACCACTAATGGCAGCGAGTTGTCGACGTATCGATCGTTGACGGCGCTGGACTGCAGCCCGGTGAACACCGGACTTTTGCATAGAGACCGGCATCTGCGTGAAATGGATATTGACGCCTGAGCTTAAAGAGCATACCGAGAATGCCTCTCGCCGCCGCAAAAACACCTCTCACGGTTCCACCGATTTTGGAACAACCTCCCAGACGATTGCGCCAGCGAACCGGAACCTCCACCACCCGCTGATTCAGTAGAGCCGCTTTTACTTGCATCTCTACCGTCCAACCAAAACCTCTATCCTGCATCGTCATCGCCAAAAAAGAACGCCGCCGAACCGCTCGCAAGGGCCCCAAGTCAGAAGCCGGAATACCCCATAGCCGTCGCATGAGTGCGCAGGCAAGCCAATTGCCGAATCGCTGGGCCGTAGACATTGACCCAGCTTCAGGATGAACTCTTACGCCGATGGCGAGATCAATTCCCTGCATGGTCAGTCGTAACAACGGCAATGCATCTTCGATACAGACAGAGCCATCACCGTCCACAAATAACAAAATGCTACCCTGCGCCAACCGGCAGGCCTGCCAGCAGGCTGCCCCATAACCCGGTTCTTTCACGAAAATAACTTGAGCCCCCGCCTGCAACGCACAGAGCTTGGTTTGATCGCTGGAATTATTATCTGCAACCAATATCTCGAATTTCTGAGGGGGTAGCTCTTTGCGCAACAGCTGGAAAAGATCCGTGACGACCGAGCCAATATTTGCCTCTTCGTTTAAAGCAGGAACAATCACGCTGACCAGAAGCGCTGTATCATCGTTTGCGTCTAGTGAATTTGGAATCTTAGAACGTGTCCGCTCGTCCATGTCTTGCTCAGCCAATGAGTTTGATAGGGACAGTTAACCGCGAAACGTCGAGTAAGATCCTCCCGAAAAAAGCACATTTTTATAACAGAGTTCTGCTGGCTTAATTTGGGAGGAGATTAATGGAGAAACAAAAGGTTTTTTGAGGCGGTAAGTAACGGGCTAAAGCCCGGGTCCGTATTAGAGGAGCTTATGACTGCATTTTGAACGCTAGAAAATGCAGAAAAGAAATGATTGAAAATCGGTAGAACCAACCCTCTGGTCAACAGAAGGTACATTCGCTACTGACGTTCTATTAAACGACACGATGACAACACCGGTAAAGCGCTATCGCTTCCCGAGAGCCAATTTCTTTTAACAAAAGAGGACTCTATGACAGACGCACGAAACGAGCGCTCCGCTCTTTGCCTTGATCGACACCGAATACCGCCGTCATTTGCCGACGCCCTGACTGCTATGCCTACAAGCGACGACGCTCTTCAGCGCATTAAGCAAAACCTGAATACGCTTCTCGACAGTCAACAAATCGCTTTTATCAACATTTGCCTCAATGAGGGGAATTCTACCTCAGCAGATATGACGTGCTCCGCCACTTACTCGTTGCCGTTGCTGGTCGTTCAGGCAGAAAACAGTGCTCACACACCGATGAAGAAAGAGGTTCTAGAGTTGGCCGCACCTGCTACCCTACCCAAATCTCGTCCCCTAGCGGTCACTCTGCGCCATGGTGGGTTTATCATAAATCGGCTAGAGCGCAGAGCCTGGTTGCGAGACCAGCAGCTCTCATTGACGCCAAAAGAATTTGATCTGCTCTGGTGGTTCATCTGCCACCCTCAACATGCAATCTCACGAGAGGATCTGGTCAGTAACGTCTGGGGGCCTCAATATTGCGGCTACGAACACACCGTCAGCAATCATGTGAATCGCCTTCGGAAAAAGCTCGGCGCAGCCAGCGGTGGCAATCGCTATATTGATACCGTGTGGGGCCTGGGCTATCGATTTAATCAACCAGATGGGCATCTATAAAAAAGGTGCCTTTTAAAGACTGGTGGCGTCAGGGCTGTGCTTTCCAGGTTACATGCTTCAGGTATTTACCCCTTCGCTGCGTGTTGTACTGTCCGCGCTATAACGCCGAAATTATTATTTTTAGAGACGCCCTGAAGTCAGAAATTTATCAGCTTCCGTTCGAAGTCGACAAACAACGAAAATCAAAAAATGTCATTCACTAACGTAACACCGGTCGCTTTTGCGTCTTCATATGATGCACAATTGGTACACCTGCACCATTTTGAAACCGTTTCTTGCAGCTTACCCGCATCGCTTGGCGGAGCAACGCCCAACGCCGGAGGCCAAACTAATCGGGAATATTCCCCGTTTTCAGCATGTGAATCGACATATCGTAGGCCATGGCAATCACCGCTTCACAGGCGTGATTGTGTGTCTTATTGTGCCCGATAAACATGGTGTGACCTTCCAACGAAGATGACAAAAAAACCGAGAAGTTTAACGCCTGAGTTTCATTCAACTGTGGATTGATTTCTTGCGCAAGCTGCTGATAGATCAATCGGTAGCGGTGGTACATGTCTTCAACCAGGGTATCGATTTCTGCCTCGTGGTTGGCTAGAGACCAGATTTCCGGGAAAAACACCGTCGTTTCAGGGGTTGTCAAATCCCTCGTAACATGTTGAATTATCGCGAAAAGTTTCTCTTCAGGGGCTTCGATCCCATCAAGCATGCGATCAAATTCTGAAAAGTAATTGGCAATCACCGAATCGAGCATCGCCGACAGTAATTCCAATCGGCTGCCGAAATAATGCTGTACATTGCCGGCAGACAAACCGACCCGCCTGGCGACTTTTCGTATAGAAAAATTGTGGTACCCCTCTTCCATCAGTTGCTGGCGTGCAGCATCGACAATCTGCTTCTGTCTTTCTATACCGCTTTTATATGGGCCCCTTTTACCGGGCGTCTCTCTATTTGTTGTAGGCAATCGTATGCAACCTGTGTCGGATAAATAACTCAATGTCTATTTTATAGGACGCCTATAGAAAAAGCATAGCCTCACGAATCTGGAACGGGTGACCCAAATTGGCCTGCATGTTGCACTTCCCATTTTGCCCCTGTGGGTAGGATGTCATAGGAAGTCACTTTTGTGGGTATTTGGTCATGGACAAGAAACTCAAGGCGAGTATCGGACTCGCGTGCGCGGTGCAAGCCTCATTTTGTAGCTCCGCTGTTTTGGAAGAAGTTACCGTTGTTGCACAAAAACGTGAACAGAGCGTACAAGATGTCGGCATTGCCGTCACGGCAATGACAGGAGATCAACTAGAAGCGCTGGGCTTTGACAATGCTCAGCAAGTTACCGCGATGGCGCCGGGCGTGCAGACGGTTCAACCCAATGGTGAAGCCAACTATTCGATTGGCATACGCGGCGTCACCAATTCGGATTTCACCACCAACGTTGAAAGCCCGGTCGCTATCTACGTTGACGAAGTCTATGTCAGCCAAATGTCAGGAGCGGGATTTTCTCTCTACGATCTGGAGCGCGTAGAAATTTTGCGAGGCCCGCAAGGCACCCTGTTTGGACGCAACGCAACCGGTGGACTCGTGCATTTTCTAACCGTTAAACCGAGTCAGGAATTTGATGCCTACGGCAAGTTTACCGCAGGGGACTACCACCAAACGAAGTTTGAGGGTGCTATTGGCGGAGGACTTACGGATACCTTGGCAGCGCGCTTGTCTCTGAATATGAATAAAGCCGATGGCTACATTAAAAATCGCTATACAGGGAAAGATCTCAATAATTCAGACGATCAGTCTGCGCGACTGCAGATTCTCTACACACCAACAGATTCTCTCGACGTATTATTTAACTTTCGCTACGGCAGCCAAGATATCGATACCGGCTTTTTCGAGAATGTCAGCTCGATTAGAACCGGCCAACTGACACCGACTGAAATGAATCCAGTGCTGGGCTACATGGACAATGACGGCGATGTCTTTGCCGGTGACTACGATGACCCAGGTTTTAACGAGCTGGATACCCGTGGCGCCACAGCAACGATTAACTGGCAAATCAACGATATTCTAAAACTGGTTTCGATTACGGACACCTCCACAGTGGAGAGAACCTATATCGAGGACAGTGATGCCTCCCCCGTCTCGTTTTTTAATTTTTTCCTGACGACAGATGCCGATCAATTTTCCCAGGAGCTACGACTGGAAGGTGAGCTCGGGGATAGCCGTTGGGTCGCAGGCGCCTATCTCATGGAGCTAGACATCAACGACAGTAACGGTGCCATCACCGGTCCGTTTATTGGTGGCGGCGGCACCACTGTTGCCGGCAGCGAAGGCGGACTCTACAACCCTTATACATCAAACCTTTCATCGCGCTCCCTGTTTACTCAATGGGAATTTCCACTACTGGACAACGTCAACTTTATCGCCGGCTTGCGAGTGATAGAAGACAAAAAGGAATTTGATTTTACCGTTAACGCGGTGGAATTCTTAAACCCGACCTCTTCGCCCGGTTTCGACAGCAGTCGCAATCAAGTTGTACAAGCCGTTCTCGGCGACTACCGAAGCGATCGCAAAGATACTGAAGTCGCTGGCCGACTGCAGCTCGATTGGTTCGTAAATGACGGCATGCTGGCCTACGCCAGTTGGAATCGGGGCGTCAAAGGTGGCGGCTACAATGCACCTATTTTTCCGTTGTCTGCACCCAACACCTACGACGATGCCACCATGGCCTACGACCCGGAGCAGCTAGACGCCTATGAAATAGGCCTAAAAATGGATATAGGCAATATCGGTCGCCTCAACCTCGCCGCCTACTATTACGATTATAAGGATTATCAAATCTTCAACATTATCGGCCTGGACACCTTCACCATTAACAGTCCAGAAGCTGAGTCACAGGGTTTTGAAGCAGAGCTTCAGCTCAGTCCCTGGAATCAGGTCGATATTCTTCTCGGCGCTGCCTACAACGACGCACAAGCCACACTGGAAGACGGCTCTCAACAAACTCCCGTGCAGTCACCGAAATGGAATTTCAACGGTCTCTTACGCTATGAAATTCCAACCTCAATCGGCACCTTCGCCCTACAAGGGGATTTCGTCTACCGCGACCAAGTCTACTTTGCCCTGACCGGAGCAGAAACCGTCTATCAGGATGCCTATACAGTATCCAATGCCAGCGTCACCTACGACTCTCCTGACAGCCACTGGCAACTGAGTGCGTTCGTCGACAATCTGACCGACGAGGAATATCTGGTGCAGACCTTTGATCTTTCCGGCACCGATGTCTTTGGCCTTACCGAACAGTATTACGGCAAACCCCGCATGTGGGGCCTGTCCGCCAAGTACACCTGGTAGCGCATCACTATTTCCGCTTAACGAAACAAGAGGCCCTTAATGTTGAAATCACTTTCCCGCGCTGGATTTTTGCTCGGCGCCCTGACCAGCGGCATCGCCGGCACGTCGAATGTCGCCGTCGCAGAGCTGCCAACGGATCCCATGCTGAGCGTTGCAACGCTTCCCAAAACCTATCCTGACACCTGGCTGTTTGCTCACGATGCGAACTTTCACAGTCTGATTGCCGGCAAAGTGGTCATTGTCGACGTCGCCGCCGACACTCAGGAAGTCAAAGGTATGGTTGATGCGGCACAAATGGCGAGTTTTATCGAAGGTAATGTCGAGCCCAAGCTCTATGTCGGGGAGTCTTTTTACGCACGCAATACTCGCGGCAAACGCACCGATGTTGTCACCATCTACGACAAAGCCACACTCAAAGTCATCGACGAAATTATTTTGCCAGACAACAATCGAGCGCAAATTGTTCTCAACAAAAATTCCATGCAATTGATCGACAACGATCGATTTTTACTGGTGTATGGTTTTACCCCCGCCCAATCGATTCTGGTCATCGATCTGAAAAAACGAGAGGTCGTCAGCGATATCAGCATCGCGGGTTGTGCAATGGCTTACCCTGTTGGGGACCGCGGATTTATGTCCCTGTGCGGTAATGGCTCCTTGCTGTCGATACAGCTCGATGAAGACGGACAAGAATCAAAACGCCTGCATCACGATGCATTTTTCGATGTCGATTCAGACCCGCTGTTTGACAAGGCCGTGTATAGCGATGGAATCGCCTATTTCGTCAGCTACCTCGGCAAGGTGCAGCCCATCGATGTTTCAGGCTCAAGTCCTGACATTTTACCTGCGTGGTCCCTGGTTACCGAAGAAGAGAAGCAGGCGAATTGGCGCCCTGGCGGATGGCAAATTTCAGCCATGGACTCTGACCAAAAATTGTATGTGGTGATGCATCCGGATGGGTATAACGGCAGCCATAAATTTGGTGGCGAAGCCATCTGGGTTTTTGACACTAAGTCGCAGTCAAAAACGGCAGAAATTGATACAAAGACGAACGCCTTCTCTATCGAAGTGACTCATTCAGAAACGCCGTATCTCGCGGTCACCAATACTGACATGGGTTTGGATGTCTATTCCACCGCGGGGGAATTCCTACGGAATATCAACGTCAGTGATACAGCTATGCCTCTCATGTTGCATGCGGGGAAAGGCCAATGAACATCGCAGCCTCCCTACTAGCTTCCCTGAGCTTCGCCGGTGCGGTACTCGGTATCACGATATTAGGCATCAGCACCTATCACAAACGGAACATGGGGGAAAAACTCACAGACCTGATTGCATCATACCAGCTGATTCCTTTTTCGATAGCGAGACGTCTTGCACCCCTGTTATTACTCGCCGAAGCCGCTGTATTTGGTTTTGCACTGGTCATGCTGGCATTAGGGAGACTCGGGTTGGTGTCATCATTCCTGGCGGTCACTTATCTCGCCTACACGCTCCTGCTAATCACAACGCGTCTACGCGGAATTTCCCTAGAGGATTGTGGCTGTCATCTAAGTGGTGAAGCCTCCACACACAGCACAGCAAGTATCGCCACACGCAATGGAATCATCCTTTGCCTACTGCTTCCCGGCGTACTTCTAGACACCTCTGTAGACAGCATGTCACTTCTGTCTGTCATGATTAGCTTAGTGTTTTCCGCCTTACTGTTGATCGCATTTACTGGCGCCGAACGTCTCATCGCCAATTCAATCAAACTTAATACTCTTAGGAATTATCATGGCTAGTTGGATTATCGTTTCAAATATTCTCTTATGGATCAGCGTTATTGTTTTATCACTGATGGTCTACGCTCTGGTGCGCCAGATTGGAATTCTCTATGAGCGTGTAGCACCTGCCGGCGCATTGGCCATCAACAAAAGCCTTGAAGTAGGCGCCAAAGCACCTGAGTTAAACGTAATGGAAACCAACACAAACAGCCTGCTGGCAATTGGTTCAAAAACAGCGAAACGCAGCCAAATGCTTTTCTTTGTTTCTCCCTCCTGCCCGGTCTGTAAAACGCTTTTGCCCGTCGCGAAATCTGTCGCGAAAGCGGAACGCGACTGGCTCGATGTTATCTTCGCTTCCGATGGGAACGAAAAAGATATACAGAACTTTATTGACGACCAGAAACTTACAGGATTCCAGTTCGTCAATTCTGAGTTGCTCGGTAAATCTTATGGTGTTTCCAAGCTGCCCTACGGCGTACTAATCGATGAACAGGGTACGGTGAAATCGATGGGACTCATCAACTCTCGGGAACATTTTGAAAGCCTATTCAATGCCAAAGAGCTGGGTTACACCTCGCTCCAGGAATACATGCACAAGAACTACGCCTAGGAGCCGCCATGAAAATACTCGATTCACTGATGGAAAGAACATCTCGCAAGGTTGCCCAGGGCAGTTCCCGTCGTCATCTGCTTAGCCAGTTTTCCAAAGTATTGGTGGGTGCTGCCACCGTTCCCCTGCTGCCAGTCGCGAGAGCAAACGAAGCCAGCGGTGGCTATCCGGGTGTGGGCGCGCAAACCAGCGGCACAGAAGGCGATCCTGGTGATCCCAGCAGCTGCGACTATTGGCGCTACTGCGCTATTGATGGCTTCCTCTGCAGTTGCTGCGGCGGTAGCGCTCACAGCTGCCCGCCAGGAACAGAAATGTCGCCGGTGACATGGATTGGTACCTGTCTCAATCCCGCCGACAACAAACACTACATCATTTCCTATAACGACTGCTGTGGCACCACCAGCTGCGGTCGCTGCCTATGCAATCGCAATGAGAGAGATAAACCCGTCTACCGCCCCCAATCCAACAACGACATCAATTGGTGCCTTGGAACCAGCTCCAACATCTACAACTGCTCCACCGCTGTGATTCTTGGTGTGGCAACAGACCCATCGTAGCGACCGTTCAACGCCACCCAAGTCGGGTGGCCCACCTCACCCTCTGATAGGCTTAGGGAAAGATTACACAATGATGAACAACAAAAGGTGGTATTTAGTCCTTTTAGCACTCGGCCTAACGACCACCGTCAACGCGGATCAAAAACCGTTGTCGCCCGCGAAAGTCAATTACATGCTGCAGTGTCAAGGATGCCATTTGGCCGATGGTCGTGGCAGCGCCCAAGGCGTGCCCGATATTACCGAATACGGAGAGCGGCTCCTTGGCACAGAAACCGGACGACGTTTTTTTATTCAGGTTCCCGGCTCGTCTAACTCGCCATTAACAAATTCTCAGCTGGTTGATGTGTTAAATTACATCGTTGCTGATATTCTGCATACAGCAAACGTCCCCCAATTTACTCTTGAGGAGATTGAAGCTTTCAGGGGCAAGCCCATCGATGACGTGGTCGCCTACAGAGCAGAGCTGATACAGCAGCTTTTGCATTCCAGCGAAGCTCCCCCTGCTATAGATTGATTACCTTAAACGGTGGCTCTTGTAAGGTTTTGATAACCCCGGTGATCAACGCCAACTGTTATAGAGCGTTAAGTGCTGGGTAATCTGGTCGTAGTACTTTTTATTCCAGAAAGGCAGACACTCTTCAGCATGACCGTCACCCCTGAACACATCCAATAAAACTGAATATTTTTGCGCCATAATTTCTGAGGGATGGTTCCACCCGTGCGCAAAAACCTCCAGCCCCCGAACCGAATATAGACAGCTACTTTCCATTGTGGTCCTCCTCCGCTTTGGACTCATCATGTCAACATGCGGAACTGCAAAAATTTGTCAGTTGCTAGCAAACTCTGGCGCCGAATATCACATCAATTAGGCATACAATGAATTCGTTTGGTATTTGTCGGGCAGAATGAAATAAAACTGTCGTCAAAACATTGACCAATGTGCCGTCAACACTGCAAAAACAAGCGCGAGATGTCGCAAAAACACATGGTTTATATCGATAAAAAACAAATAAATCTGCTGTTTTCTGGGGGCAACTGTGACCCATGCCACAAAAATGACTTAGTCCTGCGCTGGTTTTGGATGCATCACATAATCTCGACTAGACTCTGCTTAAAGTGTGGCCAATCCCCGATTGATTACGATTCGGAACCGTCAGGGATAGGTCGGCGAATCTCTTGAATGCAATAGCGATCAGGCCTATCGATTCTATTAACTTATTGAGTTCTACTTCATGGCAGAGGTTTTATCACTTGGGTGTTATGGATTATCCAAGCCCGAGACAGATCTGATCAATACAATTTTGAGGACGAGCAGCTTTTTAAGCAGTTCTTGGGTCTTCGTTTCCGAAGGTCATTGTGACGCCTTGATTACCAGTGAGGTCGACGCTGACCCTTCTCCCTTATCAAAGTCAGAGAAAACTCAGATCATTCCGGTGATGCGACGAGGCGACAGCTCTGCGGACCTCGCTTTCCTAAAACCGATTCGAGCAGACGAATTTATCGAGCTGCTGAACACAGTGAAAGCCAACGTCAGAGCTCAATCCGCCCCGAAACCAGCTCCTGCGGCCAGGGTGGCGCCCTCACCGGCAGCCTCCCCGAAGACCAGCACACAGCCCCCACCGGCTTCTAAGAAAGCATCGCCAGCTCCTGCAAGCCCTGCAGCGCCAGTAGCGAGCGGCGGCAAAGCCATAACCGATGCAGAGAGCTATCGCTTAAAACGCTGGCCTCCCGCAAATGTTTTACAGGGGGATAAGCGCTACATCAAGCTGGCATCTTATCTGGTTCGTACACCGAGAACCCGCAACGATCTGGCAAATCTCTCTGGCTTCAGCCGGGATGTCTGCGAGTCATTTCTACAGTTACTCCTATCGAACGACCTGGTCACGGTCGAAACAATATCTTTAGGCAACAGAGCACCACAACAAGATTCCCAGCAAAACGCCAACAAAAAGGGATTCTTCAAAATGCTACGTACGAAACTGGGCTTGGGCGCCTAAAAGGGTTTGAATTCAAATGAAAGAATATAAACTGGTTTTCTCCGGCACCACAGGTGCGGGCAAATCAACGGCGATTAATGCCATCAGCGATTCCGAAACAGTACAAACCGATGTTGTAAATACGGACGCAACCTTTGATAAGGCTTCAACCACCGTCGGCTTGGACTTCGGTCAGCTTTCACTCCCCAATGGAGACCGGGTACGTTTATTCGGTACCCCTGGACAAACTCGCTTTGACTTCATGTGGAAGATTCTCGTTCGCGATGCATTTGGCCTGATTATTCTGATCGATAACTCTCGGCCAGATCCCCTCGCCGATCTCAAACTCTACCTCGAAGGCTTTAAAGAGGAATTGATGAATACGCCTTGCGTGATCGGCGTAGGTCGCATAGAAACTCATCCAACACCTGATCTCGATGCCTTCTCTGAAACGCTGGCAGCCTACGACTTGGCGCTGCCGGTACTGACCGTCGACGTCAGAGAATCCGAACAGGTTGCCATGCTGATCGACATCGTGATGTCACAAGCTGAAATCGCCGAAACCGAATACTAGTCCACAAATCAGATTTACCTATGAAACTTTCAGATTACAATCAACATCTCGCCTCACAAGAATGTCAACGTCTCGTAGATGAGCAAAACGGTGTTCTCGGCGTCGTTCTTGCCAGCATAGATGGCTTTGACCTTGCCAGCGCAGTGACCCGCTCTTTAGACCCTGTGCGCATTGCCGCCATGGCCAGTTCAATATCCGCCATTGGCTCTGTGGTATCCCAAGAGTCAACGATCGGAGCCAGTGAAAGCATTACGGTAAAAACCGCCAATGGTTTTGTCGTGATCACTACTGTCAAAATCGAAAACGCCGACTGTATACTCAATGTCGTTGCCAGTGATTCAGCGATACTGGCGCAAATATCCTATCATTGTAACGACATGAGGAAGAGACTGGAGTCAATGTGAAATACGAATCGATCGAGGAAGAGCTTGCTGTCGTTGCTGCAACGCCAGGAATCAGAGCCTGTGCTCTGGTCTCAATAGATGATGGAATGGTGAATCTCTCCACAGAAAACTCACCACAGTTTCATATTATTGCAGAAGCATCACGTGACTATTGGGCGCTGCAGAATCGCAACGGACGTATTTTTGAAAAGCTGGGTGGTGTACAGGGAATTTTTGTCCAACATCAAAATGGAATTGTCAGCGTGCAACCCTGCGGCAGTGTCATGCTACTGGTTACTCTGGCGGAAAGAAAGAACGTTAACTGGGGTAATTGGCACGAAATAACGGGCAAATTACGCAAATTGACAGATGACTTATTTAAAAATCGTTCGTAGTTGAGAATTGCAACTACACTGTAAATGTAAGTGATGTTTTAACTATAGATAGGAAGAGTAACAATGGCTTCAATCAAAGATAGCTTAGAGGAACTGCTGGAACTGGACGGCGCAATTTGTTGCGCGGTTGTCGATTCAGCCAGCGGTATGATGTTAGGTTCTGCTGGTTCCGGTGTTGACCTGGAGATTGCTGCTGCCGGTAATACTGAAGTGGTTCGCGCCAAATTGAAAACCATGAAGAGTCTGAAGCTCAACGATGTGATCGAGGATATTCTCATCACTCTTGGCAAGCACTACCACCTGATTCGCCCAATGGTTGTTAAAGAAGGCGTCTTCCTCTACTACGTTTTGGACAAGAACAAAGCGAACCTGGCTCTTGGCCGTCGCAAGCTTCAAGACGTTGAAAAAGATCTGAACTTCTAAGCGAGTAATAGAACGAAAGATCTGGTCTGGCAGTTGTTGACTTCTGCAAAGTGGTAACTGCCAGACTTTTTTACCCGACTGCCCCTACCCTCCATTAGTGTCTCTCTCACCACCCCCATGTCAATAAGATCACCTCGCTGATCACAGTGTTCTGAACCAACGCTCCCTTCTTGGGAAATAGTAGCGATCATAATTCAATGACAGCACGACGTGCCGGGATCGTCCAACAATCTCCTCGCGTGGAACCATGCCAATAACGCGGGAATCTGAACTGTTATCCCGATTGTCACCCAAAACCAGATAGTGGTCTTCAGGAACGATAACATCAGCAAAACTGGACATCCATGAAGGGCTTCTCTGGATGCGAATCACATGCTGACCGGATGCAAGTGTCTCCCGAAGATCGACGGTATTCTCCGATACGCCCATCTGCGTGTAAGCCACTGCACTGCCATTAATGTGTAACTCATTGTTACGCAGAGACACAAGATCACCCGGCACCCCAATAACACGTTTGACCAGACGCTTGCCTGCTGCTTCCGAATCAAAAATAACAATGTCACCGGATTCTGGATCTGCCCTACGAAATAACGACACATGGGTAAATGGAATCCGAACATCATAGGCTAATTTATTTACCAAAATGCGATCACCCTCAACGATGGTCGGCTTCATCGATCCCGTTGGCACCTCATTCCAGTCTGCCACGGCACTGCGAAAAACAAACATAAAAAATAAGAACAACAGGAATGTTCGATTCTCTTTTAAAAAGTGTTCTACCCAACTTCCCATAGACGTCTTCCTTAATCAGTGAAATTACCGCAGGTACATCGCCATCGTTATAGGATTTGCTCAACACATATCATCCCGGCGAGTCATCCAGGTTTGGCGCCTTAAGTACGATCACTCAACGCGAGCTTAATGCCCAGGATAGCGAAGCTGCCAGCAAACAGTTTTTGAATGGCGGTGGTTATCGACTGGGATCCAGTCGCATAGGAGCTTATTGCACTCGCTGCAAAACCGTAGGCTATAAAAACAATTAATGTCATCAGCATAAAGATCACGCCGAGCCCAAGCATTTCAGTGAGTGGGTGCTGCGCGCCAGGAGCAACAAATTGAGGCAGAAACGCCAGAAAAAAGATGGACAGTTTGGGGTTAAGAATGTTCAGCAGAAACCCCTTTAATACGATGGAGAAATGATTGGTTTCCGTTGGTCGATCACCCAAGGATAAGGGCGAAGCCGAACGCCACATCATCCAGGCCAAGTACAGCAAATATGCAGCACCCGCGTATTTTACCAACTGAAATGCCAGTGCACTGGTATGAAAGAGCGCAGAGAGGCCTAACACACAGGCCAACAACGCCGGGGTAATGCCCAGCGTACAGCCAACTGCAGCGCTCAAGCTTGCCCGACGACCAGCAAACAGCCCTGTCGCCACGGTATACAACACACCCGTTCCCGGAATTA
Organism: Pseudomaricurvus sp. ABR4_320; assembly: GCF_056159445.1. Lineage (NCBI taxonomy): Bacteria > Pseudomonadati > Pseudomonadota > Gammaproteobacteria > Cellvibrionales > Cellvibrionaceae > Pseudomaricurvus > Pseudomaricurvus sp. ABR4_320. The sequence continues at coordinate 22,845 of NZ_JBSWVF010000017.1, read as the reverse complement.
ACACGACAACCAGAGAGGTTAATAGAAACTCTATCGACATTATATATTCCCTTAAGTCCTTCGTTATGAGCAGATCTTTGCTATCGCCCCAATAAACCTTTGACAGATTATCTGCATCACCTGACGCACATAATTCAATCAGAATTTACCCGTAAAAGAGAGACTACGCGCTTCTTTGCGGAATACCAAATACGAGACATTGAAGGACATCCCTGAACGCGTCCAATGGGTTGGCTTTTTAAATGAATTATGCGCCAAAATGCACAGGATAAATCTGATTTTTCAACGAATCAAACAGGGCTCCCATGATGTCGAGTTTTTTGGAATCTAGAAGGTTTATAGACGCCCCCTTAAAACAAATGTTTCAGCGGTTTTTAGGCATGACAATCACTGCTTTTTCCGACTTGGGCAGCGTGCATCGATAATGTACCAAGTCCCCATTTGGCAGTGAAATTGTGAAGACATAGTGCCCGGCTTCTCCAGAGCCAAACGAAAACCGCCCGCTCTCACCCGTAATTTGAGCAATATCGGAATGCTGAGACGGTGATTCAGAGATCATAACAACAGCGTTAGGCACAGGCAGGCCTGCTTGATCCTGGATAACCCCTTCTAATGAAAAATCATCCATTGCGATAGCCGCACCGGTTCGTTTTGACGGGTTAGAACAGGGGGAATCTCTTCCCCCGACAGTGAACGTCACGCCCCCTTCAAAGCCGCGACACGCAGCGGCGTTTTCGTTTCGACGGCAGCCACTTCAACTTGATCTTTCCACGCTTTGATATTGTCAAAGACAGGCTTTGTTATACGCGTTGCAGAATTCCCGCTGGAACTGCCGTTGGTATGAATCCCTACCGCGTAACGGTTGCCGTTGGTCAAACGCCACACCGGCGAACCACTTTGCCCACCGGCTGTATCGATAGAATAGGTAATAACGCGGGAGCTGACACTGGACGTTGTTCTCGCCATAAACCACTGAGTGCCTGAGGGCTTATCACCAGGGTATCCCGACAAGTTTACAGTGATATTTCGCAAGGTACTTGCGCTATAGTTTGCGTAGCCAAACCAGCCGACGGTCGATCCGAGCGCTTGGTTAGACGCCAACTGAATGCAGCCATAGTCATAATTTCGACCTTTACTGTTCGTCCAGCCTTTTACGCTGCGCAAGCTGCTCGATGTCACACTGCCGAAAGGTTCTGCCGTACCGTTGCGACCGGGAATGACTTCAATGGATTTCGCCCAACCACCGTGATCATGCATGTAGACACAATGGCCTGCCGTCATGACCGTTCTGGGGCCAACAAACCACCCGGTTCCGATCCAGCGTGTTCCATCTTTTGCTTCGATTCTCAAAGAGCAGATCGCCCGCCACGGGTAACTGGATGTTCCTGTTATCCGGATTCTGTCATCGGCACCGATGACGACTTCTTCCGACGCTCCGAGCTCCAAAGACTTTTTTAAGCGTTGTTGAGTCGCTTCGTCACTGAAGGATGCGTGCCAGGCATCCAACCATAATTTTTCATCGGAATTCTCTGCGCTGATTTTTTCATACCCCGGAATTGACGGCAATTCGTATCCCGGCACAGCTTCCAACTCATCATTTCCGGCTTCAGCACCTTCCCCCAACTTGCCGAAGCTGGGGTTATCACTTTGTAATGCAGTCTCTGAACCACTTCCCTCGCTACTTACAGCACTGTGGACGTCGGTGCCCTCGGCTTCGTAGTCTACGTCTTCTATCTCATCAATTGGCATATCGTGAACTCCATTCTGGTGTGTAAACATTCTTGTTAAACGACGCAAGTGACTGCGCACACCACTACGATAAAGTTCGAACGAATTTCACACATCCCCCGTTTGAAGGAAATCAACATTCGTCGATTCAAAAACAGGTTGAAGAGTTTTTTATTGGCCCGCGCCGACGTCAATCGCTTGGATCTGTTCACGCCGATCCTGCAGAATATTAATTCCAATGCTCTTTGATGTCGGTGTATTACTGCCTTCACCCACACTGTCCAAGGGCACCAGTGGATTGGTTTCCGGATAATAGGCCGCGACATTGCCACGAGGAATATCATAGGGAATCAGCGCGAAGCCCTGCACCTGACGAACACGTCCGTCATCCCAACACGACTGCAAGGTCACTGTATCATTGGGCTGAAAGCCGAGACGCGCGATGTCTTCCGGATTGATGAGCAATACACGGCGTTGATTTTTAATGCCTCGATAGCGGTCATCATTACTGTAAACGGTGGTGTTGTATTGATCGTGCGACCGCAGAGTCTGCAAAATGAGCGAATTCTCATTGATGTGAGATTGTGCCTGAATCGGCAAGATATGGTCGGGCAAGCCATGGGCAAAGATCTGCACTTTGTTGGATGCCGTATTCCATTTTCTTTCCCGCGCCGCATTTCCCAGGTAAAAACCACCAGGGTTTTGAATACGGTCATTGAAGTTATCAAATCCCTTTATAACCGCAGCAATATGCTGGCGTACGACGTCATAATCGGCCACAGTCTGCTGCCAGTTAATGGGAAAATCGCCCAAGGTCGCCTCGGCAATGCCGGCAATAATGTCCGGTTCAGATTTCATCGCGTCCGACAAAGGCTCTAAGACACCACCCGAGGCGTGAACCATACTGAAGGAATCTTCAACAGTTACCCGCTGCTCTCCCCCAGCTTGCCGATCGATATCGGTGCGTCCCAGGCAGGGCAAAATCAATGCGTCCTCTCCTACCACCAGATGAGACCGATTCAATTTCGTACTGATCTGTACGGTCAACCGACAGCGCTCCAACGCGGACTCTGTCACCTCAGTATCTGGCGTTGCAGCGGCAAAATTACCACCAAGCCCAATAAACACCCTGGAGCGACCATCGCGCATTGCTCGTATGGCCTCGACCGCATTGTGGCCGGGTGCACGTGGAGGCTCAAAGCCAAAATGCTCGCCCAAACGGTCGAGAAACGCCGTCGACGGGCGCTCATCAATCCCCATCGTGCGATCGCCCTGAACATTGCTGTGGCCACGCACCGGACACAACCCCGCCCCCGGCTTGCCGATATTGCCCCGCAGTGACAGCAGATTGACCATTTCTTGAATGGTAGCAACTGAGTGTCGATGCTGGGTAATGCCCATCGCCCAGGTGAAGATTACCCGTCCGGACTGCACATACACGTCAGCAATCACGTTGAGATTTTGCTGAGACAATCCTGATTGCTCTTCAATCTTCGACCAGGATGTTGCTTTAACCTGCGCGATCCACTCTTCCAACCCCGTCGTATGCGCGGTAATAAAGTCCTGATCAAAGAGCGTGTGCCCTTTTGCCCTGGCGTTATCTTCCATAGCCAGAAGCGCTTTCGAGACGCCACGCAAAACGGCCATATCGCCGCCCAGGTTGGGCCGATAATAATCGTCACTGATTCGCTCAGAGCCATCGGTTAACATTTCGATGGCGTTTTGCGGATCTTGAAAGCGCTCAAGACCACGCTCTTTCAGGGAATTGAAACTCAAAATTCGACAGCCACGTTTGTGAGCCTCACGCAAGGTTGCCAACATGCGAGGGTGATTGGTGCCTGGGTTCTGGCCAAACACAAAGATGGCATCGGCTTCGGCAAAATCATCCATGGTCACCGTGCCTTTTCCGACACCGATGCTGGCGGTCAGCGCACGACCACTGGCTTCATGACAGAGGTTGGAGCAATCGGGGAAATTGTTGGTGCCAAAAGCGCGCACAAACAACTGATACATAAATGCGGCTTCGTTGCTGGCGCGACCGGAGGTGTAGAACTCCGCCTGATCCGGAGATTCCAGATCCCTCAAGTGCTGCCCAATCAGCGCAAACGCCTCTTCCCAAGACACCGCCTCGTAATGATCTGTCGAACGGTTGTAGCGCATGGGCTCGGTTAAGCGCCCCTGATATTCGAGAAAGAAATCACTTTGTTTTCTGAGCCAGGCGACCGAATTCTGCTTGAAAAAATCGGCATCCACACGCCGCCCCGTCGCCTCCCAGTTCACCGCTTTGGCGCCGTTTTCACAAAATCGGAAGCGCTCAGGATGTTGCTTGTCACCCCAGGCACAACCGGGACAGTCAAACCCGTTGGGTTGATTGGTTTTCAGCAGACTGCGAATATTTTTTAAACGATTGTCGCTGTCCATCCAGGCGCGCGCAGTGCTCTTCAAAGCGCCCCAGCCTCCGGCCGGCCGCTGATAGGCATTGGGCGGAGTCTGAGATTTCGCGTTACGAGCCATGATAAGCACCTGATAGATTGCTGGATATTGGCAACAGATTAGGCGCCAGTGCCAGCAGCGTCCAATCACCAGTACTGATCTCTTAATAGGTGCTATCTATCAAAGGTGCAACTTCAGGCGTGTATTAATCTCCAACAACGCCACCCTGCAGAAACTGCAAAAACGTCTGAGCCAACCCTCCGTCGGTCGAATTCCCCGGACAAACCAAAGCCAGCGCAGACTGCAATCCCTGATCGGGAAGACGCCGCACACTCAACCCCTGCGGGACCTGCGGCTCGCCTTCTGGCGCCAGTGGAACCAGCGTACAGCACAAGCCGCAACGTGCCGCATCCAGCAGCTGATCTAACGTATCCGCCTCCAGCAATGGCTGCAGGCTGACGCCTTGCGCCTGAGCCTCCAGATCCAAGCCATGACGAAAGCGCATAGACTGATTCAGCAAGCCCAGCGGCAACCCGGCAACGTGATGCCAATTGAGCTCAGCATTCGCCAATTCGGGAAAGTTCTCGGCGTTAAACAACAAGCCAATATGCGGCGCCCCTAACGAGCATACCGCGTAATCACCGGATTCAATTTGCGACAGGTAGGTGAGACCGATATCCAGCTGGTTGCTGGCCAGATGATCGAGAATGTCGGAGGAACTTAGAGAATGTATCTGAAAGCGAATCTGCGGAGAAAATCCATACAACTGCTGAAGCAGCGGCACCAGTCGCACATGACTGAGAGGCACTACGCCGATACGCAAGGTTCCCGACAGAGTCCCTTGCAAACGACGCGCCTCGGTACGCACACCATCGAAGGCGCGCACCGCTTGATGCGCCCAGCTCAACAGCCGTTCCCCAGCGTCGGTAAAACCTTCAAATCGCTGCCGCCGCCGAATCAGCAGCACCCCCAGCTCATCTTCCAGTTGTCGCAGGCGCATCGATAGGGTCGGCTGCGTCACATGACAGGCCTCAGCGGCCCGGGCGAAGTGCCGATGGTGGTCTAGCGCGCAAAGAAATTGTAACTGACGGATGTCCATACTCGATTCATCAATAGACGTTATTTATCAATGATAGAGTATGGACACAGGTGCCGGATAGCCGTTGTGCCAATGTTGATTGACTAACTATCAAGCCTCAAACCTATCTCGAAGACGAACATCAACGGCCCGCTAGTGAAAGACAATCAGCATGGTGACGATTAATGCGATGACGATGCCCGCCCCCACTTTCACGTCGAGTGTCGCTTTCTCCAAACCATGACGTGCGAAAAACGCGATGCGGGCATCGTCGGCTGTCGGCGTGTCCTCGGGCAGAAGCTTCGCCCAAACAAAGGTGGCGATCAGGGTCAACAGGAACAACACGCCACCGATGATGGTGAAATGTATCGGAATCCAGCCATTAAGGAAGGGCAAAAACAGTATCGCACTGACAAGGTGCCCGGTCACAAGGCCGCGGAATGCCGCCTTTGGTCCCAGCTGCGTTGACAACAGACCATAGAGGAACACGGCAACCAGGGGCGAAGCGACAAACGCAAAGATCTGCTGTAAATAGGCCCAGAGCCCAGAGAAATGCTGAATCATCGGCGCCCAGGTTGCGGCGATCAAGGCAATGATGATGGTGGTCACGCGACCACACCAGGCCAGTTTTTCAGTCGACCACTCTGGTTTGCGCGGTTGCACAAAGTCCAAGGTGATCAGTGTCGCCGACGAATTTAGCGTGGATGAGCAGGTCGACATAAGCGCGGCGATAATACCCGCCACAATTAACCCCGTCAGCCCTGTCGGCGTAAACTGCGCCACCATCATTGGAAAGACCTGATCGGCATGCTCAAGATCCGGCAAGAGGGAAATCGCCATGGCACCGGGAATCACCATAAAAAACAGCGGCAGCAATTTCAGGCTGGCGGCAATCAGTGCGGCGCGACCGGCTGTCTGTACATCCCTCGCACCCAACACCCGCTGAATCACGTATTGATTCATGGTCCAGTAGTAAAAGCCCACAATCGGTAGACCGGTAATTAACCCCAACCACGGGACGCCGGGATCATCAATAGGACGTATGAGAGACATTTTCTCCGGCGGCACGGCCTCTTTCACCGCCGCCCAGGAAAAATCGAACTTACCAAAGACGATATACGCGAGACATGCGGAGCCAAACAACAGCACGATGGCTTGCATAAAGTCTGTGTAGACCACCGCCTTTAAGCCGCCTGCTGCGGTATAAATGGCCGCAAAAATGGCGATTCCGTAGCAGACCTCAACCATATTTAGCTGCGGCATAAATGTGGTAACGATCAAACTGCCCGCATATAGCGTTGCCGCCGTGTCCAACACGATCGAAAGGAACAGCGTGATGGCAGACAAATAACCACGCATACGACTGTCGAAACGCCGCTCCATCATTTCCGGCATGGTTTGAATATTGCCGCGTAAGAGTGCTGGCACAACCAGAAAGGTCGCGAAAATCAAGACCAGACCGGCCATCCATTCATAGTTCGCCACCGAGATACCCGTCTCGTATGCCGCCCCGGGAAGGCCAACCAAGGTATCGGAGGAAATGTTCGAGGCAAAAAGGGAAAACCCAACCGCCGCAGGCCCCAGAGAGCGACCGGCGAGAAACAGATCTTCAGACGTGGTTTTGCGATGACTGACGCGATAGCCGATGTAGGCCGTGATCAAAAAATAAATACCAATGACCAAGAGGTCCGGCCAATCGAGATGCGCCATAATTGTGTCCCTGGGAGCTGAGCCGCTCGCTTATCGTATGGTTTTCACTGCGTATTCGTGTGCCTGCTGACGTTCGACACACATCCAATCAAAGCCGCAGGCCGTCTCAACCTGCAGCAAGCAAACACAAAAATCCCCCGCTTCTTAAGAGCGAAGGATTATGCAAAAAGACGATGAAAGAATCGGAAGCCGCTCAAAAAGCTCGCGGCAATCATCCCTGCCTGTATCAACTACGCGGAGACCGATGCTAGGGAAGCTCTGATTAATTACCTGCGTTGCCATCGCCAACATTAATCAGAGCTTCCCTGGGCTCAATGAGCCAGCATCCAGCCCCCCATAGCGACCATCATAACGTTCTCAGTCAATGAAATAAAACCGAGGGGAACATTGCTATTACCACCTACGCATGCACATTTTAACGCTCGCTTGTCGATATAAACCGCTTTAACGACCGATGCGGCGCCGATAACACCAATCACAATCGCCGGCGTAGCGACAATTAACCCAGGCAAGGACGCCAACATACCGATACCGGCAAAAGCTTCCAGATACGCATACGCCCGGGCATAAGGCACATACCGCATGGCCAGTAGGTCATAGGTTATAAATTGCAGTGAGAAAGCGCTTAAGTCTCGCAACTTCTGCATCGCAAGTGCACACATACTCAAGGCGACAAAAATTTCTACAAAACCCACAATCGAACCCGGCATTCCTCCCCGAAACAGCAATGCCCCGGCCATTAATGCCGTCATTCCAAAAATCGCGATGATGGGCGTATAACTGGTTTCGTCGTTATCTGCGCCTTTTTTACCGAAGTAGGCTTTCAGATCATCGTAGCCGCCAATACGCTGGTGATTAATGAAAGTCTGCGGAGTCGTTTTGACATGATGCTCTTGCTTAAACGCATCAATTTCGTCACGACTTGTCAGCTCATGATCTTCAATGGTGAAGCCTTGCTTGCGCAGGAGGTTGCGAGATTTTAGACCGTATGGGCACAAATGCTGATCCGTGCGCATGCGATAAAGAACGGCAGTTTTACTCATTGAAATCTCCTCTCTACGTTAATTCGCGAAAACAGAGAGGATGCTTACACGTTTTATGCCGAACGACTTAATCGGTTCAAAAGGTCGTTTGCGCGGAGTTCAAGCGACGCCTTTGCAGAATCGTCCGTAATATTTTCAAAAAGCCTCACCATATTATGCAAACGCCAGTGCGTTATCGAAAAACGGCAGCACAACCTTAATCATGCGCTCGGGCACGCGATTGCCGTGATCACCTGCGTAAATTTCGAAGGTATTGGCGATGCCATACCCATCAAGAATCTCATGAAACTGTCGTGTAGCGTCTTCAATGCCCTGCATGTCGTCATTCCCAGCGTCCAAACCAATCGCCGTGAACGAACGCATCGCCGGCAAATATTGGTGAACCAGAGATAGTGGTGAACTGGCATTCCAGGCGGCGATAACATCAGGACGCAGGCTGCCATCGGGATCCACCGGCAGTCGATAATATCCCGGCCCCGCTTGCGGATCCGGTGACCAGGCGACACTTAAGGTGACCATCGCCTTTATGCCAAAGGGTGCATCGGCAAAGCTCTCCGCAGAATTGATGTCATAAGCCGCTTTGGCGGCGTCCGCTTCGGAGGGATCAAACGGTGGCAAACAGCAGGGATTTAGCGCGTAGATCGCACTAAAAACATCGGGGAATTTCATCCCGATGCGCAATGTCCCGTAACCGCCCATGGAATGTCCGGCAAGACCGCGACTCTCTCGCTGAGCCAGAGTGCGGTAGTGGCTGTCGATGTAACTGACCAGATCCTCTGCAACAAAGGTTTCCCAGTCTCCCACGGTGGCGGAACTGGAATACATGCTCCCCCAATAACGGGTAAACGCATTGGGCATAACAACGATCATCTCTTTCACACCCGCCTTATCGGCGGCATCGACCATGGCCTGCAACGTCATGGTTTTACCCTCTTCTACCCCAAACCAACGGGCATCTGAATCCGTGTAACCGTGCAACAAGTAGAGTACGGGATAGCGTTTTTCCGGATGCGTCTCATAATCGGCAGGCAGATAGATCGACACATCCCGCTCAGGATTATTGCCCCCTAAATTTCCTTCCAGAGCCTTACCATACACCTTGATACGTTGATAAGTACCTGCACCCGAGGTATCGGCGACGGCAGAGAATGCCAACAGTGAGCTTAGCCAGAGCAGACAGATTGCAAGAGACTTACGAGAGATCATTATGGGCTTCCTAGCGAAAAATCGATCGATGGCGAACATTGCCGACGACAGGGTTCGAGAACACCATCAAAAAGAATTGGCGTGGCGGAGACAAGCCGGGCAAATGAAACCCGGCGTTCCACGAGCAGGCTGTTGATTTCCTATCTACGCGGCCTCATCGACAAAAATGAACGGCCTGTCTTGGACATCACCAAGCTGCCTATACACCCACCAAGCTTCGCATAGAAAACTAATGTTCGCAATCAATCGAAGCCGTCAATGAGACTCGGATTTAGTGCCACGATGCTGCACGATCAAGCCTGCGACGATCAGCCCCAAACCCGCGAACGTCAGGCCGTAGAGAGGCTCTCCGAGAAAAATATGGATCAACAGCAAACTGATAAAGGGTGATAAAAAGATCAGCGTGCTGATGCGAGCCACATGTTGTGTTCGATGCAACGCCTGCTGCCAGAGTACAAAGGTGATGCCCATTTCGAACAAGCCCACATAAAGCACACCCAGCCAGGGGCGTAGGTCTGCCGTCGACGGCAGCCCTTCTTGCCACAGAACCCAAACCAGCAAGATCGGCAGACTCACCAAAAAGTTTTGGAACAATCCGGTCAGCGGATCCCTCTGATCGCGGGTGTTTAATAACCAATAGCCCGCCCATAAAAATGTGGAAACTAGCGCAAGCGATAAGCCAAGAGCATCCAGACTGCCCGTGACCCGATTGCCAGAGACACACACCAGCACCACGCCACCATAGGCAGCCGCCATGCCGGCAAAATCACGAAGACTGGGTTTTTGCCCCAACACCGGTATCGACAGCAGACTTAACGCAATCGCCCAGGTGTAATTGACCGGCTGCGCCACCTGAGCCGGTAATCGATCGTAGGCCGCAAACAAAACCGGATAATAAATCAGCGGATTAATGGCACCGAGCAATACCGCTTGCCGCCAGTGCTTTCGCAAGCTGATAACGGCCTGAGCCAATCGCTTTTGACAGGCCAGCAGGCTGGCCAACACCAAGGTTGAAACAACACTGGCCCCAGCGACCAGCTGCATTACGCTCAAATAGGAGAGACTGATTTTAAACGCTGTTGCCACGGTCGACCAAAGCAACACCGCCAGCAAGGCGCAAATGAGAGCAGACGTTTCAGGAGAGCGGGACAAGGGCAACCACGGCAGTCAGAGAGAACACACGATACTGACGGCATTCTCCGTATCCGAAACCAGGATGACAAGCCCTAACAGCGCTTGCGATACGCCATCGGCGTCATACCAAAATGCTTGCGGAAACACCGGGTAAAATAACTGCACTCATTAAAACCCAGCTCCATGGCAATGTCGGTGATACTCATATGTGGAGACGACATCAAATACTCCGCCGCCAACAACATACGCCGCTCTATAATATACGCCGAGGGAGTGGTGTGCAGAGCGCTGAACGCAAGCTGGACAGACCGTGACGATACGCCCAGTTCATCGGCAATCGACGCGGTACGCAATGTTGGGTCATGCAGACGGGATTCTATCAGCTGTTTTAATCGCGCCAGCAGGCTGTTATCTTCCTGTCGACTTTCAGCCGCGCCCGTGATCGCCAGTGACAACAGGTCCATGTAAATGACCTGCACCCCCTGCGCCCAGCTCTGCCCCATATTGTCAGACAGAGATCGCTCTACTTCGCTGCCGTTTTTTAAGTCGGCTTCCAGACGCCACAATGACAGCAGGAAATCCCGCAACATACGCGCTCCGGGGGTAGTACCGGAGATTGAGCGAGACATCGCCAAATCAAAATTCGGTGCGTGCTTTTCGATCAACGGTAGCGGCGCCTCTACCGCCAACACTTCGTGGCGGCCGGGAAAGGTGTTAAGGAAGTACTCCGCGCAACTGGCCATGGAGAAATCCCCCGGCGCCAGCTCACAGGTGCGCAACCCCTGGTATTGGCGACTGACACCAAAGCTTTGCAAGTGCAAAATAACCCGATCAGCCTGTCGCACATCGACGGGTTCCCGCGCAACTCTGGATGAAGAGGCCCGCGCCCGGGTCAGCAACAAGTCTCCTATGCGCCACCGCATTAACTCGCCGCCAAAGTCCGCCACCGTGGCTTCAACTTCAAGCCCGATGAACGTTTCCTGAGCGATGCGCTTCCAATAATCCAGCCGCCCAGCTGGAGAAACATCAGCCGTGGAAAATCGTTCCAGATGACTGATGCGGTTTAGTTGACACCCCACGATCCTGCCCCTCGTTTATTTTATAGATTTAAGGCTTTCTGTATGGACGTTGACTACGTCTGCGCAGCTAGATTAGCACGAAGAATCCCGACGCGGCCAGCGCGCACTTTTCACTTGACGAAATTCTTCACAATCAACGACAAAAGCCGACACTTGCGCAATAATAGCGTCACGATAGAGACATGTTCACGCCTGAGAGTGCACTCACTGCAGGCTGAAAGTGCACTCGACCTTGCCCACCAAAACAGAAGAAACTGCGAATTCCACCTAGATGCCGGATGGATGGCTGAAAACCGCGGCTGGCACACACTTCCATTGCTGTTTAACATGCGCCCCGCACTTTAGAAGATCTAATCCCAAATAACATGTCTGATCCACTTGTCGACGCTTTAAACGCCTTTCTTCACCAACTCAAGAATACCTCGACGCGGGAAATGTCCCAGAGCCGCCGGATATTTCACGGCCGCGGCCGCTGCTTTCCTGGCTATGAACAAACCACGATAGACTGGTTCTCACCGGTATTGCTGGTCACTTTTTATCGGGATGACCAAGCCGTGTCGGAGCAGGCCTGCCTGCAGCAGATCAATCTGATGGACTGGCCAGAGTCGGTGACGGCCATTGCGATTCAACGCAGATATTTGCCCCGGTCATCGGTAGAGATTATTGCCGGCGATATTCCGGAGCATCTCGTTGCTCAGCGAGGTGAGCTCGCCTTTCACATCGATATTGGGTCTCACCAGAACATCGGCTATTTTTTGGACATGGAACCGGGACGCACCTGGGTTGAAGCGCGGGCAAAGGGCAAGCGTCTGCTCAACCTCTTCTCGTACACCTGTGCATTTTCCGTGGTAGCCTCGGCGGCAGGAGCCGCTACCATCGTAAACGTCGACATGAGCCGCTCGGCGTTGAGCCGAGGGCGAGACAACCACCGGCTAAACCAGCAGTCGCTCTCCCCCATCACGTTTCTCGGTGAAAATATTCTGAAATCCTGGGGACGCATCCGTCGTCCAGGGCCTTACGATCTCGCGATTATCGACCCACCCTCATATCAACCGGGCAGTTTTATCGCCAGCCGTGATTACCCCAAACTGCTGAAGCGTATTCCTGAATTTATGCAACCGGGTGGTGAACTGTTACTCTGCCTAAACGCGCCGGAACTCGACGAAACCTTCCTACGAACGACGGCGATGGACGTTTGTCCGGCGCTAACCATCGACAGCAGACTTTCTCCCCACCCCGACTTTCCGGATATCAATCCAGACCAAAGCCTGAAACTGTTCAGCGCTCGCCACCTACCCTGAACGCGCGTAACGACCAACCTGCGTGCCTTCTTAAACATTCCTCTACGCGAAGGGATTTATCATCACCTTACATTGATGCGTGCGTTTTTTTAAGGATTCAAACACTTCTGGTGTTTGTTGTAGAGAGACCGTTTGCGTAATCATCTGCTGAGGCTCTGTCGCGCCGGCATTCAACATATCTAGCGTGGCGTTGAATTCCTGGGTACGAAAGAATGCCGCCGTCAGCAGCCGAATCTCTTTCGATAACAACGTAAAAGGCACAAAACTGTCTGAGTGAGTACACAGGCCAAGCAATACAATCGTGCCTTTCACCCGCACCTGCTCGATACTCTGGGTAATCAACCCCGGCACGCCGACACATTCAAAAACGATATCGGCTTTCCCGCCCAGCGCTTTTTCGGCGGCCGCCACAGGGTTTTCAAGATCAACCACAAAATCCGTACTGCCCATAATCATGGCGCGCTCTTGCTGATAGGCATTGATATCCTGCACCACGACCTGGGTTGCCCCCATTCGTCGAGCCCAGAAAGCCACCCCCAAACCAATCGGCCCCGCGCCCAACACCAGCACCTTGTCGTTTGGCTTTATTCCTGAAAGATTGACACCATGCAGTGCAACCGCAAGCGGCTCCACCAGAGCCCCGTCAGCGAGACTGGCAGATTCAGGCAGTCGAATACATTGATGCGCCTTTACGCAGGCCAACTCGCCATACCCGCCCCCCTGCAAGGTCATTTCACTGCACCAGGCGGGCTCGCCCATTTGACAACTCAGACACTCACCGCAACCTCGCAGGGGAATCACGGACACCAAATCACCCACGCTCAACTGACGCACACCCGCCCCCAGCTCCAAGACTTCTCCGGCGAATTCATGACCGAGAATATCGCCACACTGAGCCCCAAAAGCAGCCTCTTCTGTCATATGCAGATCAGAACCACAAATGCCACAACGGCTCACTTTCACCAGGACCTCACCGGCTTGTGGACGAGGATCAGCGAGAGTTTCCAGTGCGAGAGGCTGATGCAACCCCTGATGTACGACGGCTTTCATAATCTTTTCCTTACTGCATGGGTTAAGACGATAACAAAAAAGCCCTGCCGCCGACCTCTGCCGGACAGAGGGGGCTCAGGGCGAAACCTATTCCGCAAGGGAAATGTTGGGCGACCTTACATTTTCATACCGACACGCAAGTAATATTCTTCAGGCCGACTGTAAGTGCCGTAAAACATGCCACCTGCAATTTGTGCCTGCCCGGTTACAGGGTAGCGTTCATCGGTAAGATTGGTGCCGCCCAACATGATGTACCAGTTGTCGTCAGGTTCACGATAGGTGATGCTCATATTGACCACATCGGTCGCCTCTCTCTCCAACAAATACGTACGCTCGGTGTCGTTCCACATTTCCGCCGTGTGGGTGTAGTCTGCCAGCACAACCAGTGAGCCCTTGTCACCCAGCGTCCATTCATAACGAGGGCTGATATTAAATTTGAAATCCGGCGTCTTCGGCAGATCGCCACCAACCACCACACCACCCTGATCAGCGTTACCGGGAACCACGGCACCGTCATCAATGCGCGTGTATTCCGAATCCAAATACCCGGCGCCAACATTTAACGTGAAACTGTTCGTCGGTGCCCACATGGCCTCGACTTCCAAGCCTTTGATTTCTGCATCGCCAGCATTCTGTAATACCGGTGACACCCCCTGCTGGAAGTTCAATTGAATACCTTCATAATCGGTCTGGAAAACAGCCATATTCAATTGAAGCGTGTTATCCAACAAGGTGCTCTTTAGACCCACCTCAAAGGTCTTGGCGACTTCTTCATCAAAGTCCGGCGCGTAAGGCAGCGGATTACTAAGGCGCGTGGTCCAGCCACCGGTTTTATAACCCTCGGAATAGGTCGTGTAGATCATGATGTCATCAAGCAACTCATAACTCAGACCAATTTTTGGGGAAAACTCCTCGAAGGATTTTGTCTGCTTGCCGTCGACATAATAACGCAGGGGCTCATCGGCATTGGGAAACCCCAACGAGGCCCGACAGGCGTCGCTAATGGGGTCGAGACTGGCACAGTTGGGATCCCCAAAGACATTGGCCAATTTATAATTTAAACCGTTGTTGTCCCCCTGCGCGCCTTCAAATTCCTTGTCTTCACTGGTAAAACGTCCGCCCAATGTCAGCGTCATTCGATCGGTGATTCGATAATCAAACTGGGAGAAAAACGCGTAGTTTTCTGTGCGCAGTAAATTCAAACCATCTACCTGTAAAAGCCCTTCAGCAAAGGTGACGTAGTCGTGTAGCGAGCCATCTTCGACAAAGTAATAGGCGCCCAGGACATACTCCAACTTGTCGTTAAGAGCGGTGCCGGTCAACTGGAATTCCTGACTGTATTGCTCCTGATCGGTCGTAAAACTGGTGTGAAGAAAATTCAACGGTGATCCATCAAGGTCCATACCGACGACCCAGTTGATCTTGCGATAAGAAGAAATTGATTTAAGAGCCATGTTGTCAGATAACTGATAGTCCAGAGTTAAACCGACGCCCCAGTTTTCCAAGTTGGTAAAATTATTGCCGTTTGCATAGCTTTCATCCACGTCGCCAGTAAGAAAGCGATCATCGTAGGGAAGTCGATCGTTGGTCGGGTCATCATCCACATTTACGCCAAACAAGGCGGGCATATCAAAGAGCCCGTTATAGCCGCCAATGCCATTGATATAACCTTCCGGAGCCATACCCGCAGCGCATCCGGAGGAATCAATCCCCGCAATCGCACAGTTGTAGGCGCCGGCAAATACGGCGGGAGACGTTGCCATCACCGTATTGGCAAGCTGCATCTGATCGATGTTGGTGTAGTCCGCACTAAAGGCCGCGCGGAAGGATGAATCGTTATCAAAAACCAGCTTATAGCGTGCACTCCACATGTCATCACCACCTTCCTGGCCCTGACCTAAATCCCCGTAGCCCGCCGCTGGAAAGTTCTCTAGCGCCTCAGTATTCAGATCACCAACGCCCGGATAACGGCGCCGGGACAAATGACCTTCACGATCTTTTGATGAGAAACTGAGACTCGACTTCAGGCTGTCGGTCAGAGGAATATCCATAAACCCGCGGATCTGCATCAGCTCATAGGAACCCAGAGTGACATCCGCCTCAAAACTGAATTCGTCTCCCGGCTCACGGGTAACAATTGAAATCGCACCGCCAATGGTGTTGCGCCCGAACAAAGTGCCCTGAGGCCCTTTCAAGACTTCAATGCGTTCGACATCCATGAGGTCTTGATTCGCACCGATGGTTCTCGCCAGATAAACACCATCGATATAGACCCCGACCCCCGGATCGATGTTGAACGCAAAATCGTTGGAACCAATGCCGCGTATAAACGCCGACAGCACAGACGAACTGCCTGAAAATGGCGTCCCGCCATCGAGAGTTACATTAGGTGTCAAATTGGATAAACCATCGACATTCGTCACGGCTCGCTCGGCGAGATTTTCCCCAGTAAAGGCAGAGATGGCGATAGGCACATCCTGCACATTTTCTTCACGCTTCTGGGCGGTAACAACAATCTCCTCTAATTGTGCCATCGCTGGGACAGCCAGCGATGATGCCAGACAGAAGGACGTGAAAGACAGATATTTTTTATTATACATAGGAACTCCATTTATTATTTTTGTGAAGCTAACCGCACACGATGTCTCTACGGACTCGCCCACGTTATCCCTAGCCTACGCGTCGAAACGCCTGAAGACTTGCACTTGAGCGAAACAAATCTGAAGAAAAACGAAACCGACGATGTCCAGCTTCAATTGATCGTATACCCTGCATCGACGGGCACTACGGCACCGGTGATGTAGCCAGCGGCCGGTGAACACAGAAAGGCAATGGCTTTCGCAACCTCACGGGCCTTGCCCCAGCGCTGCGCTGGGATCCGCGTAGTGATGGCGGCTTCCAGCTCCGGCTGGGCTTCAATGGCTGCCGCCAATGGCGTTCGAATCCAGCCCGGCGCCACCGCATTCACACGAATCTCTGATGCCGCCCAGGCAATCGCCAGAGACTTGGTCAATTGGTTAATTCCCCCCTTACTGGCGCTGTACGCAGGATAATCTCCGTTGCCAAACACGCCAAGTACCGAAGAAATATTCACTATGGTGCCATGACTTTTTTCCAGCAGTATTCGCGCGCACTCACACAGGTGCATGGTCGCCGTTAAATTCACCGCCAGCACGCGATCAAAACCAGCCATCCCATGCTCCTCATCCGGCAGGGATATTCCGGCGCAATTGATCAGCATATCCAGACGGGGAATAGACTCAAACAAATCGATAACAGCCTGGCGCTGGGTCACATCGACTTCTCGAATCACCACTGTCTCGGAAGATCGCAAGTGGCAGGCTTCAGCGTCTAAACCAATCGCGATGATACGGGCACCCAGCTCGGACAGATACCCTGCCGTCGCTTCGCCGATACCCGATGTGCCACCGGTAACCAAGGCGACCTTGCCCGCAAAGAGATCCTGACGAAAACAG
Organism: Pseudomaricurvus sp. ABR4_320; assembly: GCF_056159445.1. Lineage (NCBI taxonomy): Bacteria > Pseudomonadati > Pseudomonadota > Gammaproteobacteria > Cellvibrionales > Cellvibrionaceae > Pseudomaricurvus > Pseudomaricurvus sp. ABR4_320. The sequence continues at coordinate 5,607 of NZ_JBSWVF010000017.1, read as the reverse complement.
GAGTCGTTCTGCATCATCTTAGCCTCCTAGTGTTCGGTTAGCGGATTAACGTATCCACATAGTCGGCGCCGATCCCCACTTCATCATAGTGGGCGCGGGCCGCCGCAATATAATCAAACACATCAAAGTGGCCGGTGGTCTTGCCCTCCTCGTCCAGCCACATCAACGGGCCGCTCACGAGAAAAAACACCTTCATCGGTTCTTCGTGCTCATAAGCGACGAGGGTATGGCTTTCGCCAGGCGTTTCGTAAATGAAGTCACCAGCCGTCGCTGTCCAGCTGTGCTCCAAATAGCCCCATTTGCCGGAAATGGTATACGCCCAGATCGGGCGAGGATGGTAGTGAACGTTGACCAGCCCTGCCGACTTCGCCATCAGCACATCGGCCCACATATTCATGGTGGGGCTGATAAAGACTGGCTTGGAACTGACGGTTTCGCCAATAGGTACCCAGTATCGCTCATCACCCTCAGCGATTTTTGCCTGATACATTTCCGGCATTGCGCCTTCACGAAAAACCGTCTTGATGGGTTTAAGATCTTTCCAGAATTCCCCTTTCGCGGATTCGGCCATGGGTGTTAGTCTCCCGTTGCTAACGTTATTTTTATGGTGGCTTGAGGTACTGAACGTATTATTCGGTTGCAGTGGCTGCAGTGCCTTGCGATTGTTGATCGACGGACGTGTGCTGGCGAAACGGCGCCGTCTCCTTCAGCCCCAGTGCCGTTAATGTTGCCAGTATGGCGAGAACCACCAACATCCACAGGGGCGCGGTCAAGCCATAGATATCGGCTAATATGCCGGCAATAAACGGCGCAGCGACACCTCCGATAACCTCGCCAATGCCCATGACCAGCCCTAACGCCGTTGCGACATGACGCGCATCCACGGTTTCTGAAGGAATCGTGGACATAAACAACGGAAAGCATCCGTTGAGGCCCCAACCCATCAGAAAAACCATGGCCAACAACCAGGCGGAACCACCGAGATAAATCGCCCCGAGCGGCAACAATAAACCAATAATCGGCATAAGAATCATGATGGGTTTGCGCCCCACACGATCGGATATTCCCGGCACAATAAAACTGCTTAAGGTCGCAGAAAGTCCCAAAACACCCATCAACCAACCCATGGTTTCTTTTTCGAAGCCTTTCTGTTCGGTTAAAAACAACGGCATAAAGGCCCAGGTAATCACCAAAAATGACACCAAAAGGATGGCAATAATGGCGCACAACAAAATATTGCGTTGCCCAAGCGCCTGCCCCCAACTCAGGTGAGTCGACGTTGTCGCAGGCGTATCGGACGAACCTTGCGCCGCGCGTGGTGGATCATCATCGAGCACGCGCCAGATAAAGAACGCGGTGATCAGGCCGGGAATGCCCGCCACAAAGAAGGCGTAGCGCCAACCAATCCAACTGGCCAACGCCACTAAGGCCACCGGCGCCACAAAAGACCCGAGCAGATTCGAACCAAAATTCTGGGTGATGCCCATGGCAACACCGCGGCGGTGGGCTGGCACCACACTGGCGATAATCGACTGGGAAATGGGCAGAATGGCACCCTCTGCAGCCCCCATCAGTAATCTAGCGCCGAGCAACAACAAAAAGCTCGGTGCAATACCGGTTAAAAATGAACAGAGAGAAAAGCAAACCGTGGCCAACACCAGAAACGTTTTGCGACGCCCGGAACGATCCGACGCGGAGCTGATAAATATTCCGGAAAGCGCCCAGGTCAGCGACAGTGCCGACGCCAGCATCCCGATTTGGGTGTTGGAGAGAACAATATCCTCACGCACGAACGGCATAAGAAAGTTAAGAGCATTACGATCAAAAAAGACGATGCCGAAATTCAGACTCAATAAACCTACCAGCATCACACTGTAGGCGGGCGTGACCTTCTTCACTGCGGTTTCCCATTGTTATTATGGTTATCATCCAGCTTGTGAGGCTGGACATTGTGGAAACCATCATGCCCGTGGCGGGCAAAAGACACTTGCACGTGAGCGAAACGGTGCCGAGACAATTGCGAAGTCAACCTCGCAGGCACACAAACCAACAGGTTATTGCTTTTCTACCAACGCGGCTTGTGCAACATTAAAAACAAGTCGACTTTGGCTATTTAACACGCACAGAGGCTACATGGATACCTTGGCGACGTGTTGGTCAGCCCGTGTATTTATGCATTTAAGCGGGCTCGTTGGTGCGTCTGCAAAGTTATTTGTTGCAGATAAGATCAATCAAAATCAACCACAGATTCAGTGTCTTCTTCGATCAAAACGTCCGCGATATCCGTGAAAACAACCTCGTCACTGTTGTCTTCGATATTGCTGTCGATCAAGGCATCACACGTGAAGACAGCGGAATAATCCCCGGCCGGTAACCAGCCAAATTGATAGGAATATTCTTCGCTGGTACTGTCGTAGTCCACCGATGCGGTCGCATAGGGATCGCCAGTAATTCCCTGAATATCCTGAATGCTGGCGTCACTTCCCTGAAACAGATAAACCGCATTGCCCGACGTGTTGTTACTGCTGTTATTGCAGGCAGAATCCAGCACCAACAGATCACTGATGGTGCCTGTTAATGTGCCCGCCGTCTCTGTATCTGCAATTCGCAGGCTGGGCTCCAGTTGGTAGCTGTCACTGTCCAGTTCAACCACAGATTTCCGCAAATCAAAATCCAGGGTCAAATCCACATCCACGTCTTCATCAATGGTGAAATCATGGTTGACCCGCAAACCGGTTTCAGAGCTGCTGGGGATAGATAAGGTATATTGAAGACCATTGATTTCGATGTATGACTGGCCTTCGTCGATCAGCAGCCGCACGTAGTCGTAATCGTCGGACTCAACGCCCTCTCCGTCCAGCAGCAGGAACCGCTCATCCCCCTGATAATCCAGCAGATCGATATATTCTTCGGTATCAAATTCAAAGGTGACGGTTCCAACTTCCGAACCGTGAATTTCCACTCCGGTAACCGCGATAACCACCGCGTCCGCGGCGTCGACGGGACCGTCGGTAATGCCAAGGGTCAGATCCCCATCGCCGGAACCAAAGGCATCGCCGGTGTTCCATTCAAACCCGCAGGCCGTTAGTAAATTCGCCGTAAGCAACAAGCAGGCGGGCCGCAGCAACCCTCCCATAGGTAATCCTCATTCGTCATTGGAGTCGATCCCCAGAATGGTCTGGCGCACAACTTCCGCACAGTTCAAAAATGCAGCCTTCTCGTCGTCATTTAACGACGGATGGAGGATGCGATGCACGCCATTTTCGCCTATAACTGCTGGTAGACTCAAACACACATCGTCAACGCCCAAAAATCCATCTACTTTCAGGCTAACCGGCATGGTCCGCCGGGAATCCAGAGCGATGCTGGCGATGATCTCAGCCGCCGCCAGCGCCACCGCATAATTGGTGTAGCCCTTGTAGCCAAAGACCTCATACCCCGCCCGCGAGGCGCGCTGCGCCAATTCCCGTCGTGCCGGAGTGATATCCAGCGGTTCTCCACCAGCGTCAGCACAACTCATGGCGGCGAATTGACTGTCGCCATGCTCGCCCAGCACATAGGCGCGAATGTCTTCCATATGGATATTGACCTCGTCAGAGATCAACTGGCGGAAACGTGCCGAATCGACAAGTGTTCCCGTACCCAAAATACGCGACGGATCGACACCCGTAATCTGGATTGCGAAATGCACCATCACATCAACGGGGTTGGATACCACGACAATCTTGCAATCCGGTGACAGCCGCATAATATCCGGCAACAACCCCTGCAGCAGCGCCACATTGGCCGGCGCCAGCTCCAGACGGCTGTTCATATTCGGAGCCGTAGGCGCAGACGCACAGATCGCAACCACATCTGAGCCTCGTGTTTTCTCGATACTGCCGCCATCGATATGGGCAGGCGCATCCACAAACAACTGGCCATGGCGCAGATCCAGCACATCCCCCATCACCGACTCGGGACGCCTTCCCACCAACACCAACTCATCAACAAAATTGCGTATCGAAAGAATGAACGCCAGACAAGACCCAACCTTGCCCAAACCCACAACAGACACTTTCATAGCAAATCTCCGTATATCAGCGAACTAACCAATACTATGACGAACAGTGCCGTAGAAAACACACGCATTCGCCATAAGGTGACGCAGAAGACAACAGAGTTGATGGAATTTGAGATGTGTTAAAGACTGAATTGCCGCAGTAACCGAGTAGCTTTGCTTGTGCGGGCAAAACCGACCTCATAGGGGCGCCCCACCGCAGACTCGTTTGGCATACGGCGTTTGGTACGCCGAATAAAATCCGGTCGATCCGCCGCAAAACGTTCGACCATACGCCGTTTAAAGCCGAGATCACGATTGATCTCAAGAAGCGTCTTGGGGCCATCGAGATACGTCAACAACGCGAGACGCGACAGTGTTAAATCCGTTTGTAGCGCTTTCAACAAGGCTTGTAAATTAGGCATGACTCTCCCTCACTAATAAGCCATTTGGGAACCTTTGATCAATGTTGACGACGCAGTTAGCACAAGACAAAAATGACGAAAAGCGCAGTGTTTACGCGTCGTATATGTATACTTAGAGCCATTTTCGACGCTGCGATGACAACGCAACGTATTGATCAGAGATCTCCTAACCAATCGTTAGACGCTCAATTGCAAGATAAGTGCAAAGAATTTGCTGGGATTTTTAAAAAAAAGAAAATGGCGTTCTTTTCATTGCTCTAAACAGCGGCGTACCGACAGAGAATGACATTTCGATACATTTTTTTATTACATCCACTCGCATCAAATTACAAGAGTTTAATAGAAAGTGTGAATATTTCACAAAATCGATACGTTAACGAATATATTTTTATGCTTAAGGAAACTCCTATAAATAAACAACAACCTTTAAGTCCAAAATCTATACGCTCTACACCAAAATACGCGCACGGCACACACCGAAAGTTACATCAATAGAACGGCATAGCGTCAAGATCATTTTTTAATCAAGACTCTGCCATGTGTTGGCGTTTTGCGGTATTAAGAATCGAAATCAAATATACGGGTATCCTATTTTTATTTTTAGTATTTATACGCTTAAGCGACACATTGGATGGAACCATTTTCACCTATAAAATAATATCCATCTAACTGGCCTGAAATTGAAGCAAACCCATAGATCTCATCCGATTTGAATTTTATCGGAAATACTTCTTTGGAGGGTTTCATTTCAGAACCATAGTCGTCGATTGATGGCCTTTCCATTCCATACCAAAAAGTGGCACACCGCTGCCTGAGGAAGATGGCTGGCTTCAAGTTTTCTACGACAGCTGGAACACCCCTTCATCATATTTCCAGGCCGAACCGCCCAGCAGACTCACAATAAATACCACCTAAAAGAAAAGCTCGGTTAAACACGTGATCACTGCAGCCTTTGACCTCGGCCCGATCTACATGCAAGACCACATGGTAATGATTACTCATCAACGTACACACCGCTTATAACCGTGATAAAACGGCGTCACATCAATATCGATTTGTTCAGATCGGGCTGTGATCATGTTTTGGGGACTTATCAGGTTAAAGGAAAGACGTCAAGTTTATGGATGCGTGAATTCAACTTGT